>VAYS01000037.1 GCA_005883215.1 Actinomycetota bacterium
CGACTGCCCCACCCTGGTGTGCTACTTCCACGACGAGCTAAGAAGACCCGGGCTACCGCTGGCGTACGAGTGGCCGCTGCGCCCACCCGGCTACCGCCAGCAACGCGCCGAAGCCAAGACGATGGGCGACCCCAGCCCCAACTACACCGAGTGGATGGGCAACCTGAGCGAGCTGCTCGCCGAAGCCGGCACCACCCTCCCCACCAGACCCGGGCCCGACGGCATCGCCTGCCGCTAGCCAGCTAACCCCGGCGCTAGGCCGATCGCCTTTACCGTAGGCATCCCTGCCGGCGCGGGTAGTACGGGCCGTCGGTGTCGGCCCGGCGTCGTTGCAGCCGGATGCGCCGAGTGAGCAGGGCGATGTCCTGGTCGCGGTTGGCCGGGCTTTGGATGTGCACCTCGAGCGTCACCCAGGCACCGGGGTGGGGGTGTTTGAGCGTGCGGCTGTAGGCGAAGTCGTTCTCGACGGTCTGGATGTAGCAGTGGCGGGCGGGTCGGCTATAGGCGTCCAGGAAGAGCCCGCCGCCCCCGCCGGCGCCGTCCAGCGGCGCCTCCCCGAGGGGGCTGCCGTTTCCGTCGCGCGGTATCGGGCGGTTGAGGCGCACGAAGACCGCATAGGTGAACCACCGCTTGCCGTGGCTGTCGCGCTGGGGCTCGATCACCGCGATCGGACCGACGACCAGCCGGTAACCGCCAGGACTACGCGCGCCCGAGCCGCGCACACGGGCCTGCGTTGCAACAGGCGCCAGCGCCACCAACGCCAACACCACAGCGACCAGCCCCAACCGCCACAACGGCTTGGTGCCCACACCTAGTCAACGGCGGCCGCGGCCGAAGGTAGCGCTCGGTCGACGCTGACCGACCCAGGCATAGGTAGCGGAGCCTGCACTGGCGGGCTTCTGATTACTGCGAGCTCGGCTGTTGCCGTGGTTAGGTGGCGGCCCGGAGGGTATCCGTCGGTTATCGAGATCGAGGAGGAGAGATGAACATCGAGACGATCCTCTCGATCGCGGTCGGCGGCAACGGCGAATCGCAGACCCTCAGCGGCGGTGACAGCGTCCACGACCCCTACCCCAACCGCAGCAGCTGACCTCGCACGTACGGCGCGCCGCGGGCTGACCGCCGCCGAGCCGCTAGTCCGTCCGTGGGCGGGAGCGGTAAGCGTCGGGCGGAGCGCGGTGCGCGGGTTTCGCGTGGCGTCAGGCGCCGAGCGCGCGGGGCTCGGCATGCTCGGCTCGTTCTCGGTCACGATCGGCGCCTCCCGCGCCATCAACTACGTGCGCGAGCGGCGCCGCAACGCGCCGCGAACCCGCAGCTGGGCGCGCGTGGCATACCACTTCCCGGGTCAGGAGAAAGTCCGCATACACCACTTCGTTCCGGGTATCGGCCTGACCCTCCTCACCGGCGCCGCCGCGATCCTCAAGCGCCAGGACGGACACCAGTTCTGGCTCGGCGTCCCGTTCGGCACCGGCGCCGGGCTGACCCTGGACGAGATCGCCGTCCTGACCGAGCTAGACAACCCCTACTGGGAGAGCGAGAAGCTCGCGGCGGCCCAAGCGGCCACGGCCGCTCTCGGTGCCCTTGCCCTCGCCGCCGGGTTCTACCGCCGCGGGATCCGGGAAGCCCATGACCACCGACAAGGCCGGCATAGGACCAACCCCCTCGATTAGCCGCATAACGTCGCTGGACTCTGCGGCGACAACCGCTGACGACCAGGCGAGGAACGCGGCGATGCCGGCCTGCGACCCAGCGGCACGGACGCCGCGTCGTGCTGTCCGGACGAGGACCGCGTAACTCCCTCCCCCGCGCCGCGACGGCCACAGCGTCGTCGACCATCTCCCTTCCGTCGAAACGCCTCCTGCTCCCCTCCCCTCATTGCCAGTCTGTTGAGCGCCGCAGGGCGCGGCGACCCGGACACCCGCGCGGAAGCGTGTGGGACGCCGCGGCGACCTGCTCTGACCCCGAGCCTTGAACGACGGCCGCAGTCGAAGGTGGCGCCACGGCTCTACGATCGGTGCGTGGATACGGTCGCCGCCACTGGATTCGCCGCCGGCGCTGACGCCTATCGGGACGCCAGGCCGTCATGGCCAACCGAGGCAGTGGATGCCGCGTTCGAGTACTGGCGGCTCGAGCCGGCAGGCGGCTTGGTGGTCGACCTCGCGGCCGGCACCGGCCGTCTGACCGCCCAGCTGGCCAAACGCTGCCCCCACCTGGTAGCCGTCGAGCCAGTCGCCGAGATCGAGGACGACGAGCAGAAGCGACTGCGCGCAGCGCTACGGGACATCGTTGCGCCACATATCTACCACCCCAAGGGCAAAGACCAGTTTACCCGCGATCCGCGCGACGAGCGAGACTGGCAGACCGGGCGGGGCTGGGAGATGTTCGAGCCGCTGGAGTATCGCGCGTTCTTCCACGAGCGCGATACGACACGCGCGGACGTAGTTGGGCTGATCGGCTCCTGGTCGTTCATCGGCGCCCTCGACGAGCCCACACGCGCCGATGTCCTGCGCCGTGTCGAACAGCTATTGGCCGAAAGCGGCGTCGAGAAGTACGTCCAACGCTGGCGCTGCGACCTCTACCTAACGCGCCGCCGGTAAAGACCTCCTCGACATAGCGAGCGAGTAGGCCGGCGCCGCCGGCTGCGACCCAGCGGCACGGGCGCTGCGCCGTGCTGTCCGGACGACCGATCCGCGGCCCGCTCCACGGGCCAGGTGGCGCGATGTAGCCTTGCCGAGGCCGCACGAGGCGGGTAGCGTCGTCGGCGTGCGCAAGGATCGTGCCCACTCGGGGAGGCGAACCGCCCGCGGCACCGGGAGGGGATGGCGCGGACCGGTGGTGGCGGGTCTACTGGTAAGCCTGGCCGCGTCAGTTAGCGGAAGCGGCGTGGCGTTAGGCGCATCTGTGCCCGCCGGCGGCGGCGTGCCGTTCGGCGCCGTGGAGGGACGGGGCTTCAGTGGGGTGGTGGCGCATTTCGCCAACGCGACCGGATCACCGACTGCGACGATCGTTTGGGGCGACGGGCAGACATCGCCGGGGGCCGTGATCGCGACCGGCGCTCCGAACTCCTACGACGTCGCTGGAACGCACGTCTACGGTGAGGAGGGCAGCTTCGCGGTCACCGTCACGCTATTCGCCGGCAACGGCGACGCCACCGCCAATGGCTCCGCCAGCGTGGCCGACGCGCCGTTGACGGCCACCGGCGTGCCGGTCGACGTCGTGCGCGGAACCCCGCTCGCCAACCAGCGCCTGGCGACTTTTACCGACGCCGACCCGGCCGGGACACCGAGCGACTATACGGCCACCATCGACTGGGGCGACGGGACGACGGGCACGCCCGGCGCTGTCGCGGCGAGTCCCGGTGGAGGGTTCGCGGTCAACGGCAGCCATGGCTACACCTACGCCGGGACCTACCCGGTCGCGATCACCGTGCGCGACGCCGGCGGCGCTACGGCGACGGCGCAGACCACGGTCGCCGTCTCGCTCCCCGGCGGCCAGCTGGCGTTCGCAAGCACCCGCAGCGGCAAGTCCGAGATCTGGACCATGCGCGTCGACGGCACCGGGCAGACCCAGCTGACATCAAACGCCGCCGGCGAGTTCTTCTCCCCCGCCTGGGCCCCGGACGGGTCGCGGCTGGCCGCCGGCGCGACCGTCCTGGGCCGCCGAAACCCCGTGGCGGTCGCCAGCCTGGTCGGCCCGCCGAGCGAGGTGTTGACCGTCCCCCAACCGGGTGTGTGGACGCTCAACGCCGACGGCAGCGGCCTCTCCAGACTCGCCGTCGTCACCAACCCCGCACAGGCGACGCCGGCCTGGTCGCGCGACACCCGGCGCATCGCCTACGTCGACCGCGCCCCAGCCGGCGATATCTTCACCATCCCCACCGCCACCGTTCAGTTCCCTACCCGGCTGACCGGGAGCAAGCGAAACAGCACCCCCGACTGGTCGCCCAAGGGCGACCGCATCGCCTTCGCCGCCCGGCCCGGCCAGATCTGGACGATGGACCCAGCCGGAAACCACCAGGCCCAGCTCTTCTCCGACGGTCGCACCGACAGCTCGCCCACCTACTCCCCCGACCTCACCCGGCTCGCCTACGCCGGCGCCCTCCCCGGCGACCTCCCGCACATCCTCATCGCCACCGCCGCCGGCCTGAACCCAAGGCTGCTCACCCCCACCCCCGGGGTCGAGCCGTCCTGGTCACCCGACGGCACCAAGATCGCCTTCGCCGCCCTGAACGCGTCGGGCCAGGCCGAGATCCACGTCATAAACGCCGACGGCACCGGCGAACGCACGCTCACCATCACCGCCGACAACCGCCACCCCACCTGGCGCCGCAACACCTGCACCCTGATCCGCCTCTGCACCATCTCACCGATCGCCTGCGGACCCTGCCCGGTGCTCGAGCACTACAGCATCCGCGCCACCGCCTTCCGGGTCGGACCCCGGCCCACCGCCCTGGCCGCCCGAAAGGTCCCCACCGGCACAGCCTTCCACTACACCCTTTCCACCAACGCCCGCGTGCAAATCCAGATCTCCCGGGTCCACATCGGACATGCAACCGGCACCCGCTGCACACCGGGCAAGGCCTCGCCTGGGGCCCCGGCCTGCCTCCTCTCAGCGCGGGTGGGCACGGTACGCCGCCGCGCCCACAAGGGCGCCAACACCACCCCCTTCAGCGGTCGCCTCGGTCGCCGGCCACTCCCGCCGGGCCACTACCAGACGGCGATCATCGCCACCGACACCCACAACCGCCGCTCCGCCCCCCGGCTCCTAGACCTCGACATCGTCTGAGGCTCATCTAGGGAGGCAGGCCCCCAGCACCCCCTCCCGAGCGCCCCCACGGAGGGGACTCCCAATGCCGGGCTCCTGAGCCGGACCTCGCGGCAGAGTCAGACCTAGGCGCGGTCCGCGGCCCAACCCGTGCGCGATCCGCGGCCCAGCTATGAATCAGCCGGCCAGTACCCGCTCGAGCTCGTTGAAGCACCCGTGCCATCCCGCGTCCTGGGCGTCGCGGCGCTCGTCGGTCGAGATGCCTCTGTTGACCATCAGTACCGTGGTCGAGCCCTCGGACTCCGAGAAGGAGAGCTCGATCACCTGCTCGTTGGAGGGATCCTCGTCGAAGGTCCAGGTCATCGCCAGCCGGTGTGGCCGGTCGATCAGTGTGTACTCGCCCTGCCCTTCGCCTTGCGTTCCGTCGGGCCTGCGCATCACCACCCGGACCTTTCCGCCCACCCGGAGATCGACCTCGGCCTCCGGCGTGTCCCAGTCGGGGGCGGGGTGGAACCAGCGCCGCATCACCTCGGGGCTGGTCCAGGCGTCGAAGACCTCCTCGGCCGAAGCCGCGAAGTTCCGCTCGATACGCACCACGTGGCCGGACTCCTCGGTCACCGTCGCTTCTTCCGTTCCTCCAGGTACTCGCCGACGACATCGAAGAGGCGCTCCCAGCGCTCTCGCTGGCTCTCTATCCAGTCCGAGGCCTCGGCAAGCGTCTCCGGCCGCAGGGCGAGGCGGTGTGTCCTGCCGTCGATCACGCGGGTCACTACGCCCGCCTCCTCCAGCATCTTCAGGTGCCGTGAGATGGTCGGCTTGGAGACGCCGAAGTCCCGGGTCACCTCTCCCACCGTCGCCTCCCCGCCGCTGAGCCGTTCCACGATCTCGCGCCGGAGCGGATGGGCGAGGGCCCGGAACGTATCGTTAGTCATTTTGCTAATTATATATAGCCCCGCGGATCCAGACAGGAGGTAGACACCTTGATGACAGAGCACAGGATCGGCACGCAGGCGCAGTGGCGGGCAGAGCGCGACGAGTTGCTCAAGGAGGAGAAGGAGCTCACCCGCCGCGGCGACGAGCTGGCCAGGAAGAGGCACGAGCTGCCCTGGGTGCCGGTCGAGAAGGACTACCGGTTCGAGACACAGGACGGCACGAAGACCCTCGCCGATATCTTCGAGGGCCGCTCCCAGCTGCTCGTCTACCACTTCATGTTCGGGCCGTCTTGGGAGGCAGGCTGCCCGGTGTGCTCCTCGATCGCGGACACCCTCGATCCCCAGGTCGTCCACCTCAAGGCCAGAGACACCACTCTGCTGCTCGCCTCCCGCGCGCCGCTTGAGAAGCTCCTCGCCTACAGAGAGCGGATGGGCTGGGGCATGGACTGGGTCTCGAGCGGTGGCAGCGACTTCAACCGCGACCTCGGCTTCCTGTACTCAGAGGAAGAGCTGAAGCCGTTCCTGGAGGGCGAGATCCCGCCCACCGTCGAGCAAAACGCGCGCATGTGCGGGACGGACGTGGTGGGGTACGTCTCCGAGGGACCGGGCCTCAGCGTGTACGCGCTGTCGGACGGGATCGTCTACCGGACCTACGTAACGACCGCCCGCGGCCTCGAGCCCGCAATGGCCTACTACGGCCTGCTGGACCGGACGCCGAAGGGTCGCGACGAGAGCGCCTCGAGGCCGTTGTGGATCCGCCGCCACGACGAGTACGAGCAGACCCTCAACCCCGCAGCCAGCGCATGACGCCGCGCCAGGCCGCGCGCGATCACGCCGAACTGCCTCACCCTCGCCCGTAACCCGGCCCGCGCGATCCGCGGCCCAACCCCGCTCCGCGCGATCCGCGGGCCGACTTGGTGTCTGGGGGAGGGCGGGCCCTCCCCCAGCACCCCTCCCGGTCGTGGTGCCTCGGGCGCCGGGCCGGCCTGGCCGGCCCCCGCGGGAAGCTCACGCGAGGGCAAAGGATCAGCGGAGGGCGCGCCGCGGAACCGTCATCGCCAGCGTGGTGGTGTGCCCGCCCGGCCGCCGGCGGGCCCGCGCCGGATCGCGCCTATCCGGCGGTGAGGTAGTTGTGGACCTCGAAGAAGGAGATCTCCGGCGGATTCGTGATCCCCACCTCGGCGGAGTAGGGCCCGATCTGCTCCTCGGCAAACCGCTCGAACGTCTCGCGATCCCGCCAAACGTCCGTGACCCGGAAGCCGCCGTCGGTCTTGGTGACCCAGTGAAACAGGCCGCCCGGAGCCGCCGGCCCGCCAGGAGAGAAACCCATCTTCTCGACGACCTGGTCGTACTGATCGAGCGTCGCGCCCTCGAACTCCAGAACCACACCGACAGCCATACGCCATCTCCTCTCTCTTGAGGACTGCAGAGGAGCCGACCATATGCGCTGCGCTGGCGCCGACGCAAGCTGCGGTCACACGGCGGCTAGATGCCGGGCGATGCGCGGGCTGCCCGCCGATACGGAGCAGGATCCACGACCGGCCCGCCCGCTGCACCGCGCGTGAGGGGATCAGGCCGCTGAGCTCCCGCTCACCCCTGCGTGACCCGTCCGCGCGATTCGCGACCCAACTCGCGCGATCCGCGCGATCGGCGGCCAACGAAAGGCGGGTTAGCGAGGCGACGGGCGAGACTTCCCGGACTGCTGCCGCCGCCCCACGGACTCCAGGGCTTGCTCCCTGCTGTTGTAGTAGTCCAAACGGAGAATTTTGCCCTCGTGGACCTTGTACACCAGTGCGTCTTGACGCTCGATCTCGATGCCGCTGCCTCGCCCCTTCGTCTTCATGCGAACGCACACGACGACTGAGTCACCAGCATCGATGAACTCGCTCGGCTCCATGCTCCACTCAGCCCAGGCCGCCCCCCAAACCTCAACCCAGCGTCCAACGCCAACGTGTCCCCGGTAACTGCCCTGGTCCGGGGTGTCGTGGTCGTAGACCTCGATCTCCTCATCGAACATCTCCCAGGGCGGCTCACCCGTGGCCAGGAAGGACTCGAACCCGCGCTCTACCAGCTCCACGTTCTCCTGCGACACTCCGCGCAGTATCCCGCAGACCACGCGATGGCTTAAGCCGCGAGCAACTCGACCACATCGCGCGATCCGCGGCCCAACTTCTAACCGGAGGGGTCAGCCCCCCTCCCGACCACCCCCCGGTGGTCGCCCAGCCTCGGGCCGGCGAAGCCGGCCCACGTGGCAAGGTCGGCCGCTCCAAGCGGTCCGCGGCCTAACCCGACGCCGAGCGGGAGGCTGGTTTGATCGCATGTGATCCTCGCCTACGGGTAATCGATGCCGTGGTGCGCTTCTTCGGGAGGCTCAGACAGATGGCTTGGAGCAGGGCGGGTCGGCTGCGCCGGAGTCTCCGGCGACGGGGACGCCGCGACCCCGAGTTCGTCGGCGGCTCGAGCGTCAAGGACATCGAGCAGGCACCGCCGGGCCGCGCGCAGGAGCTCGCCGGGCACGCTGTCGAGCGAGTTGACACCTAATCGCCGCTCCCGCATGCCCGCGGCCTGACCTTGCGCGCGATCCGCGGCCCAACCCAGCCGTATGCGCGGTCCGCGGCGCGCTCACGTGCCTGCCCTGCGCATCGCTTCACCGCTTAAGATCAGGTGCAGCTACCCGCGAAGTCTCGCCTGCGCCAGAGCCGCTAGTCGGAGACCGAAGCCATGGGCTAGAGCTGCCTCTGGAGGGTCACTGTGAGCTCGTCACCGGGGAACGGTAATCCGCAGGGTGTCCGCGAAGGTGCCATTGACCGGCCTCTTGCCAGGGGTTACCGTGCCGGTCGCGCCGGCATAGGCTCCGGTGCCTCCCACCACGACGCCCACGCCGCTGCCAGCCCCGGTGGTGCCCACGACGTGGATCTCCCCGCGCCCGAGCGCGAACACCTCGGTGCAAGTCGCCGAACCCGTCCCCAACTGGGCGCCGAAACCGCCGGGCTTGACCTCCACACAGTACCCCTGGTTCTGGCCGACTCGGTGACCTGAGCGGTCCAACGCGTCGCTGACCGAGACAAGCATGTCTCCCTGCGAGTCGCCAGCAGGACTGTTATCCACCACACGGGCCGAGGTGGGCTTGTTGAAGACCTCGATCGTCTGATGGCGGCGGGCCAGCTTTCGCTGCCCCAGCGAGCCGTTTCGCACCTGTCGCGAGCCAACGCTGTTGGGCGGCAACGTCACCGCCGCATAAGACGCCCCGCCCAACGCGACGAACAGCGCCAGCGTCGACATCACGTTCGAGTAACTGAGCATCGAGCACCTCCGTATTGTTTGCCGGGGACCTACCCCGGCAGGCGACGAGGCTCACCGACACCGGTTTGCGCTACTCCTGCAGCCCGGCCGCCTGCAGGGCGTCCTCGGGCCTGGGATAGACCCGGACTTCTACGACCACCCCGTCGCGCAAGCGCCACAGGTGGGCGATGTCGATCGCCAGCTCGGCGCCACTTGCCCTACCGCGACCGGTGAAGTGCACCACGGCCACCACCACGCCCTCCGCAGCCTCGACCAGCCGCCGCACCTCCATACGCAAATCGTCAAAGACCCCCACCCACTCCTCCTGGAAAAACCGCTTGACTCGCTCGCGGCCCCGGTAGGAACCCTCAAACGGCGAGCCCTCCGAGGGAATCCACTGCACATCCGGAGCGGCCAAAGCCAACGCGGCGTCAATGTCGCTCGCGTTGAGCGCCTCATACGCCCGGCCCACCACCTGCGTATTCCGGAAGGACATCGAGTGGACCGTACACGTGCCGGGTTCCCGGGCGACGAGGTGCTGTGCACAAACCCGGCGGCGCCCAGGGCCCCATCGACCCGATCACGCCATCCAAGCCATTCGCCCCCGGTACGTTGATCGCGCTCGCGATCAAGGCGCTAGGGGTCGCGCTGCCGCGGCAAAAGACGGTGTGGGTGGAGGCGCCGCACTCATACCGAGCCCATTGCACTGCCGGCCCGACGCACGTGCTCGAGATCGTGCCGCTGGACGGCGCGGCACCTGCACTCGAGTCCGCTCCACGCTATGGAGTGCACATCGTGGACGCGAACATCGCGCTGGGAAACCTGATCAGGATCGTCAAGGCCCAGGTCGGCCGCATACACTAGGCAGGCCGGCTGAGTGCAATGAACCCGACCACGGGGAAGCCCCCTGCACGCGCGCTTCTGACTGCGGCGGTTTGCGGCGCGCTGGCCGCAGCATCGACCGTCCCAGTAACCGCCGCGGCAACATTCCACCGCCGGGCGTTCGCGCTTGGCCCCTTGACGCTGGCCTCGCACGGGCTGCCCTATCACCGCGGCCTTTGCGCCACGCCCGGGATCGCCAATCGGGATTCGGCGGCCGAGCCGACGATCGTCTCCGATCCCAGACGCCCGAATCGCCTGCTGGCAGCGTGGTTTGCCGCGCCCGACTACGACGGGCTGGACCATGCCGGCATCGTCAACCTCCTCAGTCGCTCCGACGACGCGGGCCGCCACTGGCATCTGCTCCCGGCGAGGGGGACGTCTGCCTGCATCGGAGGGCGCGAACCCAAAGACGCCGACGCCGCGGTCGACTGGGCGCGCGACGGGCGCAGCTATTTCGTGGGCAACCCGGGCCACCTGGCCAACGGCATTCCGACGACCAAGCTGGCGGTCTTTCGGTTTGACCCCGCGGGTCGCCGGGCTTCCCGGCCGCTGGTCGTCCCCGCTCCGGTGGGCTACAACGACCGCCCGACGGTGACCGCCGATCCGGCCCACCCGGCCCGCCTGTACGTGATCTGGGTGCTGCACCGCCCGGACAGCCGCGACCAGGTGCTGCTGGCGACCTCGCGCGACCGCGGGCAGCGCTGGTCGGTGCGGACGATCCACATCGCCCAGGGCACCGGTCTCTGGGGTACGCAGATCTTCCCGGCTGGCGGGCACCGCCTCGTCGTCACCTATCGCAACATCACCCGGGTGGGCAGATGGAGGATCGAGGCGCTTCGCTCCCGCGACGGCGGGCAAACCTGGAGCACACCAACCCTGGTTGGCACGGTCACACCCGGCGTAATCCACGCTTCGGGCATCAACACGGCGATGGGTTCACCGTCCTCGCCGCGCCCGGGCCCAAAGGCACCGTGAACCTGGTCTGGAACGACAACACCCCCGACAGCCGCGGACACGTGTGGGTCTCCCAAACGACAAACGCGGGCGCCTCCTGGACCCACCCGCGGCCGGTCGCGAACCTTCCCTGCCAAACCTTGCTCCCTTCCATCGCCGTGAACCCGCGCGGCGCGATCGGCGTCGGCTACTACGCCTACCGTCAGTGCGCGCCAGGCACAGCCCCGCTCGCCGACGCGTGGTTCGCATCCTCGACCGACCGCGCAGCACCCTGGAGGACCCTCCGTCTGGCCGGACCGTTTGACATGCGAAGCGCGGTCAACCTGCCGGCCAACGCCGCCACCGGGCAGCTTCCGGGCGCCTTCCTCGGCGATTACACCGGCCTCACCCCGCTGAAAGACGGGTTCGGCGCGATCCTCATCCTGCCCAAGCCCTACGCCCCCGTCGGCCAGCAGGGCGTCTTCTTTAGACGCATCTCCACACGCTGACCGCCAGCGCCGCCGCCCAACCCGATGAGCGCCGAGGGACGCGGCGCCGCGATAGGACTCAGGTGTGAGCGGGTGCCGCGGCGCTCGGCCACCATCCCGGTGTCCGGTCCGCGCCAGTCGCGCGCCGGGCCCCGGCTCGGCCAAGGCAGCGGCGTTCGCTCTGGGCGAGCCGGACCCGCTGTAGGGTCACATCTACACGAGTGAGGAGGTCGCTGGAATGTATGTGCGGGTTGTCAGGTTCACCGACGTGAACGCCGAACGAGTCAAGGAGCTGGTCGCCCGGATCGAGGAGGCCGGCGGGCCACCTCCCGGCGTGCCCACCACAGGCGTAACGATGCTGTTAGACGAAGCTCAGGCCACAGCGGTGGTTCTGCAGTACTTCGAGACCGCGGAGGACATGGCCAAAGGCGCTCAGGCATTCAGCGACATGGATCCGGGCGAAACGCCAGGTACCCGCGCCTCGGTGGATATGTGCGAGGCCAAGCTCGAAATACACCAGTCGTCCTAGGCGACCCGGCCCTGACGCGGGCGGGTCGAGAGGCTCCCTGCGCTGCCTGGTGCTGCCGTGGTAGCCGCCGTCTCTTTCTGGGCCGGCGGCGGTGCTAGCGGGCCCGGCGAGCTCGGCTCGCCTCCCAGCCACGCCAGCAGCACCCCCTCCCCCAGTGCCGGGACGAGCGCCGGGCCGGCCAAGCCGGCCGTGGCACGATCAGGCCCACCTCCACTGCACACGGTCGGGTTCGGCCTGCGCCCAACGCAGCGAGGGACTATCGCCTAGCAACGGACCCCGTCGCTCGCTCAGGCGTTGGCCCGCTTGGCAGCGTGACGGCGCGCGTAGAGCTTCTCGCGGATGGTCATCGCGCCGGGATGCCCGCTGCCCGGCCACGGAGCAAGCAATAGCAACAGACGCGCGTCGGCGGACGCGACGACCTCGCGACGTTCCGCCGGGGCGAACTCGACCAGCAGACCAACACCACCACCTACCTGCTCGCCCGCGGCGCTGACGACCTGTATCTCGCCGTCGAGCACCACTAACCATGCGCGCTCGTGAACCTCGTGATCCGAGAGGCTCTCGCCGGCCGCGAGGTCGAGCACGATCGCGCGCGCCGCATCGCTCGAGGAGAGAATCTCCGGCAAACGCGGCTTGAGATCGAGCGTCCTGAGGTCCCAGCTGTGCAACATGCGTCCTTTCGGCGGCCCGCTCCACGCGGGTATCCGCCGGGCAGGCTAATCGGCAGCACCAGCAACCGTCCAGTGGGCACTGGCGCAGCACTAGGCCCGCTACTCGAGCAAGACACCCGATTTCGCGCGATCCGCGGCCCAACCCGACCCGAGGTCCTCAATGGTCAGCAGAGGGAGTGCCCGGGTCCCCTGGCCGCCTCATAGCCCTACGGCCGCGGCACCACGCTGAGCGGACTGCGCAGAGCTCTGCCCTCGGGGAGGCGAGGGATATTCTGTCCCGCGTGAAACGGTGGACGGTTGTCGCTCTGCTCGTATGGATCGCGGCCGCGACTGCCCCGGCGGACGCCAGCCGAGGCTACCACTCATGTCCACACCCACCGCGCGGCTTCAACGACCTACGCGTAAAGCGAGTCGGCTGTGCACAAGGCCGACGCGTGCTCGCTGGCGCGTTCCGCATACGCAGCTCTTCAGGTTCGGTTAGCTCCCATGGCTTTCGCTGCCGCCTGGTTAGCCTCGCGCCCGGGGGCCGAGGGTTCCCCCTAGACGCCGTCTGCAGCCGCCATCGTCGGCACGTCGTCGGCTTAGTGTTCGACGGACCCGCCTAAGACCCAGCACCGGTCTCGGACGGCGTCCAGGAACTCGTCTGGCACGACCGCACCAAACGGCCGTCCGTTGTCAGCCATCCCTCCGCAAGATCCGGGGCCCGACCCCTCTCCGCGCCCGCGCGATCCTCGGCCCAGATCAGATCCTGCGCGCGATCCGCGTCCCAACCGATGTTCGGCGCGATCCGCGCTCGCCATATAGGACGAAGTCAATGCGGCCGGTTACGCTCGACACGTGAGGACGGCTCCTCGATAGTTGTGGCGACCAGGACGAGCACCGATGGCGTGTCATCGCGTCCAGCCCACCGCCTGGTCCGGCTCGGGCTGATCTGCGCGATGGCGGTGACCACGGTCAACATCTGGACCGGCAGCCCCCTGATGGCTCTATGGGTCGGATCGCGGGTCCAAGGATCAGGTCCGCCCAGCATGTTGGCCATCGGCACCGCGGCAGTCACTCTCGGCGTCATCAGCTACCTGCTCGTCAAGGTGCTCGGATGGCTCGACGCCGCCTACGGCCGTCTCACCGACAAGCACTCCTCGGTCAGCCGCCATGTCCCCTGGCTTCGCAGCATGCGCGGAGAGCGGCCCCACTCAGAGCACACCCACGCCCGAGACCTCTCCCCGCTCGAACTCATCCTCATCACAAGCGTCGTGCTCGTCATCGCGCTCTTTGAAGCCTGGTTCTTTTTCTACTCCCCCTCCCCCATCGACCAGCGCTCCGGACGCAGCCACAAGATGCCCATCATCGGCACCACCCTGACCCGCCCCCACCACTCCGCGGTCCGTGTGAGTCCCGCCCCGCCCACCCGTCCAGCCACCCAATAGGGCTGAGCCGATTCTCCGCAGCGCCGCCTGCACCAACTGACGCCCAGCCAACCCAAGTCCGCGCGATCCGCGGCCCGACGCCAATTGGCGGTGCGGGCGGCTCGCGAGGGGAGGCGTCGGCGGACAGCCGTCTATCACCTCCATGGACCTGCCCGCAATCCCGCGCGTATAGGCGCCCGCTAGTTGGGCGCTGCGTGGCCGAGGAAGGCGGCGGCACGGTCATACAGCTTGTAGAGCTTGAACCCGCGCGCGAGGTAGCGGGCGCAGTAGCTATCGAGAAGCTTGTAGGCCCGTTGGTCGTCGAGGACCGGTCCGTTCTGGAGGCCGCTTGAGGATCCGACGGGCCCGCCGGCGAAGTTGCGCAGCTGGGCCACGGTGCGACGCCGCTGTTCGGCGCTGCCTCGCTTCCAGTCGCTGCAGTTGGCGGTGCGAATCGACTGGCCGACGCCCGGTCCGGCGTTTGGGAACTCGGTCGGGCGGTGGCGGTTTGATCCTCCGCAGCCGCCGACCACGGTCATCGAGCAGATCGAGACCAGGACGAGGCGCGCCCGGCGATGGGAGCGCGGGCCTATGGCTTTGACGGCGTGGTGAACCAGGGGCAGCTGTGGGTGTCGAAGGTGATGTCCCCGAGGCAGTTGGCCAGCTCGGACTCCTGCGGACCGCCGGTGCCCATGCTCGAGCTGTCGCACGCCGACGGCAAGAACGGCGCCGGCGGGGTGCTGGTCACGCCGGCCGCGGTCCCGTCCTTGCCCAGGTTGTCGTGCCAGCAGTTGCCGGTGTTGCCCGAGTACTGATCCCACCAGAAGTCGGTTCGCCCGGTGGAGACATCCCCGGTGCCGTTGGGCTGCACCGTCCCACCCGGTGACCTGCCCATGACGTTGCCGTAGACTTGGTCGCGATAGGAGGTTGAGGGCGGCACCGCCGTCGGGTTGCAACCCGCCAGCAGCGAGGGATCGACCCCGGCCGGCCCGCACACGAACTGGTCGGGCACGGCGAAGATCATCATCCCCCGCCGCCAGTTGTCATAGAAGTGGTTGTTGCGGATCACGTCGTCGTTGCCGCCGGCGATCCACAGCCCTGTCCCCACGGGGACGGGAATGGAGGGGACTACGTCCGATCCAGCCACATATGGGTTGAAGTTGTTCGAGTAGAAGTTGTTGTCCTCGATCAGATCGGAGTCCTGCGGGAAGCCGGGGTGCCCGGACGCGGTGAAGACATCGGTGGTGAAACCGAGGGCGTTGTCGTAGAAGTTGTCGTGATCGATGTGGGTGGCGTTGCCGTCGGTGCCCGAGTAGCCGCCGGAGTTGTGGTGCGAATCGCAGTCGCGGATCTCCTGGCTGTAGCGAAAGTCGGGATAGATCTTGGTGTCGCGCTTCTTGCCCGTGCTGGCGCCGGCGCCGGGATAGAGGCCCGAGTCGCCGTTTCCGGCGGCCTCGCAGTTCTGCATCAGGCCGTGGTCCTCCACGAAGGTCAGCACGCCGTACTCGCCGCCATAGAACGTCTTGAAGTGGTCGAGCAGATAGCCGTTGGTCTCGAGCACGTAGATGTCGTGCTCGCCGGCGTGGCGCACCTTTACGTTTCGCAGCACGAACCCGTCGGCGCGGTCGGCCCGGATGCCGACGTCCTTTACCGCCCCGATCGGCGCGTGATCCCCGGACTCCACCCGTCCGGCGTCGACCACCACGTCGTCGGCGGAAACGCCGGACCCCTCGATCTGCAGGTTGCAGCGGATGCATGGGCCGATGTCCGGAATCCCGTGGCGGTCCTCGAGCGGGGGCTGGGGCGGAGGTTTGGATCCCGGCTGGCGACCCACCACCGCGATCAGGTTCTGGTCGTTGGGACAGTGGAACTGGTAGGCGTAGGAGACCGCCGCGGTCTGGTTGCGGTCATTGGTGATCGTGTACGGGGCGCACTTGGGATCGTGCGTCGGGGCGGCGCGCGAGGCGGGCTCGGTGTAGACCCCGGGCATGATCACCACCCGGTCGTTGTTGCCCGAGGCGTCCACCGCCTTCTGGATCGAGTCAAAGCCGCAGTGATCGAGCAGCCTCCTGTTCAGCGCCAGCAGGGCGCTGCCCGCGGCGTCGCCGATCCGCTGGGGCCCCTGGGTGGGACGCACGACATACCCCGCCGACTCGGCGTCGGCGATCGACCGGCTCAGGCGCGCCAGGGAATCCGGCTGGCAGACCACCCGGGTCTGCCCGGCCGCCGAAGTCCGAGCCCGGCGTTTGTGAGGAGGCCCCACGCAGGTGTGGTACCTGCGGGTGCGCACGATCCGCCGCCCACCCTTTCTCGTGGCCACCACCCGCACGGTGAGCAGGCCCCCCGGCAGCCTGCGCAAGGTGATCCACCGCGGCACGCGACCCCCGCGCAGCCGGCGCACGCGCCGCCCGTTAACGTAGACCGTGACCGTCCGCAGCCGCCGGCCTCTGAGCCCGCGCAGGCTAACCCGCAGGGCCCGCCGGGTGGTACACCGGGGCGCCCCGAGCGTGGAGACAGCGGACTCCAGCGAGCGCGGCGTTGGCACGCTTCCGCCTGCGCACGGGCTAACCGAGCAATCGGGCGCCGGAAGAGGCCAGTAGGAGGCACGCTCGATGTGCCCCCAGGCCGAGGCCGGCAAAAGCAGGCAGCCGACCGCCGCCGCCGCGCAAGTTACCCCCCGGCGGAAACCGCCAGACCAGGCCGGCCCCCCGGGGCCCGACACCACTGCGCTGCCCCGGCCAATGGCCGAGCGCTCAGACCCCACTTCGAGCAACCCCCAAAGCATCCCCTCTCACGGCACTCTATCGCGCAATCCGCCCCCTGACGCCACCCGGCCCGACACTTGTAACGGGAGGGGGCAGACCCCCAGGCGGAGCCGGGGGAGGGCAAGCCCTTCCCCAGTCTTGCCGGCTCGGCCCGTCCCACGCCCACCAACAGCACCACTCGGTAACCCGCCGACATCAACCAAGCCCCTGGCGAGCCCGCCCTAAAACGGCGGCTCGCCGCTTGTGCGTACCCCGGAATCGAGCTACCGCCCACCGGCGCCGGCCCGGGCGATCCCCGGCCCAACCTCAGGTTCCCGCGCGATCCGCGGCTCGGCCACGGGCTACGGATAGAGGATCAGACGGTGCGCGCTAAAAGCGAAGAGCACAGCCAGCACGCTCCAGGTCGCTGGCCAGCTCACGGTACGAACAAACGCAGTCGCCCAGCGACCGAAGCCAAGTACGTACAGGAGGGTGACCAGCAGCAAGACCCCGTAGCTGGCGAGTGCCGCCCCGGTCGGGAGGGCCAAGCCGAGGACAGGCGCGACCACCAGACCGAGGAGAAGCCACGCGCTGATGGCCAGCACGTCGACCGAGAGACTTGTGCGCTCGCGGCCCGCGATAGTGATGAAGCCAGCGGCGCCGACGAGCGATGCGGCCATGAACAGGCCGAGCGGCCACCGAGAGCCGAATCCGAAGATCGAGCTCATCAATGCGCCTCCGCCCCAGAGCAGCAGCGGATCGACAAAGCTGACGGCCAGGTAGCAGGCGAGCATGTCCGACACGGAATCCCAGGGATTCCCGAAGACCGGCCGGCGAGGCATTAGCGCCGCTCTCAGGGCTCCCGGCGCAAGCGCCGCGCGAAGGGAACTCGTGCTCTCCGGTTGCCTCTCCAAATCTACAGCCTCCACAAGAATGGTAGGGAGCCTCACGCCCCGAGCGCGATCCGCGGCTCAACTGATAACGGGAGGGGGGCCTGCCCCCTCTCCTGACCACTACCAGCAATGGCAGGACAAGCGCCGGGCCGGGCAAGCCGCTGTCCGGTCGCGCCGAGGCAACAGACATTCCGGCCGGACGGCTACGGGCCGGCGAGCAGCGTGTAGTGCGCCAAGAAGAAGAACCAGACCTCGAAGGTGCTCGCGCAGGCCACCACGACGATGACCACCATGCGTTCGACGGCGGTGATGCCCTGCTTGCGCTTGACGAGTTCTTCTCGCTCGCCGCGCATGCTGCGCAACCAGGGCGAGGTGCGGCGCGCGATCCGCGGCCGGGACCGGGACCGGGGTGCCTAGCTCGGCCGTCAGTCGAATTCGACGGCCATGTAGGTCTGGTGCTTGGCCACGGTCTCGTGTCCACCGCGACCCAGGACCAGGTAGCCGTCGCCGACGTCGAAGATCGCGTACACGGTCTTCCCGTCCCACATGTCTTCTGCCCCGACGCGGGTCTCGCAGTCGGCTCCCGCGCGGCGACGACTCAGCCGGCAGATACGCGTTGAGCGCGCCGGCCTGCCGGCCGCGAGCTCGGCATACCGGCGCAGGTCCTCGTAGGCGCGGACGGTCTGCTCCCCCGACGGCGTGCCCGGGACGAAGAAGGCGGTCATGACCGCCTGCGCCATGGCGACCGGCGATCGGGCTTGGGGTACTGCTTGCGCTCCTCCGGCGTCATCGAGCGTATCGTCAGCGACCCGTCTCGCACCTGCTCGGCGACGGCCTCAAGCTTGAGCCGGCGCTTTTCCTCGGCGCGCTCGCGCAGAGTCCTCACGGGTCGGCCCCCTCTCGCTAGACGATCGGGCCACTATCCAGGCTAGCGCTATCCGAAGGCCGCAGAGATAAAACCTCGGCCCACGCAAACCACCAACGCCAACGACAGCCAGCGGCCTTGCCGTTCGGTGCTAGGGTCGTCACTCCCAACGCTCGCCGGGTCCACCTCTTCCTTACGCGCGTCACGACGACAGAGGTCGGGAGAGGTCACGAAATGACCAGCACCGAACAACGCGACGCCGAGCGGACCGCGCGGCAAGGGCGCAAAGGACGCAACGAGCAGCGAAGGGCAATAGCCGCCCAGCGGCGGCTGACGCACCACCGAGACCGCGCCCACAAGCCGAGCCACCGCCCGACCGGTCCGCGCTACCCCTACCTCACGCACTCACACGACTAACCGACAGTCCCCAAATGGGGACGCGAGCATCTGCCCGCCGAGGCGCGCCATAACCTCGCGAGCTCCATGGCGCGAAGCGTGTTCCACGGCCGATAGACCGCGCACCGGCTGCGAGCCCCCGCGCCACATCCGCGCGGTCCGCGGCCCAACTGATAACGGGAGTGGGGCAGGCCCCTTCCCGACCATCCCCGCCAACGGTGGCGCCACGTCGAGCCGGCAAAGCCGGCCTTCGTGGCAGGACCAGACGCTCCGCGATCCGCTGCCAAAACGCCCTGGTGCAGTGTGGCGCACCGCGCTGGTGCATATCCAGGACGGACGAGGCCTGCGCCGAACCGGCGCGCCCGGCTCAGCGCGGCGGTGCGAGCGGTCCTCACCCCACGCGGCAAGCAGCGAACCTCACGGCGCAGGCGGCCCACGCGTTAACCACCACACCCACACGACGACCGGAAGGACCGCGATGACCGATCACGCCGAGACACGGCCCCGATTCCTCGACCTGCACTCCTCCGAGCAACCGCTGCTGCTTCCCAACCCGTGGGATCTCGGATCGGCCAAGCTGCTCGCGGCATTGGGCTTTAGGGCGCTCGCGACGACCAGCGGCGGCTTCGCGGGATCGCTGGGCCGGCTCGACGGCAACGTGACCCGAGACGAAGCGATCGCTCACGCCGCTGCGGTCGCCGCGGCGACCGGGCTGCCGGTGAACGGCGACTTCGAAAACTGCTTTGCCGACGCCCCCGAGGGCGTCGCCGAGACGGTCCGGCTTGCTGTCGCGGCGGGCGTCGAGGGCTGCTCGGTAGAGGACTGGAGCGGCAGCGAGATTTACGACATCGGCCTTGCGACCGAGCGCGTGACGGCGGCCGCCGAGGCGGCGCACGCTGGTGCGAAGCGCCTGATCCTTACCGCCCGAGCGGAGAACCAGCTTCGCCGCCAGCACGACCTCGAGGACACGATCTCGCGCCTGCGGCGCTACCAGGAGGCCGGGGCCGACGTCCTCTACGCGCCGGCCCTGCGCACCACGCAGGAGATTCGCGCGGTCCTGGACTCCGTAGACCGCCCGGTCAACGTGCTCGCGGTGCCCGGACTGCCGCCGGTCGCCGAGCTCGCCCAGGCCGGAGTCAGCCGGGTGTCGATCGGGAGCGCGTTCGCCTATGACGCCTACGGCGCACTGATCCAAGCGGCCACCGAATTCCGCGACACGGGGACCTACAGCTTCCTCGATCGCGCCGTGCACGGCTACCGCGAGCTAGCCAGCGACGCGTTCGCCGGATGAGCCAACACGCCCCGGTGGCCCAACCCCGGCCCATGCGCGCGATCCGGGGGCCGAACCCCAGGTCCGCGCGATCCGCGGCCCACCCCGGCGGACTGCTTGCCGAAACCGCGCGAGAGCTCGGAGCGCTCGGGCGCTAGCGGTGAGTCACGCCCGCTTGAACGAAGGCCGCTAGCACCGGCTCGCTGATGACCACCTCGTCCAGCGCCTCATCGATCGCGTCCAGGACGTCTCGCGTCAGCTCGATGCCTGAGGCCTCGGCATTGGAGTGGACCTGCTCAGGGTGCGAGGCGCCAACAATGGCCGAGGCGACGTTCTCCTCGCGGAGCACCCAGGCGAGCGCCATCTCGACCGGGGTGATACCGGCGCCCTCAGCGATCGGCGCCAGCCGCTGCACCGCCCGCAGCACCTCGTCGGAGAGGTAGCGATCCATCGCCCAGCCCATCGCCTCGCTCGCTGCGCGCGAGTCGGAGGGTGGCTGCTCGCCGGGCTTGTACTTGCCGGTCAGTACGCCCTGCGCGAGCGGCGACCAGACGATCTGCGAAATCCCGTGCTCGGCGCAGAAAGGGATCAG
>VAYS01000045.1 GCA_005883215.1 Actinomycetota bacterium
CTCGCGGGCAGCGCGGGCTCGGACCGAGAGACGGGTGCGATTCGGCGCCATTAGCCGGGGGCCGTGGAGACGGTCGTGGTGTCGTGGGCGGTGCCGACGTCGCCGGGAACGTGTCCGATCGACTGCTTGCCGGCCGCGTAGGGCTCGTTGGCCGCCTCGCACTCGTGCGGTTGGCCGGGCGAGGCCGTGTAGGGGTAGGGATCGGTGTGCAGGAAGTTGGCGTTGCCCCCTGCGGGGTCGCCGTTGGCCGGAGCCGACGACGGGCCGCCCTCGTTGTTGGGCCCCTGCGGCGTGGTGATGACGATGAACCGCTGCCAGGTCCCGTTGCTGTCACCCTCGGACAGCAGGCTGGAGACGTTGCGGAAGAACAGCGTCGCGTAGTTGCACACCGTCTGAGCCGGCGTGACGTAGGCGACGGTGGGTTCGAGGATCGTGGCCGTGTTGGTCAGGTCGTGCACGCCGAGGGCGACGAGGGGGTCGGCCGCGAAGCGCTCGAGCGCCGCGAAGGTGGGCTTCAGCCGCTGGTCGAAGCTGATCGTGCGCTTGAGCGCTGGCGTGCCGACGGTCAGGGCGTCGGAGAGATCGGGGGCGGCCCGCCTCAGAGCGCGTACGCCCGGGCGAAGCTCGGCGAAGAACCGCTGCGAGTTGAGTAGGAACGGCCGCTGGACGGGGAGCGAGCGGATACCCGCCTCCAACGCCGGCGGGCCGCCGGAGATCGACTGTTGCAGGAACGGCCGGGCCACCCGGGCGAAGGCGGTGAACGTGATGTCCAGGTTGTCGAACAGCTGGGCCTGGATCTCGGCCACCGGCGCCACCTGTCCCGCCGCCCGGTCCAGGGCTTGGAAGAAGCGCGCCAGCTGGGTGGCCGGCGCGGCGAGCGTGCGCAGGATCGGGGTGATGTGCACGAGGAACGGATTGAGGTCGGCGATCGCCTCGTTGAGGTCGGTGCCGCGCCCGGCCAGGGCGTTGCCGAACTCGAAGAGGTTCACGCGCGCCGCCGCGCGGGTGGGGTTGTCGAATGTGTTGAGCACCTCGTCGATCTCGACCGGCGTCGGGGTCGCGTTGCGCAGCGGAATCGTGGCTCCGTCGGGAAAGCCCTGAGGGGAGGTCCCGCGCGTGACCGAGACGTATTTGAGCCCCAGCGCCGACCGCGGTCGCACGATCACGGTCGAGTCCACGGGCAGCGGCTTGACCGACTTCTGCAGCTTGAGCTCGAGCTGGGCGGTCACCGAGCCATCCGGGTGGCGCACCGCCGAGATCGCGGTCACGGTCCCCACGCGGGTTCCGCCGATGCGGACGTCGTTGCCCCTGACCAGGTTGGCCGCGCTGGGGACTTGGGCCTTGAGGGTGTAGGTGGGCACGAACGGCAGCCCGTTGTTGGCGTTGTAGGCGAGGAACACCGCGACGATGACCACCAGCGTGGTCGCCGCCCCGATGAGGACGGGGTTGCCCGCGATCGAGTGTCGGGTCCGACCGCCCATCAGCTGTCGAGCAGGTAGGAGAGCATGGCCGAGTTAGGGGAACCGCCGCCCGCCGACGAGCCCGTGGACGGTGGCGACTGCGCCGTGCCCGAGCCCGACTTCCCGCCGCCGCCCCCGGGGGTCGAGCTGGAGCCCCCCGTGCCGCCGCCGGTGGGCCGGCCCGCGGCGGTCGAGCCGGACCCCCGCGCTGGCGGGGGGGCCGGGGTGCCGCCGCCGGCGGCCTGGCCAACCGCCGCTGCGGCCGAGCGCGGAGCGCCCCGACGGGGTAGTGACCGCAAGCGTCGGGCTCGGCTGGCGCGCAGCGCCCGGCGCAGAGCGAGCTGATCGCGCGAGAGCGCGGGGGTAGCCCCGCCGCCGCGCGTTGACGACGGGCTGGCCTTGGAGAAGTTGGCCGCGCAACCCGCGGCCGACGTGGTCGCGTAGCTGGAGCAGAGGTTGACGAGCAGGCCCGCGCGCAGGTAATGGCCGAAGGCGTCGAAGCCGTTTACGCCGGTCGTCTGGTAGAAGATGTAGTCCATCAGGCGCTCGACGCCGCCGGTGTCGTGGAAGCTGGTGGCGAGGGCGGCGAGGTTGGCGGCCAGGGGTTTGCCGATCGAGCCGAATGCCCGCAGGTCCTGGATGATCGGCCGGGCCTTGATCAGGGCTACGCGGCCGACCGCGGAGGCGTCCCCCAGCCCGCGGATCGCCGGTGTGCTGGCCCGGCTAAACGGACCGAGCTGGCGGATGAAGTTGCTGATCGCCGGGGCCTGGCTGTGCAGGTCCGACAGCACCGGAGTCGCCTGATCGGCGAACGCGCCCAGCCGTGCGAGCGTGGGACGCAGTTGACGCAGGAAGGGGGGAAAGCGCTCGAGGTTTCGCTGCAAATCGGCGCTCCGCTCTGCCGTGGCCTGGGCGGTCGTGTTGGCCTGACCGATGAAGTCGGCCACGCGTGCACGTTCGCGCGCCAGCGGGGCGAGATCGGTGTCCGACTGCCGCGCCAGGTCCTCGAGCACGCGATTCTGGTCGCCGAGGATCTTCAGCACCTGGTCGGTGGCCTGCAGCGCGGGATCGGCGCGCGCGATCACGTTGCGCAGATCGGCGCCGCGGCCGGCCAGTCCCGTGCCGAACTCGTTGAGGATGATCGACAAACGCTCCCGGTAGGGCAGGCGCAGAACGTCACCCAGGAGGTCGAGGTCGACCGGGAGCTTTGTCTGGGTGTCGGGCAGCAGATGCTGGCCGGCACCCGGCTCGCCCGCGGGAATCACCGGTAGCGCCGACGCCGGCTGCGCGCCCGCTACCGGGGGCTGGGTCGGCGTGCACTCCACGAACTTCTCGCCGATCAGCGACTGCGGTCGTATCGTGCAGCTGGCGTCGGTGCGAAAGTCGTCGAACCCGGGCTGGGTGATGTTGAGCACGACCGCTGCCTTCTGGGCGTCGCGGGAGGTGCACTCCATGGGTAGCCGGGGGCCGCTGCATTTGGTGATGTCGAGCGAGGCGATCTTGCCCACCTTCACGCCGGCGATCTTCACGTCCTCGCCCGGGATCACGCTGAACGCGTTGTCGAAGATCGCGCGCACCTTGTAGGAACGCCCCCCGCCGGCCCCCGAACCCAGCAGCAGGACGGCCACGGCGCAGCCCAGCACGAGCAGGACAGCCAGTCGCCTCATGGTCCGGGTGGCACCTGGGTGGGGTCGCACGTCAGCGTGCCGCTGGCGTCGCGGTAGGGGGCCGAGTTGTCCACCGGGGGCTGGCTGGCCGCACCCGGGCAGCGCTCCAGCATGCCCGTCTGCAGGCCGGCCATGCGCTGGCTGTTCGGCTGAGGTACGAGCACGCCGCCGGCCGGGTTCGGATTGAACGAGAACGCGTTGAAGATCGGCGAGATGCGGGCGAAGTGGCCGTTGGCGTCGTAGTTGGCGGCGCCCTGGCCGAAGTCGCGCAGCCAGCCCACCAGGTCCGGCGCGTAGGGACGGATGAACGAGACCACGGGCAGCGACTGGTTGATCGCGTCGATGGAGTGGGCAAACGCCGGGCGAGCCGCGCGCTCGAGCGGTGGGGACTTGCGCAGGAGCTCGATCAGGTCGTGGTGGTCGGGGCTGCGGATCAGCAGGCGCAGGTCGTGGATCGTGGGCCGGGCGTCGTGGACCAGGGGGCGCAGGGCGGCAAAGAACGGCGCCAGGCGCTTGGTGGCCGGCTTGGACGCGGCGACCAGGACGTCGAGGTCGTCCAGCGTGTGGCGCAGGTTGACGAACGTGGTGTTGCCCCGGCGCAGGGTCAGCGGCAGCACCGCCAGGGCGTTGGACAGCGACGTGCGCTCGGAGGCGATCGCCCCGGTCGCGGTGGAGGTGTTGGAGACCAGGTTGGCCAGCGTGGCGTGGCGCTGGGCCAGCGCGGTGACCACCCGCGAGCCGGTGGAGACCAGGCCGTTGAACGCCTGCTGGTCGCGGATCGCCTCGGAGATCAGCTGGCTGGAGGTCGACAGCAGCGGCGAGAAGTAGCGGGCCGCCTGGTTGGCCTGGGGGCCCATGCCCGAGTACTGGATCGAGGAGCCCTGGATGACCTGCTGCAGACCCCGGCGGGTGGGCGCGTCAAGCGTGTTGAAGAGCTGGTCCAGATCGACGATCGAGGTCGTCTGGTCGGTGCCCAGCGTCGTCCCGTCGGGCAGCGGCGGCGCGCTGTTGGGGCCCGGTACCAGCGCCACGTAGCGGTTGGCGATGCCCGACAGCGAGGTGGCGCGGATCGTCGCAGTGGTGCCCTGGTGCAGGGGGGCGAATCCGCTGGAGACGTCGATCGAGAGGCGGGCCTGGTTGTTGTCGGTCAGGGAGATGTCCTTGACCGTCCCCACGCGGCGGCCGCCGATCTGGACGTCGTCGCCCTTGACGAGCTGCCCGGCGTTCTCGAACAGCAGCTTGTAGGGGTGCCCGCCGCCGCCCCGCAGCAGCACGTAGCCGATCGCCAGCACCGCCACCACGAGCGCCACCGCCGCCGCGATGCGCGCGAGGGTCAGTGCACCCGAGGCCGCCTCAGGCGCTGCGGGGGTGGTATCGGAGTTGGACAAACGGGGTGGGGAAGGCAAATCCGCCAGGGAGGGGCGGACCCGCGGACCGGCTCCGGCCCGCGCGCCGAATCAAAGGCAACCGATATTTACGCTGCGTTAATCGTCCGTTCTTCGCCGGGGGATGAGCGGTGCCTTCGCCGAAGAGCGGGGGCGCGCCAGGATGGGAAGCCGGGACCGCGGCTACTCCATCCCCAGCGGACCCTGCGACTCGCCGGAGAGGAACTGACGGACGAACGCGTTGTCGGAGTCGAACAGCTCCTCGGCCGGGCCGGACTCGACGATGCGCCCCTTCCACAGGACCGCTATGTGCTCGGCCACTCGCCGGGCGCTCATGATGTCGTGGGTGATCACCACGTAGGCGCCGCCGTTCTCGGCGTGGATCTCCTTGATGAGCTCGCACAGCAGCGCCGTGCGGACCGGATCAAGGCCGGAGTCGGGTTCGTCGAAGAGCACGATGTCGGGATCCAGCACCAGCGCACGGGCGAACCCGGCCCGCTTGCGCATGCCGCCCGAGAGCTCGTTGGGCATCTTCTCGCCGGCGTCGGCCAGGCCGACCTCGCGCAGACGCCGGTTGCAGATGTCGGCGATCTCGTTCTCGCCCTTGTCGGTGTGCTGGCGCAGCGGGAAGGCCACGTTGTCGTAGAGGTTCATGGAGCCGAACAGCGCGCCGTCCTGGAACAGCACCCCGAACTTCTTGCGCATGGCGAAGAGCTCGTCGTCGGCCATCGAGGGCACTGACTCGCCGTGGACGATCACGTCGCCGTCGTCGGGGTAAAGCAGCCCGACCATGTGCTTGATGCAGACCGACTTCCCCGTCCCCGAGGGACCGAGGATCATCGAGATCTTCTCCTCGGGGATGCCCATGTTCAGCCCGCGGAGGATCTTGTTGCGCCCGAACGCCTTGTGGACGTCGACGAACTCGATCGCGTCGGGCGCGCCGGTCGCCCGCTGGGTGCCGGTGTGCCACTGAAACTCGTCGCCCTCGCCCTCAGGGCCGGGCTCTGACACCACCGAGACGCGGGAGGTATCGGGCTCCTCCTCCTCAGGCTCGTGCTGACCGGTCGGGCCCTCGTGCGCGGCGGGCGCGTCGTGCGCGGTCGGGGCCTCGTCCGCCGGCGGCGCCGAAGTGGGCGGCGCCGAAGCCTCTTCGAAGGGCGCGGGCTCGTCGGCGGGCAGCCAGTCGCCGCCCGCGCCCGGCCCGCGCCCGGCGTCCGGGGGCACCTCGCCTTCGTCGACTGGCCCTAGGGGCCGCACGCCCTCCACGGGGTCGGGGGCGGGCACGTCCTGGCCGCCGCCGGAGGAGGACGGGGTCTGTGGCGTGGCCGGGGATTGCGGCTCGCTGCTTCGCTTCCTACGCGGAATGCGGGGCATGGGTCATCCTCCGATGGGGGCGCGGGGGTTGGCGCCCCAGAACAGTTGGGTGCCCAGCATCCCGATCAGATGCACGAGCACGATGTTGAGCACCATCGATTTGGCGGTCGCGGTCCCCACCCCCACCGGGCCGCCCGAGGCGTT
>VAYS01000046.1 GCA_005883215.1 Actinomycetota bacterium
TCTCCATCTGCACGTTGTCGCCGGGCATCACCATCTCGGTGCCCTCGGGCAGGTGGGCGACGCCGGTGACGTCGGTCGTGCGGAAGTAGAACTGCGGCCGGTAGCCGTTGAAGAACGGCGTGTGGCGCCCGCCCTCCTCCTTCTTGAGGCAGTACACCTCGGCCTTGAACTTGGTGTGCGGCGTGATCGAGCCGGGCTTGCAGAGGACCTGGCCACGCTCGATCTCGTCGCGCTTCGTCCCTCGCAGCAGGCAGCCGACGTTGTCGCCGGCGCGCCCCTCGTCGAGGATCTTGCGGAACATCTCGACGCCCGTGACGACGGTGCTCGTCGTCTCGGGGCGGATCCCGACGATCTCGATCGTGTCGCCCGTCTTGATGATGCCCTGCTCGATGCGGCCGGTGGCGACGGTGCCGCGACCGGTGATCGAGAAGACGTCTTCGACCGGCATCAGGAACGGCTTGTCGAGGTCGCGCTCGGGCTCCGGGATGTAGGTGTCGAGCGCCTCGGCGAGGTCGAGGATCTTCTGGCGGCTGTCGGCGTCGCCCTCGAGCGCCTTCAGCGCGGAGCCGGTGACGAACGGGATGTCGTCGCCCGGGAAGTCGTACTCGGACAGGAGGTCGCGGACCTCTACCTCGACGAGCTCGAGCAGCTCCTCGTCGTCGACCATGTCGGCCTTGTTCAGGAACACGACGATGTATGGGACGCCGACCTGGCGGGCGAGCAGGATGTGCTCGCGCGTCTGAGGCATCGGGCCGTCGGCCGCGGATACGACGAGGATCGCGCCGTCCATCTGCGCGGCGCCCGTGATCATGTTCTTCACGTAGTCGGCGTGGCCCGGGCAATCCACGTGCGCGTAATGGCGGTTCGCCGTCTGGTACTCGACGTGCGACGTCGCGATCGTGATGCCGCGCTCCTTCTCCTCCGGCGCGTTGTCGATCTCCTCGAACGACTTCGCCTCCCCGCCGCCCTGCTCGGAGAGCACATGCGTGATCGCGGCAGTCAGCGTGGTCTTGCCATGGTCGATGTGACCGATGGTCCCGACGTTGACGTGCGGCTTATCGCGCTCGAACTTCTCCTTTGCCACCTCTGGTTGCTCCTCTGGTTAATTAGTTGGAGGCCACGCCGATCGCGGCGCAACCACGAAACCCTAGCTGACTTGGCCGGCTCGCCATCGCTCGCCGCCGGCTAGGCGGGCACCGGTTCGCCGGTGCGCCGCTCGATGATCCGCTCGGCGATGTTGGTCGGTACCTCTTCATAGGAATCGAACTGCATCGTGTAGGTCGCGCGCCCCTGGGTGGTCGAGCGCAGGTCGGTGGCGTAGCCGAACATCTCGGCCAGCGGAACCCGGGCGGTGACCGCCAGTGCGTTGCCGCGGCGCTCCTGGCCCTCGACCCGTCCCCGGCGGCGGTTCAGATCGCCGATCACGTCGCCCAGGAACTCCTCGGGAGTGACGACCTCGACGGCGAAGACCGGCTCCAGGAGCACCGGCTTGGCCCGGCGGGCGGCCTCCTGGAAGGCGATCGATCCGGCGACCTTAAAGGCGATCTCCGAGGAATCGACGTCGTGGTACTTGCCGTCCACCAGGCGCACCCGCAGGTCGACCATCGGATAGCCCGCCTTGACGCCGGACTCCATCGCCTCCTCGACCCCCTTCTCCACGGCGGGGATGAACTCGGTGGGGATCGCGCCGCCCTTGATCTTGTTCTCGAAGTCGAAGCCCTCGCCGGGGGCGGGCTCGAGATCGATCTTGACCACCCCGTACTGGCCCGAGCCTCCGGTCTGGCGGATGAACTTGCCCTCCACGCTGTGGACGCTGCCGCGCACCGTCTCGCGGTAGGAGACCTGGGGGCGGCCGACGTTGGCCTCGACCTTGAACTCGCGCTTCATGCGGTCAACCAGGACCTCGAGGTGGAGCTCGCCCATGCCCGAGATCTCGGTCTGGCCGGTCTCCTCGTTGGTCTGCACGCGGAAAGTGGGGTCCTCCTCGGCCAGGCGCCCGAGGGCGATCGACATCTTCTCCTGATCGGCTTTGGTCCTGGGCTCTACCGCGACCTTGATCACCGGCTCGGGGAAGATGATGGTCTCCAGCAGCACGGGAGCATCGGGGGCGGCCAGCGTGTCGCCGGTGGTGACCTGCTTGATCCCCACCGCGGCGGCGATGTCGCCGGCGAAGACCTCAGAGACCTCTTCGCGGTCGTTGGCGTGCATCATCAGGATGCGCCCTACGCGCTCGGTGCGCCCGGTGGTGACGTTGAGCACCCTCGAGCCCGCCTGCAGGCGGCCCGAGTAGACGCGGAAATAGGTGAGCTTGCCCACGAACGGGTCGGCCATGATCTTGAACGCCAAAGCGGCAAACGGCTCGGAGTCGTCGGGGCTGCGGGTCACCGGCGCCTCCTCCTCGCCCGACTTGGCGGGGACCAGGCCGGTGACCGGGGGCACGTCCAGGGGTGAGGGGAGGTAGTCGACGACGGCGTCGAGCAGAGGCTGGACGCCCTTGTTCTTAAACGAGGACCCGCATAGAACCGGCGTGAGCTTGATGTCCAGCGTGGCCTTGCGGATCGCCTGGCGCAGGCGCTGAGGGGCGATCTCCTTCTCCTCGAGGATCATCTCCACCAGCCCGTCGTCGTAGTGGGAGACCTCCTCGAGCAGGTGCTCGCGGGCGGCGGCGGCGTCGGCGGAGAACTCGTCGGGGATGTCGGTGATCTCCTGCTCGACGCCGAGCTCGTCCTTGTAGAGGATGGCCTTGTTCTCGACCAGGTCGATGATCCCGCGAAAGTCGGCCTCGGCGCCGATCGGCAGCTGGATGGGCACCGGGTGGGCCCCGAGCCGCTCGATCATGGTCTGGACCCCGCGATCGAAATCGGCGCCCACACGGTCCATCTTGTTGATGTAGGCGATGCGCGGGACCGAGTACTTGTCGGCCTGACGCCAGACGGTCTCGGACTGGGGCTCGACCCCGGCGACCGAGTCGAACAGCGCGATCGCGCCGTCGAGCACGCGCAGCGAGCGCTCGACCTCGACGGTGAAGTCCACGTGGCCGGGGGTGTCGAGGATGTTGATGCGGTGATCGCGCCACTCGCAGGTGGTCGCGGCCGAGGTGATCGTGATGCCGCGCTCCTGCTCCTGCTCCATCCAGTCCATCGTGGCGGCGCCCTCGTGGACCTCCCCCATTTTGTAGGTGCGACCGGTGTAGTAGAGGATCCGCTCGGTGGTGGTGGTCTTCCCGGCGTCGATATGCGCCATGATCCCGATGTTCCGGGTGTTCTCGAGCGTAAATGTTCTCGGCATCAGAAAAGCGTCCTAGGCGTGGCGCCCCAACCGTTCCGGGGCAAAAAAACGGGCCCGACGGGCCCGTGCACAAAGCAGCTGTCGGCGGGGGCCGGTCCGCTATGTGGTCATGGACTCCATACCGGGTGTTGGTGACCCGACGGCGGCCGCGCGTATGAGCACGCGCCACCGCGGGGCGGGGGCTGAATATAGCAGAGGGTCTGGGGCCTCCCCACCCCCTGCACCGCCCGATTCAGCCCGGTCTGACGGGTTCTTGGCGGGCCGCGTGGGGGTGGCGCTGGCGGGTCTGGCGGGGGCGGTTCTGCTCGTGGTGGCCGACCTCTCGACGCTGTACTCGATCAACGTCCCGGGCGGTATCACGCGCTCCTTCTCCGGGCACGGCCAGCACGGCTACGCGCTGGTGATCCTGGGCGTGGTGGCCGCCTTCATGGCGCTGGGGGCGCTGCGCGGCGCGGTGCCGGCGATGGCGGCGCTGGCCTTCCTGGGCCTGGTCGCACTGGGCATCACGCTCATCGGCGACGCCGGCGACGTGCACGCCACCGGCACCTACGGCCAGCTGTATGAGAACGTCACCGCCGGACCGGGGTCGGGCTTCTACGAGGAGACGCTGGCCGCCGTGCTGCTGCTCCTCGCCGGCGGGGCGGGGCTGGTGCTGATGGGCGCGATCCCCACCCGCGTGGCGCTGCCGCGGCGCGGTGGCCTGCGGTGGCCTCGGCGCCGGCGGCGCGGGGCGTCGGCCCCGCCCGAGTCGGGCGCCGAGGGCGGCCCGGCGACCGGCGCGCGGCGCGTCGACGACTGGTTCGAGGCGGCCGAGGAGTAGGCGCCGCGGCCCGCGCGCCGAGAGCGCGGGTGGGCTACCAGCGGTAGTGGGCGAAGGCCTTGTTGGCCTGCGCCATGCGGTAGATGTCGTCCTTGCGCTTGTAGGCACCGCCCTGCTGGGACTGGGCGTCGAGGAGCTCGTTGGCCAGGCGCTGGGCCATCGTCTTCTCGCGGCGCTGGCGAGCGAACTCGACCAGCCAGCGCACGGCCAGGGTGCGGGCCCGCCGGGGGGGAACCTCGACCGGGACCTGGTAGGTGGCGCCCCCCACGCGCCGCGAGCGGACCTCGAGCGTCGGGGTCAGCGTCTTGATCGACGCCTCGAGCGCCTCGACCGGCTCGGTTCCCGTTCGCTCGCCGAGAATCGCCAGGGCGTCGTAGACGATCTGCTCGGCGCTGGACTTCTTGCCCTCCAGCATCACCTTGTTGATCACCTGCTGGACCAGGCGCGAGCGATGCAGGGGGTCCGGCTCGAGCGACCGGACCTGGGCGGCGGCCCGGCGCGGCATCAGCGCCGCTTGGCCCCGTACTGGGAGCGGGCCTTCTTGCGGTCTGAGACGCCGGCGGCGTCCAGCGTGCCGCGAACCACCTTGTAACGGACTCCCGGTAGGTCCTTGACCCGGCCGCCGCGCACCAGCACCACCGAGTGCTCCTGCAGATTGTGCCCCTCGCCGGGGATGTAGGCGGTGACCTCGATCGAGCCGGCGATGCGCACCCGGGCGACCTTGCGCAGGGCGGAGTTGGGCTTCTTGGGCGTGGTCGTGTACACGCGCGTACAGACACCGCGGCGCTGGGGCGCGGCCACCCGCTTGCCCCGGCCCTTGCCCGACTTCAGGCCGGGCGTGGCGAGCTTCTTGGGAGGCGGTTTGCGGCCCTTGCGCACGAGCTGGCTGGTGGTCGGCATCGGCCGGCCATCCTAACAGGGAGCCCGCGCCCGGCCGGCGGGGCTCAGGCGGTCTGTGGCGCGACCCGCAGCGGGGCGGGCATGACCGCCGAGGCGATCAGCACCATCACCATGCCGAGGCTCTGCACGATGATCCCCAAGGCGCTGCCCGGGAGCGGGTCGCCGAACACCAGGATGCCGCCCGCCACCGCCGAGATGTTGGCGGCGGTGCCGGTCACCGCGATCACCGGGACGACCTGCCCGTCCTGCAATCCGCGGGCCGAGGCAAAGAAGGCCACTACCGAGGCGGCCACCGCGACCACAAGCCACGGGGTGAGCATGGCCAGGACGCCGCCGTGGTTGATGAACAGACCGGTGAGCGCCTTGATCGAGATGTCAGAGACGCCGAACAGGATCCCGGCGGCAGCGGCGAGCATCACGCCGTGGTGCTCGACCGGGGCCCGGCCCGTCCGGGGCCCCATGATCAGCAGGCCGCCGATCAGGAACAGGCCACCCTCGAAGCCGATCATCGCCGGGACCGAGTAGCTCGAGTGGGCGCCGTGGGTGGCCGGCGAGGTGATCGCCAGCAGGATCAGCCCGGCGGCGGTCAGGCCCAGGCCCGCCCACTGCCGGCGCCCGACGGTGAGCCCGAACATGCGCTCGGCCATGATCGCGATCAGCACCACGCCGCCGGCCAGGACGACCTGCACGACCGACATCGGGGCCAGCGCCAGCGCCGCCACGTGCAGGCCCCAGCCGCCGGTGGCCACCGCCATACCCAGGGCGAACCACCCGTTGCTCCACAGGCAGCGGGCCGAGTGCAGCGGATGGCGGATGTCCACCTTGGCGCTCGCGCACGCGCCACGGTGCTTGTAGAAGAACCCGAGGTTCGACGCGAAGGCGCACAGGAGCGCGAGCAGGATGCCCAATTGG
>VAYS01000038.1 GCA_005883215.1 Actinomycetota bacterium
CGGGCGACGATGAGCAGACCGGAGGTATCGCGGTCGAGCCGGTGCACGATGCCCGCCCGGTCGGGGTCGGCGCCGCCCCGGGCGCGGCCGGCCAGCAGCTGGGCCAGGGTTCCCGCCCGATGCCCCCGCGCCGGGTGGACGACCAGGCCGGCGGGCTTGTCCACGACGATCAGGGCGTCGTCCTCGTAGACGATCGGGATCCCGGCCGCCGGAGTGGCCCGGCCGGGATCCTGGTGCTCGGACTCCTCGTGGACTGCCACGAGCTCTCCCCTGCCCAGGCGGTGGCGCTTGGGCCGGGCGGCCCCGTCGACGGTCACCCGGCCCGCGTCGATCAGCCGTTGCGCCCGGGCGCGCGACCCCAGCGGGCCGGCGAGGAACTGGTCCAGGCGCTCGCCGGCGTGCTCGGGGTCGACGACGAGCTCGCGCCCGCTCACTCCCGCGCCGGGCGCCGGGCTCCGCGCGCCCCCTCCTCGAGCACGTAGAGCAGGGCGAGCACGCCGACGGTGATCGCCGCGTCGGCGAGGTTGAACGCGGGCCACAGCGGGACCTTGATGAAGTCGGTCACCGCCCCGTCGCGCACCCGGTCGATCACGTTGCCCACCGCTCCTCCCACCAGCAGGCCGGTGGGGAGCCACAGCAGGGGGCGGTTCGCCTGCCAGGCGAAGTAGGCCACCAGTCCGGCCAGCGCGGCGCCGACGACCACGCTGACCGCCGTGTGGCCGGCGAGCACGCCGAACGCCACGCCGTGGTTGGTGACGTGCACCAGCTCGATGCCCGGAAGCACGGGGCGGCTGTCCCCGGGGGAGACCGACGAGGCGATCGCGTGCTTGCTGATCTGGTCGAGCGCCAGCACGATGCCCAGCACCAGCCCCGCGCGCGCCCAGGCCATGCCCCGGGTCATGGTGATCAGCCGTGGATGGCGTCGGCCACGATCTGCCCGACCACCTGAAGGACGATCAGCGCCACGATCGGGCTGAAGTCCATCATCCCGAGGGGTGGGATGAAGCGACGAAAGATCCGCAGGTAGGGCTCCGAGACGTCGCGCAGGAAGCCCAGCACGGCGTTGACGGCCCGCGAGTAGGGCAGGCGAACCCCGACCGCGAACAGGAACGAGGCGACCACGTAGGCCAGGATCAGCAGGCTGTAGACCCTGACCAGCGCCAGCAGGTAGTCGGCGACGTCGGTGCGGGCGCTCGCCAGGGCCGCCACGCTCGCCGCCGCCGAGGCGGTGGCGCTCACGAGCCGTCCTCGCCGTCGCTCGACACGCCCTGCTTGCCGACGACGGCGTCCATCGCCTCGTCGAAGGCGCGCCGTACGCCGGCGCTCTCCAGCGCGGCCAGGCCGCGGACGGTCACCCCGCCCGGCGACGCGACCTCGGTGCGAACCCCGAGGGTGTCCATGCCCCGCGCCGCCAGCAGCGCCGCCGAGCCGGCCAGCCCCCCGGCCACCAGCTGTCGCGCCAGCTCGAGCGGCACCCGGTGGCCGACCGCCGCCTCGACCTGGGCCTCGGCGACCAGGGCCAGGTAGGCGGGGGCTACACCGGAGATCGCGGTGGCCAGCTCCATCAGGCGCTCGGGCACGTCCACCACCTTGCCGACGCGCTCAAAGCGCGAGCGGGCGAGCGCGGCCAGGTCGCCCCCCTCGGCGCCCCCGCCGTCGGTGCGGGCGTCGCCCTCGCTGGCCAGGCAAATGACCCCCTGGCGCACCTCGACGGCCGTGTTGGGCATCACCCGCACCACCTCGGCCGCGGGATAGGCGGCGCGCAGGCGCTCGAGCGTCACCCCGGCCAGCACCGAGATCAGCATCAGGGTGCGGTCGCCGATCTCGCCCGCCACCTGCTCGGTCTGGGCGGGCTTGTGGCAGAGCACCACCAGCCGGCAGCGCTCGGCCAGCTCGGCGTTGGAGGAGGCGACCTCGCCGCCCACCTCCGCCGCCAGCGCGCGGGCCCGGCCCGAGCCGCCGTCGGTGAACAGGAGCGGCTCGGCCCACCCGCGGGCGAGCGCACGGGCCATGTTCCCGGCCCCGATCAGCCCCACTTCCATCGCCTAGAGGCTACCCGGCGCCTGCGGGCGCCCCGCGGCCGGCAAGCGGCCCTGCGCATCGGCGATGATGCCGGGCATGCCCAAGGTGCTGTGCGAAAAGCGCGACCGCGTCGCCTACGTGACGATCAACCGTCCCGAGGCCAAGAACGCGATCGACCCCGAGACGCACCGGCTGCTGTGGGAGACGTGGGAGGACTTCCGCGACGACGACTCCCTCGACGTGGCGATCCTTACCGGCGCCGGCGACGCGTTCTGCGCCGGCGCCGATCTCAAGGAGTACATCCCGCCGCTGCTGGAGGAGACGCCGCGCTGGGTGCGCGACAACGTGCGCACGGGGCTGGGCGGGCTCACTCGGGGGCTGCACCGCATCCCCAAGCCGGTCATCGCCGCGGTCAACGGCTGGGCTCTGGCCGGCGGGCTGGAGACCGCGCTGGCGTGCGACATCCGGATCGCCTCCGAGCGCGCCATGTTCGGCTCCTTCGAGGCGCGGCGCGGCTATCACCACGGCGACGGGGGCATCGTGCGCCTGGTCGACATCTGCGGCGCGGGGGTGGCGTTGGAGATGCTGCTCACCGCCGAGCCGATCGACGCCCGACGGGCCCTGGCCTGCAACATGGTCTCGCGCGTCGTCCCCCACGAGCGCCTGCTGGAAGAGGCCGAGGCCACCGCGCGGCAGATCCTGAGAAATTCGCAGATCGCCGTACGCTCGGCCAAGGAGACGATCCTCGACGTCATCGGGCGCCCGCTCGACGACCAGCTCCGTCTCGAGGCGCTCAACGCCTACTCGTGCGCCGACCCTGAGGAGACCCGGGCGCTGCTCCGGCGCTTCTACGAAAAGAGCGACGCCGGTCGCGCCGGAGACCACGCGACCGGGCTATGACCCCTTGCGGATCCGTGCGGTCTGCGTCTATGGTCGGTGAGCAAGCGACCATGGAGGAGAGGGTGGCCGGCGCCCAAGCTGATCAGCTCGTCCCTTATGCCGCGCGGCGGATCGCGCTCGGCTTCGCCGCGGCGCTTGCCCTGGCGGCGGCCGGGGCCCCAGCCGCCGGGGCCGGTCTGGCCCGCTCGACCCACCGCTGCGCCTCGCTCAGCTCCCGGGGCTATCGGGCGTCAAACGTCCGCGCCCACCTGGCCACCTGCAAGCAGGCGCGGCGCATCATCCGAAAGTGGATAGGCCGCGGGTTCAGCTCAGGCGCCGTCGAGGGCCCGTGGACCTGCGCCTACGCGCCGGGCGCGCGCAACCCCGACTGCATCGCGGGCAAGAACGGCTTCATCCGCTTCAAGCTCTCGCCCCGGCCGCGGCGGTCCGGGGGCTAGTCGGGGCCGGCCGGGTCCCATGGCGATCTGCTAGCTGGCGACCGGCCGCAGGACCACCAGCGGGACGGTCCGCCGGGTGCGCCCCTGATAGCGCGCCCACAGAGGGTTGTAGTCGATCGCCTGGGGCCACAGGCGCCGGCGCTCCTGCTCGGTCGCCTCGGCGGCGCGGACCTTTAGCCGGCTGGTGCCGATCTGTATCTCGGTGTCGGGATTGGCCCGCAGGTTGTGCACCCACGCGGGATGCTTGGAGTAGCCACCCTTGGCGGCCACGACGACGAAGTCCCCGCCATCGGGCATGTAGACCAGGGGCGTGGTGCGCCGCTTGCCGCTCCTGGCCCCGACGTGGTCGAGCAGCAGCATCGGCGGGACCCCGGGGAGGTGCCCACCGATCCGCCCGCCGGTCGCCCGGTAGACCGCCGCGTGCCCGCGCATCAACGGCCCGAGCACCGGCCAGCTCCGATCGGCGAGGCGCAGGTAGTCGACCATTGCCGGGTGCCTACCCGCTACGGCGCTCTGCTCGCATCCGCTCGGGCAAAGCCGCCACCGGAGGCGGCACCCGAGGGAGCTGGCCTTTCCCGAGAGGTCGGCCGGCGACGGCGGGTGACGCCGACTAGCTCTGGTTGAAGAAGCCCTTCTCGATCAGCCGAGCGCGCTCCTCGGCCGAGATCTCGACGTTGCGCGGGGTGAGCATGAACACCTTGTCGGCGATCCGCTGCATGCCGCCGTCGAGGGCGTAGGTGAGACCGGAGGCGAAGTCGATCAGGCGCTTTGACAGGTCGGTGTCGGCGCCCTGGAGGTTGAGGATCACCGGCACGGAGTCCTTGAAGCGGTCGGCGACCTGCTGGGCGTCGTTGAACGATTTCGGGATCACCAGGTGCACGCGGACGTCGCTGCGCCCATTGCCCCGCCCGCCGACTGGCCGCAGAACGGTGGTGGAGCGCGCGGGCGGCTCCTCGTCGGCGAAGATGTCGTCGATCTCGTCGCGACGGCGTCGGGCCGACAGGCGCCGCACGTTGGGGCGCTCGCGGTAGCGGTCCTCGAGCGCGACCTCCGGCTCGGCGTGGCCGGGGTCGGTCTCGTACATCTGGTCCTGGTGGTCTTCGGCCAGACCGAAGTACACCAGGGCACGGTGCCATGAGTCGCGGAAGGCCATGACCTTGGAGAAGATTCGCCTGCGGGGACCGATTCCCTGCTCGGAAATACTTTAGCCGCCGCAGGCGTCAAATACAGCGGCGCTCAGCGGTAGAGCCGCGTGCCGATGCGCACGATCGTCGCGCCCTCCTCCACGGCGACGGCGAAATCCTGGGTGGTGCCCATCGACAGGTGGCGCAGCCTGCGCCCCTGGGCGAGCTCGCGCAGGGCGGCAAACCAGCGCCGGCTGTCCTGGGAACGCTCGGCGAGCGGAGGCATCGTCATCAAGCCGGCCACCGGCACGGGACAGCGCTGGATGAACTCGTCCAGGCGCTCGGGCGCGATCCCCGCCTTGCCGTGCTCGCCGGACAGGTTGACCTCGATCAGGACCTCGAGGCCGGGACGGGCGCGATCGCGGTGCTTGGCCAGCTCGCCCAGGGCCGATTCGCTGGCGATCGAGTGGATCAGGCGCACGTGGGGGACGATCGTGCGGACCTTGCGGCTCTGCACGGCGCCGATGAAGTCCCAGGTGAAGGTCTCCCCCGTGGCGGCCACCTTCTCCTGCAGGTCCTGCGCCCGATTCTCCCCCAGCAGGCCAATGCCGGCCTCGGCGAGCACGGGTAGCTCTGCGGTGGGCACGTACTTGACCGCCGCCAGGATCTGGACCTCGGCGGCGTCACCGCGCCCGGCGCGCTCGGCGGCCGCGGTCACCTCCTCGCGTACCCCCTCCAGGTTGGCGCGCACGCGCCTGGCATCCAGGCCGGCGACCAGCTCGGTCATGAGCGCCACACCACGCCCGCCTGGCGGCCGGTCACCCCGGCGTCGCGCCGGTGGGAGAAGAACACTGCCGGGTCGCCGCAGATCGTGCACAGAGCGACGTCGTGGACCTCGGACACCCCGGCGGCCGCCAGGCGCTCGGCGGCGATCGCCTTGAGATCGATGGGTCGCGCGCCGCCCGTCTCGGCGCCGGCGCCGCCGAGGGCGGCATGGACGTCCGGTCCGACCTCGTAACAGCACGGGCCGGCGCCCGGCCCGATCAGGGCCACCAGCGGCCCGTCGCCCAGCTCGCCCAGCGCGTCCACCCCCTCGGCGACCAGCCCCGCGGCCAGCCCCCGCCACCCGCAGTGCAGCATGACCACCGCGGCCGAGCCGATCACGGCCACCGGCAGGCAGTCGGCCACCAGCACCGCCGCCGCCTCGCCGTGGCGATCGGTGGCCTGACCGTCGGCCTCGGGTAGGGGCTCGGCCCCGCGCAGCGGTGCGGGCTTCGGCCCGGCTCGAGGCGGACGCCGGCGCGGGCTGAGCACGCGCCTGCCGTGGACCTGGCGCCCGCGGCGAATCCGATCCCAGGGCACGCCCACCTGGTCGGCCACCCGTGACCGGTTGACCGCCACCGCCGCGGGATCGTCGGCGGGCTGTCCCTGGGCCCCGGCGAGACCGAGGTTGAGGCTGGCGTAGGGGCCGCGCGAGACCCCTCCCCGGCGGGTAGTGAACAGGGCCTGGCCCCCTGGGACCTCGGCGAGGAGGTGCTCACCCCGCCAGCGAAACGGAGCCGTCGGCTGCGTCATGGCAGCGGCGGTGAAGCGCGGGGCTGGGGAGCTCGCGACGGATGGGCCACCTGGCTGTTGTAGCAGTGGGGCTAGGCGTCGAGGGCGGCGCGCAGCTCGCCCTCGCGTCCGTCGGCGGCGCCGTCGAGCTTTGCCGCCAGGGCTTCGCGGAGGCGGCGCCCGATCTCGGGTCCGGCCGGGATGCCCGCCTCGATCAGGTCGTCGCCGTCGATCTCCAACGTCACGTGACGCAGCTCTGAGAGCCAGCGCCGGGCGGCGGTGGCGGCCGCCGGGTCCAGCGCCCCAGCCAGGGCGACCTGCTCGATCGTCCGCCCGCTGGCGACGGCGTAGAGCTCCGAGGCGGATCCCGCCGTGGCCAGGCGCGCGGCCAGGGGACCGGCGCCCAGCGCCGCGGCACACACCGTGTGGCGGTCGCGCGCGGGGAACTCGAGCGCGTCGAGCCAGGCGATCAGGGTGGCGGCTTCGGAGAAGCCGGTGGCGCAGGCGGAGAGGACCACCAGCTCGGGGCGGCCCTCTTCGGGGAGCAGCGCCAGCGCCCGGCGGGCGAGCGCCTCGTCGCAGCGCAGGCCGGGATGCAGGGCGGCGAGCAGGCCGAGCCCGGCCAGGGATTGGAGCGTGGCCACCGCGTCGGGCTCGGTCAGGGCCAGCCGAAGCTCGGCCCCCTGGCGAGGCCCGGACACCCGCGCCAGCGCGTCATCGTCGATCGCCGCGCGGGCCAGCTCGAGCGTGTGAGCCTCCGGCGCAAACCCCAGGCGCCGGGCGTAACGGGCGAGCCGCAGCAGGCGGGTCGGATCGTCGCTGAAGCTGGCGTCGTGGAGCACACGCAGGACACCCGCCTGGAGATCGTCGAGGGCGTGCTCGGCCCCGCGCACTCGACCGGCCTCGGCTCCCCCCACCTGGACGGCGATCGCATTGACGGTGAAGTCGCGGCGCCGGAGGTCTTCGGGCACCGAGGCGCCCAGGCTCACCTCGGGCAGCGCGCCAGGCTGTGGGTAGCGCTCTCGGCGGGCGGTGGCCAGGTCCAGCTGGCCGGCGCCGCTGCGCACGAGCGCCGTCCCGAAGCGCTCGTGGCGCTCGACGCTGGCCCCCAGCTCGGCCGCCAGCGCCTGGGCCAGCGTGAGCGCGTCGCCCTCCACCAACACGTCGATCTCCCGCGCCGGGCGGTCGAGCAGGGCGTCGCGGACATAGCCGCCGACCACATGGACGTCCCCGCGGTCGCCGGCCAGGCGTAGGAGCGCCTTGCCCGCCGGATCGGCACCCAGCCGATCGAGCACACCCTCGGCGGCCATCGCTCAATGCGCGCGCGGCGCACCCGCGCCGGTGGCCGAGTCGGCATCGGTGGGCGGGTCCACCGCCGATGGAACCCGGACCGGGATCCCGCGGGAGGCCAGGTACTCCTTGGCCTCGGCGACGCGAAACTGGCCGAAGTGGAAGATCGAGGCGGCGAGCGCGGCGTCGGCGCCCGCCCCAAGCGCCTGGGCCAGGTGCTCGAGCTCGCCGGCGCCGCCCGACGCGATCACGGGAACGCCGACGCTCTCGGCCACCGCCGCCGTGAGCTCGAGGTCATAGCCGGCCGTAGTGCCGTCGCGGTCCATGCTGGTGAGCAGGATCTCCCCCGCCCCCCGCTCGACGCCTTCGGCCGCCCAGGCGACCGCGTCGCGGCCCGTCGCCGTGCGCCCGCCGGTGACGAACGCCTCCCAGCCCGAGCCGTCGGCCCTGGCCTTGGCGTCGATGGCGAGCACCACGCACTGGGATCCGAAGGTCTCGGCCAGCTCGCTCACCAGCCCGGGGCGGGCGATGGCGGCCGAGTTGACGGACACCTTGTCGGCCCCGGCGTCGAGAACCGCCTGGGCGTCCTCGACCGAGCGGATGCCGCCCCCGATCGTGAACGGGACGAACACATCGTCGGCGGTACGCCGCGCGAGCGCGGCCATCGTGTCGCGCTTCTCGTGGGTGGCGGTGATGTCGAGGAAGACCAGCTCGTCCGCGCCCCCCCGGTCATAGAAGGCGGCCAGCTCGACCGGGTCGCCGGCGTCGCGGATGTCGATGAACTTGGTGCCCTTGACCACCCGGCCGGCGTCGACGTCCAGGCAGGGGATCAGGCGCTTGAGGTGCATGAGCCCAGTTTGGCCGATGTTGGGGCGAGCGCTCAGCCGGCGTGGACGCGATCGTGTGGAGAGGACTCCCGCGGGTGCGCGTCGTCCTCCAGCGCCGCCTGGCCCTCGGTCACCGAAAATCGGCGCTCGTAGAGCGCCTTTCCCACTATCACCCCGGCCAGATTCACCTGCCGGAGGGCGCTGAGCGCGCGCAGGTCCTCCAGGCTGCCGATGCCGCCCGAATACAGGAAGCGCCCGCGCACGGTGCCCGCGACGCGGCGGACCTGGTCCAGATCGGGGCCCTCGAGCATGCCGTCGCGGTCGACGCTCGTGTAGACGAAGCGGCGCACGCCTCGGCTTTGCAGGCGCTCGATCACGTCGGCCACCGGCATCTGCGTGGTCTCGGTCCAGCCGGCGGTGGCGACGTGGCCGCCGCGGACGTCGACCGAGACCAGCACGCGATCGCCGTAGGCGGCCAGGACCTCGTCGAGGAAGTCGACGTCGGTGTAGGCGGCGGTGCCCAGAATCGCGCGCTCGGCCCCGGCGCGCAGGGCGTCGCGGACATCCGGCAGGGTGCGCAGGCCCCCTCCGTACTGGACGGGGACGTCGAGCGCGGAGGTGATGCGCTCCAGCTGCTCGAGGTTGACCGGCTGGCCGGCGCGGGCGCCGTCGAGGTCGACCACGTGCAGGAAGCGCGCGCCGTCGTCGACCCATTGGCGCGCGGCGTGCAGGGGGTCGTCGTCGTAGACGGTCTGCTCGGAGAAGTCGCCCTTGACCAGGCGCACCGCCTGCCCTCCGAGGACGTCGATCGCCGGGTAGAGGATCACCGCCGCTCAGGCCGCCGCCGGCCGGCGCTCACGCGCGCACACGGAGACGAAGTTGGCGAGCACGCGCAGCCCCGCGGTCGAGGACTTCTCCGGGTGAAACTGGACGCCGAACAGGTGCCCGTGCTGCACGGCGCTGGCGAACGGATGCCCGTACTGGGCTTCGCCCAGGAGGTCCTCCGAGCGGGCGGGGACCGGGGCGAAGGAGTGCACGTGGTAGAAGGCCTCTCCCTCGGGCAGGCCCTGGGTGAGCGGCGACGGTTGCGCCCAGCGCACGTCGCTCCAGCCGATGTGGGGGAGCTTTAGCCCGTCGGCTTGCAGCGGGAGCACCTCGCCGGCGATCAGGCCCAGCCCGCGGGCGCCGCCGAGCTCTCTCGAGGAGTCGAACAGGAGCTGGACGCCGAGGCAGATGCCGAGCAACGGCGTGCCGGCGTCGACGCGCTCGACGATCAGGTCGTCGAGGCCCAGGCGGCCGAGGCTCTCCATCGCACGGGGGAAGGCCCCCACGCCGGGGACCACCAGCCCGTCGGCCTGGGCCAGCGCGGCGCGGTCGGAGGCCAGCTCGACACGGGCGCCCGTGCGCTCTAGGGCCTTCTCGACCGAGCGGCGGTTGCCCATGCCGTAGTCGACGATCACGATCCGGGGAGCGGTGGCGGGCCCGCTCACGTCAGCGTTCCCTTCGTGCTCGGCACGCCGGGCTCGGTGGGATCGAGCGCCACCGCCGCGTGCAGGGCGCGGGCGAACGCCTTGAAGCAGGCCTCGATCATGTGGTGGACGTTCGAGCCGGCCTGGACCTCGAGGTGGGCGGTGAGCTTGGCCGCGTTGGCGATCGCCCGGAAGAACTCCTCGGTGAGCTCGTGGTCAAAGCCCCCGGTCTCGCCGGGGGGGAGCGCGGCGGAGAAGGCCAGGAACGGGCGGCCGGAGATGTCGATGGTGCACGCCGCCCGCGCCTCGTCCATGGGTACCGTCGCCCAGCCGTAGCGGGCGATCCCGGTCCGCGACCCCAGCGCCTGGTCGAGCGCCTGGCCCAAGACGATGCCGGTGTCCTCGACGCTGTGGTGCGAGCCCGTCTGCAGGTCGCCGCGCACGCTGACGTCGAGGTCCAGCCGGCCGTGGCGGGCGAGCAGGTCGAGCATGTGGTCGAGGAAGCCGACGCCGGTGGAGCGCTCGCCGGCGCCCGAGCCGTCGAGGGCCAGGCTCAGGCGCACATCGGTCTCCTTGGTCGAGCGCTCGATCTCGGCCCGGCGCGGGGCGCGGGCGTCGGCCCCGCGCGAGGGCGTGGTGGCGGGCTCTTGCCCTTGCGAGCCGCTCATGCGCTCCGATTCTCCCCCACGGCGGGAGCCCGCGCCTCCATCGAGCGGGCGTGGGTCTCGAAGCCCTCGGCGCGCGCGATCGCGGCGCCGGCGCCGGCCAGCGCGGCGGCGGCCGGCCCGATACGGACCTCGGCCATCCGGCGGCGAAAGTGCCGCGGTGAGAGCGTGGAGGCGAAGCGGGCGGCGCCCGCCGTGGGCAGGACGTGGTTTGAGCCGGCGACGTAGTCGCCGAACGCGGTGGCGCTCTCGGCGCCCACGAACAGGCAGCCGGCGCTGGTGACCCGTCCGGCGAGGGCTTCGGCCCCCGCTCCTACCAGTTGGAGGTGCTCAGGGGCGAAGGCCTCGGCCAGCGCGAGCGACGAGTCCAGGTCGGGGGCGTGCACGAGCGCGGCGGGACCGCTCTTCTCGGTGGCGCCGGCGGCGAGCAGGTCGGCCAGGGCGTCCAGGGCGCCGGGGTCGGTCGCGACCGCCACCACCAGGCTCTCGGCCCCGTGCTCGGCCTGGGCCAGGAGATCTAAGGAGATCCAAGAGAGGATCTCCGGGTTTGCGGAATCGAGCAGCACGACGAGATCGCTCGGTCCCTGAAAGCCGTCGATGCCGACGTCGCCCGAGACCAGGCGCTTGGCTTCCTGGACGTAGAGGCTTCCCGGCCCGGCGACGACGTCGACGCGGGGGACGGTCTGGGTGCCGTAGGCCAGGGCGGCGATGGCCTGCGCTCCGCCCATGCGAAAGACGGCGTCCACCTGGCACAGGGCGCAGGCGGCGAGGATCGCAGGGTGCAGGTCGCCGTCGGGCCCCGGCGGGGAGCACACGACGACCTCCTTGACTCCGGCCACGCGAGCGGTGGTGGCCGACATGACCACCGTGCTCGGGTAGGGGGCGCGCCCGCCGGGCACGTAGAGGCCGGCGCGGCGCACGGGTCGCTCGCGGATGAGGATGCGCTGGCCCTGATCGAGCTCGACCTGCTCGTCGGCGCCCAGCCCGGCGCGGGCGGTGCGCTCGACGTTGGCCCGGGCGAGCTCGAGCGCCGAGCGCAGCTCGGGGTCGCAGCCCTCGAGGGCGGCGGACAGGTCGGCGGGGTCTACGCGCAAGGGGCGCGGCGGGCGGTCGGCGGTGTCGAAGCGGTGGGTGAACTCGATCACCGCCGCGTCTCCCTCGGTGCGCACCTGCTCGACGATGCCGGCTACCGCCTCCTCCACGGCGGTGCGCATGGGCGCCAGCACGCGTATGCGGCTGGCACACGCCGGGGCCTCGTCGGCCCCGGTCAGGGTCAGGCGCTCAATCCGCACGGAGGCGCTCGACCAGGTCGTCGATGGCGCGGGCCTTGAGCTTGTGGGCCACCGGATTGGCGATCAGGCGGGCGGTGCACCGGGCGATCTCCTCGCGCACGACGAGCTGGTGCTCGCCCAGCGTGCGCCCGGTGGCGCTGAGGTCGACGATGGCCTCGACCAGACCGGTCAGGGGGGCGAGCTCGACCGAGCCCTTGACCTCGATGATCTCGGCCTGGCGCCCCGTCTCCTCGAAGTGGCTGGCGGCAATGCGCGGATACTTGGTCGCCACGCGTACGATCCCCAGTCGGCGAAGCGCCGCCAGGGCGGGATCGGGACCTCCGGCCGTGGCCAGGACCATCGTGCAGCGGCCGTAGCCGAGGTCGACTAGCTCGTAGACGTCGCGGCGGGCCTCGCCGGCGGCGGGGCTAGCCTGTTCGAGTAGGACGTCCTTGCCGGTGATGCCGACGTCGGCGGCACCCGCCTCCACGTAGGTGGGTACGTCCGACGGGCGCATGGTGATGATGCCCAGCTCCTCGAAGACGAGCTTGCGGTCGTTGGCCCGCACCTCGGAGGTGTCCACGCCCAGGCGGTCGAGCCGGTCCAGGGTGGGCTCGAACAGGGCCCCGCGGGGCAGGGCGATGATCAGGTCGTTGGTGGGGCTCATGGGCGTCGGGCTTGCTCGACTTGGTCGGCGCGGTCTACTGGCTCGGCGCGGCCGACGGACTCAGCGCGGTCGACGGACTCGGCCCGGTCGATCTGGCGCTCCTCGCCGGCCAGGGCGACGTGCAGGCGGTCGACCCCCAGGGCGAAACCGACGGCGGGCAGGGGGCGACCGAAGCGGCCCAGCAGGTCGTCGTAGCGGCCGCCCCCGCCGATCGGGGCGCCCAGCGCCGGGTCATAGACCTCGAAGACCGCGCCGGTGTAGTAGCCCAGGTCGCGCACCAGCCCGAGGTCGAAGATGATTCGTTCGCCGACCTCGGGGGCGAGCAGCTCCTGGACGCGGCGCATGCCGGCCACGGCGTCGGCCACCGGCCCGGGCGGGCCCCGGAGCACGTCGGCGCCGCCGCGCTGCTGGGGCACGCGCAGGAGCAGCGCCATGGCCGCGTCGTCGAGGGGGAGTTGGGAGAGCTCGTGCTCCAGCCCGACGAAGTCGCGCTCGACCAGCCGGTCGAGCACGCGGGCGGCGTCCTCGTCGGAGACGCCGACGCCGCGCAGGAGGTCGGGGTACAGCGAGGCGTCACCGAGTCCGACCCGGTAGTCGCGCAGGCCGCAGGCGTCCAGGGCCCGGCAGATGACGGTGAGCACCTCGGCGGTGCCGTGGGGGGCGGGAGAGCCGATGAGCTCGACCCCGGCCTGGAGGAACTCCCGCGCCTGGCGGGCGCGGGGACGGCCGGCGCGGTAGGAGTGGGCGAAGTAGCAGAAGCGCAGCGGCGGCTCGGAGTTGGCGTAGCGGGTGGCCACGACGCGGGCGATGGGGACGGTCATGTCCGATCGCAGCGCCAGCACCTGTCCGCGTTCGTCGAAGACGCGGAAGGCAGGCCGGGCGGCGCGCAGGTCCGAGCGGGAGAGGACGGCCTCGTATTCGAGGGCCGGGGTGTAGATCTCGCCGTAGCCGGCCTGCTCGAAGACGTGGCGGACCGCCTCGGTGATGGTGCGTAGTTCGCGCGTCTCGTCCGGGAGCACGTCCCGGGTGCCGCTGGGGATTGGGTGGATCATGGTGGTGAAGTCAACGTATCGACTGGCCGCGGGCGCGCCTGCACGGGCGGGAGCACCCGCCCGCGTGCGCCCCGTCGGCGACGGGGTCTAACTAGGCGTGGACGGGCTGGGTGGCGATGCGCTCGATTTGGGCGCCCAGCTCGCGCAGGCGCTCGTCGATGCGCTCGTAGCCGCGGTCGATCTGGCGGATGTTGCCGATCTCGCTGCGCCCATCGGCGCCCAGGGCGGCGATCAGCATGGCCATGCCGGCGCGGATGTCGGGGGACTCGAGGCGCTCGCCGCGCAGGCGGCGGGGCCCGGTGACGATCGCCCGGTGGGGGTCGCATAGGACTATGTCGGCTCCCATGACGATCAGCTTGTCGGTGAAGATCATGCGGTTCTCGAACATCCACTCGTGCACCAGGACCGAGCCCTCGGCCTGGGTGGCCAGGGCGACGGCGATCGAGGTCAGGTCGGCGGGGAAGGCCGGCCAGGGGCCGTCCTGGATCTTGCACTTGTAGTCGCCGACGTCGGCGCCGGCGATCAGGCGCTGGCCGCCGGGGACGATCACGTCGTCGCCTTCGAGCTCGGTGCGCAGCCCGAGCCGCTCGAAGACCAGGCGGATCATGCGCAGGTCGCCGGGAATGGTGTCCTGGATGCGCATCTCGCCGCCCGTCACGCCGGCCAGGGCCATGAAGCTGCCGATCTCGATGTGGTCGGGGGCGATGCGGTGCTCGCAGCCGCGCAGCGAGGCCGCGCCGTTGACGGTGAGGACGTTGGACCCAATGCCCTGGATATCGGCGCCCATCTTGACCAGCATGCGGGCCAGGTCCTGGACGTGGGGCTCGCAGGCGGCGTTGCCGATGACGGTGGCGCCGGGAGTCAGCGCGGCGGCCATGAGGGCGTTCTCGGTGGCCATCACCGACGGCTCGTCCATGAAGACGTCGCCGGCGATCAGGCCGGTGGGGGCCTCGATGACGATGTCGGCGTTGGCGTGGACGGCGGCGCCCAGGGCGAGGAAGGCGTCAAGGTGGGGATCCAGCCGGCGGCGGCCGATCACGTCGCCGCCGGGCGGGGGCATGACGGCGCGGCCGAAGCGAGCGAGGAGCGGGCCGGCGAGCAGGAAGGAGGCGCGGATGCGCTCGGACAGGGCGCGGTCGACCGCCTGGGAGTGGACATCGGCGGCGCACAGGGCGACCTCGTTTTCCGACCGCCAGGTGATCGAGACCCCCAGGTCGTCGAGGATCTCGAGCATGGCGTCGACGTCCCGGATCCGAGGGACGTTGGACACCACGATCTCGGCCTCGGTCAGGACCGAGGCCGCGAGGATGGGCAGGGCGGCGTTCTTGTTGCCGGCAGGCGCAACGGTGCCCGACAGGGCCTCGCCGCCGTCGATTACGAACTTCTCCATAAGAGGACGGGGCGGTGGGTCGCTCCAGGGGTCGAGCTCGACCGCCCGCGGAGCAAGGGTAACAGCCATCTCGGGGCCTATTTCGCGCCCCGGAGGCGAGAACCTGCCCGTCGAGCCCCCGTTGGGGGCTCGCTCGTCGCCGCGCCGTCCATCCCCGGGCCAGGGCTACCCGGGCGGCGGAAGGGCGCATACGTTGGGCGGAGGCCGGTGGGGTTTCGGGTGGGGCTTGGGTCTCTGGCGAAGGTCAGCGGTAGCGGCCGGCGGCGGTACCTGCCGTCAGCTGTAGCGCCCGCCGGCGCGCGCCCAGGCCTCCAGGTGGTCGACGCCGCAGAAGGCGTCGGCGACGCGGAACTCGCCGCGGTGGCGCACCAGCAGCACGCGGGCGTCGTCGACGGCCTCGCCGCATTGGGCGCAGGTGCTCAAGGCGGGATCGTCGCCTTGGAACTCGACGGTGCCGGCATCCCAATGGGCGCCGTGCATGGCCCACGGGACCACGTGCTCGAGCCGGCAGAAGGCGGCCTTGCGCTCTCCAGCCGGCTCGGCCGCCCGCAATCCGTCCTCGGGGTCGACGGTCGCTCCGCACCAGCTGCAGGGCTCGCCGTGCACGGGCGGCCAGCGTAACCGGCGCGCCGGGCTGTGCAAGTTCCGTTGCAGGTTGGCGGTCAATATTTGGCTTTGCAGAGCCAGCTTTTGGCGGGGACGGGGCCCGCGTGCGCGCTCGGGGCGCTTCCGTCCGCAGGCGTCCATAGCTTGCGAACACGTGTTCTGGCGACCGCCCCCACATACCCCCGACAGCGCAGCCGCACCGTGGCTGCGCGCGGTCGTCCGCGCCGGCGAGCTGACCCGATCCTTTCTGCTGCTGGAAGACGACTTCCGCACCGACGGGTCCCTCGACGGCGTGACCGCGCACCCGCACCGGTCGTCGCTGCGCCTGAGCCGGCGCACTCGGCGACCCGGTGCGGTGTCGCCGCGGCCCCAGCCCTGCCTGAGCCCGCTCCCCGATCGCAGCTGCCGGGTGCACGGCCGCCGGGCCGGCGGACGCCTGGCCTGCCGCTGACGGATTTGGCGTGGCCGTGGGCGCGGCTTCGCGCTGGGTCCGGCTCACCTGTGGTTTGAGCTCTACTGCGTCACCGAGCGGCGCTCCAGCGAGTGCCCTTAACGCAGTTCGGCCGCCTCGCGACGGCCGAACCTCTAGATTAACCGGCGGCGTCCTACTGTCCCGGGCCCTTGCGGGCCAAGTACCATCGGCGCTGAGGGGCTTAACTGCTCTGTTCGGAATGGGAAGAGGTGTTTCCCCCTCGCCAAAGCCACCGGAAACTGGCGAGAGACCGCCTCATCGACGGTCCCTGAAAGCTGCACAGCGCCACACGGGCATCACAAAAATCCGTCAAGCCCTCGACCCATTAGTACCGGTCTCCTTCAGGCGTTGCCGCCCTTCTAGATCCGGCCTATCAACCTGGTGGTCTACCAGGGGTCTTACTCCCTCGAGGGGATGGGAGAGCTCATCTCGAGGCCGGCTTCCCGCTTAGATGCTTTCAGCGGTTATCCGATCCGCACGTAGCTAGCCTGCACTGCCCTTGGCAGGACAACAGATACACCAGAGGTGCGTTCATCCCGGTCCTCTCGTACTAGGGACAAATCCTCTCAACTCTCCAACGCCCACGGCAGATAGGGACCGACAGTTTTGTTACTCCCAAGTGGCCTTGGGGGCCAGGTCATTTCTGCCTGACTCTGCATGTCGCCATGCAGCTCGGACTGTATCTTCAGCGGCTTAGGTTGCCGCTGTTCGGCGTACAGTCTCTGAGGATTCTGGATGGCCAAGGAGCCTTTGCCACCGCACTCGCCGAAAGCGTCCGGCTCCGTTCATGGAGATTGCGATCTCCAGCAGAGCCTCAAACCCTTCCGGGGTCCGATGGCGTCCGGTGTCCATCTCTCGAACGATCAGTGCAAACTTCTCGAAGTCATCTTGCTTCGACGACAGAAGCGGAGATCTCTCGAAGAAAGGAATCACCCGCCCAAGCAAGTCCGACCGTTTCCGGACGACTAGCACGAGCGCATGGTCGTTCCTTCCGTTGGGCTTGATGTAGCCGCACCCTCCCCACCGCGCCTGTATCAGGTGTAGCACCTCCGCCCGATCGTCGTTCTGACTGACGTGGACCTCTGGCACTAGCTGATAACCAAGCCGGCAGCTCGGATTGCGGTTTACGCCGACCGAAAAGGATCCTTCTCCGTCGACGTAGCCCGAGATGTAGCCATCCAGCCTTTCCTGCTGATTGTCCGCACCCGACACGTTGTCACGGTACCGCCCTGGTGGGACGGAACTCGTAGCGCGGGATCCTCGGAGTTTCCAGCATATAGCCGAATTTACAGACAGCATTGGTCTACTGTCTCACGACGTTCTGAACCCAGCTCGCGTACCGCTTTAATGGGCGAACAGCCCAACCCTTGGGACCTACTCCAGCCCCAGGATGCGACGAGCCGACATCGAGGTGCCAAACCGGGCCGTCGATGTGGACTCTTGGGCCCG
>VAYS01000011.1 GCA_005883215.1 Actinomycetota bacterium
CTACTCGACCACGGACGACTCCCACATCACCGCCGACGTGGCGCTCGGGCGCATCCCGGCGCCCGATCTCACGACGGCCAACACGGTGGTCAACAAGATCGTCACCTACGAGGACAGCCCGCCCACCTCCCCCGACTTCTTCAAGCACGGGATGATCGCCTCCTACTTCCAGGGGCCCGGACCCCAGGATCAGCGCACGTTCCTGCGCACGAGCGAGACGATTCGCAGTGCGCTCCAGAAGCTCGGGGGCCTCTTCTTCACTCGAAACGTGGTCGACCGCGTCTACGACGATGACTCGGCCTCGGTCAATCCGCAGACCTACGACGACGGCAGCGCCATCCCCAGCAACCTGCGCAAGCCGTCGTTCAACTGGAACGGCTCGTGCTGCACGAACGACATCACCAACAACTGGAACGCGGGGCGCTTCTTCATCCTGCACCGCGACCACGGCTACCCCGGCGGCTGGGGCAACCCGTCCTATGACCAGAGCCAGATCGCCAACCTCACCAACGGGGCGCTGCTGCCGGTGGTGTTCAGCATCAACTGCCAGAGCGCCGAGTTCGACGACCCCTCCCCCAGCTTCGTCGAGCAGATCGTCAACAAGTCGGGCGGCGGCGCCGTGGGGGCGATCGGCGATACGCGAGTCAGCCCCTCGGCGCACAACAGCACGCTGACCCTCGGCTTCTTCGACGCGATCTTCCCCTCGGTGCTGCCCTCCTACGGGTCCAGCACCTCGATCCGGCGGATGGGCGACGTGCTCAACGCGGGCAAGGCCTACCTCGATACCCAGTATGCGGCGGGCGACACCAACCGCCAGTTCGAGCACTACGCCTACCACTACTTCGGCGACCCGTCGATGCAGATCTTCGGCGGATTCACCTCGCTGCCGCTGCGCATCAACCTCTCCAAGGTGGCCGCCGCCTACCAGGCCGTGGTTCCCATCAACCCGGGAGATCCCCCGTTCCGGGTCATGGTCAACCCCGGCGACCCGGGGCTCGAGGGCGCCGCGGTGACGCTCATGCGCCAGGGCGTGCCCGTGGGGCGGGGGATCGTCAGCGGCGGCCAGGCGCTGGTGTCTCCGGACGACGGCAGCGCAGACACCAGCAACCTCACCGTCTCGATCGACCAGGACAACTACGTGGCCGGCTCCAAGCCGGTCGCGGGCGCGCCGCCCCCTGCGCCTCCGCCCCCACCCTCGCCCACCACGTCGACGCTGACCCAGAGCTGCCCATCGTCCGGGACGGTGCTGCAGCCGATGACGGTCTCGGGCACGCTGTCACCGGCGCAGACCGGCGCGACGATTTCGGTCACCTACACGAGACCGAACAGCACCAGCTTCGTCGATCAGGTGAAGACCGACGCCAGCGGCAACTGGACCGATACCGTCACGCCCAGCAGGAGCGACGTCGGCAATTGGACGATCAAATCGCACTACGCCGGGGACGGCACCCATACGGCCGCAGACGCCGGACCGTGTACGGTCACCGTGCGCTGACTTGGCGCTGCTCAGCCGCCCCCGCGTGTGGGTCTCGATCCTCGCCGCGCTCCTGTCCGCGGCGGCTCTCGCCGCCTGCGGATCGAGCACCACGTCCGCGACACGGACGGTGACGGCGCCGGGGAGGACCGTCTCGGTGACCGCGACGGCGCCGGCGAGGACCGTCGCTGTCCCGCGCCGCCCTCCGCCAGCGGGCACGCGGACCACGCCGAGGAACACGACACCAGGGCGGCCGCCGAATGCCCGGCCACCTTCGAACGGATCACCTAGGGATTGACACCGCCATCACCTAGGTAGAGGATGGCCTAGGCCACACGCCGGCAGGGTGCCGGCGGCGAGGGAGCAGATGAGGAGGTCAGCATGAGGGGCTTTGTCAGCGGGTTCAGCCATCGGCTTAGCTCAGCGCACGTCATTGCCCTGATCGCGCTCGTCGCCGCCGCTGGCGGCGGCGCGTACGCGGCGACGGGTGAGCTCGCAGCGTCGAGCAGCGTCATCCGCGCCTGTGTCAACAAGAGGACCGGCGTGGTGCGCGCACTGAGGGGGCGGCAACGGTGCCGCAGGAGGAAGGAGCGACCGCTGGCCTGGAACCAGAAGGGCGTGGCGGGCACCCTGGGCCGGCCCGGAACCCCGGGCACGGCGGGCACGGTGGGTCCGACGGGGCCCACGGGAACCCAGGGCCCGCAGGGGACGCAGGGGACGCAGGGCAACACGGGTACCTTCGGCAGCGTGACGTTTCGCAGGATCGACGTAGCGGTGCCCGCTAACACGCCCCCGGCGACACCGATCACGCAGAACGTGCCCTGTCTGGCAAACGAACGCCTCGTGGGCGGATCGGCCAACGACAGCGACCCCGGGGGAACCACGGGCACGATCACCGAGTCGCACGCGCTCAACTCGGCAGGCGCGGTACCCACCGATGCGACCTCGACCCTCGGCGGACAATGGCGCGGGGCCGCCGTCAACGCCAGCGTGACGCCCAGCACCATGCGCGTGATCGCGATCTGCGCGAGCTAGTGCTGTCAGAGGCTCTGTGGGGGCGCCCCGGCCGACCGCCCCCGAGCCTACAGCCGGTCCAGCGGCAGACCACTGGGCGGGGCGGGGCCGTCTGAAGCCGTCTTCTACTCTGCTCTCAGTCGCCTACCAACACCGGTGGTGAGGTCGCCGAGGCTGATCCAGCAGCGTTCGACGCGGTGACCACCACTCGGAGATCATGGCCGGTATCAGAGATCTGAACGACATACGTTTGGCTGGTTGCGCCCGCGATGGGCCGAGCCCGATCCGCCTGAGTTCACGGCGGTCACGACGACGCGCAGCGTGTCACCGACATCGGCGTCCTGGACCGCGTAATTTTGGCTTGAGGCCCCGCTGATGTCGGAGCAGCTGCCGCCACCCGAATCGCAGCGCCGCCATTGATACCTATACGAGGTTGGGCTATTCGTCCAAGCCCCGTTTGAGGCCGTCACGGTCTGACCGGACTGGGCGGTGCCGGAGATCGACGGCGCCGTCGTGTTCGTCGGCGGTGCCGGGAGCACTTGGGCCGTCGGGGCCGAGGTGGCTGAGCCCGAGCCGCCTGCGTTGGTCGCGGTCACGACAACTCGCAGGGTGTCACCGACGTCGGCGCCTTGGACGGCATAGCTTTGGCTGGTGGCACCAGCGAGGTTCACGCAATTGGCGCCGGTCGAGTCGCAGCGCTGCCACTGGTAGCCATAGGACGTCGGATTGCTCGTCCAAGCCCCGTTCGATGCCGTGACGGTGTGTCCGGACTGAGCGGTGCCGGAGATCGACGGTGGGGTGGTGTTCGTCGGCACGGCCGGGTAGCCGGTCGCAATGATCACAGCGCCGTCGATGAAGAAATCGTTGGGCTCGACGGTCGCGCAGCCGATTTGTGGGCCGCCCGGCGCGGTGAGCGCACCGATCGGGTTCAGTGCTGTCTGGGCGGAAACCAGGCTCATCCCCCCGCCTCCCTCGAGGATCCCATTAGTCGGATCCTGCGGTACCGAGATGACGCCCTGGCCGCCGGCTAGATACATCTCGTGCTTGAAGCTGAGGTTGCCGGCAGCATCGCCGGGTTCGGTGATCGTGGAGTACTGACCGGTGCCGTCGAGATGCCAGGTACAGGCTCCGACCGAGCCCTGGATCCGCTGATAGGTGCCGGTCAGCGTGAAGGTCCCCGACCGCACACCCGTATCGTTGTGTCCGTCCACGGCGGTGTTGTTGTCGACGTGGGCGCAGTCGGAGACTCCAGAGAAGCCATATGTGCCCGAGGTGGGGTCGCCGGTACTGGGGGTCCATGAGGTAGAGCGCCCCTGCAGCACGCAGTAATAGGTATCGGTGGGGATCTGTCCCTGTACTTGCGTGAGCGTCCGGCCCGCAAGGTCCTCGGCCTGCTGCACATCGTTCTGGACGGTCGTGAGTGTGTCGTTGGCCGTCTGCTCGGCCTGCTGCACGTCGTTGTTCACGGTCGTGACGGTGTCGTTGACCGTCTGTTGGACCTGATCCACCTCGCACTGCACGAGCGTGTCGCAGGTGGCATTAGCCGAGGCAGGCACCGAAGCGAAGTAGATCGCCGTGGCGCTAATTGCTGCCAGAAGCGCCCAACGAGCCCGACCAGATCCGAAACGCACCTGTCCCCCTTTGGGAATGGGCCACGCCCCTCGGGCGCGATTTTCACCGTGGTGTCCTGCCGCGTGTGGCGGGAACCCCCGAGACGCCCTCGGCCCCTGACCGTATGACGTCTCCTGAAGCGTAAGAACACCCGGAGGCCCCAACTTGTGACGGGCAAATCAACTGAACGCCGGTCGGGTGGCTGGCCTGTGCTCAATGACCGTGATTGGCCTCGGATGGAGGCGATGGCTGCGGGAATACGCGACACTCGCGGTTGCTGTTCTGGCGACTGGTGGCTGCGTCGCAGGGGCAAGACATGGAGCCGAGGACTGCCGCGGTGTAGGCGGCCGGCGCGCTGGCCGCGTACCGAGCGATCCGCCGTGCCCTGGCGGGGCCAGCAAGCCTACTCAGCCCCCCGCGGCTCTACGTCTGGGACCGTGCCTGGCTCGGCGTTCGGCGATCGCGGCTCGTGCCCGGCGCAGCTCGTGACGGGTAGGCGCGGGTAGCGGGGGTACTCGGGCTGCGAGCGCGAGCGCTCGCACAACGAGAAGACCGAGCCCCGGGTGGTGGGCACCAGGCGCTGGTGGCGGCAGCTGTCGCACAGGCCGGCGATGGGTCGGCGGGCGGGCGTCGGCGGCACGGGCCCGGGTGAGGCAGGCACGGGCCCAGTATGGCCGGAGCCCCGTCCGGGACGCTGGGCCGGCAAGTTCGTTGACCGGGCAACTAATATTTTCCTTCATGCGCACGTTCTGGCGGCTGCTGCGGTTTCTGCGCCCCTACCGGAGGGCGGTGACCTTCTCCGCCGGGCTGGCGGGATTGGCGATGGGGGCGACGGTGCTGATCCCCTATCTGACCGGGCGGGCGGTCGACGCGATCCGCCACGGGCAGCGCCACACGCTGGCCATGCTGGCGATCGCGATCGGGGTGGCGGGGCTGTTGCGGCTGGTGCTCACCGTCTCGCGGCGGATGGTGGCCGGGCGGGTCTCGCTGGGGGTGGAGTACGACCTGCGCAGCCGGCTCTATGGGCACCTGCAATCGCTGGAGCTGGGGTTCTTCGACCGCCAGCAGACGGGGCAGCTGATGTCGCGGGTGACAGTGGACCTGCAGGCGGTGCGGTTCTTTCTCGGCTACGGGCTGATCTTCATCATGCAGTCGGCGCTGACGATCCTGTTCACCGCCGCCGCGATGCTCGAGCTCTCGCCCGGTCTGGCGGCGCTGTCGCTGATTCCCGTGCCGATCGTGGTCTTCGTCGCCCAGCGCTACGGGCGGGCGGCGCGGCCGGCGATCCAGGAGGTCCAGCAGCGGATCGCCGAGCTGACGGCGGACGCCGAGGAGAGCATCTCCGGGGTGAGAGTGGTCAAGGCGTTCGCGCGCGAGGACCAGCAGCGCGAGCGGTTCGGGCGGGCGGTGGGCCGGGTGTTCGAGCAGGCGATGATCTCCACCCGGCTGCAGGCCTTCTTCAGCCCGCTGATCGGCTTCCTGCCCCAGCTGGGGCTGGCGGCGATCCTGTTCTTCGGGGGGCGGCGGGTGGTCCATCACTCGCTCACCCTGGGCCAGTTCACCGCCTTCTACACGTATCTGCTGATGCTGCTCTCACCCATGCGCACGCTGGGGATGGCGCTGGGGATGTCCCAGCGGGCGACCGCCTCGGGGGCGCGGATCTTCCAGCTGCTGGACCGCGAGCCGCGGCTGGTGTCGGCGCCGGGGGCGCCGCCGCTGCCCGACGGGCGGGGAGAGATCTCGCTGCGCGGGGTCTCGCTGCGCTACGAGGGGGCGGGCGAGCCGGCACTGCGCGGGGTCGATCTGGAGATCGCGCCGGGGAGGACGGTGGCGCTGGTGGGGGCCACCGGCTCGGGCAAGACCAGCCTGGTGGCGGCGGTGGCGCGGCTGTATGACGTGGAGAACGGGTCGGTGTTGGTCGACGGGGCCGACGTGCGCGAGGTCGACGTGCGCTCGCTGCGACGCTCGATCGCGGTGGTGGACAGCGAGCCGTTCTTGTTTTCGGCCAGTGTGGCGGAGAACATCGCCTACGCCCGGCCCGAGGCCAGTCGCCACGAGGTAGAGGAGGCGGCGCGGCGCGCGCAGGCGCACGGGTTCGTGACCGCGCTGCCCGACGGATATGAGACGCGGATCGGCGAACGGGGCCTGACGCTGTCGGGCGGCCAGCGCCAGCGGCTGGCGATCGCCCGGGCGCTGGTGGCCGACCCCCGCATCCTGGTGCTCGACGACGCCACCTCCTCGCTGGACGCGTCGACCGAGCGGGAGGTCAAGGTGGCGCTGCGCGAGGTGATGGCCGGGCGGACGACGCTGATCATCGCCCACCGCCTGTCGACGATCGCGCTGGCCGACGAGATCGTGGTGCTCGAGGAGGGGCGGGTGGTGGCGCACGGGTCCCACGAGGAGCTGCTGGAGCTGTCCGACCTGTACCGGGAGATCGTCGAGCGCGGCCTGCCCGACCAGGTGTTCCTGACCCGCAAGCCGCTGGAGCGCGAGGTGGCGGGCCTGTGAGGCTCCCTGGGCTTGGCGACGGGCGGCGGCCGACGCGGCGGGCCGAGGAGCGTGGGCCGACGCGGCGGGCCGAGGTTCGCCGGCGGCTGGCCACGGGGCGGGGCCGGGGGCGGCGGCTGCGTGGGCTGATCCGGCTGCTGCGGCCCTACCGCTGGCGGGTGGCGGCGATGTTCGTGGCGCTGGTGGCCGGGACGGCGGCGTCGCTGGCGCCGCCGCCGCTGGCGCGGTTGGCGATCGACAAGGGGATCGTGCCCGGCCGGCTGGATCGATTGAACTGGATCGTGCTGGCCTTCGTGGTGTCGGCGCTGGTGGTGTGGGTGGCCACTTATTTTCAGACGTATCTGGTCGGGTGGGTGGGCCAGCGGGCGCTGGCCGACCTGCGGATGCAGATCTTCTCCCACCTGCAGCGGATGCCGGTGGGCTTCTACGAGCGCCGGCCGGCGGGGGTGCTGATCTCACGGATGACCAACGACGTGGAGGCGCTCGACAGCCTGGTCACCGACAGCGTGGTCACCCTGTTTCAGGCGTCGCTGACCCTGATCGGGACGGTGGTGATCCTGCTCAGCCTGGATGTCAAGCTGGCCCTGATCACGTTTGCCATCTTCCCCCTGCTGGCCGTGGCGTCGCTGGCGTTTCGGATCGCCTCGGCCGACGCCTACCGGCGCACGCGGGAGACGATCGGGGCGATCACCGCCTACCTGCAGGAGAGCCTGTCGGGGATCCGGGTGGTGCGGTCGTTCGGACAGGAGCCGGCGCATCTGCGGCGGTTCGCTGGGCTAAACGAGGAGAACCGGGGGGCGAACATGACCACGGTCAAGCTCAACGCGGTCTACTTCCCGGGGATCGAGATGGTCTCGGCGCTGGCCACGGTGGGGATCGTGGCCTATGGAGGCATCCAGGCGATCGAGGGCCAGATCACGATCGGGGTGATCGTGGGGTTCATCGCCGCCCTGAACGGGTTCTTTGACCCCATCCAGCAGCTGTCCAACCTGTACACCACGTATCAGTCGGGGATGGCGGCGCTGGACAAGATCTTCGAGCTGCTCGACGAGGAGCCCGACCTGGTCGATCGGCCCGACGCGGTCGAGCTGGGGCGCCTGCGGGGGGAGATCGCCTTCGAGGGAGTGTCCTTCGCCTATGGGTCGGGGGATGAGGCGGTGCTGGCCCTGTCCGGTGTGGACCTGGTGATCCCGCCGGGGCAGACGGTCGCGCTGGTGGGGGCGACCGGGGCGGGGAAGTCGACCCTCGCCAAGCTGGTCGCGCGCTTCTATGACCCGGTTGCGGGGCGGGTGCTGGTGGACGGGCACGACCTGCGCGGGGTGAGCTCGCGCTCGCTGCGCTCGCAGCTGGGGATCGTGCCCCAAGAGGGCTTCCTGTTCTCGGGGACGGTGGCCGAGAACATCGCGTTCGGGCGCCCGGGGGCCTCGACCGGGGAGATCCGGGCGGCGGCGGCGGCGGTGGGGGCGGACGAGTTCGTGGGGCGGCTCGAGCGGGGATACGACACGCAGGTGGGCGAGCGCGGCGCGCAGCTGTCGGCCGGCCAGCGTCAGCTGATCGCCTTCGCCCGGGCGCTGATCGCCGATCCCCGGATCCTGATCCTCGACGAGGCCACGGCGAGCGTGGACCTGCACACCGAGGCGCGGATCGAGGACGGGCTGCGGCGGCTGCTGGCCGGGCGCACGGCGATCGTCATCGCCCACCGGCTGTCGACGATCCGCCGGGCGGGGCGGATCGTGGTGCTCGAGCACGGGCGCATCGTCGAGCAGGGCACCCACGAGGAGCTGCTGGGCGCCGAGGGCGCCTACTGGGCGCTGTACCGCGACTGGGCCGAGCAGGCGGCGGCGTAGGGGGACGCTCGAACACTCACGGCCGCAGGGGGGCGACTGGGGGGCAGGGAATTGAACCCCGATCTCCAGATCCAGAGTCTGGCGAATTTCCGATTATTCGACCCCCCAAGGAAGGATGAGCATAGCCACTGAGCCACGAGCGTCGGTGCCGCTTTCCACCGGTTTCCGTCTGATCCCCGTGCGAACATATGTTCGTGTCCGAGGGCATTCGAGCTCAAGTCGCCAAGCTCTTGTCGGATGGGCTCCGGCCGAGTGAGATTGCTCGGGAGTTGGAACTCGCGGGGCCAACGGTCGACTACCACGTGAGCCGCCTGCGCTGCGCGGAACGGCGCATTAGGCCCGTCGAGCAGAAGTTGGACACGAATGACATACAGGCCCGGCGCTACGTTTCGACGCGTTCGCAGGTGTTCGAGCTCTTGAAGACTGGCCTGTCTCGCGCTGAGATCGCCCGCCGGCTCGGCATCGGAAAGGGAACGGTCTCCTACCATGCGCGTCGCCTTGGAGAGCCAGTCGATGCCCGGTGTGCCCGGCGCTATGACTGGTCTGTCATCCAGCGTTACTACGACGCCGGTCACAGCCTGAGCGAGTGCATCGAACGCTTCGGCTTCGCTCGACACTCATGGCACGACGCCGTCAAGCGCGACGCGATCGTGCCGAGACCGAAGAGCATGCCGATCGAGGCGCTGCTCGCCGGGGCGCGTAACCGCAGCCACCTCAAGAAGCGGCTGCTAGCCGCGGGTCTCAAGGCGGGTACATGCGAGGAGTGCGGCATCGGTGAATGGCGCGGACGGCCGTTGTCCCTTGCCCTCCATCATGTCAACGGGAAGCGGCACGACAACCGCCTCGAGAACATTGAGCTTTTATGTCCGAACTGTCATAGCCAGACGGACACCTACGCAGGTCGCAACCCGCGGCGTGGCGCCAACAAGGACACGTCTCCCGCGGACTCCGTCCTCTCGCCCAGCGCGAAGAAAGCGGCTTGAAGCCTCAACGACCCGGCAGGCACCTCCAGATGCTCAAGCGCGGGCGGCCTACTCCCCGCGCCCGTCGGGCTGGAAGTAGGGCGTGATCGACTCCTCCAGCCCGGGGTCGAGCACGAGCAGCACCTGATCGCCGGCCTCGATGACGGTCTCGGTGTTGGGCACGAACCCGCGCCCGTCGCGCAGCACCGAGATGATCAGACTCCCATCTGGCAGCTGCACCTGGGCCACCGACTTGCCCGCCGCCGCCGAATCCTCGGAGACCTCGAGCTCGATGATCTCCAGCCGCTCTTCCTCGAGCGCCAGCAGATGCACGAGCCCGTAGCGGGGCACCTCGTGCTCGATCAGCCGCAGGATCAGATCGGTCGCCGAGACCACCGGCTGGATGCCCAGGAGCTTGAAGTGCTGCAGGTTGCGCGGGTTGTTGACCCGGGCGATGGTCCGATCGCAGAGGTACTTCTCCTTGGCCACCTGGCAGACGAGCATGTTGTCCTCGTCGTCGCCGGTGACCGCGATCACCAGGTCCGCTCGCTGGATGCCCGCCCGCTCGAGCACCCACAGCTCTGTCCCGTCCCCGTACTGGGCGGCGTGCTCGAGCTCCTCCTCGACGACCAGGTACCTACCCCGGTCCCCCTCGATCAACGTGACCTCGTTGCCCTTCTCGATCAGCTCTCGGGCCAGGTTCCACCCCACCTTCCCGGCCCCGACGATGATCACGTACACGCCTAGCCCGCCTCCTCGAGCACCGCCTGGAACATTTCGATCGCCTGCTCGGTGGGCGAGATCGTCTGCAGCCCCTGCTCCCGGTACCAGTTGGCCCGCGCGGGGTCCATGACGCGGACCACGACCCTCGATATCCCAAATCGCCGCTGGGCGATTTGCGCCACCGTCAGGTTCGTGTTGTCCCCATCGGTGGAGGCAATGAACATGTCCGCGCGCTCGATGCCCGCGGCCGTGAGCGCGTCGGTCTCCAGCGCCGTCCCCACCGCGAACATCCCCCCCATATCCTCCCAGCTCTCCTGCTGCCCCTGATCGAGTCGCTCGTGGGAGAGCGGGTCCTCGTCGAGCACCGACACCTCGTGCCCCGCCGCCATCGCGCTCTTGGCCACCGCCGAGCCCACGCGCCCGGCGCCCACGATGAGCACGAACATTGGCGGGACTCTAGCCGCCGGTCATTCAGGACGCGTCGGCCGCAGGCCCTTTCTCACCGGCGCCTTCTCGGTCACCCTGACCGCCGCTCGCGCCGCCCGCACCGACACCCCTCCCGTCGCCCGCGACCTCCTGGCCCGTGCCCGGCGAAGCCCGCTGGCCATCGCCGCCCTGCTCGTCGCGCCCATCCTCGGGCGGAGCGGTCAGGATCACCCGGCACTGGGCCTTGCTCACCACGTACTTGGTGACGTCACCCACAAAGTTTTCCAGGGGACCGCCGCGGCCGCCCAACAGGCCTCCGCCCCGGATGCGCGAGGGCTCCTCGGCGGCCAGCACGATCGCCTCCACCCCTCGGCGCTTGGCCTCGTCGACGATCGCCGCCCCCGCGCGGCGCGCCCGCACGGTAGCCGTGGCCACCTCTACCCCGGTGTACTCCTCCCCCACCTCCTTAGCCCGGTGGAGCGCCACCCGGGCGTGCTGCAGCTGGGAGTCGGGAAGCCGGGCGTCGATCGGCAGCGACATCGGCACCTCGAACACGTACAGCGCCTCGATCGTGGCGGTGTCGATCGACGCCTCGTCCGCCTGCTCGGGACCCACGAGCCGCGCCGCGGTCTGCACGATGTCATCATCCAGCGGGCGCCCCATCACCGGCACGAGCACCGATCCGTACTCGCCCTGGTGGGGCTCGACGGGCTCCCGGCGCAGGGCCTCGGGGGGCACCGTGACCCGTCTGAGCAGCGGCTTCTCCTCGCTGGTGCGGTAGATCAGGTAAAGGCCCAGCCCGAAGGCCATCCAGCCGAGGCCCACCCAGCGGGCGCCAGAGTGCAGGATCACCACGCTCACCCAGGCGCCGGCCGATAGAACCGCCCCCAGCACCGCGGTCAGCGGCAGCTGGCCGCCGCGGAAGGCCACCGAGAACGGCGCCCGGTACGGGCGGTCGCGGTCCGGCTCGCGATAGCGCAAGACGATCACCGACAGGTGCGCGATTGTGAACGCCAGCAGCGCCCCAAAGGCATAGATGCCGATCAGCGCCTCCAGGTCGGCGGGTATCACCAGCCCGACCGCCAGCAGAGCGGCGATGGTGATCGCCACCCACGGCGTGGAGCGGCGGGGATGGAGCTGGCCGACCAGGCTGGGGATCTGCCGGTTGGTGGCCAGCGAGTAGGTCAGGCGCGATAGCCCCAGCATGGCCGAGTTGGCCGCCGCCACCAGCGTGGCCACGGCCGCCGCCGCGATCACGTAGGTGAACGCGTCCGAGAGCCAGGCCGGGTGGAAGCGATCGACCACCCCGAGCACGGGAGCCCCGAGCCAGTGCGCCCCGAGCGGGCTCATCCCCCCCACCGCGGGCAGGGCGGTGGCGGACACCAGGCCCATCCCCACGTAGACCACCAGTACCGAGGCGGCCGCGGCGGTGATCAGCCGTCCCAGCCCCCGGCGGCCCACCGCGACCTCGCCCGCCACGCCCGAGGCCGACTCCACGCTGGTGAACGCCACCGTGGCCAGCGTGAGGGCGAAGATCACGTCCGCCCAGTGCGGCTCGCTGCCCAAGTGGATCGTCGACGTCAGCTTGTGCACGTTGAAGAACAGCACCAGCCCGACGACGACCACCAGCAGCTGCAGGAACAGGTCCACCACCACCAGCGCCACGATCCTGGGCGCCCGCGAGGTGGAAAAGCCCCGCACCGTGCGCAGCGCCACGTAGGCGATCACGGCGATCGCCATCACCCGCTCGGTGGCCCCCCGACCGAGGGGGTGCCAGTAGGCCGCGGCGTAGTGGGTCGCCGACAGGGCGGTGACCGCGATCAGGATGATGTAGTCGAGCACCACCGCCCAGCCGGCGATGAAGCTCACGAGCTCGTTGAAGGCGTAGCGGGCGAATACGGTCGAGCCCGCCCGGTCCTGGTGAAGCGAGGCCCCCTCGACGTAGGTCATGCCGGTGAGCACGAACATCAACCCCGCCGCCAGGAAGACCACCGGCGTCAGGCCAAGCGCCCGGTTGGAGACCACCCCGAGGGCGAAGTAGATCGCGCTCGCCAGCGAGCTCCACACGATCGCGAACAGCGACGGGGACCCCAGCCCCCGGCGCAGGATCACCCGACCGCGCGCGGCCGCCTCCGAGAGCTCGCCGCGCGCGGCGTCCGCCGGCCGCCGCGCTCGGCTCAGGGCGCGGCCGGCATCGCGCCCGCCCGACGTCTCAGGCACGCGCCCGCCTCGCCAGCACCCACGCCCGCACCACGCCCCCCGCCACGAAGATCGCCCCGATCAGCAGGCGGGCGGAGAGCACCCCGCCCCCGCCGATCAGGGTCTGCACGATCAGCACCACGCCGAGCGCGGCCATCACCAGCGACAGCCAGATGAGGATCGTGCGGTGCGCCTGGCGAGGCAGCACGGGACAAGCTTAGGCGCCCGGGCCGCCGCGCCCCGACGCCTAGGTGATCAGCGGAATGATCAGGATGGCCACGATGTTGGCCACCTTGATCATGGGGTTGATCGCCGGCCCGGCGGTGTCCTTGAACGGGTCTCCCACCGTGTCGCCGGTCACCGAGGCGGCGTGCGCATCGGTGCCCTTGCCCCCCAGCGCTCCGTCCTCGATCAGCTTCTTGGCGTTGTCCCACGCCCCGCCGCCCGCGGTCATCAGCACGGCGAAGAAGAAGCCGACCACGATCACGCCGATCAGCAGCCCTCCGAGCGCCTTGACGTCGATTATGCCCACGATCGTCGTGAGCCCGATCGGGAGCAGCGAGGGCAGGATCATCTCCCGCTGCGCGGTCCGGGTGACGATGTCCACGGTGGTCGCGTAGTCGGGCAGCTCGGTGCCCTCCATGATCCCCGGCTTCTCGCGGAACTGCCGGCGCACCTCTTCCACCACCGCCCCGCCGGCGCGGCCCACGGCCTCGATCGACAGCGATGCGAACAGCGCGACCATGAGCCCGCCCAGGATCAGCCCGATCAGCACCGGGGGGTCGTCGAGGCCAAAGCTGATGCTGCTCAGGTGTCCCTTGTCCAGGAGCTCCTGCTTGAAGCCGGCGAACAGCACGATCGCGGCCAGGACGGCCGAGCCGATCGCGTACCCCTTGGTGACCGCCTTGGTCGTGTTGCCCACCGCGTCGAGCGGGTCGGTGACGTTGCGGACCTCTTCGGGCAGGTCGGCCATCTCGGCGATCCCCCCGGCGTTGTCGGTGATCGGCCCGAACGCATCGAGCGCGACGATCAGGCCGGTCAGCGACAGCTGTCCCATCACCGCCACGCCGATCCCGTAGATGCCGCCCAGCTTCCACGAGACGAAGATGCCGAGCACGAGCACGATCGCCGGCAGGGCGGTGGCCTGCAGCCCCGAGGCGAAGCCCTGGATGATGTTGGTGGCGTGCCCCGTGCGCGAGGCCTCGGCAATCTTCTTGACCGGGGAGAAGCGCGTCGAGGTGTAGTAGTCGGTGAGCCGGAACAGGCAGGCGGTGACCACGATCCCGATCAGCGAGCAGAGGTAGATCTCACCCACGCTGGGCACGTCTCCGGACAGGCCGACCGTACCGTTGGGATGCCACAGCCAGCGCGTGACCGGGTAGAAGGCGGCGGCGGCCAGCACCCCGGACAGGATCAGCCCCTGGTAGAGGGCGCGCTCGACGTTGCCCACGCGCGAGCGCACGGCGAAGGTCCCGATGACCGAGGCCACGATCGCCACCGCACCGAGCACGATCGGGTACATCGCCAGCGCGGTCGCGTTGTTGAAGGTCAGCACGCCGAGCAGCATCACCGCGACGGCGGTCACGGCGTAGGTCTCGAACAGGTCGGCTGCCATGCCGGCGCAGTCGCCCACGTTGTCGCCCACGTTGTCGGCGATCACCGCCGGGTTGCGCGGGTCGTCCTCGGGGATGCCCGCCTCCACCTTGCCCACCAGGTCGGCGCCCACGTCGGCCGCCTTGGTGAAGATGCCGCCCCCCAGACGAGCGAAGACCGAGATCAGCGACCCGCCGAAGCCCAGCCCGATCAGGGCCTCGACCGCCGTCTTCTGGCTGTCGTCGAAGATCGCGGTCAGCACGCCGTAGTAGGCGGACACGCCCAGGAGCGCAAGCCCCACCACCAGCAGCCCGGTCACCGCGCCCCCGCGGAACGCCACCCCCAACGCGTGGCTGACCCCGCCGCGGGCGGCTTCGGCGACGCGGGCGTTGGCCCGCACCGACACGTTCATGCCGATGAATCCCGCCGCACCGGAGAGGATCCCGCCGACCAGGAATCCGGACGCCACCGCGATGTCCTGGATGAAGATCAGGGCCACGAAGATGGCGATGCCCACCCCGGCGATCGTCGTGTACTGACGCGTCAGGTAGGCGCGGGCCCCCTGTTGGACGGCTAGCGAGATGCTGCGCATCCGCTCGTTGCCGGGCGAGAGGGCCAGCAGGGTCCTCGAGGTCAGCACCCCGTAGAGCACGGCGATCGCCGCGCACACGAGGGCGACGACGACGCCGTGGTGGGTCAGAAAGGAAGTCAAGTGGTCTCCTCTAAAGGTCTTTGCGCGGATCGGCGATCGGGGCCTGAACGCGCAACGGGCCGGCTCAGCCCGCGCGCGGGCCCGACCCGGCCTCAGAAAAGCGCGCGCAGTCTATCGAGGGGCGCCGCGAAACGTGCCTAGCGGCCGGGCACCCACAGCCGGCCGCTGGACTGGGCCGGTCCCGGCCCGGGCGGCTCCTCGCCCGCCTTCCCGCCGGCGTCGGCGGGCTTATCTCCCCCGGCGGCGCCCTCCGCCGCTCCCCCGCGGTCCGCGCCCTCGCCGCCCGCGGCATCAGCGCTGCTCTCGCCTCCCGCGGCGGCCGCCTCCCGCTCTCGGGCATAGGCCATCTGCAGGCTGGACAGGGCGTTGCGCAGCGGGGTCAGATCGGTTGGGGCCGAGCGCTCGAGGATCGGCATCAGGGCACGCACCGCGTCAATCGCGTCGCGCAGCTGGTCGATGTCGCGCTCGTCCTGGCTGTCGGGCGCCAAGCCCGCCCGCCGGCCGGCCAGGTTGATCAGGGACACGGCGGTCTGCAGCAGGACGTCTCCCACCTTCAGCCGCTTGAGCTCGGCCTCGTAGGCGGCGCGCAGCTCCTCCTCGCTGGGCGGAGATCCGCCGGCCCCTCCGCCGGGAATCTGACCTTCCTGTGCGCTCATACCGGAACCTCCTCAGGGTAGGACTCTCGAGTCTCTCGCACCGAAGCGGCGAAGACGTCCTCCATGCTGGCGCCCGCCTCGAGCATCCGGCGCTGGCGCTGGGCGCCGTTGCCCTCGACGGTCACGGCCTCGAGCCCGAGCTCTGCGCGCACCGGCTCGGTCCACGCCGCCAACCGCTCGGCCGCCCCGGTCGCCGGATACTCCTCGGCCTTCTCCAAGTCGATCAGCCGCCCGTCGAGGCCGAAGCGGATCGCCCGCCACATGTTCTCCTCGATCATCCGGGGCTCGGGGTCGAATAACGGCCGCCCTTCATCGAGATCGCGCGCGGCCTGGGCGATGCAGGCGACCATCAGCGCCGCCAGCGCCTCGGACTCGGCGCTCGTCGCCTGCGCGTCGCAGATGCGTAGCTCGACCGTGCCGAAGGCGAAGTGCGGCCGCACCGACCACCACACCTGGGTGTATTCGACGATCGAGCGGGTGTGCACCAGGAACTCGATGTACCGGCGGTAGGCGTCCCATCCGCCGAAGGAGTCGGGCACGCCACAGCGGGGGAAGCTCTTGGTGAAGATCTGGGTGCGCGCCGACGCCAGGCCGCTGTCGCGTCCGTCCACGAAGGGGGAGTTGGCCGAGATCGCCAGCAGCAGGGGGAGCAGGGGCCGCAGGCGGTCACACACGCGGACCGCGCGATCGGCGTCCCGGATCCCGACGTGAACGTGGAGGCTAAAGCTGTTGTTGCGCCAGGCGACATAGCGCAGGCCCTCCTCCACGCGCCGGTAGTGCTCGGTATCGATGATCGGCTGCTCGCGATAGTCAGCCCAGGGATGGGTGCCGGTGGCTCCCAGCTCCGCGCCCCGCTCCGAGACCAAGGCGAACAGGCGACGGCGGTTATCGCGCTGACGCGCAAGCGCGTCGTGAAAGTCGGCTCCCGCCCCCGAGATGATCTCGATCTCCGAGGAGATCAGTTCGCCTGTGATGTGGTCGGCCAGGTGCGGATCATCGCGCCGGGCCACGTCGCGCAGCTCCTCGAAGCGCGGCACCAGGTCCAGCGTCGTGGGGTCGAGGATGGCGAACTCCTCCTCTATGCCCACGGTGAGGTCCTGGGCGGAGGCGAAGGTCTCGGCGGCCTGATCGAGCTCGAGCGTCACGGTTTGGCGCTCGGGGGAGCGCGTCCTTCTCAGGTCAAATAAAAGTACAGCGCGTAGAGCAGATCCACCGCGGGGCTGGAGGTGTGGACGGTCACCTCGGGCGGGACCTGCAGCAGCGACTCGCTGTAGTTGAAGATGATCTTGACGCCGGCGTCGACCAGGTCGTCGGCCAGGGGCTGGGCAGCCTGGTTGGGGACGGCCAGCACCCCCACCACGATGTCCTCGTCTTCGACGACGCTGTTGAGCTCGGTCACGTGGCGGACCTCGTGCGCCCCCACCTGGGTGCCCACCTTCTTCGAGTCGTTGTCGAAGATCGCCACCACGCGGAACCCATGGTCGGCGAAGATGTCCGACGAGGCGATCGCCTTGCCGAGATGGCCGGCGCCGAACAGGGCGATGTTGTGTTGGCCCGCGGTGCGCAGGATCTTGCGGATCTGCGACACCAACGAGTCGACGTTGTAGCCCACCCCCCGCTTGCCGAACTTGCCAAACCCTGATAGGTCGCGCCGGATCTGCGTCGAGTTGACGTGGGTGTAGTCCGAAAGCTCTTGGGAGGAGATCGTCTCCTTGCCCATCTTCTTGGCCTGGGTGAGCACTTGGAGGTAGCGCGACAGGCGCGCCGCGACGCCCAGCGACAGGCGCTCGGCGCCGATCGCGTCGCGGTAGACCGGCGCTTCCGCGGGCTGGGTGAGCTCGTTGAAGCTCATCGCGCTGACTCTAGATCACGGCCCAAGCCCGTGAGCCGCGCCCGCAGCCGGGCCTCGTCGACGAACAGGTCGAACATCTCCTGTCCGTCGACCTCGACCACCGGGATCCGCTCCAGGTAGATCCGATGCAGGCGGTCGTCGAGCGTGATGTCGCGCTCGCGCAGCTCGAAGTGCTGGTCCCGGCGCACTCGCTCCAGGACCGCGCGGGCCTCCTCGCACAGGTGGCAGCCGGGCGCCCCGTAGAGCGTCACCACCGTCATCGCACCGGCCCCTGGGCGCCGGTGGCCCCACTCGCTGCAGCGCTGGCCGCGACCGGGGCACCGACGTCGGGGCGGGCCTGCCCGGAGGCGTAGGCGTCGAGGCCCAGGTAGTCGGGGTAGGCGAGGCGCGGTGAGAACCGCGCCGCACTTGCGATCATGGCGGCGTTGTCGGTGCACAGCGCGGGCGGCGGGACCTTCATCGGGACCCCGATCGCGCTCAGGCGCTCGCGCAGCCGGGCGTTAGCGGCCACCCCGCCCCCCACCGCCAACCGTCCCAGTCCGCTGGACTCGAGCCCCTGCTCCACCCGGGTGGCGAGCGCCTCCACGATTGCCCGCTGGTAGGAGGCGGCCAGGTCCGCGCGGCGGCGCTCTGCTTCGGCGCCCAGCTCGCGGACGCGATAGAGCAATGCCGTCTTGAGCCCGGCGAAGGAGAAGTCGAGCCCGTTGGCCATCGGACCCCGGCGCCCCCCGCGCCCCAGTCCGGTGGGGAACGGGAATGCCTCGGCGTCGCCCTCGAGCGCCAAGCGCTCCAGGTGGGGGCCACCGGGGAAGGGCAGCCCGAGCAGGCGCGCGCCCTTGTCGACGGCCTCGCCGGCGGCATCGTCGAGGGTGCTGCCCAGGACCTCGTACCCCGCGGTGTCCCGCACCGCCGCCAAGAAGGTGTGACCGCCGCTGGCGATCAGGCACAGGAAGGGAGGCGGGAAGGGATCGGGCTCCAGGAAGTTGGCCGCGACGTGGCCCTGCAGATGGTCCACCGGCGCGAGCGGCAGCCGGCGGGCGGCGGCGATCGCCTTGGCGCTGGCCAGGCCGACGAGCAGCGCCCCCACCAGCCCGGGGCCCTGGGTGACAGCCACCGAATCCAGCTCGGCGAGCGTGGTGTCCGCCCGCGCCAGCGCGTCCGCGAGGACAGCATTGACCAGCTCCAGGTGCTGGCGGGAGGCGACCTCGGGCACCACCCCGCCGAAGCGGTCGTGTACCCCCTGGGAGGAGATCACGTTCGAGCGCACCTCACCCCGGTCGGTGACCACCGCCGCACACGTGTCGTCGCAGCTGGTTTCGAGTCCCAGGATCACCGGCGCGTGACTAGCGCATGCGGACGCGGCCGAGGTTGGGCACGTCGTCCATCGAGCCCGCCAGCGTGGCCGGCGTACGCCACATGATCAGGGCGTCCTCGCCGTTGTCGTGGTAGTAGCGGCGCCTGAAGCCGGCGGCCATGAATCCCTCGCGCTCGTACAGGCGAATGGCCCCGGCGTTCGAGGGACGGACCTCGAGCGTGAGGCGGCTGTCGGGCCCGGCCAGCTCGAACAGGCGGTGCAGCAACTCCGTACCGATGCCCTGGTTCTGCTCGCTGGGATCGATCGCCACGTTCATCAGATGCCAGGCGGCGTCGTATCGCGAGCAGATGAGATAGCCGATCATCCGTCCCCGCCGGCGCGCCGCCAGGCAGATGCCCGAGGGCTTTGAGAGCTCGACCACGAACATGGCCAGCGACCAGGGCGTCGGGAACGCCCGCCGCTCGACGGCCAACACGTGGGCGAGATCCGAGTAGCCGAGGCGACGGATCTCCAGCGGCGCTTGGTCGGTGGAAATGCGGGTGGCTGGCTCGGTCATCGGCGGGAGGCACGCAGGGCCACCTCGGCGTCGGGTTCCCGAAGATAGTCCGGGTTCACCGCCTCCCACGCCTGCGGGGGGGCAGCTGCGGCGAGCCGGCAAAGGGCCTCCCCGTCCACGCGATGAAGCGACGAATCGTCCGGTGGAACCACGACCCCAGCGGGTTCAAGGTGGCCCCGAAATCGTATCGCCCCGTCGCCCACGCCCCACCAACCTTCCCCGTCGGGCAACCCTTCTACGAGCTGGCCGAGACCATCCGGCGAGACGGCGGCGGCCGCCGCCACCTCGTCGGGCCCCGCCGGCGAGCCCCGGAACGCAGCGACGAACGCCTCCCCGCGACGGGCATCCAGCGCGGTGAGCACGCCGGGCGCGGCCGCCGCCGCCAGCGTGTCGCGGCCCCCACCCGCCCGGCCGGCGCCCTCGGTGCCCAGGCCGAGCACGACGGCGGCCAGCGTGCGCAACGTGGAGACCCCGACCAGCGGCACGTCCGCGCTCTGGGCCAGCCCGCGAGCGGTGGCCACGCCGATGCGCAGGCCGGTGAAGCTGCCGGGGCCCACGCCCACCCCCACCCGCTCGATGTCCTCCCATCCCAATCCGGCGCGGCGAAGGGCCCGGTCGGCCAGCGCGAGCACCAGCTGGGCGTGCCGCGGGCGTTCGCCCGGGGAGGGGTCGTCGCGCTCCTGGCCGACGGCGGCCCCGGCCAGGACGCCGACGACCGTGGAAGGCGTCGCCGTGTCCAGCGCGAGCAGATTCACCGGGCCGGGTGCCCCGCGATGCGAATCTGCCGACGATCGGCCCCGAGGTGCTCGATGCTCACCTGCACGGTGGCGTCGGCGAGCGCCTGGCCTGAGCGCCCGGGCCATTCCACGAACACGACCCGGTCGGGCCCCAGGTAGTCGTCGAGCAATCCCGGCGCCTCATCGTCCATACCGGCAAGGCGAAAGAGGTCGAGGTGAGCCACCGCGAGGTCCGTGCCCTGGTAGAGCTGCCCGAGCACGAAGGTCGGGCTGGTGACCGGCCCGGTCACCCCCAGCGCACGGCACGCCCCGCGCACGAAGGTGGTCTTTCCCGCGCCGAGATCTCCCGCGACCAGCACCACGTCGCCGGGCCCGAGGCCCGCGCCTACGCGCGACCCGACCGCCTCGGTCTCGGCCGGGTCTGCGGTCTCGATCGGCTGGGCCGACCGCTCAGAGGCGGCTGGCATCGACCGTGCGCAGGCGCAGGCCGATCCCCGTCATCAGCAGCGCCAACCCCACCAGCGCCTCCCAGGAGACGTCGAAGCCGGTCCTGGGCAGGCCGCCGGCCGCCGTCCGGCTCGAGGACGAGGAGACGCCCGAGGAACCAGATCCCGAGGTCGAGGAGGCGCTGCGGCCCGATGAGCCGCGGTGGGCCGGTGGTCCGGGGGTCAGCGAGGACGCCCCGGAGCCCGAACCGGAGGAGCCCGAGCCCGAAGAGCCCGAGGAGCCCGAGTCCGCCGAGCGGGTCCCCGAGCTCGAGTGCCGAACGGGCGAGCGATGACCGGACCCCGAGCGGTGGCCGGATCCCGAGCGGTGCCCGGACCCCGAGCGGTGGCTTCCGGCGAATGGGTCCTGGTACTGATTGTCGGCCCCGGACTGGGCGTGGGCGACGGCCGGAGCGCCGACCGCCAGCGCGGCGGCCAGGGTCGCGATGCGGCGCAGCTGCAGCACGCGGGGAACTGTAGAGGACCCCGTGGAGGCATCGCCCTCTGGCCCCGACCACCAGCTCCCACCGTCCTCCACGGTGCGCCGGGGTCGCTGAGATAGCGTGCGCCGGGCCATGCTGCGCCGCCCCGCCGCCGCCGCCGTTCCCCTCCAGCGCCTCCTGCTCGGGCTGGGGGCCTTGGCCCTGCTGGTGGCGCTGGCGTTCCAGCTCCACTGGGCGCGATTGGAGGGCACGGGCCACGATCTCGCCTCCCGGCGGGGCCTGGACCAGGCCGGGCTCGCCCGGGCCCAACGCGACTTCGAGCGGGTGCGGGCCCACGCTCCCGGCACCGACGCCCTAGTCGCCGAAGGCGAGCTCGCCCTCTTTCACGGCCGGCCGGGCCAGGCCTTGGCGCCCCTCCTGGCCGCGGTCCGTGCCGAGCCCCAGAACGCCCTGGCCTGGCAGCTGATCGCCCAGGCCTCGGACGGTATCGACGACCAGCTCGCCGCCCGCGCCGACGCCCAGCTCGACCGCCTCAAGCCTCCGCTGGGTCGTCGGCCAGCCCGATGAGGGCGCCCGCGAGGACGAGGACGGGAAGCGTCACCGCCGGCATCTGCCAGTCCCAGTCGATGCCGGCGTGCAACGCATAGACGCTGAGGACGGCCAACGATCCGGCCGCCAGCGCCGGCCGGCGTCTGTAGGCTCGGCGGGCCGCCCCCATCAGCCCGCCCGCCACGGCCGCGAGCAGGGCCAGGCCGATCAGCCCGAGCTCGGCCGCGGTCTCCAGGTACAGCGAGTGGGCGTTGAGCGCGGGATCCTCGACGGTCCGGTGGCGTAACCAGGCGACCCGGAAGGCACCCGAGCCGGCGCCGATCAGGGGGTGGCGGGCGAACTGCGAGATGGCCACCCGCCAGTACTCGTAGCGGTTGGACTGGATCGACCCTAGGCGGGAGGTGGTCGCCCCGAACCCCGGGTTCTGAGCCCCGGGCGGGTGTTCGATCGCCCCGCCCAGCCCCACGGTGGCCAGGCACAGCACGAGCACCGCCACCGGGATCACCCGCCGGTGGCGGGCGAGCACCGGCTGCTCGCCGCCGAGCTGGCGGACGCGCCCGGCCACCGCCGCGGCGAACACCGCGAGCAGGCCGACCACCCCGAGCATCACCGCCCCCTCGAGCTCGCGCGCGCCCAGCGATCCCTCCAGCGCCCGGATCCCCGGCATCAGGTCCCCGGCCACGGCAGCCACACCGCCCAGTACGACCACCGCCACGATCACCCGGAGCTGGGCCGCCCGCGGATCGACGGCGAGCAATACCAGCAGGCCCACCGCCAAGGCGGCCAGAGCCCCGCGGGAGAACGACAGCAGGACCCCCACCGAGAGCGGCACCGCCGCCCCGGCCGCGGCCGCCGCGGTTCCCCGCGGGCGCTCGGGATCGGCCGCCACCCGCGCGCACAGGACGACGCCGATGGCCGCCACCAAGCCCATCGCGTTCCAGTAGGTAAGCGGCTGCTCGAGCCGCCCCCCGGCCGCCATGCCCCGGTGAAAATGCAAGAGCCCGGGCAGCAGCCGTTCCGAGAGCCCGTACCCCACCACGACGAGGCTCCCGGCCGCCACCGCCAGCTCGGCGCCGCGCACCGCCCGGCGTCCGCGCACGAGCGCGGCGGCGGCGACCAAGGCACCGACGTACAGCACCACCCGCTGGGCGTCGTGGCGGGCCACGTCGGCCAGCGGGGCCCACCGCTCCGAGAGCGCCTCCCAGCCTGCGAGCAGGGCCAGCCCGCCCACCGCCAGGCGCCCCGCCATGCTGCGGGGCAGCGGCACGGGCGCCGCGAGCGCGGCCACCAGCACCAGCGCCCAGGCCACGGCCGCGGCCCACAGGCGGGGCTCATCGAAATACCCGCCGGAGAAGAACGCGAGCGCGACCGGCCCGGCCAGGAGCAGGCTCAAGCCCGCCACTCGACCGGCCCGAATCACGCCGCGCCGGGACGCCACGCGCGCCGCGCCCACGGCCGTCACCGGGCCCGCACCCGCCACGCGGTGGCGCAACCGAAGCTCCGGGGGGGGTAGGTCACCGACGCCAGGGTGGCGCGGATGTCGGCGCGTCCGTGGCAGTCGGAGAACACGAAGCGCGCCCCCGACCGGCGCACCAGCGCCGCTGCCGCGGCGGGGTCGAGCCGCCCCCCGAACAGATCCTCGGTGGCCTGCTCTCGCCGGCGGAAGTCCGGGGTCCACGAGCCCGCCCCGACCCAGGTGGCGCGACCCGTGTAGGCAGGGATCAGCAGCCCGCTGTATACCGGGGCGAGGACGCCGCCTCGCCCGGGCTGGCGCTCCACCCAGCGCAGGGCATCGCGCTCTCCGGCGGTGAGGAAGAACGGCTGGCGCCCGGCGTTGACCGCGGCGCGCAGCTGGTCGACGCGGTAGGCGGTTCCGGGCACGATCAGGACGATCAGGGCCAGGGCGATCGCCGTGGCGGGCAGGCGCAACGGCTTGACACCCTGAACGGCGAGTACGGCCAGCGGCACCCCCAGGCCCTGAAACGCATGGAAGGGAAACGTGCCCACGGGTTGATAGAAGATCGCCAGGGCGGCGAGCGGCCAGATCCGCAACGCGACCGCGCCGAAGTCGGGGACCGGACGACGATAGGCGAGCAGGGCGGGCAGCCCGAGAGGCGCGAGCCCGAGCACGGTCACGTACCAGGGCCATCGGGGAAACGCGTTCGCCCGCGACGCCAGCTCCCACGCCGCGTCGGTCCGGGAGAGCACCCAGTAGTAGACGAGCGGTAGGGCGGTCGCCGCCAGCACCGGCAGCACGTCGGCGATCGCGCGCGCCGCCCGCTGCCGCCCCGCCCGGTGCGCCCACCCGGCCCCCCCGCCGCGCTCACGGCTAGGCGGACCCGGGGCCCCGGCGGCCGAGCGGGCCAGCGCTATCGCCTCGGCCCCCACCAGCACGAGCGCGAAGGTGGCGCCCTGCCATGGCTGGAGCCAGGAAGCGGCCGCCCCCGCCACTGCTGCGCCCGCCAGCGCCCGGCGCCGTCCGCCGCCCCGGCCGCGCTCGTAGGCGAGCAGGCCGAGCGGGAGCGCTGCGACGGCCAGCGCGGTGAACAAATAGCCCCACAGCCACGTCCCGGGCCACAGCTCGCCGCCCACGAAGTCGAAGTTGAACTTCGTGTGCTCGGTCCCCAGTCCGCCCCAACCGACCAGCGCCGAGATCGGCGAGCACGCGAACAGGGCCAACACGATCGCCGTGCGGCGCTCGGCGGCGGTGGCCAGGAACCGGTGCGAGTAGCGGCGCACGGCGACGAACAGCGCCACCACGGCGACCGGCTTCCACACGTCGTAGGAGGCGACCACCCCCAGGCCCAGGCGATGCAGGAGGCCCGACACCAGCACCCCGGGATGCACGAAGTCGTGCCCAGAGGGCGCGAGGTCGTACAGGTTGGCCACCGCCAGGTGGCCGCCTGCCTGGCGGAGCCAGTTGAGGTACTGGAGCGGATCGGTGACCAGGAAGCCGTCCCCGCCGGTGACGATTCCACCCTTGGTCCACACGCGCACCAGCAGCCCGGCCAGGGGGGCACAGGCCAGCGCCAGCAGCGCCCCCAGGCAGGCCAGCTCGCCGCGATCGCGCCGACCCAGGCCGGCGGCGCGAGCCGGCGCGGGGCTCGCCGCCACCGCAGCCGAGCTCATCGGTGCCGGCCGGCCGGGCTCATCGCCGGCGCGTGACGCGCGTCATGAACGGCTGTCGGCTGAGGCCGCCGCGCGGGCGCGCACGGCGATGGCCTCCTCCGATGCGCACTCGCGCCGCACCCGTCGGCGGGCGGCCCACAGGTCTCGCACCACCGGCCAGAGGACCCGGCCCATGACCAGGCGCGAGCCCTCGCGGTCGGTCCATTCGATCCCTACCTCGCGCAGGGTGAAGCCCAGGCCACGGGCGAGCGCCAGCGCCTCGGCGTCAAACGTCCAGCCTTGAAGCGACACGCGCGAGAACGTCGCTTCGGCCGCCGCGCCGCGCCACAGCTTGAATCCGCAGAACAGGTCCCGGGTGCGCTCGCGCAAGACGAGCCGGCACAGGTACACGAACGAGTGGCCGACGACGCGGCGGACCAGCGTCTGGCGGCGGCCCAGCCTCGCGCCGGCGGCCAGTCGCGAGCCGACCGCGACGTCGGCGCCGGCCTCGATCTGCGCGACCAGCGCGGGCAGGGACGGCAGGGACGGGTAGCAGTCGGCGTCGCAGTGGAGGCGCAGCTCGCCCCGGGCGGCGAGCATCCCTCGCCGCACCGAGTAGCCCTTGCCTCGGTTGGTCTCGTTGCTGAGCAGCCGCACGCTGGCGCCGTCGACGACGGGGGCCAGGCGGTCGGCGGTGGCGTCCTCGCTGGCGTTGTCGACCACCAGGACCTCGTACGGCCGGCCGCGGGATCGCAGCCAGTCGCGCAGCGTGGTGACGGCCTCCACGATCGTCGCCTGCTCGTTATAGGCAGGTACGACCACGGAGAGCCAGGGCGTAGGCACGCCGGGGGTCGGCACTCCGCGATTCTAGGGGCGCGGGTCATGCCCCGGCTGGCCCCGCGGCCACGGCGGAGGCCAGCGGCCCGGCCACCCCCCGTCCGGCGCGGCTGGACGGCGGATAAGCTGCGCGCCGAATGAGCCGATCTGCCTGCGGAATCTGCGCCGGCTCGCTCGAGCTGCGGTTCCCGGGCAAGGCACAGGCCCCGACCGCCGAGCTGCTGTCCCCCAGCAACCACCGCCCCGGCCTGCACAGCGGGTTCTATCGCTGCCGGGAATGCGGGACCGTTCAGCAGGTCGCGGCTCCCGGCGGGCCCGAGCTGCGCGGCCTGTATGAGCAGATGCGCGACGAGGAGTACCTCGCCGAGGAGGCCGGGCGTCGCGCCACCGCCCGCCGCCTGCTCGACCTGATCGCCCGCCAGGTGGCTTCCGGGCGCCTGCTCGACGTGGGCTGCGGGCACGGCTTGCTGCTCGACGAGGCCCGCGCCCGCGGCTACGAGACGATCGGGCTCGAGCTATCCCGCGCCGCGGCCACCCACGCCCGCGACCGGCTTGGTCTCGACGTCCGGGCGACCTCCCTCGAGGAAGCCGAGCTCGATCCCGGCAGCCTCGACGCGATCGTCTTGGCCGACGTGCTCGAGCACCTCGACGACCCCCCGGCGGCCATCGAGCGCTGCCGGAAGCTGCTGGCCGACGGCGGCGCGCTGTGCCTGGTCACCCCCGATCCCGCGTCGCCGACCGCCCGGCTGGCGGGCGCGCGCTGGTGGGGCTACCTCCCGGCCCATACCTTCCTGCTGCCTCGGCGCACGCTGCACGAGGTGGTGAGCGCCACCGGGCTGATCGTCTCGGCGGACGTCCCCTTCGTGCGCACCTTTTCGGCCCCCTACTGGGTCGCCGGCCTCGCCCAGCGCGGCGGTCCGATCGGCGCCGTGGCCGGCGCCGCCGCGCGCCTGTCGCCTTCGCGGGCCTCGATCTCGCTGTCGCTGGGAGACGAGCGCGTGCTGCTCGCCCACCGGGTGGGGGTCCGTCGACCGCGGCGGCCCATCCTGCGCCCGCGCGGGACGCCGCACAGCGTGCACGTCGTGCTGCCCGCCTACCGGGCGGCCGACACGATCCCCGCCGTGGCCTCCGAGCTGCCCCGCGACGCGGCCGACCGCGCGCTGCTGGTCGACGACGCCAGCCCCGACGGCACCGTCGAGGTGGCGCTCGAGAGCGGCTTCGACGTGCTCGTGCACCCGGCCAACCGGGGCTACGGCGCCAATCAGAAGACCTGCTATACCGACGCGGCGCTGTCCGGGGCCGACGTCGTCGTGATGGTCCACGCCGACAACCAGTACGACCCCGCGCTCAGCGCGCGCATGGTCGAGCCGATCCTGGACGGCCGGGCCGACGTGGTGATCGGCTCGCGGCTGCTTGAGGACGAGACGATCGCCGGGGGGATGCCGCGCTGGAAGTGGCTCGGCAACCGCCTCCTCACCCAGATCGAGAACCGCGCCTTCGGCTGCTCGTTCAGCGAATACCACACCGGCTATCGCGCCTTCTCGGTGCCCTTCCTGCGCTCGATCCCGTTCCTGCGCAACTCCGACGGGTTCGTCTTCGACCAGGAGATCTTCGCCCAAATGATCGCCCGCCGAGCGCGCATCGTCGAGCTGGCCATCCCCACCCGCTACTTCCTCGAGGCATCCTCGGTCGGGATCTGCGACAGCGTCGAGTACGGCCTGCGCACCCTGGTGGTGCTGGCCCGGTTCCGCCTCGATCACCGGTTGAGGCGCTGGCCCCTGCTACGCCGGCCCGCCGTGTCCCTGCGCGCCCGGGCGCAGGACGCCCAGCCAGCCGCCGCCGTCGGGCCCGGCGTCCCCACCTGAGCGGCCCCCGCTCGCATGGCTTCGCGCGACCGCCGCTTCCCCCTGTTCGACGCGATGCGAGCGCTCGCCGCGCTCAGCATCTTCGCCTACCACTGCGCCTACCAGCTGCACGGGTTCTCCGGCCCCGCCGGGCGCTACCTGGCCCAGCTGAACATCGGGGTCCCGGTGTTCTTCCTGATCTCGGGGTTCCTGCTCTACCGGCCGTTCGTCCGGGCGCGCCGAGACCACGACCGCCGCCCCAGCCTGCGCGCCTACGCCGTGCGGCGGGCGGCCCGGATCGTCCCCACCTACTGGGTGGCCCTGCCGATCATCGCCGTTTGGCTGGGGCTGAGCGCCCAGGTGTTCACCCCGGAGGGAGTGCTCACCAACTTCGGCTTCGGCCAGCTGTATCGGTCCAGCACGCTTACCGGTGGCGTGGGCCAGGCGTGGACGCTCGACATCGAGGTCACCTTCTATGCCCTGCTGCCGCTGGTGGCCGTGCTCGTGCGCCGGGTCGCCGCGCGCCGCGGCTCGTTGCTGTCGAGCGAGTTGGCGATGTGCGGCGCGCTGTTCGCCGCCGGCGTCGGCTGGCAGGTCCTCATCACCCAGACCATCGGCCCGGCCCAGGCCTCGTTCTTTCCCCTGCTGCTCGCGCTGCCCGGATGGCTGGACCACTTTGCCATCGGCATGGCCCTGGCGGTGCTCAGCGTCGCCCGGGAGGGCCGTGGCCTCCCCGCTCCCGGGCGCCTCCTGCAACGCCAGCCCTGGCTGTGGTGGCTGGGCGCGGCGGCCGCGTATTACGGGGCGGCGCGCCCCGGAGTCCTGGGCCACGGCCGCACGCTTCCCCTGCTCGGAGTGCACGAGCTCCGGCTGGCCGCGGCGGCGTGCATCCTGGCCCCGGCGCTGGGGGTGACCGCGCGCCCCCACCCGTTCCAGCGCGCCCTGGGGTGGCGGCCGCTTCTGTGGGTGGGGCAGGTCTCATACGGGCTCTACCTCTGGCACCTGGTGATGGTCCGCAAGCTCGACGACGCCGGCCTGCCCCAGGCGATCGGACGCCCCACCTACATCGCGGCCGCGCTGGCGGCCGCCCTCGCCGCCGCCGCCGCCAGCTTCTATCTGGTCGAGCGCCCGATCCTGCGCCTGGCCCACCGACGCACCCGCACCGGAGCACCCCGCGCCCCCGGCGCCGGCGCCGGCGCCGGCGCCGCGGATCCCTCTGCCACCGCCGCCGACCTCGGCGACGACCACGCGCCCGTGCCACCGGGCACCGGTTCTGCCGCCCCGGCCTCGCCGGCGCTTCCGGGGGCCGACGGCTGAGCGCGCCGCCAGCGCAGTCGCTGGCGCGGCGGGTCGCCCTGAACACCGCCGTCCAGCTCGCCGGCCGCGCGCTCCTGCTCGCGTTCGGGCTGGCCTCGGTGGCGATCCTCACCCGTTACCTGGGCGCTCGCCGCTACGGCCAGTACGGCCTAGCGTTCTCCTACACCCAGCTGTTCGGCGTGCTCGCCGACGTCGGCATGTTCACCGTGATGGTGCGCGAGCTGAGCAAGGCTCCCGAGCGCACGGAGGAGCTGGTCGGCAACGCGTTCACCCTGCGCCTCGCGCTGTCGGTGGTGGCGGTGGCGCTGGCGGTAGGGGTCTCGCTCGCCCTCCCCTACACGGGAAGCGTGCGGATCGCGATCCTGATCGCCGGCCTAGCCCTGTGCCTGGACCTGCTCGTCGGCTCGCTAACCGCCGTCTTCCAGGCTCGGCTGCTGATGGGCTATGCGGTGATCGCCCAGGTCCTGGGGCGTGTGCTGGCGCTCGGCGCCGTGGGCGCGGTGGCGGCGCTGGGGCTCGGGCTCTACGGCGCGGTGGCCACCGCCTCGCTCGGCGCGGCGGCGACGCTGGCGATCAGCGGTGGCCTGGCGCGACGGCTGACCCGCGTGCGCCCCCGCTTCGAGCGGCGGGTTTGGCGGCAGCTGCTGGTCGCCAGCGCCGTGCTCGGCCTGGCGCTCGCCATCAACCAGGTCTATCTGCGGGCGGACACCCTGATCATCTCGCTCTACCGCAGCTACCGCGAGGTCGGGCTCTACGCGGTCGGCTACCGGATCGCCGATCTCGTCGTGGCCGTCCCCGCCGTGTTCCTGGCCTCGGTGTTCCCGATCATCTCCCGATACGTGGCCGCCGAGGAGCCCCGCCTGGGCCAGGTCATCCAGCTGGTGGCCGACGCGTTCATGATCCTCGGCGCGGCGATCGCAACCGGCGGCGCGCTCCTCGCCCGTCCGCTCATCAAGCTCGCCGCGGGGTCGGCGTTCGCCGACTCCGACGCCGTGGCCTCGCTGGCGCTCCTGCTCGGCGCCGGCGCGCTGGTGTCGCTCAACGGGCTGTTCGGATTCGCGCTGATCGCCAAGGCCCGCCAGGCCCAAGCGCTGTGGCTCAACGTCGGCGCCCTGGCGCTGAACCTGTCGCTGAACTTCATCCTCGTGCCCAGCCTGGGCATCGTCGCCGCGGCGGCCACCACGTTGGCCGGAGAGGTGCTCATACTCGGCGGCTCGTTCTTGCTCATGCGCCGGCACTTCGGCTTCTTCATCCACTTCCGGATCCTCCCCCGCGCCCTGCTCGCGGCGGTGGCGATGGGAGCGGCGCTGTGGCCCCTGCGCCACGGGCCGGCGATCCCCCTGACCGCGCTCGGCGCAGCGGTCTATCTCGCGGTGCTCTGGGCGGTCGGCGGGATCGATCGCGACGTGCTCCGCCGGCTACGCGTCCCGGCCTGATGGCCATCCGGGTCCTGATGGTGAGCGCCGAGCCGGTGGGCGCCCAGATGGCCGGGCCGGCGATCCGGGCGCTGGAGCTCGCGCGCGCCCTGGCCGCCAGCTGTCAGGTGACGCTCGCCGCCCCCGCCCCGAGCGAGGTCGACGATCCGAGGATCGAACTGGTGCAGGCCGGCTTTGAGGACTTCGGGCCCCTGCGCGAGGCGATCCGCGGCGCCCAGGTGGTCGTCGCCCAGCAGCTGCCCACCCGGTTGCTCGGCCAGATCGCCGGCACCGACGTCCGGCTGGTGGCCGACCTGTACAACACCAACACGGTCGAGGTGCTCGAGTACGGCCGCGATCAGGATCGTGCCGGGCGCCGGAGCCTGCAGCGCCTGGTCGCGCTGCGGGCCATCGCCCACGCCGGCGCGGCCGACTTCATCCTCTGCGCCAGCGAGCGCCAGCGCGACCTGTGGCTGGGCACGCTGGCCGGCAGCGACCTGCTGTCGCTCGCCGACTACGACGCCGACCCCAGCCTGCGCCGCGTGATCGACGTCGTGCCGTTCGGGCTGCCGCTCGAGCCGCCGCGGCCCGGGCCCCCGGCGATCAAGGGCGTATGGCCGGGCATCGAGGCCGAGGACCGCGTTCTGCTGTGGGGGGGCGGGGTGTGGAACTGGCTCGATCCGTTCACCGCCATCGACGCCGCCCGGCGGCTCGCCGATGCCCGTCCCCCCGTCCACCTCCTGTTCCTGGGCATGCGGCGCCCCGGGCCCGAGCCGGGCCACGCCACCGCCGCGGCGGCCCGCGCGCGGCGCGTGGCCGGCGAGCTGGGGCTCGCCGGGCGTCGCGTGCACTTCAACGAGGACTGGGTTCCCTACCGGGAGCGCGGCCGCTGGCTGCTGGAGGCCGACCTGGGGGTGAGCGCGCACCTCGATCACCTGGAGGCCCGCTTCTCGTTTCGCACCCGCATGCTCGACTACCTGTGGGCGTCGCTGCCGGTGGTGTGCACGGGCGGCGACGCGCTCGGGGATCTCGTCGAGCGCCGCGGCCTGGGCCTGACGGTCGCCCCCGGCGACGGGGAGGGGTTCGCCGCGGCGTGCTCGGCCCTGCTCGAGGACACCGAGCGCCGCGAGCAGGTCGGTCGGGCGGCGGGACAGGCCGCCCAGGAGCTCACCTGGGCCCGGGTGGCCGAACCGCTGATCGGCTACTGCCAGAGGGCGCCCGAGCTGCCCCGCCGCGCCCGGCACCGGGGCAAGGTCACCACCGCCACCCTGGCCCAGTACCCCGACATGCTCAGAGAAGCCTACGGCCAGGGCGGTGCCCGCCGCGTCGCCGATCGCCTCGTGCGCAACCTCGCCCGGCGCCTGGGCCGCGACGGATGAGCGGCGCGATCCCGAGCTCTACGGTGCGCGCGTGAGCGCCACCGCCGCCACGCTCCCGGCCCGACCCCGCCGCCTGGAGGCGGCCCTGCGACCGCTGGGCCTCGACGCCGTCGAGGCCGGCGCGCTGGTCGCCCTCTGCGCGCTGTCGCTGGTGGTGCTGGCCGGGCTGCTGATCAAGGGCCGCCCCCTGTCGGGCGCCGACGGGCTGCTGGCCTCCGATCAGCTCCAGTACTTCGCCTGGATCCGCGACTCCGCCCACCACGTCCTGATCGGAGACCGGTTCGACCTGGCCCCCGGCTCGCGCAGCTTCCTGCACCCGGGCTTTCTCCTCTCCGGACTGCTGGTGCGGGGGTCGGGCATCTCGATCCCCCTCAGCTACCTGCTGTGGAAGCCGGCGGCGATCGCGGTGACCTTCGTCGGCTGCCGCGCCTACGTGCGCCGCCTGCTGCCCGCGGGGCGCCAGCGCCACATCGGCCTGGTGCTGGCGCTGTTCGCCGTGATGCCCGCCGCGGCGGTCGTCGCCTGGGCCGGGTGGGGGGGAAAGCCCCGCCAGTTCACCTTCGACTTCATCGCCGGGGAGATGTGGAGCGGGCAGTACCTGTGGGGCTACCTGATGACCGCCCTCGGCGTGTTCCTCATGCCGCTGGTGCTGCTGGCGGTCGAGTCCTGGCGGCGCGATCGCCGTCCCCCCACGCTGGCCTGGGCGGCGGCGGGTGCGCTGCTGATCTGCTGGCTGCAGCCCTGGCAGGGAGGGACGCTGGCCCTGATCGTGATCGCCGTCGAGGCGTGGCGGATGGCGCGCACTCGCGAGCGTCCACCCCTGGCGCTGGCGATCGTGCCCGCGGCGGCGGCGGTGCCCGCCCTCTACTACCTGGCCCTCAGCCGGTTTGATCCGGTGTGGACGGTGGCGGGCAAGGCCAATGCCGCCGGCGCCCAGCTGCATTGGAGCTGGCCCTGGTGGGCGATCGCGCTCAGCGTGTTGCCGCTGGCCGCCCCCGCCGCGCTCGCCTACCGCCTCCCCGCGCCGAGCTGGCAGGAGCAGGCCGTCCGGATCTGGCCGCTGGCCGCGCTGGCCGTCTACCTGCAGCCGACGGGCACCTTCCCCTACCACGCCTTCCAGGGGCTGGCGCTGCCCCTGTCGGTGCTCGCCGTCCAGGGCCTCGCGCGCTACTGGCGGCGCCCCCGGCCGGCGCTGGTGCTGGGGGCGCTGGCGGTCATGACCCTCCCGGGCATCGCCCACCGCATCCAGGTGGCCTATAACAGCGTGCACACGGCCGGGGACCCGTTCTGGGTCTTTCCCGACGAGGTGCGGGCGCTGAAGTGGCTAGCCCGCGACCCCCGCCCCGGGGGCGTGCTCTCCGCCCCCTACGGTGGCTTCATGATCCCCTACCGCACCGGGCGCGAGACCTATGTGGGCCCGATCTCCTGGTCACCGCACTACCAGCAGCGCGCGGGGGCGGCCAACGACCTGATCGAGGGCCGCCTGACCGGGCCCGCCGCCTTGACCTTCGTGCGGGCCACCCACGCCCGCTACGTGTTTGAGGACTGCCGGCCCCACCTGGCCCGGCTCGACGCCACGCTGGCGCCGCTGACCGCCGCCGTGCAGCGCTTCGGCTGCGCCACCGTCTGGGTGCTGCGCGAACGCCCGGACATGGCTCGGGCGGCCGGGCTGCCCGACGCGTGAGCGCCCCCCGGGACGCCACCCCCGAGGGGCCCGGCCCCGCCCGGCGCCCGGGCCCAAGCCAAGCGCCCCCCGGCGGCCTCCCCCCCTGGGTGCTCCCCGCCGCGCTGCTCGTGCTGGGTGCCGTGATCGCCGGCGCCACCATACGCGACGGCATCCAGCCCAACGACGAGGGCCTGATGCTCCAGGCCGCCGCGCGCATCGCCGACGGGCAGGTGCCGATCCGCGACTTCTGGTGGTACTACCCGCCCGGCCAGCCCTACCTGCTGGGGGGGCTGTGGGCGCTGTTCGGGCCCTCGCTGCTGGTCTGGCGAGTGGTGCGCGTGGGCGCCGACGCGCTGGTGGCGCTGCTCGCCTGGCGCTTGGCCCGACGCTGGTCCTCCCCCGGGTGGGCGCTGGGAGTGTGGGCGGCCAGCGCCCTGGCCATGGCCTATCCCAGTGGGCCCCATCCCTTCCCGGTGGCCCTGGCGTGCGCGCTGGGCGCGCTGCTGGCGCTGCCCCGGCAGGTGGCGTGGGCGGGCGTGCTCGCCGGGCTATGCGCGCTGTGGCGCCTGGAGTTCGCCGCCTACCTGGCGGTCGGGATCCTGGCGGCGATCGCCGTCGCCCCCGAGTCGGCCCGCGCCCGCCGCCGCCGGGCGATCACGTTCCTGGTCCCCGCCCTGGGCCTCACCGCCGTGCTCTACGCCCCATTGCTGGTGGCGGCCGGGCTGGGGCCGTCCTGGCGGCTGCTGGTGCGCTATCCGCTGACCCAGTTTCAGACCTATCAGGGGCTGCCGTTCCCGCTCGCCCATCCCGGCCCGATCGACACCAGCTCGGTGGGCAACTTCCTCGGCCACAGCGCCGAGAACCTCCTGCTGTACTACCTCCCCCTCGCCCTGGTGCTCGGAACCGCGGCCGCGCTGGGCCGGATCGCCCTGGGCTTCACGCGCGGGCGCGCGCAACAGCTGGCCGGCGCCATCTTTGCGATCGGGATGGGGCACTACCTGGTCGTGCGCGCCGACGTGTTCCACACCGCGCCGCTGGCGGTGATGGCGTCGGTCTTGATTGCATGGGCGCTGTCGCGCCCGGTGGCGAGGCGGGCGGGCGCCGCGGGCGCGGTGGACGGGGCACCGGCCGCCGGCTCAGCGCCGAAGCCCAGACCGCCGCGCCTCCTGGCCGTCGCCGCGGGAGCGCTGGCGGCGCTGGCCGCGGTCTCGCTCGCCTACGTCGTGATCGAGGGGGCCGACCGCCAGCGGCTCCTGCTCAAGACGCGCGAGGCCGCGCTTCGCCTGCCCGCCGCCGACGGCGTGCGGGCGCCCCCGGCGGTGGCCGCGCCGCTGGTGGCCGCCGTGCACGCGGTCGATGGGCGCGTGCCGAGCGGGCAGCCGATCTACGTCACCGGCCTGCGCGCCGACCTGGTGACCGCCGGCGACCCGCTGTTCTACGTGCTCGCCGACCGCCCCAACCCCACGCGCTATGACATCGCAGCGCCCGGGGTAGTGACCTCCGCCCCGGTCCAGCGCGAGATCGCGGCGGCGCTGGAGCGCCGGCGGGTGGCGGTGGTGGTGCGCTGGGAGAGCCCGCTCACCGCCGCCCACGAGCCCGCCCGCGCCGGGCGCTCCAGCGGCGTGCGGCTCCTCGACCGCTACCTGGCCGCCCACTACCGCCCCTGGGCGCGCTACGGCGAGTACCTGCTGCTCGCTCGGACCTGAGGGTGGCCCGAGGAGCGCGGGCGGCCCGGCCTGCCGGACGGGCAGCCGGCGCTCAGCCGGCGGCGAGGAAGTCGGCGATCGACTCGGCGACCCAGTCGAGCATGGGCTCGGTCATCCGGGGGTGCACGCCGACCCACAGCGCCGACTCGGTGACGAAGTCCGCCCCGCGGAGGGGTCCGGCGATCCGGTGCCCGCGGCCCCGGTAGGCGGGCTGGCGGGTGATGTTGCCCGACAGCACCAGGCGGCTATCGATACGCCGGCGCTGGAGGTGCAGCTGCAGGGCCCGGCGGCGCGCGGATCCGCCCTCGCGCAGCGCGAACGGGTAGCCGAACCAGGACGGGTCGGCGCCGGGCAGGGTCTGGGGGAGCAGGAGCTGGTCCTCGCGGGGTGCCAGGGCGGCGTGCAGGTGCTCGAAGTTGCGCCGCCGCGCCCGGCCCACGGCGCCCAGGCGCTCGAGCTGGGCCAATCCCAGGGCCGCCTGCATGTCGGTGACCTTGAAGTTGTAGCCCGCCTGGCTGTAGACGTACTTGTGGTCATAGCCGGGCGGTAGGGCGCCAAAGCTGCCGTCGAAGCGCCGCCCGCAGGCGTCGTTGACTCCGGGCGGACACCAGCAGTCGCGGCCCCATTCGCGCAGCGAGCCGATCGCCCGGGCCCACAGGGCATCGTCGGTGGCCAGGGCGCCCCCTTCCCCGGTGGTCATGTGGTGGGCGGCGTAGAACGAGTAGGTCGCGGCCTGTCCGAATGTCCCCACCAGCCGGTCGCCCACGCGGGAGCCCAGCGCGTCGCTGCAGTCCTCGATCAGCACTAGCTCCCGCTGGGCGCACAGCTCTGCCAACCCGGGGGCGTCGAACGGATTGCCCAGGCAGTGGGCGGCCATCACGGCGCGGGTGCGGGGCCCCACCGCGGCGGCGAACGCCTCCAGCGGGGGATTGAGCGTGGCTGGCTCGACGTCGACGTAGACCGGCACCAGACCGTGCTGGTAGATCGGGTTGACGGTGGTGGGAAAGCCCACCGCCGGGGTGATCACCTCGTCGCCCGGGCGCAGCGGGCCCTCCACCAGGTCAGAGCAGGCGGCGGCGATGGCGAGCAGATTGGCCTGCGAGCCCGAACCGACGATCGCGGCGTGGGCGCGCCCGGCGGCCGCGGCGAAGGCGCCGACGAACTCGGCGGCGAACCGGCCCTCGGTCAGCCAGCCGTCCAGGGAGGCGTCGACCAGCGCCGCGATCTCGGGCGCGCCGACGAGGCGCCCGGCGATCTGCACTGGGGTACGGCCGGGGACGAACTCCTCCTCGGCGCCCGCCAGCTCGGCGTAGCGGCGGGCGGCGTCGAGGATCTCATCGCGCAGGGAGGTCAGGCTGGCCACGTCGGTCACGAGCGCAGGCGCGGGGCGAGCCGGCGGCGGGGCGGCCGGCGGTGCCCTCGCGGCGCGTGCTGACCGGCCTCGCGGCGCTCGCACGCGCCGGCCAGCACGTTGAGCACGCCCTCGCGGAAGTGGCGCACGTCAAAGCGCGCGGCGTTGTGCATGCAGGCCGCCGGATCGACCTCCAGCGGGTCGAAGCGGCGCACGGCCTCGACCAGGTCGTCGGGCCGGGGACGGTGAAAGAACGTCCCGGTGCGGGGCTCGAGCACCGTCTCGCGCACCCCGCCCTCGGCCAGGGCGATCACCGGCCGACCCGCTGCCTGGGCCTCGACGGCGGCGATCCCGAACTCCTCGGTGGCGGGGACGACAAGCGCCCGGGCGCCGGCGAGCAGCCGCGCCGCCTCGGCGTCGGAGACCCGGCCGGCGAAGTGCACGGTGGGACCGGCCAGCCGGCGCAGGCGGCGCGCGTCGGGCCCGTCGCCCACCACGATCAGCGGCAGGTGAAGACGGTTGAACGCCTCCACCGCCACGCCGATGCGCTTGTGGTGCATGAGCTCGGAGAGCACCATGTAGTAGTCGCCCACCGGGGCTGGCTTAAAGCGGTCGATCTCCACCGGCGGATAGACCAGCGTCGCCTCGCGGTTGAAGTAGTGGGACACGCGCCGCCGGGTGGTGGCCGAGTTGGCCATGTAGCGGTCCACGCGCTGGGCGGCGATCCAGTCCCATTGGCGCCAGCGCTTGAGCACCATCCCCAGCACCGCTCGCGTCGGCCCTCGGCGCTCGGACAGCGTCGCCTCGCGGCCGTTCCAGGCGTAGCGGAAGGGGTTGTGACAGTAGGAGACGTGCACCGCGCCCTCGTCGACGATCACGCCGTGGGCCCAGGCGCTCGAGCTGGAGACGACGAGGTCGTAGCCGCCCAGGTCGAGCATCTCCATCGCGTAGGGGTAGAGGGGAAGCAGGGGACGGAAGGTGGCGGCGGTGGGGCGCAGGCGCTGCAGGAACGACGTGTGCACCGCGCGATGGGCGAAGCGACCTTCGGTCCCGCGCTCGTCGTAGACCGCGGTGAACAGGTCGGCCTCGGGGAACATGTCGCACAGCGCCATGAACACCCGCTCGGCGCCGCGCACGTCGAGTAGGAAGTCGTGGACCAGCGCGATCCGACGGGACGGACCCGGGAGCCGCTTCATCCGGCGAGTCTACGTCCTCAACCTGGCGTCAAGTCAAGGCGGTCGAGCAGCTCGTGCACGGCATCCGTGGTCGCCCCCCAGCGGTAACGGCGGGCCCGCTCGCGCCCGGCGGCGACCAGCCGCTGGGACAGCGGGCGGTCCTCGAGCACGCGCTCGAGCGCCTGGGCCAGGCCGTCGCGATCGTGGGGATCGACCAGCAGCGCGGCGTCGCCGCACGTCTCCGGGAGCGCCCCGCGCGTCGACGCCACCACCGCCGTCCCGCAGGCCATCGCCTCCAGGCAGGTGAGCCCGAACCCTTCGTGCAGGGAGGGCAGGACGAACGCCCGGGCGCCGGCGTAGAGACCGGGGAGCAGGCGCTCGGGGACGGCTCCCAGCCGCCGGATCCCGTCCCTCGCGTCGCGCTCGCTGGCGCGCTCGCGCTCGCGGAACTGGGGCCGGCTTCCCCCCGCCGCCACCAGATCGACGCCGGCGCGGGCGAGGCGCGCCGCGGCCGGGCCCAGGGCGCCCAGGTTCTTGCGGGCGGTGGCGCTGGCCACGCTGAGCACGTAGGGGCGGGCGAGGCCGAGCTCGCGGGCTGCCGCGCCGGGGTCGGCGCGCGGGCTGAAGCGCTCGTCGACGCCGCCGGCGATCACCGAAATGCGGTCGCTGCCCACCCCCAGCAGCTCGCGGATCTCGCCGGCCGAGAACTGAGATACGGTCACCACGTGAAGCGCCCGCCGGGCGAGCAGCGGCAGCAGCAGCCGCTGCCAGGACACGTAGGCGCGCGAATACCAGCTCGGGTCGCGCAGCACGGCCACGTCGTGGATGACTACGACGTTGGCCGCCCACGCCACCGGGGCGGTGTTGGCCGGGTTGAAGATCAGGCGCGCCCCGGCCCGGCGCGCGCGCAGCGGCAGCGCCGTCTGCTCCCAGGCGTGGCCCGCCCGGTGGACCAGGGCCTCGGGGGGCCGCGCGACGTAATAGCGCTCCGGGGCCCGCAGCGGAAGCAGCGCCGACAGCTCGCGCGCCCAGCGCTCGACTCCGCCGAGCTCGGGTCGCGCGGCGGCGCGGGCGTTGAGGACGATCGGTGGCACGGGCCGTGAGCCTATGACGGCGCCGGACGTCGCCCCCGCCCGCCCGGCGGGGACCGAGGCGGGGCCGGGGGCGGGGTTCTCGGCGGTGGTGGCGATCCACGACTCCGCCGCCGAGCTGGCCGAGCTGCTGGAGTCGATCCGGCGCCGCCTCCCCCGCGCGCCGCAGCTGATCGTGGTGGACAACGCCTCCTCCGATGCCGGACCCGAGCTCGCCGAGCAAGCCGGCGCCGAGGTGATCAGGTTGGAGAGCAACGTCGGTTTCGGGGCGGCCAACAACGCGGGCCTGGAGCGCGCGCGCACGGACGTGACCGTGCTGCTCAACCCAGACGTCGTCCTGCTCGACGACGGGCTGCAGCGGCTCACCGCCGTTGCGCGCGGGGCCCGAGCACTGCTCGCTCCCCGGCTGCTGCGCCCCGACGGAAGCGTCCAAGACAGCGTGCACCCTACGCCCGGCGGTCTCGATGCCCTGCTCCCGGCGCTGGTGCCCACCCCGCTGCTCCCCCGGCCGCTGCGCGAGCACGCCGATCCCTGGCGCTCGACGCGCCGCCGCCGCGTGGGCTGGGCGATCGCCGCCTGCCTAGCCGCTCGCACCGAGCTGCTGCGCGACCTGGGGCCGTTTCGCGGCGAGGACTTCCTGTTCTATGAGGACCTGGACCTGTGCCTGAGCGCCGCCGCGCGGGGGATCCCCACCCTCCTGGAGCCCGGCGTGGTCGTCCGCCACGGCGGCGCGCACGCCACCGTCCGCCGCTACGGCGGCGAGCCGTACGAGCTGCTGGCGCGCCGCCGCCGCGAGGTCATCGAGCGCGCCCTGGGCCGGCGCCCGCTGGCGCTGGACGACGCCGCCCAGGCTCTGACCTTCGCCAGCCGGGCGGGCATCCGCCTGGCCCTGGGTAGGGACGCGTCGGTGCAGCGATCGCGGCTCCGGGCCCTGCTCGGCGCCCGGCGAGCCGGGGCTCAAAAGAGCCCGAGCTGAGGGTCGGGCGGAGCCGCGGCCGGTGCGGGCGCGGCCGGTGCGGGCGCGGCCCCCTGGGGCGCGGACCCGTTCGGCGCGGACGGGGGCTCGGGCGCGGCGCCGGCCGCCCGCACCACGGGTTCCCCCGGGAGCTCGGGAACCTCGAGCGGCCCGGGCTGCTCGGGCGCCTCCAGCGCCAGCAGCTCGGGGATCCGGCCGAAGTCCTCCTGCAGGGTCTGCAGGGTGGCGGGGGTATAGAGGGCGGCGGCGGGATGAAAGAGCGGATACAGCCGCACCGCCCGCGCCCCGAGGACCTGCACCTCGGGCTCGCCGTGCACGCGGGTGATGCCGGCGGGCTCGCCGCGCAGCAGTTTGGTGGCAAAGTTGCCCAGGGTGCAGATCACGCGCGGCTCGATCAGCTCGATCTTGCGCATCAGGTACTCCTGGCAGTTCTCTATCTCGGTCGGCTGGGGATCGCGGTTGCCCGGAGGGCGGCACATCAGGACGTTGGCCACGAACACGTCCGAGCGGGCGAGCCCGATGTCGCCCAGCAGCTTGTCCAGCAGCTTGCCCGCCTGGCCCACGAAGGGCAGGCCCTGGCGATCCTCGTTGGCCCCCGGGGCCTCGCCCACGAACATCAGGTCGGCGTCGGCGTTGCCGGCGCCGAACACCACGGTCTGGCGCGAGCTCGCCAGCTGCGGGCACTTCTCGCACCCGCGCGCCTCGTCCAGGAGCGCCTTCAGAGCCTCGCGCCGCTCGGTCTTGCCGGCCACCCGGCGATGGTAGCCACCGATCCGGCTGCCCTGAAGCGCCCCGTCGCGAAGGTGGGCGCCCGACTCCGCTCGCTCCGGGAAACTCTCCCCGCCCGGCCGGGCGGCGATCCCCGAGCCGCGATCCGCTCGGGCCGGGCCGGTATATTGTGAGGCGGCCGTCATCTTCGCCCAAGGCGCAGAGACGGACCCGAGAAGCCGCCGCCGCGCCCTGTGTGTCGCGACCGGTATCCCGACTGGGAACTGGACCGAACCGATGGACAACGCACCGCTCTCTAGCTCCGCCGAGGCCCAACGCCTGGCCGTGGTCGGCCGCGGCCGGGTGGGAACCGCGCTGGCCGGCGCGCTGCGCGCCGCCGGCCACACGGTCGAGGGGCCGCTCGGGCACGAGCCCGACGTCTCGGGGGCCGACGTGGTGCTGCTGTGCGTGCCCGACTCCGAGATCGTCCGGGCCGCGGCCGCCCTGGCCCCCGGCCGTCTGGTGGGCCACTGCTCGGGCGCCACCGGGCTCGAGGCGCTCGCCCCCCATGAGCGTTTCTCGCTGCACCCGCTGATGACTCTGGCCGGCCTGCCCCCCGCCGCGCCCGGCCAGGGCGCCGGGCCGGATCCCACCGGCCCGTTGCGGGGCGCCGGATGCGCGATCGCCGGCAGCTCGCCGAGAGCCCGGACCGTAGCCGAGGGCTTGGCGCGCTCGGTTGGGATGCGCCCGTTCGAGGTCGGGCCCGAGGACCGCGCCGCCTATCACGCCGCGGCAGCGCTGGCCTCCAACTTCCTGGTCACCCTCGAGTCGGCGGCCGAGCGCCTGGCCGCCACCGCGGGCGTCGATCGGGCCGAGCTCGTGCCGCTCGTGCGCGCCACGGTCGAGAACTGGGCCCGGGCCGGCGCCGGCGCCCTCACCGGGCCGATCGCCCGCGGCGACCACGCCACCGTGCAGCGCCACCGGGCCGCGGTGCTCGAGCGGGCCCCCGACCTCCTCGAGCTGTTCGACGCGCTGGCCGCCGCCACCGCCGCGCTGGCCCCGGGCGCGTCGGCGGCGGCCGGGGCCGATCCCCGCCAGCGCGAGACCGAGGCGGTGGGGGCATGAGCGGCCGCCTCCCCGCCGTGGCGCGAACCGTCGTCGACGTGCGTGGCGGGGTGGCGCGCGCCCGCGCCGGCGGTCGCTCGATCGGACTCGTGCCCACGATGGGCGCGCTGCACGAGGGCCACCTGTCCCTGATCCGCCGGGCCCGGGCCCAATGCGACTACGTCGTCGTCTCGATCTTCGTCAACCCCACCCAGTTCTCTCCCGGTGAAGACCTCGAGGCCTACCCCCGGGATGAGGAGCGCGACCTGGCCCTCGCCGGCGAGGCCGGGGCGCACCTGGCCTTCCTCCCGCCCGCCCCGGAGATCTATCCCCCCGGGCACGCCACCACGGTCACCGTCGCCGGCCTAACCGAGCGGCTGTGCGGCGCCACCCGCGGCCCCGAGCACTTCTCCGGCGTGGCCACCGTGGTCATCAAGCTGCTCAACATCGTCGCCCCCGACGTGGCCTACTTCGGCCAGAAGGACTTCCAGCAGACGGTGGTGATCCGCCGGATGGTGGCCGACCTGAACCTGCCCGTGCGGATCGAGGTGTGCCCGACGGTGCGCGAGCCCGATGGGCTGGCGCTGTCGAGCCGCAACGCCTATCTGACCGACGGCGAGCGGCCCCGCGCCCGCGCCCTCCACGAGGCCCTGCGGGCCGCCGAGGGGGCGATCGCCGACGGCGAGCGCTCCCCCGTGCGGGTGCTGGCGGCGGGGCGGGCGGCGATGGCCGAACGGGGCGTGGAGCCCGAGTACCTGGAGCTGGTCGATCCCGACACGCTGGCGCCGCTTGATCAGGTGGGCGGGCCGGCGCTGGTGGCGGTTGCCGCCCGGGTGGGGCGCGCCCGCCTCATCGACAACGCCCTCATCGAGGTGCCCTACCAGTCCGCCCCGAACCCCGACCTGGCCGCCGGGGCGTCCCCGGCGCAGTCTGACCTTGTTTCCATCCCATCCATCCCACCCGGCCCCGGCCGGACGAACGCGGGAGCCAAGCAACCATGCAGCGCGTGATGCTCAAGTCCAAGATCCACCGGGCCACGGTGACCGACTGCGACCTGCACTACGTGGGATCGATCACCGTGGATCCCGACCTGCTCGAGGCGGGGGACATCCTCATCCACGAGCAGGTGCACGTCGTCGACATCGACAACGGGCAGCGGTTCGTCACCTACGCGATCGCCGGAGAGCGGGGATCGGGCGACATGAAGGTCAACGGGGCCGCGGCCCGCCTGGTGCAGCGGGGGGACACGATCATCGTGTTCTCCTACGCCAGCTACCACCGCGAGGACCTCGAGCGCTACGAGCCCCGCGTCGTGCACGTAAACGCCCACAACGAGATCGTCAAAGTCGACGCGGAGGTGGGGACCCTCGTCTCCTGAGGGCCTCAACCTGCGCAGATCGGAGCACTCCATGTCCGCCGTACCGAAGGCCGACCAGGTCACTGCCCAGGGGCGGCTGCCGATGACGCTGCCACGCCTGGCGGAGAAGAAGCAGCTCGGCGAGCCGATCGTGATGATCACCGCCTACGACTATCCGTCCGCCGAGGTCGCCGAGGCCTCCGGCGTCGACGTGGTCCTGGTCGGCGACTCCGCCGCCATGACCGTGCTCGGCTACCCCTCCACCGTCCCGGTCTCCACCGACGAGCTGCTGATGCTCGCCGCCGCGGCGCGGCGCGGGCTGCGCTCCCCGCTGCTGGTGGGCGATCTGCCCTTCGGCTCCTACGAGGCCTCCGACGAGCAGGCGGTGGCCACCGCCCAGCGCTTCGTCAAGGAGGCGGGCTGCGACGCGGTCAAGCTCGAGGGCGGGGGCACGTCGGTGTCCCGCGCGCGAGCGATCGCCGATGCGGGCATCCCGGTGATGGGCCACGTGGGCCTCACCCCGCAGACGGCGACGGCGCTGGGGGGCTACCGGGCCCAGGGCCGGACGGCTCAACGGGCGGCCGAGGTGACCCGCGACGCGCTGGCGCTCCAGGAGGCGGGGTGCTTCTCCATCGTCTTCGAGGCGATCCCGGCCGCGGTGGCCGCCGAGATCATGACCCGCCTGCAGATCCCGGTCATCGGCATCGGCGCGGGCGCGGACACCGACGGCCAGGTGCTGGTGTTTCACGACCTGCTGGGGATCTACGAGGGCCACGCGCCGCGCTTCGCCAAGCGCTACGCCGAGCTCAAGGGGCAGATGGTGGCCGCGGTGGCCGAGTACGCCGACGACGTGCGCCAGCGGCGGTTCCCCGGCCCCGAGCACACCTACTCGATCGACCCCGAGGAGCTGGCCGCGTTTCAGGCCCAGCTGGGCTGAGCGCCCGCTGGCGCAGCGCGTCGGCCAAGACGGTTCCCGGTCACCTGGCGCATCGCCGGCTCGGGCCCGGTCCCTCTCCGCTCAGGACCCGGCGCCCACCCGCCTGAGCGCACGAGCGGGGGCGCCGGCGGCAATCGAGCCCGGCTCGAGGTCCCCGGTGACCACGCTGTTGGCGCCGATCACGCAGCGCTCGCCGACGGTCACGCCGCTGGTGATGACGACGTTGGCGCCGCACCACACGTTGTCGCCGATCCGCGTCGGGCCCTTGGTGGTGAAACCTTGCCAGGTGATCGGCTTGTCGGGGTCGTCGAAGCGGTGGTTGGCGTCGGTGATGAAGCAGCCGTTGGCGAACATGCAGTGATCGCCGATCTCGACCAGCTCCATGGCGGCCACCATCACGCCCAGGTTCAGGTAGGAGTCCGAGCCGATGCGCACCCGCGCTGGCGCCGGCGCAGTGATCCACACCCCCGGCTCCAGCAGGGTGTGCCGGCCGACCGCCAGGCGGCCCTCGCGCAGCGCCTCGAGCACATTGCCGTGCACCGGCCAGCGCACGAACGCCTGTCGACGCATGAACTCCCAGTGGATCCGCACGCGGTTCCAGGGCAGGCTGTTGCGCTCATACCAGCGCCACTTCTGCGCCCACAGGCGGGCCCGTCGGGCGAGCTCAGCCGCGGTCGGCGTCTCGGCGGGGGGGCCAACCATGGCGGCAGGATCGCAGCAGGTGACGCCCGGCTGAGCGGGCGCTCAGGCCGCCGCCGCGGTGGGTTGCCGGCGGCGGCGCGCGACCCGCGCAGACGCCGGCTTGACCAGCTCGGTCAGGAACTGGCCGGTGTAGGAGCTGGGCACGGCGGCCACTTCCTCGGGGGTCCCCGCGGCGATCACCTCTCCCCCATCCTCGCCCCCCTCGGGGCCCATGTCGATTATCTGGTCGGCCGACTTGACCACGTCGAGGTTGTGCTCGATCACCACCACCGTGTTACCGGCGTCGACCAGGCGCTGGAGCACGTCGAGCAGCTTTTGGACGTCGGCGAAGTGCAGTCCGGTGGTGGGCTCGTCGAGGATGTAGAGCGTCGAGCCGGTGGCGATCTTCGAGAGCTCGGTGGCCAGCTTGACCCGCTGGGCCTCTCCGCCGGAGAGCGTGGTCGCGGGCTGGCCCAGGCGCATGTAGCCCAGGCCGACGGCGTCGAGGGTCTCCAGCCGTCGGCGGATCTTCGGGATGTGGGCGAAGAACTCGAGCGCCTGTTCGACCGGCATGTCGAGCACGTCGGCGATCGTCTTGCCCTTGAAGCGGATGTCCAGCGTCTCGCGGTTATAGCGCTTGCCGTGACACTGCTCGCAGGGGACATAGACATCGGGCAGGAAGTGCATCTCGATCTTGATCTGGCCGTCGCCCCGGCACACCTCGCAGCGTCCGCCCTTGACGTTGAACGAGAACCGTCCGGGCTTGTAGCCCCGCACGCGCGATTCGGGCGTCCGGGCGAACAGGTCGCGGATGACGTCGAACAGGCCGGTGTAAGTGGCCGCGTTGGAGCGCGGCGTGCGTCCGATCGGAGACTGGTCAACGGCGATGATCTTGTCCACCGTCTCCAGGCCGCGCACCTGGCGGTGAGCGCCTGGGCGCTGGCGGGCGCGGTGCAGTCGGTTGGCCAGCGCCTTGTAGAGGACCTCGTTGACCAGCGTGGACTTACCCGAGCCCGAGACCCCGGTCACGCAGTTGAAGGTGCCCAGCGGCACCCGCACGTCGATCTCCTTGAGGTTGTGCTCGCTCGCGCCCAGCACCTCGAGGTAGCCGCCGGGCTTGCGCCGGCGCTTGGGCGCCTCGATCGCCTGCTGGCCCGAGAGGAACTGGCCGGTGAGTGACTGCTCGACGGCCTGCACGTCGGCGGCGCTGCCCTGGGCGACGACGTGGCCGCCGTGCTCGCCCGCTCCCGGTCCTAGGTCGACCAGGTGGTCGGCGGACCGCATGGTCTGCTCGTCGTGCTCGACGACGATCACCGTGTTGCCCAGATCGCGCAGCCGCTCGAGCGTGGCGATCAGCCGCGCGTTGTCGCGTTGGTGCAGGCCGATCGACGGCTCGTCGAGGATGTAGAGCACGCCGACCAGCGACGAGCCGATCTGGGTGGCCAGCCGGATGCGCTGGGCCTCTCCCCCCGACAGCGTCGCCGCCGCCCGATCCATCGACAGGTAGCCGATCCCCACGTCCTCGAGGAAGCGCAGGCGCTCGGCGATCTCGCGCAGCACCAGCCGCGCGATGTGGCGCTCGGTCTCGGTCAGCTCGATCTGCGTCAGCCACTCGCCGGCGCGCTTTACCGACAGGGCGCAGAACTCGTGGATGGCCAGCCCGCCCACCAGCACGGCGCGCGACTCGGGGCGCAGGCGGGCGCCGCCGCACGCCGGGCACGCCCGCTCGGACATGAACTCCTCGATCTTCTCTCGCGTCCAGTCCGAGTCGGTCTCCCGATAGCGCCGCTCCAGGTTGGGGATGATGCCCTCGAAGCGGGTGGCGTACGAGCGCCGGCGCCCGTAGCGGTTGCGGTAGGAGACCTGGATGCGCTCGCCGTTGGTCCCGTACAGGTAGAGCTCCCGGTCGGCCTCGTCCAGCTCCTCCCAGGACACCTCCAGGTCGACGCCGTAGCGGTCGGCGATCGCCTCGGTGATCTGCTCGTAGTAGTTGGAGGCGCTGTTGGCCCACGGGGCCAGGGCTCCCGCGCCGATCGACAGCGTGGGATCGGGCACCACCAGGTCGGGGTCGATCTCCATCTGGGCGCCGAGACCGGTGCACCGCTCGCACGCGCCGTGGGGTGAGTTGAACGAGAACACGCGCGGCTCGAGCTCGATCAGCGAGGGGCCGTGCTCGGGGCAGGCGAAGCGCTCGGAGAAGGTCAGCGTCTCCTCGTCTCGATCGACGAGCTCGATGTCGACGAGCCCGTCGGCCAGCGCCACCGCCGTCTCGATCGAGTCGGCCAGGCGCTTGCGCAGGTCGGGGCGCATCACCAGGCGATCGATGACCACCGCGATGTCGTGCTTGAACTTCTTGTCGAGCTTGATCTCGTCTTCGAGCAGGCGTAGCTCGCCGTCGACCTTGACCCGGGTGAACCCCTCCTGGCGAAGCTCGTCGAGCAGCTTGGCGTACTCGCCCTTGCGTCCGCGGACCATGGGCGCCAGCACCATGAGGCGGGTACCGTCGTCGAACTCCATGACCCGGTCGATGATCTGCTCGGCCGACTGCCCGGCGATGGGGCGCCCACACGTCGGGCAATGCGGCTTGCCGATCCGGGCCCACAGCAGGCGCAGGTAGTCGTATATCTCGGTCACGGTGCCCACCGTGGAGCGCGGGTTGCGCGACGTCGTCTTCTGGTCGATCGAGATCGCCGGCGAGAGCCCCTCGATCGAGTCCACGTCGGGCTTGTCCATCTGCCCCAGGAACTGGCGCGCGTAGGCGGACAGCGATTCGACGTAGCGGCGTTGGCCCTCGGCGTAGATCGTGTCGAAGGCCAGCGACGATTTCCCGGACCCCGAGAGGCCGGTGATGACGATCAGCGCCTCCCGCGGGAGCGCGACCGTTATGTCTTTGAGGTTGTGCTCGCGCGCTCCCGATACGACGAGCAGCTCATGGGGCGTCATCCGGTCCCATTCTAGGGCGGCGAACAGACGTTCGAAACGGCGTCAGGACCGCCGCCGGGCCACGCCCGGGCCCCCCCCCCCGCCCGTGCCGGGGTAAGCCGACGCGGGCGGTGCCCGCCGGCCCCACCCGTCATCGACCTCGCGTCAGCGGCGCCGAAAGCCCGCGCCGATCCGCGGTCGCCGGCTCCGGGAGTCGCGCCGGTCGCAGTATGACCAGGCATACAGCCACAGCGCCGCACGGTCCTCGGGATCCAGGCGAGCGGGCTCGACCACGCTGCGCTCGACGTCGACGAGAGACTTCTCCTCGTCGAGCGCAACTCTCACGC
>VAYS01000039.1 GCA_005883215.1 Actinomycetota bacterium
TGGGATCGACGTCTCCGTCGGTGATCCGAGCGGCGCGCAGGGCGGCCTCGACGGCCTCGAGCAGGAGGGGGCCGATCGTCACCTCGCGCCCGGCGCAGCGATTTACCCGGGTCAGCTCCGAGTCGTCGCGAAACCGGCTGCACGCCAGGTCGATCGCCCGAAGCTCCTCGTCCACCGCCCGGCGGGCGCTGGGCAGCGCTCGCGGCTGGGTGCACAACAGGCACGCCTCCGTTCCTAGCGCCGACCAGCGGTCGGCCGCCACGCGCTCCGAAGGAGGAGCGCCTGGGGCGGCCACTGCCGGGCTCATGATCCGCCCGAGGAGACCGAACCGCCGCCGCCCGAAGACGCCGGGGGAGACGAGGGAGGCTGTAGCTGCGAGCTCGACGAGCCGCCGCCGGAGGAACTCGAGGAGCCCGCACCGGCGCTCGATGAGTCCGAACCCGAGGAGCCCGAGCCGGCGCTCGACGAGCCGGTGCTCGAGCTGGGACCGGATCCCGATGCGGTCGAGCCCGAGCCGTTCGCGCCGGAGTCCGAGCCCGAGGAGCTCGAGCCGGCGCTCGACGAGCCGGCGCTGGGGCTGGAGTCAGAGCCCGATGTGGTCGAGCTCGGATCCCGGCTGGGGGTGGTCGCCGTGGGCGTCGAGCGGACGCTGGCGCCCGCGGTCGGGCGACGCGGCCGCGTCGACTTGCCGGGAAATGCCTGGGCGGCGACCTGAGAGAGGATTCCGGCCAGCGCGACCGAGCCGGCGGCCAGCCAGCGCGTGACGTGCCGCACCCGGCGCAGGCCGGCGTCGCGGACGTTGACGGGGTCCGGGTGCACGGACATGCGTCGATGGTGCCGGCAGAGCGCAAAAACAACATAAGCAGGGCATTAGAAGCTGCTAATGGCCGGACCGCTCCCGAGGACGGCGGGCCCGCGCGGCGGGGCTAGGCCTTGGGGCGAAAGCCGTCGAGGGCGAAGGCCACTCGCGCTCCGCCGCTGGACGCCGCGTCGGCCCAAATGCGTCCCCCGTGGGCGCGGATGATCGCCTGCGCGATCGCCAGGCCCAGACCCGCGCCGTGCCCGTCGGGGACGGGCGACCCGATGCTGCGATGAAACCGATCGAAGACCCGTGCCCGCTCCTCGGATGGGATGCCCGGCCCGTCGTCGTCCACCGCGAAGGTCAGGGTGTCGCCGAAGGCGCTCACGCTGAGGCGCACGAGTCCCCCGGGCTGGGTGTGCTCGACCGCGTTGCGGGCGATGTTGCGCAGCGCCTGGGTGAGTCGGTCGGAATCGGCGCTCAGGGTCCCTTGCGGCACGGTCGGCAGTTCGAAGCGCCGTTCGCCGAGCTCCCGGATGCTTTGCCAGAGCTCCTCGGTGAAGGGAGCGATCTCAATCGTCTCTCGCGACACCGCACGCTGCTCGTCGATGCTCGCCAGCAGCAGGAGGTCGTCGACCAGACGCTCCATGCGGGCGATCTCGACCCGGATGAATCCCGCCACTCGCTCCACGTCCTCGTCGGAGACGTCGTGCTGCCGGGCCAACACTTCGATCTGCCCGGCGATCACCGTCAGGGGGGTGCGCAGCTCGTGCGAGGCATCGGAGACGAACTCCTGCTGGCGGGCGAAGGCCTCCTGCAAGCGCTCGAGCATGTGGTCAAACGCCTCGGCGACCACCCGCACCTCGCCCGAGCGGGCCACCCCAGCCACCCGCCGGGAGAGGTCGCCGGCGTCGATCAGCGCGGCGGTCGAGGCCAGCCGCCGCAGCGGCCGCGTGGTACGCGCCGCCAGCAGGTAGCCGCCGAGGGCGGCCGCGACGAGGGTGAGGCTGCCCCACAGCGCAAACGTGCGCGCGACTCCGCGCTGGGCCCGGGTCACCGGCGCCAGTGGCTCGCCCACGCTGACCGTGGCCAGCGCATGGCCTCCGCGCGTCACCGCCTGCGTCAGGAGACGCAGGGTCCCCGCGTCATGGAGCCCGATCTCCGAATAGCCGGGGGGGGCTTGGCGGAGCCGCACGACCTGGGCGTTCTCCGTCGCCTGGATCGAGCCGGGCTCGTGGTCTTGATCGCTTCGGCCCTGGCCCCTGATCCCGAGCAGCTCGGGTTGGTTGGTGACCACCGCGCCGCCCGGCACGCGGGCGATGAGCAGGCGTGCCGCCGGACCGAACGGGCGCCCAGCGATATAGCTCGACGCCGCCGAGGCCACCTGCCGGGGGTTCGGCGAGCCCCCGGGCAGGCCCTGCGCCGCGAAGGCGCCGACCTCGACGCGAAGGTCGCGATCGATCTGCCCACGCAGCTGGGAGCCGGTGCCGCGGTAGATGCCCACGAAGGCGGCGCCCAGAGCCAGCGCCACCACCACGGCGATGCCGATGCTCAGGCGGGCGCGCAGCCCGCGGGGCCACAGCCGATCAGCGGCCGGCACGGAAGCGGTAGCCGACCGAGCGCACCGTCTCGATCGGGGCCGGGCGACCCGGGAGGGCGAGCTTGCGTCGCAGGTAACGGATGTAGACATCGACCACATTGGTGCCAGGGTCGAAGTCGAAACCCCACACGGCGGCGCGAATGTCCTCGCGGGATAGCACCTGGCCGGGGTAGCGCAGGAGATGCGCGAGCAGCTCGAACTCGCGCCCGGTCAGCCGGATCTGATTGCCGTCGCGTCGCACCTCGCGCGATACGAGATCCAGCGAGATGTCGCCGCCCGAGAGGGTGGTCTTGCCGGCGGGCTCGGGCCCGCGCAGGTGCGCACGCATCCGGGCCAGCAGCTCCTCAAAGGCGAACGGCTTGGTCACGTAGTCGGTCGCCCCCTCGTCCAGGCCGGCGACCCGGTCGCTGACCGCTCGGCGAGCGGTGAGCATGATCACCGGGAGGACGGGCTTGGTCGCCCGTATCCCGGCGAGAACCTCCAACCCGTCGCGTCCGGGAAGCATGGCGTCGAGAAGGACCAGGTCGACGTCGCCCGACAGCGCTTGGCGCTCTCCGTCGGGGCCATCGGCGGCCCGCCGCACCTCGTAGCCCTCGGCGATCAGCCCCCGCTCGAGGAAATCGGCGATGGCTGGCTCGTCCTCGACGACCAGGATGCGCACGCCCGGATGCTAGAGCGCGGTCGCGAGATGCCCCTGGTGGCTCTCGGCTTTCTCAGGCGGCGGGACAAGCAGCAGCGCCCCGGCCGCGGGGCCGGGGCGCTGCCCTCCCATGCTCGGACTGGCTTCTCGCGGGCCCGCGCCGCTGGCGGGTGACGGCGCCGGGCCGCGCGATCTGTCAGGAGCCGAGCTCGACCTTGTCGAACGTGCTCCCGTCCGGTCCGATGCGCAGCCGGGCCTCGCGGACCGGTGTCCCGGGCTTCAGGGCGTCGGGGCCGCACTTCTCGGCCTCGGCCTGGTCGGCGTCGGGCTTCTCGGCGGCCTCGTTCTCCATTGCCTCGTTCTCCGGCGCCTCGGCGGGTTCAGGCGCCTCGGCGGGCTCGGGGGTCTCGGCCGGCTTTGCCCCGTCGTCTGAGCTCGACTTCGAGCTGCTCGTGGTGCTCGACGTGTCACCGTCGCCGGAGCCGTGGTCGCGCGTGGAGCTGGTGCCCGGGGTCGTGCTGGCGGGCGGGGGCGGGGGTGGGCATTCGATCTCGGTGCGGCCTGTCACCTGACCGGAGACCGTGCTCCCGTCGGTGAGCTGGATCGTCAGCTTGCCGTTGGCGAAAGACGCCACCGTGGCCACCGGTCCCGAGGCGGCGTGCATGTCTCGCACGCGTACGCGGCTCCGGTGGTGGCGACCGTGATGACGGCCGCGCTGATGGTGGCCGTGGTGCCCGCGGGCGATCGCCTGGCCGGGGAACGCCACGATGAGCGCACCCATCGTCGCGGCGATGAGGATCCGGATGAGCCTGGTCATGGCCATCTCCTGTGCTGAGGGGTTCCCTCGCCCGCGGTGGCTCGCGGTGGTCGAGGCTTGTACACCTAAGACGCGCCCCTCACCGGAAAGCTCACCTGGGACTTTGGTCCTAAGACCAAGGTCCGATGGCGCGCCGGCGCGGCATGGCCGACCCTGTACATGAGCACGAGTACCGCCACGCATGAAGCAAGGGGCCCGCCACGCTTACCGGCACCATTCAGTCACCGTCGCTTGAAGCAGACGCGCCAGAGGGCAAGCCCGAGACCATCCGGGTGATGGTGGTCGACGACAACGAGCGCTTGCGCACCGTGGTCCGCGACGTCCTTCAGCCGGCCGCCGATCTGAGGGTGGTGGGTCTGGCGAGCAGTGGTGCTGAGGCGCTGCGCCTAGCCGCCGAGGTCGCACCCGATGTCGTGGTGATGGATCTCTCGATGCCCAACATGGATGGGGTGGAGGCCACCCGCCACCTGGTCAGCCGATACCCCGGGCTGCGGATCGTGGTGCTCACCGGCTCGCTCGAACGCGTGCACGAGGCGTTCGCGGCGGGCGCTACAGCGCACCTGTTGAAGGAATCGCCGGCGTGTGAGCTCGAGACGCGGATCCGCGAGGCGGTGGCCAGCAGGTGAGCCCGACGCTGTCTGGAGCCCTGTTGCGTGCCCAATCCGACCAGCGGCTGTGCGCACTGGCCGCCGAAGGACATCGGCACGCGTTTGAGCTGCTCGTCGAGCGCTATCGCCGTCCCCTGGAGCGCTACGTCGGTCGGTTCGTCCCCAGCGGCCGCCGCGAGGACATCCTGCAGCAGACGTTCCTGAACGCGTGGACGGCGCTGAGACGCGGTGCGCAGATCAGGGAGTGGAAGCCGTGGATCTACCGGCTCGCGCACAACAGTGCCGTGGATGCCCTACGAGCCGAAGCCATGATCCTGGAGGAGCTGCCTGAGGAGATCACCGATAGGGCGCCGGCGGCGATGTCGGCGAGCGCCGCCGATGGCGGGCTCTCGGCCCGGCTCGTGGCCACCGAGGCGCTGGCCACGCTGGCGGCGTTGCCGGATGGCCAGCGTGAGGCGCTCGTCCGCACCGCGGTTCACGGCGAGAGCTATGCCGACGTCGCCCACGGACTGGGAGTGAGCAACGGGGCGGTGCGCCAGCTCATCCACCGGGCGCGCCTCACGGTACGGGCGGCGATCACCGCCATCACGCCGGCTCCCGTGGCGGCCTGGGCCAGCCGGCGACAGATGACGGGACAGGTAGTGCACCGGCTCGCCGAGGGGGCGGCCGCACGCGGCGGCGCTGGCGCCGGCGCTGGCGCCGTGTTCCTCAAGGGCGGCGGAGCGATTCTGATCGGCGGAGTGATCGCCGCCGGGCCGATCCTGGCACCGGGCGGCGCACGGCGCCCGATCGCCGGCAAAGGGGGACCCTCGTCGCAGCAGGCGCTCGGCGCGATACCGGGTGCGAGCTCGCTTGCTGGGGCGGGCACGGTCGGCGTCGCGGGCTCTGCCGGCCTGGTAGTGGCCAAGGGCGACCGGCGGGCCGGGCACGGGGAAGCCGGCGGCAAAGGGCCTGGCCGGCGCCTTTCTCTCGGCCAGCGCCTGACCGAGCTTCCTGCCGGACGTCGCCCGGGCGCCAGCGACTTTCACGGTGGCAACGCCGTGCGCCCGGGCGGCGGTGGCGCGGGCCCGCGTCCCGATACGCATTCCGGCGACGGGCATGGTTCATCGGGTGGGGGCGGGGGAGTCTCTGAGCCCGGCGGGTCTGACCACGGGGGCGCCTCGGGCGCAACCAGCGGGTCGAGCGGGACGTCCGGCGGCGGCGGTCCGGATACGGGGAGCGGAGGCGGGTCGACCAGCGTCTCGGGCTCGGGCTCGGGCGATCACGGTGGGTTGGTCTCGACCTCCGGCGGGGGCTCGACTTCGGGCTCCAGCAGCGATGGCGGGGGCAGTCTCTCGTCCTCGGGCTCGGGCAGCACGAGCGACTCGTCAACTGACCTCTCCGGCTCGCGCACCTCGACCACCGAATCCAGCGGCCACTAGCAAGCCGCTTCGTCTGCGCTCGGCGGACCGTCGGGCCTGCTGCAATACGGGCGTGCGTGATTTTCGTGGCAGTGCCGGTGTCTTAAATGGAAAGCGCCGCCGCCTGATCCACCGGGCGCGGCCCCTTCCCAGGAGAGCGGCCCGATGGCGGTAGGACGGTGGGTAAACCGAGGCGGGACGAGCTCGACGCGTGGCCCGACCTCAGTGGGCCGGTCGGTGATCTTCTTCGCCCTCAGCGGGATGGCGGCGGTCGCGCTGCTCGGGCTGGTGGCCGTCGGCGTGTTGCAGGACACGGGACGCTCCGAGGCCATCCGCAACGCCAAGACGACAACCGAGCTCGCTGGCCGAGGCATCGCCCAGCCGGCGCTCACGCCCGCGCTGCTGCGCGGAGCGCCGTCCGCGATACCCCCAATGGACCGCATCATCAGAACCCGTGTGTTACGCGATCCGGTCGTGCGCGTGAAGATCTGGGACGCGTCCGGTCGCGTGCTCTATTCGGATGAGCATCGGCTGATCGGGCAGCGTTACACCCTGCCGCCGGAGGAGCTGGAGGCGCTGCGCACCGGCGGGGTCGCAGCCGAGGTGAGCGACCTCAAGAAGCCCGAGAACCGATTTGACCGATCCCAGGGCAAGCTGCTCGAGGTCTATCTCGGAGTGCGCGGGCCGGGCGGGGCGAGGCTACTGTTCGAGTCCTATCTGCGCTACTCCTCGGTGGCCGCCAGCGGCCGGCGGCTGTGGGAGGCGTTCACCCCAGCGCTGCTGACCACCCTGCTGCTGCTGGAGCTGGTCCAGATCCCGCTGGCGTGGTCGCTGGCCCGACGGCTGCAGCGCTCGCGACTGGAGCGCGAGGCCCTGCTGAGACGCTCGATCGAAGCGTCAGACCAAGAGCGTCGGAGGATCGCTCGGGACCTGCACGACGGGGTGGTCCAGAATCTCGCCGGCGTTTCCTACACCCTGTCGGCGGCCGGCGACCGCGCCGCCCGGGCGGATCCGTCGGCGGGGGAGATGGTCGAAGACGCCGCCGCCGAGACGCGCAAGAGTATTCGCGAGCTCCGGACGCTGCTGGTCGACCTCTACCCGCCCGCGCTCGAGCGAGCCGGGCTCCAGGCCGCCCTCAGCGACCTCGTGACGCCCTTGACCGCCGAAAACGTTCAGGTCGAGCTCGATGTGCAGGCCGGGCTCGACGTGCCCAATACCAAGGTCCCGATCCTCTACCGAGCCGCCCAGGAGGCGTTGCGCAACACGATGGCCCATGCCGATGCCCACCGCGTGCGGGTGCACGCCTCCCGACAGAACGGACAGGCCGTGCTTTCCGTCGAGGATGACGGCAAGGGCTTCGATGTCCAAGAAGCCGAGCGCGCGGACGGCGGACGCCCGCATTTCGGCCTGCGGATGTTGGCCGACTTGGCCAAGGACGCAGGGGGGGAGCTCAGCGTCGACTCACATCCGGGCGCTGGTACCCGCGTCCGAATGCAGATACCGATCCCATGATCAGGCTCATCGTCGCCGAGGATCACGCCGTCGTCCGCCAGGGTCTGGAGCAGCTCCTGGGTGCCGCGCCCGACCTCGAGGTGGCGGGGTCGGCCGCCGACGGGGAGGAGGCCGTCTCCATGGCTGCCCAGACCCGTCCCGACGTCGTACTCATGGATCTCGAGATGCCCCGGATGGACGGGATCGAAGCTACCCGTCGCATCCTGGATGCCGGCCAACCGCCACGCGTGGTGGTGCTGACGTCCTTCTCGGACCGCGAACGGATCCTCGACGCCCTCGACGCCGGCGCCATCGGCTACCTGCTCAAGGACGCCGAGCCAGAGGAGCTCCTGCGCGGGATCCGCGCCGCCGCGCGTGGGGAGTCACCACTGGATCCCAAGGCCGCGGGGACGCTGCTGGCCGCGCGCGAAGCGCGCCGCGCCGCCCACCCCCTCAGCGAGCGCCAGCAGGCCGTCCTGCGACTGGTGGCCAGGGGCCATCCCAACAAGCTGATCGCGCGCGAGCTCGACATCAGCGAAAAGACGGTCAAGGCCCACCTGACGGCGATCTTCCAGGCGCTCGAGGTAACCGACCGCACCCAGGCCGCGCTGTGGGCCCAGCGGCACGGGCTGGGGTGAGGCGGTGGGCGCCGCCCGGTCGGCGGCGCCCACGCGCACACGACGGTATCGGCCGGTGACCCTAGAAGGGTCGAGCGGGTAGCGCGCCAGCGCCACGGAAGGTCTCGGGCTTGGCGAGCACGGCGACGAGGGCATCGTCGGCGCTCTGCAGGGCGAGGTCCTCGAGGTCATCGGCATCCAGGTGCGAAAGCGAAGCGCGCCTGCGGGCCACCTCCAACCGGGCGGCGCGCAGGAGAAGCGTTTGGAGTTCTGCTTTGCGACCGTGGCTTGTCGGTTCCTACGCACGCTGGCGCTGGCGGGGCTCGGCATCGGAGCCGGGGCGGGAAGCGGGCCTTTATTGGCGGGGCGCGGGCGAAGCCTTGGTGAACAGCGGTTTATCCGGGCGCTAAAGCGCGTATGAGAACAACACGACTTCCGGTGCAGCTAAACCACAGCCCGCCCGGTGAGGAATCTGCGGGTCCGATGGAAGGAAGGACGCGATGAGCAACCAGACGTTCATCATCGTCGGTGCCAGCCTGACGGGGGCTAAGGCGGCCGAGGCTCTACGCGAGGAAGGGTTCGACGGGCGGATCGTGCTGATCGGGGATGAGTCCGAGCGACCGTACGAGCGTCCCCCGCTCTCGAAGGACTATCTGCGGGGCGAAAGCGAGCGGGAGAAGATCTACGTTCATCCCTCGGGCTTTTATGAAGAGCATGACATAGAGCTGCGGTCCGGCACTCCGGTGCAATCCGTCGATACCGCAGGCTCGGCGGTGATGCTCGCCGGGGACCAGCGTTTGGACTATGACCGGCTGCTGTTGGCGACGGGTGCCGAGCCGCGGCGGCTCGAGCTGCCGGGGGACGGGCTCGACGGCGTGCACTATCTGCGAGCCGTCGAGGACTCCGACCGCCTGCGCCAGCGGTTAGACCAGGGCGGCAGGCTGGTGGTCGTTGGCGCTGGCTGGATAGGCGCCGAGGTCGCCGCCTCGGCACGGCAGCGCGGTCTCGAGGTCACGGTGATCGAGCCGGCGTCCCTGCCCCTGGAGCGAGCTCTGGGAGTCGAGCTCGGCGCCATCTACCGGGATATCCACGTAGACCAAGGGGTCGAGATGCTGCTCGACACCGGCGTCGAGGCCTTTGAGGGTCAGGGCAGCGTCGACGCCGTTCGTACCGAAGACGGCCGCCGCGTCGAGTGCGATTTCGCGGTCGTGGGCATCGGGGTGGCGCCGCGAACGCAGCTCGCCGAGGCGGCGGGGATCGAATGCGAGAACGGGATCACCGTCGACGAACACCTGCAGACCAGCGTCCGGGGGGTGTTCGCCGCCGGCGACGTGGCCAACGCCCGGCACCCGTTCTACGGCGAGCGTATCCGCGTCGAGCACTGGGCTAACGCCAACAATCAGGGACCGGTGGCAGCGGCGAACATGCTCGGGCGGGCCACGCCGTACGAGCGGATCCCGTACTTCTTCTCCGACCAATACGACGTCGGAATGGAGTACTCCGGGCACGCCACTGGCGGGGATGAGGTCGTTTTTCGCGGAGACCCGGCGAGCCGGGAGTTCGTCGCCTTCTGGCTTGCGGACGGTCGCGTGCTTGCCGGGATGAACGTCAACGTCTGGGACGTCAACGAGCATGTCCAGGAGCTGATCCGCTCGCGGCTACCCGTCGATGCGGCGGCGCTTACCGACCTCGATACACCGCTGGACTCGCTGGTCGGCGAGCCAGCCCCAGAGAGCTGAAACGACCGAAACGAGGACCGCATGACCCCCAACCCCAACCTGCAAAGCCTCCATGAGGCGGGCGTCTCGATCTGGCTGGACACCCTCTCGCGCGAGCTCTTGAGGAGCGGCGAGTTTGCCGAACTGATTCGCGACTCCAGCGTGACAGGGGCCACCTCCAACCCGACGATCTTCGCCCAGGCAATCACCGGCTCAGATCTCTATGACGACCAGCTGCGAGAGCTTTCCGACTCCGGCGAGCGTGATGCCCAGCAGCTGTTCTTCTCGCTCGCCCTCGACGACGTCCGGGAGGCCGCTCGACTGCTGCGTCCCGCCTATGACCGCAGCCGGGGACGCGACGGGTTCATCTCGTTCGAGTGCACCCCCGATCTGGCCGACGACACGGAGGCGACGATCGCGCAAGCGTGCGATCTGTGGCAGCGACTCGATCAGCCCAACGTGATGATCAAGGTCCCCGGGACCCCGGCGGGACTTCCGGCAATCGAGGAGCTGACGCGGCGCGGCGTCAACGTCAACATCACCTTGCTGTTCTCGATCGAGCGCTACGAGCAGGTCATCGAGGCCTACCTGCGCGGCCTGGGAGCCCGCGTCCAGGCCGGCGAGCCGCTCGAGCAGATCAGCTCGGTGGCCTCGTTCTTCCTCTCGCGGATCGACACCAAGGTCGATCCACAACTGCCGGAGGGCTCGCCGCTTCGCGGCCAAGTCGCGCTCGCCAGCGCCCGCGTCGCCTACCAGCGCTACCGAGCCAGCTTCACGGGCTCTGAATGGGAGCAGCTAGAGCGTCGGGGCGCCAAGCCGCAGCCGCCGTTGTGGGCGAGCACCGGGACCAAGAACAACGAGTACTCGGATGTCATGTACGTCTCCGAGCTGATCGGACCCGACGTGGTCAACACGATGCCCGAAAAAACGCTGCGGGCATTCGCCGATCACGGCAAAGTGGCCCGCACGCTGGACGCTGAGCCCCAAGCAGCCGAGCGCACCCTGGCCGAGGCTGGGGCCGCCGGCATCGATCTCGCGGGGGTGACCGCCGAGCTCGAGCGCGAGGGGGTGCAGTCGTTCTGCGACTCGTACAACCAGCTTCTCGAGTGCATCGAGAGCAAGCTGGGCGCGGTGACCGCGAGCGGCGGAGGCTGAACCGTCGGCGATCGATCCGCCTGCCTGGTGTCCTCGCACACGCCCCGCCACCGTCGATAACGGCGCCGCATGCGGCCCTTGGATGTCGTCTTTCTCGGAGGTCGCCGAGGCGAGTGGACCATCGAACGCATGGAGGCCGTGGTGGGTCCTTCCTTGCCGTCGGCTTCCCGCGTGCACGTACAGGAAGGCGCCGTGCGCGAGGCGACCTCAGATTCGGCCTGGATCCTTCGCGGCGTCACCAGCAACGAGCGCTACGTCACGCGAGCCGAGCGTGAGCAGCTGGAGGCGCGCCAGGCGCCGCTGGGTCGGCGCGACGCGACGCGCGCGGCGCTGATCCCGATCAGGAAGTCCGCGGCCTGGTGGGAGCTTGCCCAGGACGAACGCCGCCAGATCTTCGAGGAGAGCTCCCACCACGTGGCCATCGGCCTCGAATACCTGCCCGCCGTCGCCCGACGACTCCACCACGGGCGAGACCTCGGCGAGCCGTTTGACTTCCTGACCTGGTTTGAGTTCACGCCCGATGCCGCGGCCGATTTCGCGGAGCTCGTCCAGCGGCTGCGTGACACCGAGGAGTGGCACTACGTCGAACGGGAGATCGACATCCGCCTGGCCCGCGAAGGGGGTTCCGGCAGGTCTTAAGGCCAAAGTCCTATTGCGCCCTCGACCGCGGCTAGCCCAGAGTGCGCGGCACACGATGGCTGGTCCGTCGTTGCCTCCCCTCCGGCGGGCCAGCCATCCCAAACTTCCAGGAGAGTGTTCCTTGACCGGTCCGCGCGCGATCACCGTCTTTGCCCTGCTCTTCCTCGCGGGCTGCGGATCGAGCAGCAGCTCGAGCTCTTCGAGCTCTGGTTCCAACTCGAGCTCGACCCCCGCTCCCGCCCCGGCGAGCACCACACCGCCCAGTGGGGCAGGTGCCGGCGCCGTGAGCGTCAGCGAGACCGAGTACAAGATCGCCCCCGCCAAGGGCAGCGCCAAGGCGGGGAAGGTGACGATCACCATCAAGAACGCCGGCGCCATTCAGCACGCCCTGTCGATCGAGAACGCCGGCCCGGGGGGCAAGGACCTCAAGTCATCCACCGTTGACCCGGGTGGGACGACCACGTTGAGCGCGACGATCAAGCCCGGAAAGTACGAGTGGTACTGCCCGATCGACGGGCACCGGGGGCTGGGTATGCAGGGCACGCTCGTCGTCAGCTAGAGGGCCCGGACGCCGCCAGGACCGCCGGCGCCGCGGGACACGGCGCCGTCGCGTCGCGCCGTAAAGGCTGCGCGGCGCCACGCCATGGTTGTCTCAGCGCACTAGGCCACTAGGGTCTCGCCGTGGGACTGCTCGATGTCCCGGTCTCGCCCGCTCCGATCGAGCGGTTTCGAACGGTGCTCGGCGAGAAGCAGTACGCGGAGCTGCTGGAGCTGGTCGGACGCGCGCGCCAGGAGATCGGCTCGACGGTGGTCTGGAACGTGAACAGCACCGCCAGGGGAGGGGGGGTGGCCGAGCTGCTGCAAGCGCTGATCGCCTACTCGCGTGGGGCCGGGATCGACGCCCGCTGGCTGGTCGTCGATGGCCCCCCCGAGTTCTTTCAGGTCACCAAGCGCCTACACAACGAGCTGCACGGCAGCGCCGTGGACCGCGTGAAGCTCACCGACGAGGAGCGTGCGATTTATCTGAAGGTCAGCGAGCACAACGCGGCCGCGCTACTCGAACGCATGCGTCCCGGCGACGTCGTCCTGCTGCACGACCCCCAGACCGCCGGACTGGTGGCGCCACTTGTGCGGGCGGGATCGCTGGTGGTCTGGCGCTGTCACATCGGCACCGATCAGGCGGGCGAGTCGGTGCGCGGGGCGTGGGAGTTCCTCACCCCGCTGGTGCGGGAGGCCGACGCCTTTGTCTTTCACCGTCAGGCCTTCGTCTGGCCGGGACTCGATCAGAGACGGGTGCACCTGATCCGCCCGTCGGTCGACGCCTTCTCGCCCAAGAACCAGGACATCTCCCCGGTGGCCGTCCACGGCATCCTGGCGGCGGCCGGCGTATTGGCGGACGGCCCGGCGTCGGAGGCGATCTATCAACGCCTGGACGGCACCCGGGGGCGCGTGGAGCGCCGAATGTTCGTCGATCAGGAGGGCCCGCTGCCCAGCGACGTTCCGGTCGTGGTCCAGGTTTCGCGCTGGGACGCGCTAAAGGATCCCGCGGGCGTACTGCAGGCCTTCGCGCGCGCCATCGCTCCAGCCGGGGACGCCCATCTCCTGCTCGGGGGGCCCGACGTGACGGCGGTGGCCGATGATCCAGAGGGCCGCGAGGTGCTAGCGGGCTGTCACGCGATTCGCGACGAGCTGCCCGAGGACGTGCGGGCCCGCGTGCACCTTGCCGCGCTGCCCATGGAGGACGTCGAGGAGAACGCAGCGATGGTCAACGCCCTGCAGCGCTACGCCACCGTAGTGGTCCAGAAGAGCGTCGCCGAGGGTTTCGGCCTCACCGTCGCCGAGGCGATGTGGAAGGGCCGGCCGGTCGTCGCCGGACGAGTAGGCGGCATCCAGGAGCAGATCGAGCACGGCAGGAGCGGCATCCTCGTCAACCCGACTGACCTCGATGAGTTCGCCGGCGCCGTCAACGGCCTGCTCGGCGAGCCCCGGCGCGCCGCACGGCTCGGCCAAGCGGCCCGCGAGCGCGTGCGTCGCGAGTTCCTGGGTCCCCGCCACCTCGAGGATTACGGCGCACTGGTCGAAGAGCTGCTCCGCGAGCGCGCCGGCGCGCCGGGGCGTTGACCGTCTAGGGCGGTCCCCAATACCGACCGATCGGATCGGCGGGCTTGTCGCGTCCCGCCTCGCGCGCCTGGTCGAGCGCGCTCAAGTAGGGGCTCAGGTAGGGGGCCTGAACCTTGCTGGCGTCGGGCCACGGGCACTCGTCGGCGATCTCCGACCGAAAGCCCGACTGTCCGATCAGCTTGGCGGTCAGATAACGCGGCCTTCCGCCGGTCAGCAGGATTCCCCGGATCTCCAGCTGGCGCGGTGTCGGCGGGTGATCGGCTCCGGCGGAACGCGCGATCGTGTTGGCGATCGTGTCGGCCTGCTGGGCGGCCAGACCGCCCTGCTTGACCGGAAACGAGCAGGCGTCGCCGGCCGCGTAGACGCGGTCGAGCCCCCGAACGGCAAAGGAGTCATCGACCTCGATGAAGCCTTCGTGGTCGATCGGCAGGCCGCGGACGTCGGGTCCGCGCAGCTCGGGCAGCGACACGATCCGCTGCACCTGGACGGTCTGACCGGGGCCGGCGCCCGGCCGGGGGGCCACCTGACCGGGGCCGACCTGAGGCTCGCTGGAGGTGAAGAACGTGATCCCCGCCTGCTCGAGCATCTCCGCTACCGCATCGCTGGCCTCGGGGCCGAAGGAATCCAGGGGCGCTCGCTCCGGCGTGAACAGATAGAGCTTCATGTCGTCGCGGTTGGCGGCCTGGGCACGACTGGCGGTCATCAAGGCGAGCTCGTAGAGGGGCAGGGGCCAGGTCTTGCCCAGGGGCATCACGAACGCGATGCTCCGGGCGTAGCCCTCATCGACGTCCTGGATCAGGCCGCGTAGGACCTCGTCGGCGCGGGCGTCATCGAAGATCGCGGCGCCGTGGAAATGCTGCTCATAGCGCGCGGCGCCGACGGCCAGGACGAGCGTGTCGTAGCCGAGCTGCTCGCCACCCGTGGTGCCCAGCGACGACGATTCGGGCGCCACGTAGCGCAGGGAGTCCTTCGCCCAGGTCAGCTCGAAGTCCTCGACGAAGCGGCTCAACGGGTAGCGCTGGGCGGGACCCTCGGAGAAGGGCTCGCGCACGCTGAGCGGCCGGTAGTACAGCTCGTCGTTGGGGGCCAATAGGGTTATCGACACCCGTTCGCCGGCGAGCGCACGCAGCGCCAAGACCGTCTCCAGCGCCCCGAAGCCGCCCCCGGCGATAAGCACGCTGGTGGGAGCGTCTGCGGCGGCGGGCGGAGTCATCGCACGCGCAGCCTAGGCGCCGGCGGCCGGTGCTGCAATTGAGTCGATCGTCTATCCAGAGCAGGCGCTGCTCTGGTTTTGTGGGCTCAGAAGCGCCAGCGGCCGCGGAGCATGACCCGCTGCACCTCTGCCCGTTGGCCCAGTACGACGAGGTCGGCGGGGAGGCCGGCACGAATCCCGCTGGCCAGGCCCACCGCGCCGGCGGGCACTTCCGAGCCGGCCCGCAACGCGTCGGGCAGGCTCGCCTCGGTCAGCTCGGTCCAGCGCCGCACGGCCACGTTCAGGGTGAGCGTGCTGCCCGCGAGCTCCCCGGTGGCGGTGCGCACCGTCCCATCGGCCCGGAGGTAGACCTCGACGCCGCTGAGGGTGGTCGGCCCGCCCGGCGGCCGGGCTTCCCCGGCGTCGGCGGCCGAGGCCCGCGGCGGCTCAGACAGGCCCGCGGCGGCGGAGGCGTCGCTGACCAGGGCGACTCGTTCTCCCGCCGCTCGCCGAACGAGCTCCAGCACGGCGGGCGCGACGTGGTGTCCGTCGGCGATGAGCCCGATCGTGATGCACGGGTCGACCAGCGCAAGCCCCGGTAGGCCCGGCGCGCGGTGGCGGAGGGGCCCCATGGCGTTGAACAGGTGCGTCACCATGGTCGCGCCCGCGGCAACGGCTTCGGCTCCCTGCTCCAGCGACGCCCCCGAGTGGCCGAGCGAGACGACCACGTCGCGGCGACGAAGCTCGGCGATCAGCGCCAGCGCGCCGGGCAGCTCCGGGGCGAGCGTGACCAGTCGAACCGGCGGCCAGCGCAGCCAGGAGGGCAGCTCGCTCGGCGGGGGTCGCAACCGCTCGAGCGGGTGCATCCCCGCGTGGGCGGGAGCGAGGAACGGCCCCTCGAGGTGGAGGCCGGCGACCGGCGAATCCGGGTCGACGGCGCGCCGGGCTATCGCCGCCGCCACCTCCTCCGCCCGCTCGAGGTCCGGGCTGGCCAGGGTGGGCAGGTAGGAGGTGATCCCGTGATCCAGCGCGAGCAGGTCGAGGCGGTCCAGCGCTCGGTCGCCGTCCTGGACGTCGACGCCGCCGCCCCCGTTTACCTGGACATCGACCAGGCCGGGGGCGATCAGCCCGTCGGTGTGCTCGTCCTCAGGTGCTGGAGGTGCGCCCTCACCTACCTCGTCGATGGTCGTCCCGACGATCCGCAGCCAGCCCGGGCGGACCAGGCCGCCGACCGCGAGCTGGCCGGCGAGGAGCACGTCACGCCGCTCGCGCGGCAGGCGGCAGCGCCAGCTCGGGCGGAAGCCGCATCTCGGCGATCGCCAGGCCTCGCTGAGCACGCATGCGCCGGATCGCTCGCAACTCGGTGACGAGCATCGGTGCCCAACGCCCAGCGCGAGAAACCCGGAAGCTGAGCCGCAACCCGAACCTCCGGTAGGGCGCGAAGAAGTACAGAGTCCGCAGGTGCCAGGCCGAGGTGACGACTACCACGCGACGGATCTCGCCCATGGCCCGGATCAGAGGAAGCGATCGGGTCGCGTTCTCGGCGGTGTTGCGTCCCGCCGTTTCCAGCAGGGCAGGCGCCGCGGTATTCGGCCAGTACTCCTTCATCTGCTCGGCCTCGGAAAAGCCGTGCGGTGTGCGCGTGTAGCCAGTCAGGATCACGGCACGAGGAGGGCGGCGCCGGCACTCGACCAAGGCGTGCCCGACGCGCGCCCGCGACTCGTGGGAGATGCGCTGCTCGTGGCTAGTGGCGTCGCGGTGGCCGAGCACGACGATCGCCGTCGAGCTCGCCCCGCCGGCGATCGGGCCGAGCTCCGCGCTGGCCTCGGCGTCGCACACCACGGTGAGGCGAGGGTGCTCACGCAGCTGGGAGGCCGGGCAGCTCGGATCCACCGGGCCGGCGAGCATGGCCGCCAGGGCGCTGGCCTTCGCGCCGCCGGTGACGAGCATCAAGAGCTCGCGGGCCGCGATCAGCGTGCGAAGGCCGACGGTGAGCGCGTGGGCGGGCACACGCTCTGGCCCGCCGAAGTCTTCCGCGGCGTCCTCGCGCGTGGACGGGTGAAGCTCCACCATGCGTACGCCTCCATCCAATGGCGAGCCCGGCTCGTCGAAGGCGACGTGCCCGTCGCGTCCGAGCCCGAGCACGACGAGGTCGACCGGGGCCTCATCGAGCAGCGCCTGATGGCGCGCGCATTGAGCCGCCAGGTCGCTCGCCGCGCCGTCGAGGTTATGCACGCGCCCGAAGCGGATTTCGTCCAGCTCCGAGCGCAGGTAGGCCTGGTAGCTGCGCGAGTCAGACGCCTCCAG
>VAYS01000040.1 GCA_005883215.1 Actinomycetota bacterium
AGCCATGGCCGACGCGTCAAGCACCAGCACCACCGGGGCGCCGAGGAGTTTCGCCACCTGGGCGGTCGAGGCCCGCTCGGCCAGCGGCCCCACCCCGTCGAACATGCCCATGACTCCCTCGATCAGCGCCAGGTCGCCACCCGCGGCGCCATGGGCGAACAGCCCGCCCACCAGGTCTTCGCCGACCAGGAAGGCGTCGAGGTTTCGCGATGGGCGCCCGGCGGCCAGCGAGTGGTGTGAGGGATCGATGAAGTCCGGCCCGACCTTGAAGGGCGCTGTCCGCACGCCCCGAGCGTGCAGGGCGGCGAGCAGGCCGGCCACGATCGTGGTCTTGCCCGAGCCTGAACCGGGCGCCGCCACGACCAGACGGGGTCCCAGCTTCGTGGTCACCGCGCCGGACGGTAGTACCATCACTCGCCAAAGACGGTCGGTGGTCAAGGGAAGCCGGTGAGAAACCGGCGCGGACCCGCCACTGTGACCGGGGAAGTCCACCGCGTGCGCGACGCGCAGCCACTGGGAGCCACCGGCGACTGGGAAGGCGCGGCAGATAGTCCCGGAAGCCAGGAGACCTGCCGCCGGCCACAAGCCGACAAGCCCTCGTGGAAAGGGGTGGCTCTATGCCAATCCAAGGAGCCTGTTCGCTTCGGCGAACGCACTTCGCCGTCGCGGTATGCGCCGCCGTGCTCACGGTGACGCTACTGGGCGCGCTTCCGGCCGGCGCGCGAGCAACGACAGTCACCGTCCGCGTCGAAGGCGCGAACTCGACGCTGGTTCCGCTTACCCAGGTAACCGCACCCAGCGCTCCGGTGAGCGGCGACGGCGGCGCCCACTCATGCCCGGGCAATACCGTCGCCGGCGCGCTCGACGCGGCCACGGCCCACAGCTGGTCGGGCACCTGGTTCTCGTTCGGTGACTACCTGGTGGCAACGATCCTGGGCGAGACCCATGACTCCAACGCCTCCGACTCGGATGGCACCTACTGGGCCACGTGGACCAACCACGCGTCCAACAACGGCGTGTGCAGCACCCCGCTCAACGAGGGCGACGACGAGCTCTTCTTCGTCGACTGCTTCAGATCACCCTGCGGTGTCGGGCAATCGCCCGCCGCGATCCTTGGATTAGGCGCTCCGGCCACGGCACAACAGGGCTCGCCGTTCTCGGTCAGCGTAACCGCCTATCCCTACGGCGGCGGAAGCCCCAGCGGCGCCTCGGGCGCCACGGTGACCGTCCGGCCCGGTGGCCAGACCTTCGCCACGGACTCTTCGGGCAACGCCAACGTCACCCTTGGATCCACGGGGTCGTTCACCCTGCAGGCGACCAAGTCCGGCGACCTGCGCTCCGAGACGCGCGGCGTTTGCGTGCACAACGGCAACGACGGCAACTGCGGCACCTCGTCCGCGACCTCCGGGGGGTCGACCGGCTCCGCGGGGACCACGGCCGGCTCCACCAGCGGCTCGACCCCGGGGGGTCCGACCGCCGGGGGCGCCGCCTCGCCGCTGCTGAAGAACCCGGTCGCCCACATCACCGGGGTGCGGGAGGGTCGTCACTTCCGGCGCCGGCGGGGCCCGCGCGTGCTGACCGGGACGGTGATCCCCGACTCCTCGGGCCTGCGCGAGGTTCGGCTGCGCCTCGAGCGCAGGCACAACCGCCGCTGCCAGGGCTATGACGGGCGCCGCGAGCGCTTGCGGCCGATCCGCTGCGGCGCCCTGCACGCCCCGTGGTGGGGGATCGGGGCCCAGCGCCGGTTCTCCTACCTGTTGCCGTTCGCCCTGCCCAGCGGCCGCTATGTCCTGGACGTCGAGGCGATCTCGGCCGACGGGCGCCGCGACGACGTCCTCCAGCGCGGGCGCAACCGCATCGTGTTCTGGGTCGGGTAGTCGGTGGGGCGGGCTGGGCAGCGGCGGCTGGGCGCCTGGGTGGCCGGGTGGGTTGGGACCGCCGCGCTGGCGATCGGGGCGGGTCCGGCGATCTCGGCGGTCCCGGCCGTCGCGACCGCGTCTGCGACCGCTCCGGCAGCCAGGGTCCAGACGATGCTCGTCGGGCGCACGGCCACGCTGTTCGCTCCCGCGCGCGTGAGCGCGCGCGCGGGCCGGCTGCGGGTGGGGCGCCGCGTCTGTGCGGTGGCGGCCAACACGCCGCTGGCCGTCCTGATCGCTGCCCGTCGGCTCGGCGGGCCGGCCTTTCGCACGCGCGACTACGGCCACTGCACGCGCTCGGCGCGCAACGGCGGATCGCTGTTCGTCTACCAGGTCGGCCCGGACCGCAACCGGGGTCGCGACGGATGGGTCTACAAGGTGGACGGCCACATCGGCACGACCGGGGCGGCCGATCCGGCGGGTCCGCTGGGGGACGGGCGGCGCCTGCGCGGCGGCCAGCGCGTTGTGTGGTTTTGGTGCACGCTGTCCGCGCGCGAGACGTGCCAGCCCACGCTGGAGCTGGCGCCGTCGGCGGCCCGGGTCGGTCCGGGCAGCCCGGTCCGGGTCGTGGTCCGGGCCGACGACGACCTCGGCCGCCGCCGTCCCCAGCCCGGCGCGGTGGTCTCGCTGGGAACGGCGACCGCGGTCACGGCCGGCGACGGCAGCGCGACCGTGACCGCGCCGCCCGCGGCGGGCGCCTATCTCATCCGGGCCCGGGCCGCCGGTCTGGTCGACGCCTTCCCCGAGGAGCTGCGGGTCGGATGAGGCGGCGGACGCGCGCCGGGCTGCTGCTGGCCGGCCTGCTGGCGGGGATCAGCGGCTGTGGCCTCGGGCCCGGCCGCACCCCCGGCGGGGTGGGTCTGGCGGTAACCGATGACTTCGGGCGGGCGACCGTCTTCGACTCCGGCGCCCCGCGCGTGTCGGGCCAGGACACCGTCATGCGCCTGCTGGAGCGCAATGTCACCATCACCACCCGCTACGGGGGCGGCTTCGTGCAGAGCATCGACGGACGCTCGGGCGGCCATGTCGCCGAGCGGCCGATCGACTGGTTCTACTACGTCAATGGCAGCGAGGCCGAAAAGGGCGCCGCCGCCACCGTCGTGCACCCGGGCGATCGTGTCTGGTGGGATCGCCACGACTGGGGCGCGGCGATGGACACCCCGGCTGTGGTGGGCTCCTTTCCCGAGCCCTTCCTGCATGGACGCGCCGGCCGGAGGCTGCCGGTCCGAGTCGATTGCCTCGGCGCCGACCCGGGACCCTGCCGGATGGTCGCCGAACGCCTGGGTGCCGCGGGGGTGCCCACGGTCGGGCGCGGGTCGCCCGGCCCGGCGGCGGGCGGGGCGAGCGCGCTGCGGGTGCTGGTGGGCGTCTGGCGCGCCCTGCGCCGCGATCCCACGGCCGCCCGTCTGGAGGGGGGACCGGTCAGCAGCGGCGTCTACGCGCGGCCGACCGCGTCGGGGGCGAGCATCGAGCTGCTCGACGAGCGTGGCCGTCGGGCGCAAGCCCTGGGTCCGGCCGGCGGTCTGGTGGCGGCCACACGCAGCGAGGGCGATATGCCGGTTTGGGTGGTCACCGGCACCGATTCGGCCGGGGTAAGGCAAGCGGCCGGCGCGCTGCGCCCCGAGGTGTTGCGCCACCGCTTCGCCGTGGCGGTGGGCCCGGGCGCCAGCGTGGCGCTGCCCGAGGCACCGCGATGACCTACCACCGCCAGGCGACGCCCCTGCACGCGGCCCGGGTCGTCGCGGGGGGCGGGTTCTGCCTGGCGCTGGTCCTCTGCGCAGTCATCGCGGATCACCCCCTCGTGCTGGGGGCTCTGCTGGTCGCCGTCCTGGGCGCGGGCGTCGGTGCTCGCTGCCTGGGAGAGCTAGGTCGGGTGCTGCGCTACGCCCTTCCCCTGGCGCTGATCGCGGCGGCCCTCAACCCGTTGTTTTCTCATCAGGGGTTGACCGTCCTCGCGCGCCTGGGAGACGTGCCTCCGTTCGGCCAGCTCGATGTGACCCTCGAGGCACTCGTCTTCGGCGCGGTGTTCGCGCTCAAGCTGCTGGTGGTCGTGCTGGCTCTGGCCCTCCTGAGCAGCACCGTCGATCCCGACGAGATGCTTCGCGTGGTGCGTCGCGTGTCGCTGCGCTCGGCGCTGACCGCGTCGCTGGCCACGCGAATGTGGACGGTGCTCGAACGCGACGCGCGACGGCTGGCCGAAGCCCGGCGCTGCCGAGCCGACTGGCGAGAGGGCGGCGCCGGACGCGCCGCCCGGGTGGCGGCGGCGGCGGTAGTGGTCCGCGCCGTGGCGGCCGGCGCGCTCGAGCGCGCGGTAGACGTAGCGGCCACCCTTGAGATCAGGGGCTACGGCTCGGTACGCCGGCCACCGAGGCACGCCTTGCCCTGGTCGCGGCACGACCTGGACTTCGCCTCCGCGGGGTTGGCGCTGGTGAGCTTGACCGTGGCCTCGCGACTGGCGGGCGTGGGGGACTTCGACACCTATCCGACCGTGCACGGCTCGGTGGGGCTCCCGGAGGGATTGCTGGTCGCCGTCCTGCTCGGGGTGGCGCTGCTCCCGTTCACCGATCGCCGGGGGGTGACGGGGTGAGCGTCCTGTGCATGGAGCAGGTGACCTATGCCTATCCGGGCGCGCCGCGGCCGGCGCTGCGCAACCTGAGCCTGGAGCTGGCCGGGGGAGAGTTCTGCGTGCTGGCCGGAGGCTCCGCGTCGGGGAAATCGACCCTGCTGCGAGCCGCGTGCGGGCTGGTGCCGCATTTTTACGGGGGGGTGTTCAGCGGCCGGGTCACGGTCGGCGACCTGGACTCCCGCGACCACGGACCCGACCACATGGCGCGCGTGACCGGCACGCTGCTCCAGGATCCCGAGACCCAAATCGTGATGAGCACGGTGCGCGCCGAGCTGTCGCTGCCGCTGGAGAACCGCGGCTACCGTCCGGCCGCGGTGGCCCGCGGCGTAGAAGAGGTGGCCCTAGCCCTGGGCATCGAGAGCCTCCTGGACCGTTCAACGGCCACGCTGTCGGGGGGCGAGCTCCAGCGGGTCGCGCTAGGCGCCGCGCTCGCCGGACAGCCGCTGCTCATCCTCTTGGACGAGCCCACGTCCCAGCTCGATCCCGTCGCCGGCGACGAGCTGATCGGTTTACTGCGCCGGCTCAACGAGGAGTGGGGGACCACGGTGCTCCTGATCGAGCACCGGCTCGAGCGCTGTCTGGCCGCCGCCGATCGGGTGATCGCCCTCGTCGACGGGGCGATCGCCTGGGACGGCGATCCCGCCGGCTTTCAGGAATGGGCCGGTCGCGAGAGGGCAGAGCTCCAGACGCCGGCGGCGCGCCTGATCGCCGCGGCCGGGCTGCACCCGGCGCCGGTTGGGGTAAAGCAGGCGCGCGCCATCCTGTGCGACCACGGGCTGGAGGCCGAGCCGGCCGGCGAGCCCGGCGGCGAGGCCCATTCCCGCCGGGGCGTCATGTCTCGCCGCCCGGGCCGCTGGCGTCGCCGTGCGAGGGGCGCCGAGCCCGCACTGGAGGTGCGGGGCCTGTGGCACGAGCTGCGCGCGGGCCCGGCGATCCTGCGGGGCGTGAATCTGACCTTGGCGGCGGGGGAGCGGGTAGCCCTCATGGGCCGAAACGGAGCGGGGAAGTCCACCCTCCTTCGCCACGCCAACGGGCTGCTGTCGCCCACCCGCGGACGGCTGCACCGCGCCGGGCGCGTCGCGCTGCTGCTCCAGAACCCGGGCGACTACTTCCTGCACGAGCGGGTGGGGGAGGAGGCCCCGCCCGACGCGCTCGCCCTGGTCGGGCTCGACGGCATGGCGGATCGTCACCCGCGCGACCTCTCGGGCGGCGAACGCCAGCGCCTGGCCTTGGCCGTCGTCCTCGGCGCCGGGGACCGACCGGCGAGCGTGGTGGCGCTCGATGAACCCACGCGGGGGATGGACCGGGGCTCCAAGGCCGAGCTCGCCGAGCGCCTGGGCGGGCTGGCCCGGCGCGGGGCGGCGGTGCTGGTGGCCACGCACGAGGTCGAGTTCGCGGCGTCGTTCGCCGAGCGGGTGGTGCTGCTCGCCGAGGGCCGCGTGATCGCCGACGCCGAGGCGCGCGAGGTGCTGGCGGGGGGCTGGTATTTCGCCACCGAGACCGCGCGCATCCTGGGCGGGGAGGGCGGCGCGGTGCGGCCCGAGCAGGGGGCGGAGCTGCTGCGCCGGCGGCTGAGGCTGGAGGTGGCGGGGTGAGCTGGCCCGTTGCCTCGCTGATCCTGCTGGGGCTGGCCCTGGTCGGCGGGTTTGCTTGGTATGAGCGCTCCCGTCCGTCTTCGCGCACCGTCGCCCTGGTGGCGACGCTGGCCGCCCTGGCCGCGCTGGGCCGGGTGGCGTTCGGGGCGATCCCTGACGTCAAGCCCACTACCGACATAGTGCTGCTGTCGGGCTATGCCCTGGGCGGGGCGCCCGGCTTCGTCATCGGGGCGCTGGCGGCGCTGACGTCGAACCTGTTCTTCGGCCAAGGGCCCTGGACCCCGTGGCAGATGTTCGCCTGGGGATCGGCGGGTGTGCTGGGCGCCGGGCTGGCAACCGTCGGCGGACGGCGCCTGGGCAGGGTCCCGCTGGCGATCGCCTGCGCGGTGATGGGCCTGCTATTCGGGGCGATCATGAACCTGTTCACCTGGACGGACACCGGGGCCGGCAACCTCAACCAGTACCTGGTCATTTCCGGCCAGGCGCTGCCCTTCGACCTCACCCACGCCGCCGCCAACCTGGCCTTCTGCCTGGCCTTCGGGCCGGCGCTGGTGCGGGCTCTGGGTCGCTTCCGGGCGCGCTTTGAGATCGTCTGGCGCCCGGCGGGAGCGGCGCCGGTCGCCGTCGCGCTGGCGCTGGTGGCCGCTGCCGCGCTGGTGCCCGCCCGGGCGCAGGCGGCACGCGATCCGACGGCTGCGCGGGCCACCTCCTACCTCCTGCGGGCCCAGAACGCCGACGGCGGATTCGGCGCGGCGCGGGGAGAGTCATCGACCCAGATGTACAGCGCCTGGGTCGCCCTGGGGCTGGCCGCGGCGGGACGCGACCCCAGCGCCGTAGCGCACGCCGGGCACTCGGTGACCGACTACATCGTGGCCACGGGCCGCGACGTGACGAGCATCGGGGACATCGAGCGGACGGTCCTCGCGCTGCGCGCGGGCGGCAGGCCCGCCCGCCTGTCGGGCCGCGACCTGGTCGGCGAGGTGCTGCGGCGCCAGTCGGCGCGGGGCGACTTCGGAGGCCAGGTCAACTACACCGCCTTTGCCATCCTCGCCCTTCGGGCCGCGGGTCGATCGGCGCACGACGCCGCGCTGCGCCGAGCGCGGCGTTGGCTGGAGCGCGAGCCTGACGCCGACGGCGGATTCAACTTCCTCGCCCGCGGCGGTGCCAGTGACATCGACGACACCGCCGGAGCGGTGGAGGCATTGGTCGCCGCGGGGGGGCGCGGGGTGAAGGCGGTGCGATCCGCGCTGGGCTTCCTGGCGCACCGCCAGAATCCCGACGGAGGCTTTCCCCTGCAGCCCGGGGGGTCCTCCAACGCGCAGTCCACCGCCTGGGCGATCCAGGCGCTGATCGCCGGCGGGCGCGATCCCGCCCGCGTGCACCGGCGGGGCGGACGCTCGCCCCTGGGCTTCCTGCGCTCGCTGTCGGCTCCCGACGGGTCGATCCGCTATTCGCGCACCAGCGCGCAGACCCCGGTGTGGGTCACCGGCCAAGCCCTGACCGCGCTCGCCGGGCGGCCGTTCCCGATCCGGGCCCGACCGGGGTGGGGCCACGCCCGGGCCCGCGCCCGCGGCGCCAGCTCCTCCGCTTCTGCCGCCGCGGGCACGGGTCGTTCCTCGCCCCCGACCACGGGCGCCCGCGGCGCGCGCCGCGCGGGCGCCGGAGCCGGGCGGGGGCCGGGTTCGGCGCTCGGCGGGCTCGCGCTGCAGCGGCGGCTGGCCGTGGTGGTGCAGGCCGTGCGGGCGGTGGAGGGGATGCTCGCGGTGATGCTCGACTAGCGGTTCAGGCGCCGCTGGCGCGCGGAGGACGCTCGTCGCCCGGGCGCGTGCCGGCCTCGGGAGGTTGCGCCTCGGCGCGCGGCGGAAGCGGCTGGTAGGGAGCCCATAGGCCCTGCGGCGGCGCGGTGGCGCCGGTCGGCCGCAAGCCGCGCGCGCCCGCCCCGGTCGGCGGTCGGAGCGTGCCCCCGGTCTCGCGCGCCAGCCAGGCGGCGACCTTCTCGACGTTCCCGGAGTTCTTGCCATAGTCGGCCAGCGTTCCGGGCAGGGAGGACCGGCTCGTGACCTCCACGGTCGTGCAGTCGGCGCCGCGCTCCTCGAGGCGCAGCGTCACCCGCTCACCCCAACTCCGGATCGACATCGGCACCTTGAAAGTGACCGTCCCCGCCGACTCATCCTCGTCCTTGACCATGGCCTTGCCGAGCGCTTGGCCCACCTCCAGACAGCGAGCGTATGACTCTGACCGCGGGAGCGGGACGTCGATTACCTGGGTACGGCTAAGCGCCATGGTTTGGTCCCCGATGGGCCGGCCAGCGGGCGAACGTGATTCTAGGGTGGTCAGCTAACGTGCCCCGCCCGATGCGGGTAGGCGTACCCACCGAGACCGCCGCAGGCGAGCGCCGCGTGGCGCTGGTGCCCGACGTGGTGCGGCGTCTGGGCGCCAAGGACATCGACGTCGTCATCCAGGCCGGGGCGGGCGCCGGGGCGCTGATCCCCGACGAGCAGTTCACCGACGCCGGCGCCGCGGTGGCGCCCTCCGCCGAGGAGGTGTGGAGGGCGGACGCCGTGGTCAAGGTGGCCCCGCCCAGCGAGCACGAGGTCACCGGGCTCGGCGCCGACAGCGTCCTGATCGGCTTCCTGGCCCCGCTCACCGGCGCTCGCACGATCTCGGCGCTGGCCGCCGCCCGCGCGACCGCGTTTGCCATGGAGGCGATCCCGCGGATCTCGCGGGCCCAGTCGATGGACGCGCTGTCCTCCCAGAGCAACGTCGCCGGCTACCGCGCCACCCTGCTCGGCGCCCAGCACCTGGGCCGCTTCTATCCCATGCTGATGACCGCCGCGGGCACCATCCCCCCGGCCAAGGTGCTGATCCTGGGCGCCGGGGTGGCCGGCCTGCAGGCGCTCGCCACCGCTCGCCGACTGGGGGCCCAGACCACCGGCTATGACGTGCGGCCCGAGGTGGCCGAGCAGGTCCAGTCGCTGGGCGCCACCTTCCTCGACCTCGGCGTAGAGGCCGCCGGCGAGGGCGGCTACGCGCGAGAGCTCACCGAGGAGGAGCGAGCCCAGCAGCAGCAGGCGCTGACCGACGCCATCAAGGGATTTGACGTGGTCATCACCACCGCGCTGGTGCCTGGGCGCCCAGCGCCCAAGCTGGTCACCGCCGAGGCGGTGCGGGGGATGCGCCCAGGGTCGGTGATCGTCGACCTGGCCGGCGAGGCGGGGGGCAACTGCGAGCTGTCCGAGGCCGGCGAGGTGGTCGTGCGCCACGACGTCAAGATCGACGCCCCGCTCAACCTGCCGGCGACGATGCCCGAGCACGCCTCCCAGCTGTATGCCCGCAACGTGCAGGCCCTGCTCGAGCTGTTCGCCGGCGAGGACGGGGCGCTGGAGCTCGACTTCGACGATGAGATCGTCGCCGGCGCCTGCGTCGTGCGCGAAGGCGAGATCGTCAACGCGGGGGCCAAGGCCGCGGTGGAGTCCGCCGCCGCTCCCTCCTAGACCCCAGAAGGAGCACTCCGATGCTCGTGACCAACCTGACCATCCTCGTCCTAGCCGGCTTCGTCGGCTTCGCGGTCATCTCCAAGGTGCCCAACACGCTGCACACGCCGCTGATGTCGGGGACCAACGCGATCCACGGGATCGTCCTGCTCGGCGGGCTCCTGCTGATCGGCCTCTCGGGCAACGGCTTCGTCAACAAGCTCCTGCTGGTGATCGCGATCGCCTTCGGCACGATCAACATCGTCGGCGGGTTCCTGGTCACCGACCGGATGCTCGAGATGTTCAAGCGCAAGCCCGAACCCCCGCCGGCCAGCGACGGCGACGCTTCTGCGGCCGGCCAGCCCAGCGAGACCGCCAGGTGACGCTCCCGCTGGCCAGCTTCCTGCAGGACCACGACTTCATCCAGGTCCTGTACATCGTCTCCTTCGGCCTGTTCATCTACGGCATGTCGGGGCTCACCGGCCCCCGCACCGCGGTCCGCGGCAACCGCATCGCCGCGGCGGGCATGGCGCTGGCGGTCATCGCCACCCTGCTAGATCCGCGCATGGGAAATTGGGGGTTGATAGCGCTGGGGCTGGTGATCGGCGCCGCGGTCGGGGTCCCGGCCGCGCGCAACGTCAGGATGACGGCGATGCCCCAGATGGTGGCGCTGTTCAACGGCGTCGGCGGTGGGGCGGTGGCGCTGATCTCGTGGGTGGAGTTCCGCAACACACAGGGCTTTGCCCACACGCCCACCTACGTGGCGGTCTTCTCGCTGTTCGCGGCGATCGTCGGGTCGGTCTCCTTCTGGGGGTCGAACATCGCCTTCGGCAAGCTGCAGGAGCTGATCCCGGGGCGGCCGATCACCCTCGGGCGTGCCCAGCAGCTGGTCAACGGCGCGCTGGCGGCCGCGGCGATCGGGCTGGCGGCGGCGATCGTGGCCGGAGGGCACTCGCAGGCCCTGATCATCGGCGTGCTGCTGTGCGCGGCCGTGCTGGGCAACTTCGTGGTGCTGCCCATCGGCGGCGCCGACATGCCGGTGGTGATCTCGCTGCTCAACGCGTTCACCGGCCTGTCGGCGGCGGCCACCGGGGTGGCGCTCAACAACCCGGCGCTGATCGTGGCGGGCATGATCGTCGGCGCTTCGGGCACGATCCTCACCAACCTCATGGCGGTCGCCATGAACCGCTCGGTGCCGGCGATCGTGGCCGGCGGCTTCGGCGGCGGGGGGGTCACCGCCGGGGCCGCCGGGCCCGGCGAGCACGCGGGCACGGTGCGCTCGACCTCGGCGTCGGACGCGGCGATCCAGATGGCCTACGCGCGCCAGGTGGTGGTGGTGCCGGGGTACGGCATGGCGGTGGCCCAGGCCCAGCACGCGGTACGCGAGATGGCCAAGGTACTCGAGGATCGCGGCGTCCAGGTCAAGTACGCCATCCATCCGGTGGCCGGACGGATGCCCGGGCACATGAACGTGCTGCTCGCCGAGGCCGACGTGCCCTACGAGCAGCTCAAGGAGATGGACGACGTCAACCCCGAGTTCCCGCGCACCGACGTCGCGCTGGTGATCGGCGCCAACGACGTCACCAATCCGGCCGCCAACAGCAACCCGGACTCGCCGATCTTCGGGATGCCGATCCTCAACGTCAACGAGTCCCAGTCGGTGATCGTGCTCAAGCGTTCGATGAACCCCGGGTTCGCCGGGATCGACAACGAGCTGTACTACGACCCCAAGACGGCGATGCTGTTCGGCGACGCCAAGGCGTCGGTGGACGACATCACCGCCGAGCTGCAGGCCCTCTAGGGCCCCTCGTCCTTCCTCTGCCGGCCGCGCGGTCGGTCGTCGGCGCTAGCTCGCCGACCCGGCTAGTACGCCTGGGGGGTGGTCAAGGACTGGCCCGAACGTGTCGATGGTGTAGGCAGACGGCGCAGGGGCTGCCCCGCCCTGCGTCGGCTATGGGGTCGATGAGCCGCCACGCCGCCAACGAGAGTCCACCGTCCGAGCCGGACGGTCTCGTGGCACCCGGCGCGCAGCCCGGCGCTCCCTCCGTCGGCCAGGTCTCCTGCTCGATGGCCAGCGTCCTGCTCACCCAGGTGCGCACCACGCGCGGCGAGGAGGCGGTCGCTCGGCTGCTTCAGACGGCCGGGGTCCCCTACACGGCGGCCCACCTCGCCGATCCCGCCAACTGGATCTGGTACGACGAGGCGATCGCGCTGTTCGAGGCGGCCATCGAGCTGATGGGCGACGAGGAGCTCCCCCGGCGGGTGGGCGAGGAGACGGTTCGCCAGCACGCGGGAACCCCGGTGGCCACGCTGCTGCGCTCGCTCGGGTCTCCCGAGGCGATCTACGAGCAGCTGGCGGTCGGGGTGACGAAGTTCAGCACCGTCACCGAGCTGCAGCCGGTCGAGGTCGAGCCCGGGCGGGCGGTGGTGAGGGCCACGGCCCGGCGCGGGTTCCGGCGACACCGCTACCTGTGCGAGTGGACGCAGGGCCTGCTCTCCCAGCCCACCGCGCTGTTCGGCCTGCCTGCCGCCCGGGTGGAGGAGACCTCCTGCGAAGTGCGCGGGGACCCGCATTGCGAGTACCGGATCGGCTGGGACGTCGAGGCGGCCGCGAGCATGTCCGATCCGCAGGCCCTGATCTCGGCGCTCGAAGCCCAGATCGTGGCCATGAAGGATCGCCTGGACAGCATGTACGCGACGGCCCGCGACCTGATCGCCTTCGACGACCTGGACGCCGCGCTGGCCCGGGTGACCGAGCGCGCCGCCACCGCGGTGCGGGCGCCCAAGTACCTGCTCGCCGTGCGCCTCGACCACACGGGCGAGGTGTATGTGCATCACCGCGGGTTCGACGACGAGGACCCCGATCGGGTCGCCAGCGCGCTGCTGGCCGGCGAGGTGGCTCATGACGACGACTCGCGCCTGATCGCCGAGGTGGCCTCCACCCGTCGCCGCTACGGGTGGCTGATGGCGGCGACCCCAACCGACGCGGGGTCGTCGGCCGGCGCCTTCTTCGCCCAGGAGCGCGACCAGCTCGACGTCTACGCCCGCTACGCCGCGGCGGTGCTCGATCTGGCTACCGCGCTGGAGGACGCCTCCTGGCGGGCCGACCACGATCCGCTCACCGAGCTCTACAACCGTCGCCGGCTGACCACCGAGCTCGAGCGCCAGCTGCACCACGCCGCGCGCTATCGCCGCTCGGGCGCCCTGATCATGCTCGATCTGGACAAGTTCAAGATCGTCAACGACTCCTACGGCCACGCCGCCGGCGATCGCCTGCTCAAATCGGTGGCCGAGGTGCTCTCCCGCCGGGTGCGCGAGACCGACGTGGTCGGGCGCCTGGGGGGGGACGAGTTCGCAGTGATCCTGCCCGAGGCGGACCTGGCCCAGGCCCTGACCCTGGCCGAGAGCCTGCGGGTCCTGGTCAAGGAGATCCAGTCGGAGCTCCCGGTGGAGCTGGGCGTGAGCATGGGCGTCGTGGTGTTTCACGCCGCCCACCGCCTCAGCGTCGATGAGGCGATGGTCGCCGCCGACGTCGCCCTGTACCGCGCCAAGGAGCTGGGCGGAGACGCGGTCGAGGTCTACTCGGGACAGGCCCGGGCGGCGCTGAGCCGGGCCGGGCGCCTCCAGGACGCCCTGCGCGAGGATCGCCTGGTCCTCCACGCCCAGCCGCTTGTCGATCTGCAAAGCGGCCATGTCGCGCGCCGCGAGCTGCTGCTGCGGATGGTGGGCGCAGACGGCGAGATCAGCGCCCCCGGCACCTTCCTGCCCATCGCCGAGCAGTTCGGTCTGAGCGCCAAGCTCGACCGCTGGGTCGTCGGACGCGCGCTGGTCCTGGCCCGGGCGGGGGAGGCCGTCAGCGTCAACCTCGCCGACTCCTCGATTGGCGACCGGGAGATCCTCGAGTCGCTGCGCGCCGCCATCGGCGACGGGCTCGATCCGGCGAAGGTGGTCTTCGAGCTCGGCGAGGCGGCGGCCGAGCGCAACCTCCACGGAGCCCGGGCCTTCATCGCGGCGCTGGGGGAGCTGGGCTGCGAGGTGGCCCTGGATGACTTCGGCGCCGGCTTTGGCTCGCTGGCCTCCCTGCAGGAGCTGGGGGCGCGGTATGTGAAGATCGACCTGGGCCTGGTGGGTGCCCTCGCGCGCGACGAGGTCGCCGCCCGGGTGGTCCACGCGATCGTCGACGTGGGCCACGCCCTGGGCAAGCTGATGGTCGCCGAGGGCGTCGAAGACGAGGCCACGCTGGAGGCCGTCCGCCGCTGCGGCGTCGACTACGCCCAGGGCTTTCACCTCGGGCGGCCGCTGCCGCTCCAGGCGCCGGGAGCGGCCTCGGCCTCCGACGCCGCCGCCTAGAGATCAGGCTCGGCGCGCGCTTGCCCCGAGCATCCGCTCGGGCATCGACAGGCGTTCGTCGGCCTGGTGGTAGGGCTGCGCGGCCTCGCGCAGCCGCGCCTCGATCGTCCGTCGGTCCTTCTCGTTCAGGCCGGCGAGCAGCGCCCGGATCGGGCCCGCCAGGCGGCCGGTCAGCTCGAACCAGTGCTCGAAGGACTCATACTCGACGACGTCGTCGAGCTGCTGGATGTGGACCGACTCGAGGCCGGCGTCCTCGAGCAGGCGCTGAAGGCGGGTCCGGTCGGCCAGCGCCCACAGACCGGGAGCCCCCGGCTCGGGGGGCGGGGCCCCGAGCTGGGCCATAATCGTCTGCATGGGCAGCGCCGCCCAGGGGTTGGAGATCGCATCCGACCACACGGTCAGCGCCGCTCGACCGCCGGGGGCCAGCACCCGCGCCGTCTCGCGCAGCGCTGCGGCCGGGTCGGCCATGAGCATGTAGCCCATCCGGCACAGCACCACCTCGACCGCTCCGTCGGGCAGGTCGATCGCCTCGGCGTCCACGACCCGGCACTCGACGTTCTCGGCGCCCTCCGCGGCCAGGCGCCGACGGGCGGTGTCGACCATCGCCTCGGCGAAGTCGGTGCAGATCACCTGGCCCTCGGCGCCCACCGCGCGCGCCGCCCCCAAGCTCAGCGTGCCCGGTCCAGCGGCCAGCTCGAGCACGCGATCACCGCGTCCCGGCGACGCCTCCTCGAGCATCCACTCGGCGGCGATACCCAGCTGATAGTCCACCCACGCCGTCAGCTCGTCCCAGTCGGGCGCGACGGCCGTCCAGCTCTTAAGCGACGCGGCGCGAAAGTCCTCCACCGAGCCCCGATCCTACCCTGCCCGGCTGCGGACCGGCGGGCGCCGGCGATAGCAGCCCCCGGGGCCGAGCCGGCGCCGTCGACGCCCGGGCCCGGGCGCTATCGTGCGCCACGCACCGCATACACCGGGGGGTCCCTTGGCGAGGGGCTGAGAGGGCGCTTCCTAGCGCCGACCCGCCGAACCTGATCTGGTTCAGACCAGCGAAGGGAGAGACATGTCGCAAGAGCACCGCACCGCCTTTTCGGCCGACGGCGACTGCCGCACCCAGATGCACCTCGCCCGACAGGGCGTCGTCTCTCCCGAGATGGCTCGCGTGGCCGAGCGCGAGCAGCTCGACCCCGAGGCGATCCGCCAGGAGGTCGCCGCCGGGCGCATGATCATCCCCGCCAACGTCGAGCACGAGCGCCTGGACCCGATGGCCATCGGACAGCTGGCCCGGGTCAAGATCAACGCCAACATCGGCAACTCGCCGACCACCTCTTCCCTGCAGGAGGAGGTCGACAAGCTCACGATCTCCGAGAAGTGGGGCGCCGACACGGTCATGGACCTGTCGACCGGCAAGCGCATCGACGAGACCCGCGAGGCGATCGTCGCGGCGGCCACGGTGCCGATCGGCACCGTGCCCATCTACCAGGCGGTGGAGAAGGTCAAGCGCATCGAGGACCTCGGTCCCGAGCTCCTGGTGGACAACATCGAGCACCAGGCCCGCCAGGGGGTCGACTACATGACCATCCACGCCGGGGTGCGCCTCGAGCACCTACCGCTGTGCCAGCACCGCGTCACCGGGATCGTCTCCCGCGGGGGCGGCATCCTCGCCCGCTGGATGGTCCACCACATGCGCGAGAACCCGCTGTATGAGCGCTTCGACGACATCCTCGAGATCTGCCGCCGCTACGACGTCTCGATCTCGCTGGGCGACGGGCTGCGCCCGGGGTCGATCGCCGACGCCTCAGACGCGGCGCAGTTCGCCGAGCTCAAGACGCTCGGCGAGCTGACCGAGCGCGCCTGGGAGCGCGAGGTGCAGGTGATGATCGAGGGGCCCGGTCACATCCCCATGGACCAGCTGGAGATGAACGTCCGTCGCCAGCGCGAGATTTGCCACGACGCGCCCTTCTACACCCTGGGGCCGCTGGTCACCGACATCGCGCCCGGCTATGACCACATCACCTCGGCGATCGGCGCGGCGATCGTCGGCTGGCACTCGACCCGGCGACGGCCCAGGCGATGCACGACGAGACCCTGGCCGACGACTACTTCAAGACGGCGGAGTTCTGCTCGATGTGCGGTCCCAAGTACTGCCCGATGCACAACTTCAAGGACGTGGACTGGGACGCGGTGCGCGAGGCCGTACGCGAGCGCAAGCGCGAGCGCGAGCGCCCTCCCGCCGTGGCCTAGAGCCTCGTCATGAGCGCGCGTCCCTCGGCGACCGCGACGGCCGGCCCCTCGGCCCGCGTCCCTGGGCTTGGCCGCCGGGAGGCGGCCATCTTCCTGTCCTTCGCCGACACGGTGCTCGCCCCCCGACCGCCGCTCCCGGCGGTGGCCGATACCGACGCGCTGGCTGCCTTTGCCCGTTTTCTGGGCGCCTCGCCGGGACCCAACCGGATCGCCCTGCGCGCCGGTCTGCGCGCGCTCGACGCCGGGCCGCGGGCGTTGGGCTTTCGCCGTGGCCTGTGCGCCCTGGCGCCCGAGCGGCGGCTGGCCTATGTGCAGCGCCTGCAGGCCGGGCCGCTGGCGGGTCCGGTAAAGGCGCTGGTCGGTCTGGCCGCGGTCTCCTACTACGGCGACGACCGCGTCATGGGCCTGCTCGGATACGACGCCGACGCCCGCCTGGCGCGGGCGCGCGAGCTGCGCGAGCGCGAGGGGCGCTGGTGAACGACACCGGGGATGGCGTCCGTCCCACCGGCGAGCGGGCCTACCGCGATGGCACCGGCACCTTTCACCCGCCCCAGCGCCGCGTGGAGGACGGTCGCCGGCAGCGCGTCGGGCGCACGGTCGAGGTCGACGCGTGCGTGATCGGCTCGGGGGCGGGGGGCGCGCCGGTGGCCAAGGAGCTCGCCGAGGGGGGCATGCGGGTGGCGGTGCTCGAGGAGGGGGACTGGTGGGAGACGGAGCAGTTCAACGCCCGGCCCCGCGAGATGATGCCCCAGCTGTACCGCGACGCCGGGCAGGTCGTCACCCTGGGCACCCCGCCGATCGTGCTGCCGCTGGGCCGGGCGGTGGGGGGGACGACGGTGGTGAACTCGGGGACTTGCTTTCGCACCCCGGGGCCGGTGCTCGAGCTGTGGCGGCGGGAGTTCGGCCTGGAGGCGCTCGGCGAGGCCGAGCTCGAGCCCTACTTTCGCCGCGTGGAGCGGATCCTCAACGTCAGCCAGGTGCCGCCGGCGCTGGCGGGCCGCAACGCCGAGGTGGTGCGGCGGGGGGCCGAGCGCCTGGGTCTGTCGGGCGATTACCTGTACCGCAACGTGCGCGGCTGCGTGGGCACCGGCGTGTGCGCCTACGGCTGCCCCACCGGGGCCAAGCAGCACGTGGGGATCACCTACCTCCCCCGGGCGTGGGCGGCGGGGGCGGTCACCTACGCCTCGACCCGGGCCGAGCGCCTGGACATGGCCGGCAACCAGGTGCGCGGCGTCATCGCCCGTGCCGCCGGCGGGGGCACTCTGCGGGTCCGCTGCCCCCGCGTGATCCTGTCCTGCGGCACGATCCACACCCCGCTCTTCCTGCGCCGCCAGGGGATCGGAGGCGCCTCGGGCCAGCTCGCCCGCAACCTCTCCATCCACCCCGCCACCGGGGTGCGCGCCGGCTTCGACGAGCGCATCGACCAGTGGGACGGGGTGCCGCAGAGCTACTACGTCGACGCGCTCGCCGACGAGGGCATCATGCTCGAGGGCGCCGCCGGGCCTCCCGACTACCTGGCCATGTCCACCCCCCACACCGGGCCCGAGCACCGGGAGACGATGCTCCGCGCCCGCACGCTGGCTAGCTTCGGGGTGATGGTCTCCGACAGCTCGCGCGGGCGGGTGGTGCGCGCCCCGGGTCGGGGGCGGGGCGGGGCCCTCGTCCGCTATGACCTCGACGACGCCGACACCGCCCGCTTCAAGCGCGGCATAGAGCTGCTGTGCGACATCTACTGGGCGGCGGGGGCGCGCGAGGTGGTCCTGCCGATCGCCGGCCTGCCCACCCTGCACGACGGCGACTCCGGCCCGCTGCGCCGAGCCCGCGTGCGGGCGCGGGATCTGACGCTGATGGCCTTTCACCCCCTGGGGACGGCCCGGGCCGGGGCCGACCCGGCGCGCGCGGTCGTGGACCCAGGGCTCGCCGTGCACGGGGTGCGGGGGCTCTACGTCAGCGACGGCAGCGTCGTGCCCTCCTCGCTCGGGGTAAATCCGCAGATCACGATCATGGCCCTAGCCACGCGCCTGGCCTTCGCCCTGCTCGGCGCCCCGGCCCCGGCGGGCGAGCCCGCCCCCGAGCACATGGCGCGACCCGCCATCCATCGGGCGCACGCCGCCGTCGGCGGCTAGGCGCCCCCGGGCCGGCCCGGCGCGCCCGGGCGGGGCGCGTCCGAGCGCCGGCACGCGCCGGGCGCGGGGGCTGGAAGACTGTCGCCCGTGCTAGCCCGCCCGGACGCCCTGGCCGCCCTCTCCCAGGAGAGCTTTGACCTGGTCGTCGTGGGCGGCGGCATCACCGGCGCCGGCGTGGCGCTCGACGCCGCCAGCCGGGGCTACTCGGTCGCGTTGGTCGAGCGCGCGGACTTCGCCTCCGGGACTTCCAGCCGCTCGAGCAAGCTGGTCCACGGCGGGTTGCGCTACCTGCAGAACTTCGACCTCGGGCTGGTGCGCGAGGCGCTGCTCGAGCGCCAGCTGCTGGTCGAGCTGGCCCCCCACCTGGTGCGCCCGCTCCCGCTCGTGGTGCCGGCCTTCGAGGGCACGCGCCCGGACCGCATGATGGGGGTGGGGCTGAATCTCTACGACGTGATGGCCGTCGATCGCCTGCGCGGGCGGCGGACGCGGGGGCGCGGGGACGAGCGCCCGCGCCGAGGTGAGCGCACCCGGCGGCGCGGACCGGCCCGCGCCGCCCGGCGAGCTCCGGGCCGGCGCCCATCCACCGCGGCCGGGGCGGCGAGCGACGGCCGCGGTGCGCCCGAGGACCAGGGCAGCTCGTGGAGCCCCGAGCGCCACCGGATCATCGGTGGTGAAGAGGTGGTCGAGCTGCTCCCCGCCCTGGCCTCGCGCTCGCCGACCGCCGGCTACCTGTTCTTTGACTGCCAGACCGACGACTCCCGCCTCGTGCTGACCGTCCTGGGCGAGGCCGAGCGCTTCGGCGCGGTGTGCGCCAATCGCCTCGAGGTGACCGCGCTGGTGGTCGACGACGGCCGGGCCGCCGGGGTGAGGGTGCTCGATTGCGAGAGCGCGGAGTCGTTCGCCGTGCGCGCGGACGCGGTCATCAACGCCACCGGCGTGTGGGCCGACCGGCTGCGCCCGGAGGAGCTCCACGACGAAGCCGAGGTGCCCCGGATCAGACCCAGCCGCGGCACCCATATCACGCTGAGCCCCGAGGACCTGCCGCTGGTGGCCGGGGCGATCGTGCCCGCCGCCGGCAACCGCACGATCTTTGCCCTTCCTTGGCTGGGACGCAGCTTGATCGGCACCACCGACAACGACTACGAGGGCGAGCTCGAGCACGTCCAGCCCGCCAAGGAGGACGTCGAGTACCTGTTGGACGCGGTCAACGGGCACTTCGGCACCGACCTGGGCCCCGACCGCGTCACCGGCGGCTACGCGGGGGTGCGCCCCCTGATCGCCACCGGCGACCCGAAGAAGTCGGTCGACATCTCGCGCAAGGCCGAGCTGTATGAGACCTCGAGCGGCATGATCACCATCACCGGAGGCAAGCTCACCACCTGGCGTCGTATGGCCAAGATGGCCGTGGACCGCCTGGTCGAGCGCGAGGCCCGCGACGCCCCCTGCCGCACCCACGAGATCCCCCTGGGACAGGCGGTGCAACCCGACGAGCTGCCCCGCGTGGAGGGGGTCCCGCCGGAGTCCTACGCGGCGCTCGCCGCGCGCTACGGGCACGCCGCCGGGGAGGTGCTCGAGCTGGCCGCGGGACGCGGCGAGCTGGCCCAGCCGATCGTCCCCGGCCTGCCCGACCTGCTCGCCGAGGTGGTACAGGCGGCGCGCCGGGAGCAGGCGCGGTCGGTGGGGGACGTGCTGCTGCGACGCACCCGCCTGGGCCTGCTGGCGGCCGAGGAGCTGCTCGGCTCCGAACGAGCCGCCGCGCGCGTGGCCGCGACCCTGGGCGCCGAGCTCGACTGGGACGAGCGGGCGGTGGCCGCCCAGCTCGAGGGCTTCGAGGGCGAGGCCAGGGCCGAGGGGATCCGCGTCGCCGCCACGTTCGCTGACCGTCCGGCCCCCTAAGCTTCCCGCCTCCGTGACCCCTATCACCCGCATCGCAGGCATGCTCGGCGCCGCCGCGGCCGTGGCCGCCTCCGGAGCCCTGGCGGCGCCCGCGGGGGCGGGGCCGTTCGCCGGTCGCACGATCGACGGCCCCAGCCCCGACATCGTGGGCAGCGCCCAGATCTCGATGGCCCGCGACGGCACCGCGGCGCTCGTCTATCTGCGCAACGACGGCGGCGTCCCCCATGTATTCGGCGCCATGCTGATCAGCGGCGGTTGGCGTTCGCTGGGACGACTGGACGGCGGGCTGAGCGCCGCCGCCGACCAGCCGACCGTGGCCGCGGGGAACCTCGGGCGGGCGCAGTTCGCCTTCCTCAGCGGGGGAAGCCTGTTCGGGGTGGTCGTGCCGGGCCGGCCCGAGGTCGTCGCGCTGGTCCAGCCCCGTCCTAGTGGCGCCGATCTGCGCCCCACCGCGCCGGCGCTGATAGCGCCCGCGGCCGCCACCCCCAGCGCCGCCATGTCGCAGCACGGCCAGGGCTACGTCGCGTTCACCGTGCCCGCGGTGGCTTCCACGCTGGCCGGGAGCCCGGCCACCGCCGCCCGGGTTCGGGTGGCGTGGCTGGCGCGCAAGCAAACCTCCTTCGCCGTCAGCGATCCCCTGAACATCAATCCCGGCGCCAACGCCGGCGACGGGCCCCAGCGCCGGCCGCGGCTCGCCGCCTCCTCAGACGGCAGCGCCGAGGTGGCGTGGGGAGAGGCCGGGGGCGACGGGCGCGTCCACGTATTTGCCCGGCGCGTGGTCCACACCGCGATCAGCACTGCACCGCAGGACCTGACCGTGCCCGCTCTCAGCGGTCACCCCGGGCACGACGGCGACAGCCCGGCGCTGGCCCTGGACGACAACGGCAGCCTCGGCTGGGCCGTCCTGCGCCAGGCCTTCGACGATCCGAGCGGCGTCCACACCCGCGCCTTTCAGCGGCGGCTGGTGGGGAGCGCCTTTGACCCCCCGGGGGAGATCGACGGCCAGCCCAGCTCCGGCTCGGAGGGAGTCGACGCGCCCAGCGTGGCCCTGAGCGGTCTCGGCGAGGGCCTGGCGGCGGTGGGCCTGTCGGGCAGTCACCAGGTGGTCGCGGCGGTGGGGACCGGAACCAGCTTTGCCCGCCTGCAGCGCGTGGACTCCGGCGCGAGCACGATCGCGGCGGAGCCGGCGGTGGCCATGGGCGGAAAGCACGTCGGCATGGTGGCGTGGGTCCGGTCGAGCGGCCCCACGGATCCGGCGTCGGTGCACGCGCGCGTGCTCCGCACCGGCAAGTTCGGCCCCGAGCTGGTGCTCTCCCGGCCCACCTTCGGGCCGGTCGACGGCACCCAGCCCCTGACCGCCGGCGCGGACCGCCAGAGCAACGTGCTCGTGTGCTTCGTCGAGGGACCGCCCACCGTCCGGCGGATCGTGGTCGGCGGCCTCACCAAGCCGGCCCCGGGCAAGGCGGTCACGGCCGGCCGGCGCGCGCGGCGGGCCGCCGCCGCCTCGCTGGTGCAGGCGAGCGGGGGCTAGCACGGCCCCGCTCCGGCTGCGCGCGGGCCCCGGGGTCCTCGAGCTCGGCGGGCGCCCGCTGCTCATGGGGGTGCTCAACGCCACCCCGGACTCGTTTTCGGACGCCGGGCAGCTGGCGGCCGAGGAGGCCCGACTGGCGCGCCTGCGCGAGCTGGTGGGCGCCGGCGCCGACCTCGTCGACGTCGGCGGCGAATCGGCGGTGACCGATCGCCCCGCGGTGCCGGTGGCCGAAGAGATCGAGCGGGTGCTTCCGGTGATCGAGCGCGCGGTGGCCGAGTTTGACGGGCCGGTCTCGGTCGACACCTACAAGCCGGAGGTGGCGGCGGCGGCGATCGCCGCCGGCGCCGGCCTGGTCAACGACACCAGCGGCTTGCGCGACCCGGCGATGGCCGACCTGTGCGCGTCGACCGGCGCCGGCCTGGTGATCATGCACACCCTGGTCGAGTCCAAGCAGCGCCGCCAGGATCCCCGCCTCTACGGCGAGGACATCGCGGCCGAGGTGGCCCGCTTCCTGGACGAGCGCGTCGAGCTCGCGGTCTCCCGGGGCGTAGACCGCGAGCAGCTACTGCTCGACCCCGGTCCGGACTTCGCCAAGACCCCGGCCCAGACCCTGCGGCTGCTCCGGGATCTGGGGCCGGTCCGCGCGCTGGGCCGGCCGCTGCTGCTCGCCGTGTCGCGCAAGGACTTCGTCGGAGCTCTCGTCGGCCGGCCGCCCGGCCAGCGCCTGGCCGGCACGCTGGCCGCGGTGGGCCATGGCCTCGATCAGGGAGCGCAGGTCCTGCGGGTGCACGACGTGGCTGCCGTGGCCGACTACCTGTCGGTGCGCGCCGCCCTGCGGGGCGAGGATCCGGTCCCCGACACGCTGATCCTGGCCGAAGAGCTGCGCCGCGAGCCGGCGGTTCCGCCGGCCGGCTGACGCGCCACCCGGCGCCCCATGATTCCGTCGGGTGCGGGCGCGATGCTCTGGGCGCTCGAGGTCCCCGCGCGCCCCGCGGCGCGCCCAGCCAGAGGAGGTCGCGCCCATGAGGCTGTTCATCGATACCGGCTCGGTGGCCGAGGTACGGGAGCTCGCGGCCTGGGGCGTGCTCTCGGGCGCCACCACCAACCCGTCTCTGCTCGCCCGCGAGGACGGCGACCCCGGAGAGGCGATTCGCCGCATCTGCGAGGCCGTGGACGGGCCGGTGTCGGCGGAGGTGGTCTCCGAGGACCGCGAGACGATGGTCCTCCAGGGCCGCGCGCTGTGCGGGCTGCACGAACACGTCACGGTTAAGGTCCCCTTCGGGGCCGAGGGCCTGGCCGCCACGGCGCGGCTGGCCGCCGAGGGCATCGACGTCAACGTCACGCTCGTGTTCTCGGCGGCCCAGGCGCTGCTCGCCGCCCGGGCCGGAGCCCGCTACGTGTCCTGCTTCCTCGGACGCCTCGACGACGTGGCGGTCGACTCCGAGGCCGTGCTCATCGAGATCGTGCACGCCCTGCGCTCCGAGGAGGCAGCCGAGGTCCTGGCCGCGTCGATCCGCACGCCGGGACACGTGGTCACCGCCGCCCGGCTGGGCTGTCCGGTGGCCACGGTGCCCGCCTCCGTCCTGCGCCAGATGCTCGTGCATCCGCTGACCGCCAGCGGGATCGCCCGCTTCGAAGCCGACTGGGCCAGCCGGCCCGAGCTGGCTCGCTGGCTCGACGAGCTGACACCCAGGCCGCGCCTGGCCGTCGCCGCCCGCTAGGCTCGCGCCAGGGGTGCCGGCGGCTGTTCCCACGCCGCCGGGCGCCGACCACCCACGCCAGAAGGAGAACCGCATGTCTGTGCTTGACCCCGACGAGCTGTCCGCCAGCCCACTCGCCGACCTTCACGCGCTGGCCTCCGAGCTGGGGCTGGACGGCTACCGTCGCCTGCGCAAGCAGGAGCTGATCGAGGCGCTGCTCGCCCACCAGGGCGCCGAGGGCGGGGCCGAGCCGGCCGACGGCGGGGCCGAGCCGGCCGAGGGCGGGGCCGAGCCGGCCGACGGCGCGCCGGCCGAAGGCGGGGCCGAGGCCGAGGGCGCCGAGCCGGCCGCCGCGGCACCGGACGAAGTCACCCCGGACGCCGACGCGGACGATGAGGCCGCCGCCGAGCCGGCCCCCGGGGCCCGGGAGCGGGCCCCCGCGCGACCGCGCGGTCGCCGTGCACGCGGCCGGCGGGGCCGCGGCGACGGCGAGGACGGAGCCGAGAGCCGGGCCGAGACATCGGTCGAGGGCGTGGTCGAGCTGCTGGGCAACGGGTCGGCCTTTCTGCGCGTGCATGGGCCCGAGGCGTCCGACGAGGACGTCTACATCTCCGCCGCCCAGGTGCGGCGCTGCGAGCTGGTCTCCGGGGACCGCGTATCGGGACGGGTGCGGCCTCCCCGGCGCTCGGAGCGCTACCCATCGCTGATCCGGGTGGACACCATCAACGGGGCGCCCGCCGACGCCGTGGCCGCGGGTACCCCGTACGAGGAGCTGCCCGCCGCGTATCCCACCGAGCGCTTCGCGCTGGGGGCCGACGACCCCACGCTCAAGGCGATCGAGTGGCTCACGCCGGTGGGCCGTGGCTCGCGCGTGACGATCGTCGGCCCGCCGCGCGCGGGCAAGACCGAGGCCCTGCGCCGCCTGGGCGCGGCGCTCGGCTCCCAGGAGGACCTGGCCGTGACCCTGGTGTTGGCCGGGGTGCGTCCGGAGGAGGTCGCCGAGTGGCGCGAGGGGCCCGTCGCGCCGGTTGCGGCGCTGACGCTGGCCGCGTCGGCCGAGGCTCAAGCCCAGGCGATCGAGCGGGCGGCGGAGACGACCAGGCGCGTCGCCGCTCGCGGCGAGCACGCCGTCCTGCTCATCGACTCGCTCGAGGCGGTGCATCCCCCCGCCGCGCGCAAGGCGCTCGCCGCGGCGCGCAACGTCGTCGACGGCGGCTCGCTGACCGTGATCGCGACCGCCGACCGGCCGTTGGGGGGGGAGACGACCGTGATCGCCCTCGACCTCGCGCTGACCAGCACCGGCCGGTTACCCGCCTTGGACTTGGTCGCCAGCGGCACGCTCCGTCCCGAGCTGCTGGTCGGCGACGCGGGGGCGGAGGCGATCGCCCAGGCGCGCGCCGCGGCGCTGGAATGAGCGCCGGTCAGCGCCGGTAGGCCACCCGGTTCCAGGAGGGCTCGGGGGCCAGCTCGATCGGCTCGCCGCCGCGGTCGGGCTGTATGTAGGCGAAGGTCTGGCTGTCTTCGTTGAAGGCGATGTCCAGCTCGCCCTCGGTGACTCGCTGGTCCAGCCACGCGCTGCGGAAGATCAGCCGCCGCAGCCAGTGCACCAGCGAGCGCTCGGCGGGACCAACGAGGTCGGGCCAGCAGTCGTTGACGTGCTCGCCCAGGGCCGAGGCGGGTTCCTGGATCTCGCCGTTGACGGTGAGATTGACTAGGTCCTCGAGCTCGGCCTCGCCCAACCGGCCACCCACGAAGCCCAGCTTGATGGCCGCCTGCTCGCAGCGCTCGGTGAAGTCGCGCTCGTTAAACGTGAAGCGAAGCTCGCCGTATTCGAGGACGAAGTCCTCACCCGAGTTGTAGTTTCCGCGCCGCGCAGTATCCATTGCCCGCACCGCGGCCTCCCCGCGGGGCGTCGGGATCATAGGACGGGTTCCTTCACACGCGCCGGGGGTGCAGGGGAAATTGCAGCTCCGCCGGGCCCCGCGCCACCGGACTCGCCAAGCGTCGGCCGGCCGTTTAGATTGCCCGGCCGATGGCCGTCGATCTCCAGGGCCGGGCCGCCGCCATCACCGGTGCCTCGTCGGGCATCGGCGAGGCGGTCGCGCTGTCGCTCTCGCGGGCGGGCGCGGCGGTCGCGCTCGCCGCGCGCCGAGAGGAGCGCATCGCCGCCCTGGCTGGACGCATCGCCGAGGAGGGGGGCCGCGCCCTGGCCCTCCCCACCGACGTCGCCGACGAAGACCAGGCGCGGGCGTTCATCGCCCACGCCTACGAGCACCTCGGGCGGCTCGACATCCTGGTCAACAACGCCGGCGTGATGCTGCTCGGACCCGTCGAGGGCGCCGACACCGACCACTGGCGGCGGATGGTGGACGTCAACGTCTATGGGCTCCTGTACTGCACCCACGCCGCGCTGCCGGTCATGCGCGAGCAGGGGGGCGGGCACGTGGTCAACGTCTCCTCGGTGGCCGGGCGCCACGCCCACCTGGGGTCGGCCGTTTACAACCTGACCAAGTTCGGCGTCAACGGGTTCTCAGAGGCGCTGCGCCAGGAGGCCCTGCACTCCAACATCCGCGTCACCGTGATCGAACCCGGGTTCGTCGACACCGAGCTGGCGGGCCACAACGAGCTCGAGCTAGTGCGCCAGGGGGTCGAGCGCATGCGCGAGCAGATCGGCGAGGTGCTCACCGCCGAGGACATCGCCGAGGCGATCACCTACGCCGTCACCCGGCCCGAACGGGTGAGCGTCAACGAGGTGTTGGTGCGCCCCACCCGACAGCAGCGCTAGCCCGTGGCCCGGCTGACCGAACACGGTCTGCGCCGGGCGGTCGGGGTCCCCGGCCTGTTCGCCACCGCCTACGGCAACGTCGGCTCCTCGATCTACTACGCCCTGGGCTTGGTCGCCGCCCACGCCCTGGGCCTCACACCGCTGGTGTTCATGTTCGCCGGGGGCCTGTTCGTCCTGACCGCCAAGACCTACGCCGAGGGCGCGGCGATGTTCCCCGAGGCGGGGGGCGCGTCCTCGTTTGCCCGCCACGCCTTCAACGAGGTCGTCTCCTTCTTCGCCGGCTGGGCGCTGACGCTCGACTACATCCTGACCATCGCCATCTCGGCGTTCTTCGTGCCGCACTACCTGAGCGCGTTCCCGGGGCTGCACGGCCTGACCCACAACCCGGGCGACATCATCGGCGGGCTCATCACCGTGGCCGTGCTGGCGGCGCTGAACATCCGGGGGCTGGGGGAGTCGGCCAAGCTCAACCTGCTGCTCGCCCTGGTGGACCTGACCACCCAGCTCCTGCTGGTGGTCATCGGCTTCGTCCTGGTGCTGAACCCCTCGCTGCTGATCGATCAGGTGCACCTGGGCACGGTCCCCAGCTGGAGCCAGGTGATCTTCGCCCTGTCCCTGGCCATGCTCGCCTACACCGGGATCGAGACCGTGTCCAACATGGCCGAGGAGGCCCGCGACCCGGGGCGCGACGTGCCCAAGGCGGTCAACCTGGTGCTGTTCGCGGTGCTCGGCATCTACGCCGGCATCTCGGTGGTCGCACTGTCGGCGCTGCCCGTGTGCGACTCGCTGCATCCGCTGGCCCACGGGTGCACCGGAGTGGTGCGCCACGGGCACCGGTTCTTCACCCAGCTCGGGGACACGTTCCAGAACGACCCGGTGCTGGGGATCATCGAGCATCTGGGCCTGCACGGGACGCTGCTCCACGTCGCCCAGTACTACGTCGGCGCGCTGGCGGCCACGATCCTGTTCATCGCCACCAACGCCGGTTTGATCGGGATCTCGCGCCTGTCGTGGTCGCTCGCCGAGCACCGTCAGCTGCCCAGCCTGTTCGCCCGCCTGCACGCGAACTTCAGAACGCCGTGGTTCACGATCCTCTTCTTCTCGGCGTTGGCCGGAGTGCTGGTCCTCTGGGGGGACACCAACGTGCTGGGCAACCTCTACTCGTTCGGTGCGATGCTGTCGTTCACCACCGCCCACGTGGCGGTGATAGCTCTGCGGGTCAAGGATCCCGACCGCGAGCGGCCCTACCGCATGCCCGGAAACGTCCGCATCCGCGGCCGCCTGATCCCCCTGACTGCGGTGGTGGGAGGCCTGGGCACGTTCGCCGCCTGGATCTCGGTGGTGGTGCTCAAGGGCGAGACGCGCCTCGTGGGCATCCCCTGGATGGTGCTCGGCCTGGGCGCCTACTTCCTCTACCGCCGTCGCCAGGGGCTGGACCCTCGCCGGCAGTATCGAATCCCCCGGGCCGAGCGCCCCGCCGGCTTTCAGGCGCTCGCCTACCGCACGGCGCTGGTCCCCATCTTCGGTGGCGACGTGAGTGCCCAGACGCTGTCCAGCGCGGCCAAGCTAATCGGCTACCAAGGGGTGGTCTACGCGGTTTACGTGCTCCCGGTCCCCAGCCAGCTCTCGCTCGACGCCGGCCTGGAAGAGGAGGAGGCGGCGGGACGCAGCGTGCTCGAGACGGCGCGTATCAAGGCGCGCCGCGAGCGTATCCGGATCCACACTGACCTGATCCGCACCCGTAATCCGGGCGCGGCGCTGGTCGACGAGGCCGAGCGCGTGCACGCCGACGTCGTCTACCTGTCCACCCTGCACGCCCCCGCCACTGAGCAACGCATCGGCCCCACGGCCATGTACCTGCTCAGCCGGCGTCCCTGTCGAGTGATCGTGGAAACCGACAATCGAGTGGGTCCCGGATCGGCGAGCGCTCGGGGCCAGCCCGCCCCCGTGGGGACCTAGCCCGCGCGGCGCCGTCCCCCTCGCCCGCTCGCCGTCGGCGTGGAGGCTCGTGGGGCAAAGTGGAAGATCGAGTTGCGAAGTGGGGGAAAGTGGGTTACAGTGCCCGCGCGAACCGGGGTGGAGGAGCTCCTCCCACTCCTCCACCTCGGTTCCCGAGCTATCGCTCGGGGGACACCAGTGGCCTTCCGTGGCACCTTCGATCACACGCTCGACGCCAAGAACCGGCTCACGATCCCGGCTCGCTACCGCTCGCAGCTGGCCGACGGCGTCGTCCTCACCCAGCCGGCCGACGGCAGCCCCTGTCTCCAGCTGTGGCGGGCCGAGGAACTCGAGCGGGCAACGGCCCGGATCCTCGAGCAGTTCCGTCCTGGCTCGCGCGAGCGCGAGACGCTCGTCCGCTTCTTTAACAGCCGCTCGCACGAGACCGAGCTCGACGGCGCCGGGCGGGTGATGGTGCCCGGCTTCCTCGCCGAGAAGGTCGGCCTGGGGCGCGAGGTCGTGGTCACCGGCGCCGACGAGCGGCTGGAGATCTGGGACCGCCCCGCCTGGGCCAGCTACGAGGCCCAGCTCGACCCGCAACCGATCATCGACCAACTTGGCCATTCTGCTTGACATGACCGTGACCCACGTGCCCGTTCTGGCGGGCGAGCTGCTCGAGGCGCTCGCCCCCGGCCCGGGCGAGGTCGCGGTCGACTGCACCTTCGGCGGCGGCGGCCACGCGCGCACGGTGGCCGCCCGCCTGGGTCCCACCGGCACGCTGATCGCGATCGACCGCGACCCTCTGGCCGAGGAGCGCTTCGCCGAACTGGCCGACGAGCTGGCGTGCGACGCCCGCTTCCTGCGCGCGCCGTTCGCCGAAGGGCTGTCCCAGCTCGAGCAGGAGGGCGTGCGGGCAGACGCGGTGTACCTCGACCTCGGGCTGTCCTCGATGCAGATCGATACCCGCGAGCGCGGCTTCGCCTACTCCTACGACGCTCCGCTGGATATGCGCATGGATCCCGACTCCGAGCTCACCGCGGACGACATCGTCAACGAATGGCCCCAGGCCAGGCTGGCGGGTCTGCTGCGCGAGCTGGGCGAGGAGCGCCACGCCCGGGCGATCGCCCGGGCCATCGTCCGCCGCCGGGCGGACGAGCCGCTGCACACCACCGCCGAGCTGGTAGACACGATCATCGGCGCGGTTCCCGGGCCCGCCCGCTTCGGCTCGGGGCATCCCGCCAAGCGCACCTTCCAGGCCCTGCGCATCGCGGTCAACGATGAGCTCGAGCAACTGGACGCCGCCCTGCCGGCGGCTTGGAGGCTGCTGGGATCTGGTGGGCGCCTGGCCGCCATCGCCTTCCATTCGCTCGAGGACCGCCGGGTCAAGCGCTTCCTGGCCGACCGCGCCCGCGGCTGCATCTGTCCGCCCGAGCTTCCGGTCTGCGTGTGTGGCCGCGAGCCCGAGGCCGACCTGCTCACCCGCGGGGCGGTCACGCCGTCCGAGCCCGAGCTGGCCGATAACCCCCGCGCCGCGTCGGCGCGCCTGCGCGCCGCCCGCAAGCGCGAGGCGACCCCATGACCCCCGCCACCTCGGCCGCCCGCGCCGCCGAGCTCCGCCCCGGAGGGCGCGGTCACCGGCGTCGATTGGTGCACCGCGTCTCGCCGCCCGCGCCCCGGCGCCTCTCCGGTCCGGCCGGCGCGATCGCTCTGCCCGCACCGCGACCGTGGTCGCCTCGCCGGCGCCGCGGCGGGGCCGCTCTGCCCAGCCAGGTGCTGGGTGGCCTGCGGCACGGTCTCCGCGCCGTGCCCGACCATCGCTTCCTCGACCGGCTCATCCGGGGCCGGGCGTGGATCGGCCTGATCGCCTTCGCCCTGATCGGGATCGTCGCTCTGCAGCTGATGCTGCTCAAGCTCAACACCGGGATCGGCCGCGACCTGCAGAAGACCAATACGCTCGCGCGCGAGAACGCCGCCCTGCAGGCCCAGGTCTCGCGCCTGTCGGCAGGCGACCGCATCGCGGCCGAGGGCCAGCGCTTGGGCCTGGTGATGGCGCCGGCTGGCGAGGCGCGCTTTCTCACCACCCGGGGCGTAATCGACGCCCGCGTTGCCAGTCGGCGGGTGCGCAACTTCCACGCCCTGGCGCTTAGCGGCGTCAACGGGTCGTCGTCGAGCGTCGGCGGCGCGGATGGCTCGAGCCTCGGCGGCTCGGGCCCCGCGAGCTCGTCACCCTCGGGCTCGGGCTCCTCGGACTCGGGGTCATCCTCCTCGGGCTCGGGGTCGGGCTCCTCGGCCTCGGGGTCGTCCTCCTCGGACTCCGCCTCGGGCTCCGGGTCGGCCTCCGGCTCGGGGTCGGCGGCCTCCGGGTCGAGCTCCGGCGGCGCGGGCTCGTCCGCCAGCGCCGGAGCGGGCACCGGCGACGCCTCGGCGGCGGGCGCCGCGGGATCTGGGAGGTAGCGTGCCCACCACCGAGCGGCGGGTCGGGCAGCTCTTCGCCGTCTTTCTCGTGCTGCTGGCGGTCGCCGGTGTGCGCACCGCCTACCTGGCCGCCGTCAAGGGTGGCTCGCTGCGCCAGCGGGCCGCCTCGCAGCAGACGACCGCGGTCACCGTGCCCGCCCAGCGCGGGTCGATCGTCGACCGCCACGGCACGCAGCTGGCGGTGTCCGAGCCCGCCGACGACATCGCCGCCAACCCCCGCCTGATCGTCGATCCGGTGGCCGCGGCGCGCCGGCTGGCTCCGCTGCTGCACCAGGGCGCCGATGCGATCGCGGTCAAGCTCGCCGCGCGTGGGTCGGGCTTCGTCTACCTGGCCCGCCAGGTGCCCGCGGACATGGCCGAGCGCATCCGTCGCCTGAACATCGCCGGCCTGCAGTTCACCTCGGTCGACAAGCGCGACTACCCGCGCGGGAGTCTGGCTGCCCAGGTGCTCGGCACGGTGGGGATCGACGGCAGCGGCCTGTCCGGCCTGGAGTACGCCGACGACCGCGTGCTGCGCGGACACTCGGGCACGCGCCGCGTCACCAGCGACGCCCTCGGCCACCCGATCGCCGTCGCCGACGCCAGTCAGGCCGAGCCGGGACACGGCCTCGAGCTCAGCATCGACGCCACGATTCAGAGCCGCGCCGAGGCGGTGCTGGCCTCGGTGGGACGCACCTACGGGCCGAAGGCGGCGACGGCGATCGTCATGGACCCGCGCAGCGGCGAGATCCTGGCCCTGGCCAACTGGCCGCCGGTCAACGCCAACCACGTCGCGCGGGCCTCCATCGCCGCGCGCCAGGACCATGCGGTGGGTTTCGACTACGAGCCCGGCTCGACGTTCAAGGCGTTCACCGTGGCCGGGGCGCTGCAGGAGGGCCTGGTCACGCCCTCGACCCTGTTCGACCTGCCCCCAGAGATCCAGGTGGCCGATCGCACGATCTCAGACGCCGAGTCGCGTCCGGACGAGACGCTGTCCACGGCGCGCATCCTGGCCCAGTCGAGCAACGTGGGCGCGATCCGGATCGGGCTGCGCCTGGGGCGCAGCCACTTCGACTCGTGGGTCCACCGCTTCGGCTTTGGTCGGCCGACCGGCGTGGACCTGCCCGGCGAGGAGCGCGGCCAGGTCCTGCCGCTCGATAGGTACTCAGGTTCGTCGATGGGCAACCTGCCGATCGGGCAGGGCAACTCGGTGACCCCGATGCAGATGGCGACCGCCTACGCGGCGGTCGCCAACGGGGGGATCCTGCGCGCGCCCCACCTGGTCCGGGCGGTCGACGGGCATGGCACCCGCGAGCCGACGGGCCGGCGCGTGCTCACCCCGCCGGTGGCGGCCGAGCTGCGTCAGATGCTCAAGGGCGTCTTCTCCCCCGGAGGCACGGCAAGCGAGGTGTCCATTCCCGGCTACCAGCTGGCGGGCAAGACCGGCACCGCGAACAAGATCGACCCCGTGACCCACACCTACTCGAGCTCGCGCTACGTGGCCTCGTTCGTGGGCTTTGCGCCTGCACGCCGGCCGCGCCTGCTGTGCGCGGTGATGGTCGACGAGCCCCAGGGCGCGATCTACGGCGGCGTCGTGGCGGCGCCGGCGTTTGGCCAGATCATGTCGTTCGCCCTGCCCTACCTGCGCGTCCCGCCGGCCTAGGTGGGCTCGCCCGAACCCTAAGATCCGGCCGATGAGCAGCTCCGGCCCTTCGTCGACGCGCCCGCGCGGCCCTTGCCCGCGGCGGCACCGGTGAGGTTGGCCCAGCTCATGCCGAGCGCTCCGGCGCCCGCCGCGGCGCTGGAGATCGCCGCGCTGGCCTACGACAGCCGGCGGGTGACTCCGGGGACGCTGTTCTTCTGCGTGCGGGGGTTCACCACCGACGGCCACGAGCACGCCGGGGAGGCGGTCGCCCGCGGAGCCGCGGCGCTGGTCGTCGAACGCCCGCTGGGACTCGGCGTGCCCGAGGTGCGGGTGCCCGACGCCCGCGCGGCGATGGCCCCCGCCGCGGCCCGCTTCTACGGAGACCCCACCCGCCGGCTGGCGGTGGTGGGGATCACCGGGACGAACGGCAAGACCACCACCGCCTTCGTCGTCCGCTCCCTGCTCGAGGCGGCCGGACGTCCGTGCGCCCTGATGGGGACCGTCAAGTCGGTGGTCGGGGGCCAGGATCGCCCGGTGGTCCGCACCACGCCGGAGGCGATCGACCTGCAGGCGGCGTTTGCCGAGATGCTCGCCGTTGGAGACCGCTGCTGCGCAATGGAGGTCTCCTCCCACGCGCTCGAGCTGGGGCGCGTGGAGGACGTCCACTTCACGGTCGCGGTGTTCACCAACCTGACCCAGGACCACCTCGATTTTCATCCGACGATGGAGGACTACTTCGCCGCCAAGCGGCGCCTGTTCGCCTCGCCCGAGCACGCGGTGGTCAACCTGGACGACCCCTACGGCGCCCGCCTCGCCCGGGAGCTGGACCGGGCGGTCACCTTCGCCATCGACTCCCCGGCCGACTACCGGGCGCGCGACGTCGACTCGGACCTCTCGGGCTCGCGCTTCGTCATCGACGCGCCCCACGGTCCGGTGGACGTCGAGACGCCCCTGCCGGGCCGCTTCAACGTGTCCAACCTCCTGCTGCGGGGGCGACCGCGACCGCGGCAAGCGGCCGCGCATGGGGGCGATCGCCGCCGCCGGCGCCGACGAGGTGATCGTCACCTCCGACAACCCGCGCTCCGAGGACCCCGAGGCGATCGTGGCCGACATCATGGCCGGGATCGCGCCCCCGGCGAGCGAGCGTGTACGGGCGGTGATCGATCGCCGCGAGGCGATCGAGCGCGCGGTGGGGGCGGCCCGCCCGGGCGACGTGGTGGTCATCGCCGGCAAGGGCCACGAACAGGGCCAGGAGTTCGCCGCGGGCAGGAGGATCCCCTTCGACGACGTCAGCGTCGCCCGCGAGGCGCTGGCCGCGTCCTCGGCGGCCTAGTGGCCTCCCCGCAGATCCACACCCCGGTCGCCAGGAGGAACCACTAGCCGTGCGCGCCTGGGCGCCCGAGCGGGTGGCTGAGGCGGCCGGCGCCCGCCTGGTCGCCCCTGCGCCGGCGCGCGGGGGGGATCCGGGGCCCGCGCGCGCGGTGATCGACTCCCGCGCGGCCGGGCCCGGGGACCTGTTCGTCGGGCTGGCGGGCGCCACCGCCGACGGGGGACGCTTCGCCCCCCAGGCGCTGGCCGCCGGGGCGTGGGGCGCGCTGGTGGCGCCCGAGCACGCCGAGGCCGCGCGCCGCGCCGCGCCGGGCGTCCTGCTCGCCGCCGCCGACCCCCTGGCGGCCCTGCAGGCGCTCGCCCGCGCCTGGCGGCGGGCGCTCGGCGCCCGCGTCCTGGCCATCACCGGATCGACGGGCAAGACCTCGACCAAGGACATCCTCGCCGCGGTGCTGTCCGAGCGCCTGCGCACGGTCGCCAGCCCCGAGAACCTCAATACCGAGATCGGCCTGCCGCTGGCCGTCCTGGAGGCGCCGGACGCAACCGAGGCGTTGGTGCTCGAGCTGGCGATGCGGGGGGCCGGCCAGATCGCCGAGCTCGCCGCCATCGCCGAGCCCGATGTGGGCGTGATCGTCAACGTCGGTCCCGTGCACCTCGAGCTGCTGGGAAGCCTGGAGGCGATCGCCGCGGCCAAGGCCGAGCTGATCGCCGCGCTGGCGCCGGGGACGACCGCCGTGGTCCCGGCCGGCGAGCCCCTGCTCGTGCCCCACCTGCGCTCTGACCTGCGCACGGTGACCTTCGGCCCCGGGGGGGAGGTGCGCCTGGCCGCGGGTCCGCCCCCCGCTGCCGCCGACCATCCGCTCGACGACCGTGCCCCGGTCCGGATCGCCGCCGGCGACCAGCAGGTCGAGCTCCAGCCGAACTTCGCCTCCGCCCATCAGCTGCAGAACCTGCTCGCCGCCGTGGCCGCCGCTGGCGCCCTGGGGGTGGTGCCGTCGGGCCGCCTGGACGTGGCCTTCTCCGCCTGGCGGGGCGACCGGGTGGCGCTGCCCGGGGGGATCGTGATCATCAACGACTGCTACAACGCCAACCCCATGTCGATGGCCGCCGCGCTCGACGACCTCGCCGCCGGCGCTCCGGGCCGCCGCGTGGCGGTGCTGGGCGACATGCTCGAGCTCGGTCCCGCCGAGGCCGACTATCACCGCGAGCTCGGCACCCGCGCCGCGCGCGCCGGGGTGGGAGTGCTGGTGGCCGTCGGCCCGCTGGCCCGAGGGGCGGCGCGGGCCTTCGGGGAAGCGGGGGAGGTCCACGCGGTCGACAGCGCCGAGCAGGCGGCCGAGCTGACGGCCCGGCTGGTGGGCTCCGGCGACACGGTGCTAATCAAGGGCTCGCGCGGCGTCGGCCTGGAGATCGTCGCCGAGCGCCTGCTCGCCGAGCGCGACGGGCCCCTCGGCCCGGCCCCCGACCGGGGCGACAAGGCCAGGACCGCCTGATGGGCCGCGTACTCATCGGGGGCACGGCCGCGCTGCTGATCTGCATCTTCCTGGCCCCCAAGTTCATCGAGCTGCTGCGCAACCGGGAGTTCGGCCAGCGCATCCGCGAGGAGGGGCCCGAGGGGCACCACCACAAGGCCGGGACCCCGACCATGGGGGGGATCATCATCTTCCCCGCCATCGCCATCCCCTTTTTGATCCTCACCGGATACGACTGGCGCGCGGTGGGGGTCCTGGGGACGGCGGTGGCCTGCGCCGTGCTCGGGTTCGCCGACGACTACACCAAGATCGTCAAGCGCCGCTCGTTGGGGCTGCGCGCCCGGACCAAGCTCGGCGTGACGATCGCCATCTCGCTCGGCCTGTGGTGGGTGGCCACCCACGAGGCCCATCTGGGCAACACCCTGCGGCTGCGGATCGTCGACTACCAGGTCGACCTCGGCGTCTTTTATCCGGTGCTGGTCTACCTGGTGGTGGCGGGGACCACCAGCGCGGTCAACCTAACCGACGGGCTCGACGGCCTGGCCGCCGGCTGCGCCGCCATCCTGCTGCTCGCCTACATCGGGATCACCTTCATCACCACCGGCCAGCAGGACCTGGCGCTGCTGTCGGCCTGCGGGGTGGGGGCCTGCGTGGGCTTTCTGTGGTTCAACGCCTTCCCGGCGACGATCTTCATGGGCGACACCGGCTCGCTGGGGCTCGGCGGCGCGATCGCCGGGCTGGCGGTGATGACCAAGACCGAGGTCCTGCTGATCCTGCTGGCCGGGATCTTCGTCGTCGAGGCCCTGTCGGTGGCCATCCAGGTGTTCTCCTTTCAGACGCTGCGCAAGCGCGTGTTCCTGATGGCTCCCATCCACCACCACTTCGAGCTGATGGCCTGGTCGGAGACCAAGATCATCCTTCGCTTCTGGATCGTGGCCGCGATCTGCGGGGCGATCGGCTTCACGATCTACCAGCAGACCATCCACTGATGGGGACCTTCGGTCCCCGGGCTCCTCGGCCGGGTCGCTCGCCCGCGGCGCACTGATGGGGGACCGGCCGCCGCTGCCGCCCGGCCCGTTCCTGGTGGTGGGGCTGGGCCGCTCGGGGCAGGCCGCCGCCCGCGCCCTGCACGCCCGCGGCGAGCGGGTGATCGCCGTCGACGCCGGGGCCCCCGACGTCGGCGCCCTGGCCGCCGCCGGCATCGAGGTGGCGCTCTCGGTCGACGGCACCGAGCAGCTCCCAGGCGCCCGGGCGGTGATCAAGAGCCCGGGCGTGCCCGCCGCCGCGCCCGCGATCGCCGCCGGGCACGAGCGCGCCCTGCCCGTGCTGGGCGAGCTGGAGCTGGCCTGGCGCCTGCTGGAAAACGAGTTCGTCGCCGTCACCGGCACCAACGGCAAGACCACGACCGCCGAGCTGCTCGGCCACCTGCATCGCCAGGCGGGCCGACCGGTGGCGGTGGCCGGCAACGTCGGCACCGCCGTCAGCTCGCTGGTGGGCGAGCTCGACGCCGCCGCGGTGGTGGTGTGCGAGGCGTCGTCGTTTCAGCTCGAGGACACGCTGGCGTTCGCGCCGGAGGCGGCGGCCCTGCTCAACGTCGCCGAGGACCACCTCGACCGCCACGCCACGCTCGACGCCTACGTGGCCGCCAAGCTGCGCGCGTTTGCCAACCAGGGGCCCGGGGACCTGGCGGTGGTCCCGTGCGCGCTGGACGTCGGCCCCCTGCCCGGTGGCGCGCGGCGGCTGTGCTTCGGCTCGGCGCCCGACGCCGACCTGGCCCTGCGTGACGGGATGCTCGTGTGGCGCGGGGACGAGCTGATGGCCGCCTCCGACATACGCCTGCGCGGCGCGCACAACCTCGAGAACGCCATGGCCGCGGCCGCCGTCGCCCTGGCCCGGGGGCTCGACGCCGGCGCGGTGCGGGCCGGTCTGGCCTCGTTCCCGGGCGTGGCCCACCGTCTGGAGGAGGTCGGCGAGCACCGCGGCATCGTGTTCGTCAACGACTCCAAGGCGACGAACATCGCCTCCACCCTGGTCGCCCTGCGCGCCTTTGCGCCCGGGACCATCCACCTGATCCTCGGCGGCCAGGGCAAGGGCCAGGACTTTCGCGCCCTGCGCGACCCGGTGGCCGCCGCCGCCCGGCGCGTGCTGCTGATCGGCGAGGACGCGCCGCGCATCGGCGCCGCGCTAAAGCACATCCCGCCGCGGGTGACCCAGTGCGGGGACCTCGAGCGGGCGCTGGCCGCCGCCCGACGCGGGGCGCGGCGCGGCGACGTGGTCCTGCTCTCCCCGGCGTGCGCCAGCTTCGACCAGTACCAGGACTTCGAGGCACGGGGCGAGCACTTCCGGGCCCTGGTGCGCGCGCTTCGATAGCGCCCCCGGGGCGGCGCGGGCAGGCTTCTCGGCGCCGGCGTCGAAGGGATTTCAATGTCCAGTGCGCCGGGGCGCGCCGCCACGCGCCGGTCACCCCAGCCCCTCGAGCAGAGCATCCTGCTCACCGCCACTCTGTGCCTGCTGGCCGCGGGCGCGGTGATGGTCTACAGCGCCTCCTCGGCGCGCACGCTGCTGCAGGGCCACGGCGACGGCACCGGCTACCTAATCAAGTACTGCCTGTACGGCGGTCTGGGCCTGCTGGTCATGCGCGCGCTCTCGCGCGGCGGCCTGGACGCCGCCCGGCGCCTCACCGGTCCCCTGCTGGCGGTGTCCTTCGTCCTCCTGCTGGCGGTCAAGGTGCCCCACCTGGGCATCAAGGTCAACGGCGCCCAGCGCTGGCTGGGCGCCGGCTTCGTCCAGTTTCAGCCCTCCGAGCTGATGAAGCTCGCGCTCGTGCTCTACGCCGCCGCGCTGCTCGCCCGGCGCCCGGAGCGCGTGCGCTCGGTGAGTGCCCTGGCGCGGCCGCTGCTGGTGGTAGCCGCCGCCGCCTGCCTGCTGATCGCCGTCGAGCCCGACATCGGCACCGCGCTGGTCATCGGCGTCACGCTCGCCGCGGTGCTGATCGCCGCCGGGGTGCCCTGGCGGGTGCTCGCCCTGCTGGCCGCCGCGGCGGCCGCGGTCGTCGTCCTCGACGCACTGGCCTCGCCCTACAGCCGCGCCCGTCTGACCTCGTTTCTGCACCCTTACGCCCACGCGGGATCCAGCGGCTTTCAGGCGGTGCAGGGCCAGATCGCGATCGGCTCGGGCGGCCTGCTCGGGGTTGGCCCCGGGCGCTCGGTGCAGAAGATCTTCTACCTGCCCGAGGCCCACACCGACTTCATCCTGGCGGTGATCGGCGAGGAGCTGGGCCTGCTCGGCGTCTCGGCGCTGCTGTTCCTCTACGGCCTGATCGCCTACGCCGGGCTGCAGGCCGCGCGCGCCGCGCGCGGCGCCTACGCCCGCCTGGTGGCGGTGGGGATCACCTCCATGATCCTGTGCCAGGCGCTGCTGAACGTCTTCGCCGTGCTCGGGCTGGCTCCGCTGACCGGGGTGCCGCTCCCGCTCGTCTCCTACGGCTCGAGCAACCTGGTGATCGTGATGGCGGGGATGGGACTGCTGCTCAACGTGGCCGGAGGGGCCAGCCACCTGGCCGCGGTCACCCGCCGCGGCGCGCGCGACGCAGGCGACCGCAAACAGCGACGATGGAACGAAGATGGCGCTCAGGCCGATCGTGATAGCCGCCGGCGGGACCGCCGGGCACGTCGTGCCCGCGCTGGCGGTGGCCGCCGAGCTACGGGCTGAGGGCGCGCGGGTCGTCTTCGTCGGAGGCCAGCGCGCCGAGCGCCGCCTGGTGCCCGAGGCCGGCTACGAGCTTCGCACCCTGACCGTCGAGGGCCTGGACCGGCGCCACCCCGTCCGGGCCGCCCGGGCCACCGGGCGTGCCGGGCGCGCGCTGGTCGGCGCCCGCGCGATCCTGGCCGAGGTGCGACCGGGGGCGGTCCTGGGCGGCGGTGGCTACGTCGCCGGTCCGGTCGGCGCGGCCGCCGTCAGCCGCCGCATCCCGCTCGTGCTGACCGAGGCCGACAGCCACCTGGGCCTGTCCAACCGACTGCTCGCCCCCGCCGCCCGGCGCGTGTGCCTGGCCTTCCCGATCGCCGGGCGCGATGGGCCCCGCTACCGGGTCACCGGACGCCCCGTCCCGCCCGCCGGTGGCGACCGGGAGCGGGGCCGCCGCAGCCTGGGGGTGGCCGCCGACGAGCAGCTGGTCCTGGTGTTCGGCGGCTCGCAGGGCGCGCGCTCGATCAACCGGGCGGCCGCCCTGGGGCTGGCGGGGGGCGACTTCCACGTCCTGCACATCGCCGGCGCGCGCGACTACCCCGAGCTGGCCGCCGGCGAGCTGGGAGAGCGCTATCACCTGTACGAGTACCTGGACATCGAGCGCTTCGAGGACGGACTGTCCGCGTGCGACCTGGTGGTGGCCCGGGCCGGGGGCTCGGTGTTCGAGATCGCCGCCCACGGGCGCCCCTCCGTGCTCGTTCCCTATCCCCACGCCACCGCCGACCACCAGACCGCCAACGCCCGCCATATGGCCCAGGCCGGGGCGGCGGTGGTCCTCGCCGACGCCGAGCTTACGTCCGCGCGGCTTGCCCGTGAGGTGGCCGCGCTGCTGGGCGATCGTGGGCGGCTGGTGGCGATGGGCCGCTCGGCCACCGCGGTGGCCCGTCCGCGCGCGGCCCGCGACGTCGCCGAGGAGCTCCTGGGCGCCGCGGAGGCGCGCGGGTGAGCGCTCCGGCGCGTCCTTGGTCGGGGCGGCGGCTTCACTTCGTGGGCATCGCCGGCGCCGGCATGAGCGGCTACGCGCTCGCCGCCCACGCCCTGGGCGCCGAGGTCAGCGGATCTGACCGCGCCCCGTCCCCATACCTCGAGCCGCTGGGGCGGGCCGGCATCGCCGCCCCAGCGATCGGCCACGACGCCGGCAACCTGCCGGCCCAGGGGGCCGTCGAGCTCGTCTACTCGACCGCCGTCCCGCCCGAGAACCCGGAGCGCCGCGCCGCCCGCGAGCGGGGCCTGCGCGAGCTTCCGCGGGCCGAGCTGCTGGCTGAGCTCACCGCGCTTCGCCCCACGATCGCGGTCGCCGGCGCCCACGGCAAGACCACCACCGCGGCGATGATCGCCCACGTCCTGCTCGGCCTCGGGCTCGATCCCGCCTTTCTCATCGGAGGCATCGTGCGCTCCGCCCGGGCCAACGCCGCCTGGGGCGCTGGGGGGTGGCTGGTGGTCGAGGCCGACGAGTCCGACCGCTCGATGCTCTCCCTCGACGTCGACATCGCCGTGCTCACCAACGTCGAGCTCGACCACCACGTCACCTACCGCTCGCTGGGCGAGCTGCGCGAGGCCTACCGCCAGTTCCTGAGCGGCCCCGCCCAGGCGGTGGTCTGGGACCGGCCCGAGCTGCTCGAGCTGCGCTCCGGTCCGGTGGTGGCGTTCGAGCCCCAGCAGGTCGCCCTGACCGCGGGAGGCTCGCGCTTTGACTGGCGCGGGCACCAGGTCCGCCTGGGATCACCCGACCGAGCTGGTCGCCACCCTGGAGGCGGCGCGGACGCTTGACGGCGGGCGCCTGGTCGCCGCCTTTCAGCCCCATCTCTACTCGCGCACCGCGCACCTGGCCCGCGAGTTCGGGGCCGCGCTGTCGCTGGCCGACCTGATCGTGGTGCTCGACGTCTACGCCGCCCGCGAGCGCGCCGAGGACTTCCCCGGCGTCAGCGGCCTGCTGGTGGCCCGCGCCGCGGCCGACGTCGCCGGCGGGCGCACGGTGGTGTGGGCGCCGGCGCTAAAGGACGCCGAGCGCGCGCTGGTCCAGCTCCTGCGCCAACGAGACACGCTGCTGACGCTAGGCGCGGGCGACATCGACGCGCTTGCTGGGGCGCTGGTGAAGGAGCGCCCGGCATGAGCGCCCGGCCCCCGCCGCCGTCGCCCCCCCCGGCGTCCGACCGGCCGCCTCCCCCCCCGGGGGTGGAGGCCGACTACCCGCTGGCCCGCCTGAGCACGGTGCGCACCGGCGGACCGGCGAGCCATTTCGCCCGCGTGCACGACCCGGCGCAGGTGGCCGAGCTGCTGCGCTGGGCGCGGGCGGCCCGCCAGCCCGTCTCGGTGGTCGGATCGGGTTCCAATCTCCTGATCGCCGACGAGGGGGTGGCGGGCCTGGTGATCAAGCTCGAGGGGCCCCTGGCCTCGATCGAGCGCGAGGGGCTGCGCCTGGTGTGCGGCGGCGCCGCCCGCCTGCCCGCGGTGGCGGCCCGCGCCGCCCAGCTGGGCCTGGCGGGAATCGAGTTCGGGGTCAACATCCCGGGGACGGTGGGGGGAGCGGTGCGCATGAACGCCAATGCCTATGGCGGCCAGCTCGCCCAGGTGCTCGAGTGGGTGGAGGTCGCAACGCACGCGGGCCTGTCCCGGCGCGCGCCCGACGAGCTGGGCTTCTCCTACCGCAGCTCCAACCTCGGCCCCGGGGAGGTGGTGGTCCGCGCCAGCTTTGCCCTCGGCGAGCGCCCCAGCGCGGAGATCAAGGCGGTCCTGGCCGACATGCGGGCCCGCCGTCGCGCCGCCCAGCCCTCGGGGATAAAGACGTTCGGCTCGACGTTCAAGAACCCAGACGACGAGGGGGGCCGCACGGCGGGCATGCTGCTGGAGGCCGCGGGCCTGCGCGGCCTGCGCATCGGCGCGGCGCGCTTCTCGCCCAAGCACGCCAACTTCATCGAGAACACGGGGTCGGCTAGCACCGCCGACATCCTCGCCCTGCTTCACGAAGGGCGGCGCCGCGTCCGCGAGCGCTTCGGTATCGAGCTCGAGCCCGAGGTCCAGCTGCTGGGCGAGGTCTCCTTTCCCTGGCAGGAATCGTCCAACCGTCCAGGGCCGTAGGACTCGCGCCCGGGGGGTCGAAGGAGGCTCGGATGCACCGCGCGCCCGGTCTCCGTCCGTGATCGCCCTGCGGCTCGGTCCCTTGCGCCTGGGCGCGCCGCCCCGGCTGGGAGCGCCGCGGCGGTCCCGCGCCCGTGCCCGGCCGAGCGGGCGCCTACGGGCCGGCGTCGGCCGCCGGCCCGGCCCCAGCACGCGCCTGGGTCGCCTGCGCCGCGCCCGGGGTGCGCGCATCGCCGCTGTGGTGCTGACCTCCGCCCTGTCGCTTGCGCTGGGGTGGCTGTGGCTGCGCGACTCGTTTCTGGTCTCCGTGGACGACGTCTCGGTGCGCGGGCTGAGCGGGTCCCAGGCACCGGCCATCCGCGACGCCCTGATCGGGGCCGCCCGCGGGATGACCACCCTGCACGTGCGCCGCGGCGCCGTGCTCTCGGCGGTCTCCGGATTTCCCATCGTGCGCGACGTCCGCCTCAGCACCTCGTTTCCCCACGGCCTGCGCATCGACGTGATCGAGCGGCCGCCGATCGCCGTCCTGTCCGGGCCCGGCGCCCGCCTCCCGGTGGCCGCCGACGGGCGGGTGCTGCGCGGCCTGGACCCCCCGGCGGGTCTGCCGACGATCACCGCGCGCCTGCTCCCGGCGGGCACGACGGTCACCGATCGCCGCGCCCGGGCCGCGCTGGCGCTGCTGGCGGCTGCCCCGGCCGCGCTGCGACGGGCGGTGACGCGCGTCTCGGTGACTCCTAACCGGGCGGTGGCCGTCCTGCGCTCGAGGACCACGGTCTACTTCGGCACCCCCGACCGGCCCCACGCCAAGTGGGCGGCGGTCGCCCGCGTGATGGCCGACGCCACGTCCACGGAGGCCACCTATCTGGACGTACGGCTGCCCGAGCGCCCGGCGGCGGGGGTTCCCGGTGCCCAAGCGCTGTTTGAGCGCGCCCAGGCCGCCCTGCAGGCCGGCGACGGCGGGCTCTCGGCACCGGCAACCGCTGCCGGGGACACCTCCGCCTCGACCCGTGCCGATGGCGCCTCGGCGACCACGGCCTCGGGCGACTCAGGGGCTACGAGCGGCGCCTCCCCGGACGCCGGCGCCGGCGCGAGCGCGGGCTCGGGGGCCCCGGGCACCGGAGGCGGCTCGAGTCCCTAGACGAGGGGCTCGGGCCCCTGGGCGCGCCCGGCTCGGGCCCCGAAGCCGCCCGAGGGCGCCGGTTCGCCCGTCTCGCCCGCCCCGGAACCAGGCGGGAACGGCGACATCCACAGCCTAACCCTCGACTTTAGCTTGATTGCATCGGTCCACCGATTCTCCTGCTAAGGTCGAGAGTTGCGCGATCTGCAACCGATGTTGCAAATGGGGTCGCGGCCGTTGACAACGAGATCGAGCCGTGCTTACTGTGGTTTTCCGGCGCGGGCTACACCCGCCGGAAAAGCCTCAAGTCTAACTAGAGGGTATGACAGACAATGGAGAGCGGCAGCTACCTGGCCGTCATTAAGGTCGTTGGCGTCGGAGGGGGTGGCACCAACGCCGTAAGCCGCATGGTCGACGCCGGGCTGCGTGGCGTCGAGTTCATAGCCGCCAACACCGACGCCCAGGCGTTGCAGATGAGCGACGCCGACATCAAGCTCAACATCGGCCACGAGCTGACCAAGGGCCTGGGCGCCGGCGCCAACCCGGAGGTGGGTTTCGGCGCCGCGGCGGAGTCGCGCGACGAAATCAAGGAGGGGCTCAAGGGCGCCGACATGGTGTTCGTGACCGCCGGCGAGGGCGGTGGCACCGGCACCGGCGCCGCCCCGGTGATCGCCGACATCGCCAAGAACGAGATCGGCGCCCTGACCGTCGGCGTCGTCACCCGCCCGTTCGACTTCGAGGGCAGCCAGCGCAATCGCCAGTCCAATGACGGCATCACGCGCCTGCGCGAGGTGGTCGACACCCTGATCGTGATCCCCAACGAGAAGCTGCTCGCGATCATCGAGCGCCGCACGTCGATGCTCGACGCCTTCCGCGAGGCCGACAACGTCCTGCGCCAGGGCGTCCAGGGCATCACCGACCTGATCACCATCCCCGGGCTGATCAACCTCGACTTCGCCGACGTGCGCACGATCATGACCGACGCCGGCTCGGCGCTGATGGGCATCGGCGTGGCCAACGGCGAGAACCGCGCCGAGGAGGCGGCCAAGGCGGCCATCTCCTCGCCCCTGCTCGAGGAGTCGGTCGACGGCGCGACCGGGATCCTGCTCAACATCACCGGCGGCCACGACCTGGGCCTGTTCGAGGTCAACTCGGCGGCCGAGATCATCCAGCAGGCGGCCGACCCCAACTGCAACATCATCTTCGGAGCGGTCATCGACGAGGCCCAGGCCGACAACGTCCGCGTGACCGTGATCGCCACCGGCTTTGACCACGGGCGCTCGCGCCCGCGGACCACCCGTGAGGACCTGCGCTCGCGCCGGCGCAGCCGCGAGGTGCGCATGGAGGACAGCGAGCGCTCCCAGCTGGAGATCTCCGAGGACGAGATCGACGTGCCGCCGTTCCTGCGCTGAGCGTCCGCGCGTTCAGGCGATCTCCCGACGCCAACGAGACGACCCGAAGAAGGCTCGTCTTCCTGTCCCCTCGTCGACGCCCTGGCGTCGGGGCGAAGTTGGTCGCCGCCGGCCGCCACGCCACCTTCAGCGCGGCGACCGGCAGCGAGCCGTGGTTAGCCGGTCACCGCGGTGCTACTGGCGGTGCCCACCTTGATGGCAACTAGTCGGATCTTGGTCGCGATCGTCGAACCGCCGATCCCCGAACACGACAGGGTCGCGCTGCCCGTGGCGGCGAACGTGTGCGTGAGCTGCACCGCGATCGTGGAGCCCACCGCCAGCGTCTGGTTCAGAGTCGCCAGGCCCGTGTCGTTGTCGCCCTCCGCCGCCAGCGTGCAGCTGCCCTGGGTCGCTCCTCCTCCGTTGCGCGTCACGTTTGCCTTCGCCGAGATCGCGTAGGACCCGGCGGGCAGGCTCGCGAGCGTCGCGACCGTCTTGTCGACTCCGTCGGGAGTCGCGGTCGAGCTGGCGTTCGTGACCTCGATGGCGTTGGATGGGCCGACTGGACCCGGCGGGCCCGGCGGGCCGCCAGGGGTTCCGCGAGGCCCGCGGGGCCCGCGGAGCTTGGAGGCCTGCTGGCGGATCAGCGCTATGTCCTGGGCCCGGTCGGCATGCTTGCGGCCCTTCTTCCGCTTTTTCTTCTTGGCGGCCGCGACGCCACCACCGCCGGTCAGCGAGGGCCCTGCGAGCGCCCCGCCCGTACCGGCGCCGACGAAAAGAGCGAGAACCGCCACCGCCATGGCAGGTGACGGGTGACGCAAGCGTCTGAAATTCATCGGTCCTCCCGCAGTAGTAGACGAAGGCCCCACGCTACAGCCAAGTTGCAGGGCGACCCGTGGCGCTGCGCGAGCCGCAAGCGGCTGGTGACCTGCTTCAGCATCGGGGCCTAGCGGCTGTCCGCGTCGAAGAGCCGCCCATCCTGCGCTAGGGGCTCGCCCGGCCCTCGGTCTGAGCCCGACCGGCGCCCGCCAGACGGTTGCTAGCCTCGCCCGGGTGCCCGCCGCCGACTCGCTGCGCGCCGACTCGCTGCGCCGCACCCCCCTGTGGGAGCGCCACCGCGACACCGGCGCCCGCCTGGTCGACTTCGCCGGCTGGGAGATGCCGGTCCAATACCAGGGCGTCTCACCCGAGCACCTCGCCGTGCGCCGCCGGGCGGGGATCTTCGACGTCTCCCACATGGGAGAGGTCGAGACCTCGGGACCCCAGGCGCCGGCCTTCCTGCAGCGGGTGCTCTCCAACGACGTGGAGCGCATGGCGGTGGGCGGGGCCCAGTACAGCCTGCTGTGCCGCGAGGACGGTGGGATCCTCGACGACCTGTTCACCTATCGGCTCGAGACCGACCGCTTCCTGACCGTCACCAACGCCTCGCGGCACGCCGAGGACCTCGCCTGGCTGAGCTCCCACGCCGCAGCCTTCGACGTCGACGTCGTCGACCGCCTCGAGAACTACGCGATGCTGGCCGTCCAGGGCCCGCTGGCCCGCGAGCTGGTGCAGGCGATCGCCGACGACCCGCTTCCCCCGCGCATGGCCGCCGCCCGCCGGGTGCTCGATGGTCACCCGGCGCTGGTGTGCGGCACGGGCTACACCGGCGAGGACGGGGTCGAGATCCTGTGCGACCCCGCGGCCGCCGCGCCCCTGTGGGACGGGCTCGTGCGTCGCGGCGCCGTCCCGGCCGGGCTCGGCGCCCGCGACACCCTGCGCCTGGAGGCGTGCTTTCCCCTCTACGGCAACGACATCTCCGAGCAGCGCAACCCGATCGAGGCCGGCCTGGGCTGGGCGGCCAAGGAACAGACGGGCTTCCTCGGCGCCGACGCGGTGGCCCGGGCGCGGGCCCAGGGCACGGCCGAGCGCCTGGTCCCGTTCCGGTTCTCCGGCCCCGGCATCCCGCGGGCGGGGAACCCGGTCATCGAGGGCGGGATGGTGACCAGCGGCACGATGTCTCCGAGCCTGCGCACCGGCGTCGGCCTGGCCTATCTACCGGCGCGCCGAGCCGAGGTGGGCACCGCGTTTGAGGTCGACGTGCGCGGCAAGCGGCGCCCGGCGGTGGTGGCGGCAAAGCCGCTGGTCGCCCCGTCCAAGCCCTAGAGTCCACGCCCCAAGGAGGAGCCGCATGGCCGACGCCGACTACCCCGAGGACCTGCTGTATCACCCCGAGCACGACTGGGCGCGCCTGGATGGCGAGGAGGCCACGTTCGGGATCACCTGGTACGCCCAGGACGCGCTGGGCGAAGTGGTGTTCTTTGACCCTCCCGAGGTCGGCACCCCGGTCGCCCGGGACGAGGCCTACGCCGAGGTCGAGTCGGTCAAGGCCGTCTCCGACGTGATCGCCCCGCTGTCGGGCGAGGTGGTGGCGGTCAACGACGCCCTGGTCGACGCGCCGGAGCGCATCAACGAGGACCCCTACGGCGACGGCTGGCTGGTGCGCGTGCGCCTCTCGGACCCCGGCGAGCGCGAGCACCTGATGGGCGCCGCCGCCTACGCCGCGGCGCTGCCCTAGGCCGATGGCCGGCGGTGGCCCACATATTCATAAGGGCCGCCTGGCCGGCGGCCAGGAGGAGGGCCGGTGAGCACCTACACCGCGGTCACCGACGGCGATCGCCGGGCGATGCTCGAGGCCATCGGGGTCTCATCGATCGAGGATCTGTTCGCCGACATCCCCGCCGAGCTACGCCTGGGGCGGGAGCTGGCTCTGCCCGCCGGGATGACCGAGCAGGACGTCTATGAGCACCTGCGCGAGCTCGCCGCCCGCAACCGCTCAGCCGAGGACGAGATCACCTTCCTGGGGGCCGGCATGTACGACCACTACGTGCCCGCGGTGGTGGACATGCTGCTCTCGCGCTCGGAGTTCCTTACCCCCTACACGCCCTATCAGCCCGAGGTCTCCCAGGGCACCCTCCAGGCGATGTTCGAATACCAGACCGCGATCTGCGAGCTCACCGCCCTGCCGGTCTCCAACGCCTCGGTCTATGAGGGACCTAGCGCGGTGGCCTCGGCCGGCTACCTCGCCCGCCTGGCCAACGGGCGCCGGCGCTTCGTGGTCTCCCGCGGGGTCCATCCCCACAGCCGCCAGACGCTCGAGACCTACGCCCACGGGTTCGGCGCCGAGATCGTCGAGGTCCCGCTGCGCGACGGGGTCACCGACCCGCAGGCCTGGGCCGGGGCTCTGGATGAGGACACCGCGGCCGCCTTCGTCCAGCAGCCCAACTTCCTGGGCGCCGTCGAGGACGTGGCGCCGCTCGCCGCGGCGGCCCCCGACGGGACCGTGGTCGTCGGCGCCTATGACCCGATCGCCCTGGGCGTGCTCGCGCCCCCCGGCGCGTGCGGCGTGCACGTGGCGGTGGGAGAAGGCCAGGGCCTGGGCAACCGCCTGGACTTCGGCGGCCCCTCGTTCGGCTTCTTCGCCGCCACCGACGCGTACCTGCGCCGCATGCCCGGGCGCATCGCCGGCGAGACCGTCGACGCCGACGGGCGACGCGGCTTCGTGCTCACCCTGCAGACCCGCGAGCAGCACATCCGCCGGGAGAAGGCCACGTCGAACATCTGCACCGCCCAGGCCCTCAACGCCCTGGCCGGGATCGTCTACCTGAGCTGGCTCGGGCGGCGCGGCCTGGTCGAGCTGGGGGAACTGCTGCTCCAGCGCACCGCCTACGCGCGCCAGAGGCTGGGCGCCCTGGACGGGGTGCGCGCGCTGCACGACGCTTCGGTGGTGCGCGAGTTCGCCCTGGGTCTCGACGTCGAGGGGCTCGAGGGCGTGCGCCGGGTTATCGACCGCTGCGCCGAGCGGGGGATAAACCCGGGATTCGCCCTGGGCAGCGAGCTTCCCGAGCACCCCGACGGGCTGCTGGTGGCGATCACCGAGCAGCGCAGCCGGGCCGACATCGACCGCCTGGCCGAGGCGCTGGGCGCCGCGTTGGCCGCCGAGCCCCGCCCCCAGGGGGTTGCGGCGTGAGCGAGCACTCCCCGCCGCGGAGCGCGACCGAGGGCGCCTCGCCCATGCAGCGCGAGCCCGCGGTGACGATCTTCGAGCGGGGCGCGCCCGGCCGGCGGTCGTTCGTGTGCCCCGAGCTCGACGTGCCCCGCCGCGACGGCCTGCTGCCCGAGCACCTGCGGCGGGCCGAGCCGCCGCGCCTGCCCGAGGTCTCCGAGCCCGAGCTGGCGCGCCACTACGTGCGCCTGAGCCGGCGCAACTTCGACCTGGACTCGGGCTTCTATCCGCTCGGCTCGTGCACGATGAAGCACAACCCCCGCCTGCACGAGCGCGTCGCCGCTCTCCCCGGCCACGCCCGCCTGCACCCCCTCCAGGATCCCCGCCGGGCCCAGGGCGCGCTGGAGCTGATGTGGAATCTCGAGCGCGCGCTGGCCGAGATCGCCGGCCTGCCCCACGTCTCGCTACAGCCCTCGGCCGGCTCGCACGGGGAGCTGGCCGGCGTGCTGCTCACGCGGGCCTACCACGCAGATCGTGGCGAGCGGCGCCACAAGGTCCTGACCCCCGACACCGCCCACGGCACCAACCCGGCGACGGTGACCATGGCCGGCTATGACGTGGTCAAGGTGGGCACTGCGCCCGACGGCGGCGTCGACATCGAGGACCTGGCGGCCAAGGCCGACACCGACGTGGCGTGCCTGATGCTCACCAACCCCAACACCCTCGGGCTGTGGGATCGCCACATCGAGCGCATCGCCGCGATCGTCCACGACGTGGGGGCCACGCTCTACTACGACGGCGCCAACCTCAACGCGGTGATGGGCGTTTCCCGCCCGGGGGACATCGGCTTCGACATCGTCCACTTCAACCTGCACAAGTCGTTCACCCAGCCCCACGGCGGGGGCGGCCCGGGATCGGGGCCGATCGCGGTGTCCGACCGCATCGAGCCCTACCTGATGGCGCCCACCATCGTGCGCCGCGCCCCCGCCGAGCCCGGGGGCGGCAACGGCGCCCCCGCCGACGGCGCTGCGCTCGAGTTCGACCTGGACTTCGACCGCCCCAAGTCGATCGGCCGGCTGCGCGGCTTTCAGGGCAACTACGGCTGCTTCGTGCGTGCCTACGCCTACATCCGCTCGCTCGGCGCCGAGGGTCTGCGCGACGCCTCCGAGGTGGCGGTGCTCAACGCCAACTACCTGCTCGCCCGCCTGCGCCGCGCCGGCGTGGCCGACCTGCTGCCGGCGGCCTATGACCGCCTGTGCATGCACGAGTTCGTGCTCTCCGGCGCGCCGATGAAGCGCGACCTGGGCATCCGCACCCTGGACCTGGCCAAGCGGCTGCTCGACCACGGCTACCACCCGCCGACGGTGTACTTCCCGCTGCTCGTGGAGGAGGCGCTGCTGATCGAGCCGACCGAGACCGAGACGCGCGAGACGCTCGACGCCTTCGCCGACGCCGTGGCCGCGATCCTCGCCGAGGCGGCCGAGGACCCCGAGATCGCCCGGCAGGCCCCCTACACGACGCCCGTGCGCCGGCTCGACGAGGCCGCCGCCGCCAAGCGCCCGGTCATCCGCCAGCCTGCCTAGCCCGAAGCGGCCCGCCCGCGCCGGCCGCCGCCGCCGTCGCCCTGGGCGTCCTCGGCCCGCGCCCGGTCCGGTCCGGCGGGCTCGGCCCGCGGCGCACGACGGCTAAGCGCGCCCTGTCCCTCGGAGGGCCGCCCGGCGTCGGCCGCGGAGCACAGGGCAGAGAACCCCCCGTGCAGGAAGTCGTTGACCGCCGAGACGGCGAGCACGGTGTTGAGCACGCGCGCCTCCTGGGGGCGCGCCACCCGCAACGCAACCAGCCCCAGCGCGCTCCACGCCCCGGTGCACCGACTGCAGCTGAGCAGCTCGCCCACCGCGTAGCGCAGGCGCCGCCCCTTGGGGCGCCGCTCGCCCCCCGGGCGCTCCTCGACGAACGGCTGGCGCACCCAGCTCTCGGCCTTCTCCTTGGTCACCAGCTTGGACAGGGCAAAGCACGCCGCGCCGAGCGGGACCAGCTCGCCCGGCCGCAGCGGCTCGCCGCCGTCGCGCCTTCGCGCGGCGAGCACGAGGGCGCCCAGCAGCGCACCGTACCCGGCGCTCAGGGCGGCGTAGTCCACCGGCTGGGTGGGGGTGTCGGAGGCCGAATCCATGTCCCGCGCCTACCCGACCGGCGCGGGCGACGAACCCGCCGGTAGCCTGCCGCGACGTGCGGATCTTCTCCGGAATCCAGCCCACCGGACGCAAGCACCTGGGCAACTACATCGGCGCCATCCGCCAGTACGTCGCCGGCCAGGAGCGCGGGGAGGCCCTGTACTGCATCGTCGACCTGCACGCGATCACCGTGGCCTACGACCCCGTCGAGCTGCGCGAGCGACTGCTCGACACGACGGCGATCCTGCTCGCCGCCGGTCTCGATCCCCAGCGCTGCGTCCTGTTTCGCCAGAGCGACGTGGCCGCGCACACCGAGCTGTGCTGGCTGTTGTCCTCGGTAACCGCGCTGGGCGAGCTGAGCCGCATGCACCAGTTCCGCGACAAGTCGTCCGCCCAGCGGGAGCTGGTCTCCGCTGGGTTGCTGTTCTACCCCGTGCTGCAGGCCGCCGACGTGCTCGCCTACCGGGCCGAGGAGGTGCCGGTCGGCGAGGACCAGCGCGAGCACCTGGAGCTCATGCGCGAGATCGCCCGCCGCTTTAACGCCCGCTTCGGCGAGACGCTGGTCGTGCCGCGCCACCGCATCCCCGAGGTGGGCGCCCGGATCATGGACCTCCAGCACCCCGAGACCAAGATGTCCACCACCGGCACCAGCGAGGAGGGGACGGTCTACGTGCTCGACCCGCCCCAGGCGATCGAGAAGAAGTTCCGCCGGGCGGTGACCGACTCGGGCACCGATATCCGCCGGGCGCCGGACAAGCCGGGGGTGAGCAACCTGGTCGAGATCCTGGCCGTGGCCCGCCAGCGCACCCCGGAGGAGATCGAGGGAGAGCTGGCCGGAGCCGGCTACGGACAGCTCAAGTCGGTCGCCGCCGAGGCGGTGGTCGGGCTGCTGTCCCCGGTACGCGAGCGCTACGAGCAGCTGCGCTCCGACGAGCGGGCGCTCGAGCAGACGCTGTCCGAGGGCGCTCGGCAGGCCCGGGAGCTCGCCGCCCCCACGCTGGCCGAGGTGCGGGAGCGCATGGGCGTTGGCGGACGGCACGGCCCCGGGTGAGCCGAGCCGCCCCGTCCACGTCGCCCGCTACGGTGAGCCGGTGACCGTCGCCGCGCTCGAGCTCGACCTCGAGGTCTTCAGCGGTCCGTTTGACCTGCTGCTCACGCTCGTCCTGCGCGAGGAGGTCGACCTGCTCGAGCTCGAGCTCGCCGACATCGTCCTGGCCTACCTCGACCACCTCGAGGCCACCGATCAACTCGATCTGGAGACGGCGACCGAGTTCATCGTGCTGGTGGCTGCCCTGCTGGAGCTTAAGTCGCGGCTCATGCTCCCGGGCGAGGAAGAGGAGCTGCTGGATCTCGATCCGGCCGAGGCGGCCGACGAGCTGCTCGAGCGGATGCTCGGCGCGCGGCGCTACCGCCACGCCGCCGCCTACCTCGGCGAGCGCCTGGCCGCCGAGGCGGGCTATCGCTACCGCAGCGCTCCGCTGCCCGCCGAGCTGCGTCGTAGCTCGCTGCGGGACGCCCGGGCGAGCTACTCGCCGGATCAGCTGGGCGAGGCCCTGGGCGCCCTGCTGCGCACCCCGCCGACCATCGACCTGCGTCACCTCACCGTGCCGCGGGCGTCGCTGCCCGAGTGTCTGGCCCGCCTGCGCCGCCTGCTCAGCCGGCGCCAGAGCGTCGCCTTCGACGAGGCGGTCAGGGACGCCGATCGGGTGACGGTGGCCGTCACCCTGTTCGCCTTGCTCGAGCTGCACCGCCAGGGCGAGGCGAGCTGGGAACAGGCCGAGCCCTTCGGAGAGATCACGGTGCGGGCCGCGGAGCCCGCCCCCGTCCCGGCGCGCCGGGGCTCCGGCGCCCGGGCACAAACCGCCCGGGCTGGGGAGCGCTAGCAGTGCCCGAGCCCGAGCTGGCGCGGGTGGTGGAGGCGATGCTGTTTCTCTCGAGCGAGCCGGTGGCGCTCGACGAGCTCGCCGCCGCCGCCCGGGTGGCCCCCGAGGCGGTGTCCGCCGCCCTCGAGCGGTTGGGCGAGGAGTACGCGCCCGGGCGTCGCGGCCTGGTCCTGCGTGAGCTCTCGGGCGGCTTTACCTTCGCCAGCGATCCGATCGCCGAGCCCGCCGCCCGCCGCCTGCTGGCCAAGCCGCGCGCGCCGGCGCTCGCCCCGGCTCAGGCCGAGACGCTGGCCATCGTGGCCTACCTGCAGCCGGCCTCTCGCCCCGAGATTGCCCGCATCCGCGGGGTGAGCTCGGACTCGGCCACCGCCACGCTGCTCGAGCGCGGTCTGATCGAGGAGGCCGGGCGCTCGCAGTTCGGCGCCGTGCTCTACCGCACCACCGAGCTCTTCCTGCGCCTGTTCGGCCTGCGCGAGCTGGACGATCTGCCAGACCCCTCGCGCTGGGATCCCACTCCCGAGGAGCGCGCGGAGCTGCGCGATCGTCTGCTGCGGGCCGGCGAGGCCCGCAGCGGGCCCCCCGGCGTCCGGGCGCCCGCCCCGCACGCGCCGGGGCAGCCGCCCGAGGACGAGGCGGCGCCCGAGGAGGCCGCGACCCCCGAGCCCGCGCGGGCTCCCTAGCCCGCGCCCGCCGGACCGGCCGGTACCCCGGCGGCCCCTGCGCCGGCCGGCGCCCGGGCCGCGAGCTGTCCGCAGGCCGCGTCGATGTCGCGGCCGCGGGCGAGGCGCACGGTGGTGGGGATCCCCTGGCGCCGGAGCGCCGAGGCAAAGGCGGCGATCGCCTGGGGCCCCGAGCCCGTGAAGGCGGTGTCGGTGGGGTTAAACGGGATCAGGTTGACCTTGAACGCGCGTCGGTCGAGCAGGCGGGCCAGGGCGAGGGCCTGCTCGTAGCGGTCGTTGACTCCGGCCAGCATCACGTACTCGATGAACACCCGGCGCCGGCGGCGCGCGTGATACGCGCGGCAGGCGTCCAGGACCCCGGCCAGCGGGTAGCGCTCGTTGACCGCCATCAGCTGCGAGCGCAGCGCGTCGTCGGGGGCATGCAGCGACAGGGCCAGGCGCACCGGTAGCTCGGATTCGCTCAGGCGGCGGATCCCGGGCAGCCAGCCGACGGTGGAGATAGTGGTGCGCCGATGGGTTACGCCGACCTCGGGCAGCCGCGCGCAGGCGCCCAGCACCGCCTGGAGGTTGAGCATCGGCTCACCCATCCCCATGAACACACAGTGGTCGACCGCGCCCCGGCGGCGAAAATGAAGGACCTGGTCAAGAATCTCCGAGGCGGTCAGGTTGCGACCAAAGCGCATCTGGCCGGTGGCGCAGAACGAGCAGGTCAGCGGGCATCCCGACTGCGAGGAGACGCACACCGAACGCCGCTCGTCGCGGTAGCGCATGAGCACCGCCTCCACCGGACGCCCCTCGTGCGTGCGCAGCAGCGCCTTGAGCGTCCCGTCGCGCGAGCGGTCCTCGCGCTCGAGCGTCAGGCTCGAGAAGGGCACCTCGGCCGCCAGTCGCTCGCGTAGCCCGGCCGGGAGGTCGGTCATCTCCGCGTATCCCCGGGCGCCACGCGCCGCCCACGCCCACACCTGGCGGGCGCGAAAGCGCGGTTGGCCGATCAGGGCGTCCTCGAGCCGAGCCAGATCCACGCGCCTATGGTGCCAGGGCCATGCGCCTGGGCCGCTATCTCGCGCACGCCGGTGTCGCCTCTCGTCGCGCCGCCGAGGAGATCGTCCGGGCCGGACGGGTCACGGTCGACGGCGAGTCCGTGCGCGACCCGGCGCGCGATGTGGACGAGCGCCACGCCGTGGCGGTAGACGGACGGCCGCTCGCCGGGGCCGAGCCCCGTGTGGTGATCGCGCTGCACAAGCCGACCGGGGTGGTCTCCACCGCCCGCGACACCCACGGGCGACCCACCGTCGTCGAGCTGGTGGGGTCCGCCCTCCAGGCGCCGGAGGCCGGGCGCGAACGCGCTACGAGCGGACGCCTGCGCGTGTACCCGGTCGGGCGCCTGGACGTCGACACCAGCGGCCTGATCCTGCTCACCAACGACGGCGAGCTGGCCAACGCCCTGCTGCACCCCAGTCGCGGCGTGCCGCGCACCTACGTCGCCCGGGTCGGCGGCGGACCCGTCCACCAGGCCGCGGTGCAGGCGCTGCGCTCCGGCGTGCGGCTCGACGACGGCCCCACCGCGCCGGCGCGGGTTCGGCGCTTGGGCCCGGGACGGCTGGAGCTCACCGTCCACGAGGGCCGCAAGCGCCAGGTCCGCCGCATGTGCGAGGCCGTGGGTCACCCCGTGCTGGCCCTGTCGCGCACGCGCTTTGGCCCCCTGTCGCTGGGCGGCCTGCGCGCGGGCGAGAGCCGGGTGCTGAGCGTCGCCGAGGTCGAGCGCCTGCGGCGCTTGGGGCCCTGAGAGCGCGGGGCCCTCTGGCACAATGGCGCGCCCTATGCGCCTGTTCGCGCTGCGCGGCGCCACCACCGTTGCGGACAACGAAGCTCAGACGATCCGCGACGCCACCGCCGAGCTGATCCGCCGGATCGTCGAGGTCAACCAGCTCGAAGCCGACGCCGTGGTGAGCTGCATCTTCACCGCGACCGACGACCTAGACGCCGAGTTCCCGGCCGTCGCCGCGCGCGAGCTCGGCTTCCAGCGCGTGCCGCTGCTGTGCGCCCGGGAGATGGGCGTGCCGGGCTCGCTGCCCCGCGTGATCCGCGTGCTCATCCACTACTACGCGCCCGAGGGGCACGCGGCGCGCCACGTCTATCTGGGCGAGGCCCGGGCGCTGCGCACCGACCTCGACGCCGCCCAGTAGGACGCGACCCCGCCCCCGCGACCCCGGCCGTCCTGCCGACCCGCAGCCACCCGCGGGTGCCGCGTCGGGCGCGCGAGCCGCCACAATGGCCCCATGGCCCTCGAGTTCTCCCAGGCGGTGCGCCGGATCCCGGTCTACCCGGCCGCCGAAGGTTACGGCGACTCCGACTCCCTGGCCCGGCTGGCCTCCAACGAGTCCGCCGAGCCGCCCCTGCCCGAGGTCGTGCGCGCGGCCACGCGCGCCCTGGGCTCTCTCAACCGCTATCCCGACCCCACCAATGCCGAGCTGCGGCGCGCCCTGTCGGACCGCTACGACGTGCCCGCCTCGCGCATCGCGATCGGCAACGGCTCCTGCGACGTGCTGCTGGCCGCGGGCGAGGCCCTGCTCGAGCCCGGCGCCGAGGTCGTCTACGCGTGGCCGTCGTTCTCGGTCTATCCCCAGCTGAGCGCGGCCACCGGCGCGCGGGCGATCACCGTCCAGCTCGACACCGAGCAGCGCCTGGACCTCGACGCGATGGCCCGCGAGGTGACGGTCGCCTGCCGCCTGGTGATCGTCTGCAACCCCAACAACCCGACCAGCACCGCGGTGAGCACCGAGCGCGTGGCGGCCTTCCTGGAGCGGATTCCGCCGCACGTGTGCGTGATCGTCGACGAGGCCTACTGCGAGTTTCGCACCGACGAGGATCCCGACTCGAGCCTCGACCTCCTCGCCCGGCATCCGAACCTGGCGCTGCTGCGCACGTTCTCCAAGGTCTACGGCCTGTGCGGGCTGCGGGTCGGCTTTGCCCTGTGCGGCTCAGAGGAGCTGCCCCGCGCGCTCGATCAGGTCCGCCAGCCGTTCTTCTGCAACGCCGTGGCCCAGGCCGCCGCCACCGAGGCGCTCAAGCACCAGGACGCCGTCGCCGACCGCGTGGTGCGTACGGTCGCCGCCCGGATCGAGATGGACGAGCGTCTGCGCGCCCTGGGCCTCGCGCCCGCCGATTCGCAGGCGAACTTCTGCTGGTTTGACCTGGGCGAAGGGCGCGACGAGGACGAGGTCGTGCGCGGGCTGGGCGAGCGGGGCGTGCTCGTCCGGGCCGGCTCCTCGCTCGGGCGACCCGGCGCGCTGCGGGTGACCTACGGCCTGCCCGAGGAGAACCGTCGCCTGGTGGACGCGCTGGGAGAACTGCTGTAGCCGCGCGGCGCTTCTGCTACAAACGAGTTGATGCGCGCCGCCGTCACGACCGCCTCTTCGATTTCCTCCGAGCGCAGATCGGCCGCGCGCGCCCGCCCCGGTGCGTCCCTGACGGCACCGCGCTACCTGCGCTATTGGCGATTTAGCTAGGCGCTCGGCCGTCGACCGCCGCACGCGGCAACCGCCGCTGCCGAGCGCCGCTCCCACCGCGCATCGCGCCAGCTGACCGGCCGATGCACGGGCCCGCCCCACGCGGCATGGGCCCCGTCCGTAACCTTTCTCCTACCTCGCAGAAGGGGGTGTGCAGATGATGATCGTGATGAAACCGACGGCCACCGAGGAGCAGATCGAGGCCGTCGTGGAGCGCGTCCAGAGCGTCGGCGCCCGCGCCCACATCAGCCGGGGGGCCGAGCTGACCCTGATCGGCGCCATCGGTGACCGCGAGCTCGTGGCGCGCCTGGAGCTGGAGGGAGCGCCCGGCGTCGAGGAGGTCGTCCCGATCTCCCGGCCCTACAAGCTGGCGTCGACGCAGCTGAAGGCCGGCCAGCGCAGCGTGTTCGAGATCAGCGGGCGCCGCGTGGGCGGCGATAACTTCACCCTGATCGCCGGCCCGTGCACGGTCGAGTCGCGCGACCAGACGCTCGAAACCGCGCGGATCGCCAAGGAGGGGGGCGCGTCGATGTTCCGCGGCGGTGCCTGGCCGAGGTCGGGCGCAGCGGGCGCCCGGCGCTGCTCAAGCGTGCCGTGTCGGCCACCCTGGACGAGCTGCTGATGGCCGCCGAGTACATCCTCAAGGAGGGCAACGACCAGGTGCTCTTGTGCGAGCGCGGGATCCGTACGTTCGAGACCTCGCATCGCCGCGCCACCCTCGACCTGATGGCGGTGCCGGTGCTCAAGGAGCTGTCGCACCTGCCCGTGATCGTCGACCCCAGCCACGCCGCCGGGCGCCGGGATCTGGTCGGGCCCCTGTCGCTCGCCGCTGCCGCCGCGGGCGCGGACGGCATCATCGTCGAGATCCACCCGGCGCCCGAGGAAGCGATCTGCGACGGGCCTCAGCAGCTGCGGGCCGATTCCTTCGCCGAGTACGCGGCCCAGGTCGAGCGGGCGGCGGGCTTGGCGGGCAAAGCGCTCAGCACCGTCTAGCCCGTGCGCGTCGCGGTCGTGGGCGTCGGGCTGATCGGCGGGTCCATCGGCCTGGCGGCTCGCCAGCGCCTGGAGGCGCGGGTCACCGGCTATGACCACGACCCCGGGGTGCTGGCCCAGGCGGCCGAGAAGGGCGCGATCGACGCGGCGGGAGCCGACGTGGCCGAGGCGGTGACTGGGGCCGAGCTCGCCTTCGTAGCGGTGCCGGTTGGCGCGCTGCCCGCCACCGTCGAGCAGGTGCTGGCCGCGGCGCCGGCCGACTGCGCGGTCACCGACGTGGGGTCGACCAAGCGACCGGTGCGCGCCGCCGCGCTCGACGAGCGCTTCATCGGCGGCCATCCCCTGGCCGGCGCCGAAACCTCCGGGGTCATGAATGCGCGTGCCGACCTGTTCGAGGGCGCGACCTGGTACCTGACGCCGGGCGAACGGGCCTCGGGCGTCCTCTACGAGCGCCTGCACCGGGTGCTGGCGGCGCTGGGGGCGCGACCGGCGGCAATCGACTCCGAGACGCATGACCGGGTCATGGCCAGCGTCTCGCACCTGCCCCACGTGATCGCCAACGTGCTGGTGGGCCAGGCCGCCGGGACGCTGAGCGAAGGAGGCGAGCGCATGCCCGCCACGGGCCCCAGCTTCCGCGATGCCACACGGGTGGCGGGGGCCAACGGCGCGGTCTGGACCGACATCTACCTCTCCAATCGCGACGCGCTGGCCGCCGAGATCGAGGAGACGATCAGGCGGCTGGGCGCGGTGCGCCAAGCGCTGGCCAGCGCTGACGCTGGGGCGATCGAGCGCTGGAACGACACTGCCGGCGAGCACCGCCAGGCCCTGCTGGAGGTGGGGCTGGCCGGCGGGCCGGTGCGCGAGCTGCGCGTGTTCGTGCCCAACCGTCCCGGCGTGATCGCCGAGATTGCGCTGGCGCTTGGCCGCGCCGGCGTGAACGTGGTCGACATGGCGCTCTCACCGGCCGACGACTTCAGCCGCGGGGTGGTGGCCCTGTGGGTGCGCGGCGATAGCGACGCGGCGCGGGCTCAGGAGTTGATCGCCGCCCTCGACTTCCCGGTGCTGCCCGCGTGAGCACCCGCGGCGTGCGCTTTGCCCCCGGCGGGCGTCTGCGCGGCCAGTTCACGCCCCCGGCCGACAAATCGATCTCACACCGGGCCGCCATCCTCGGTGCGATGGCGTCTGAGCCGGTGCGGATCGCCAACTTTCTCGCGGCGGCCGACACCGCCTCCACCCTCGACGCCATCGACATCCTGGGGGCCCTCGTCGAACGACGCGACCACGAGTTGGTGGTGCGGGGGACCGGTCTGCGCGAGGCGCGCGAGCCCGACGCGCCCATCGACGTGGGCAACTCGGGCACGCTCATGCGCCTGCTGGCCGGGTGGTTGGCCGGCCAGGGCGGCGGGCGCTGGACGCTCGACGGCGACGCCTCGATCCGCCGGCGCCCGGTGGATCGGATCGCCGAGCCGCTGCGCCAGATGGGAGCCGAGATCGAGGCTCGCGACGGGCGCTACCCCCCGTTCACCGTTCACGGCGCGTCCCTGAAGGGGATCTCCTACGAGATGCCGGTGGCCAGCGCGCAGCTCAAGTCGTGCCTGTTGCTCGCCGGCCTGGCCGCCGACGGCAACACCGAGGTGGTCGAGCCGGCGCCCAGCCGCGACCACACCGAACGGCTGTTGAGGGCGGCGGGGGTGACGGTCGAGCGCGACGGCCCGCAGCTTTCGGTGACCAACTGCGACGAGCTGGTGCTGGACCGGGTCGAGGTTCCCGGCGATATCTCCTCGGCGGCGTTCATGATCGTCGCCGCCCTACTCGTGGCCGGTTCGCGGCTGGAGGTGCACGGGGTGGGGGTCAACTGGACCCGCTGTGGCCTGCTGCGGGTTATCGAGCGCATGGGCGGCATCGTGCTGGGCGAAGTCGAGTCCCCCGAGCAGGCGGCCCCCGACCGCGAGCCGCTGAGTGACCTCGACGTGGCCGCCGCTCCGTTGGTGGCCACCGAGGTCGGGCCCGACGAGGTGCCGTTGCTGATCGACGAGCTCCCGCTGGTCGCGCTGCTGGGCTGCTTCGCCGACGGGGACACGGTGGTGCGCGGCGCCGGAGAGCTGCGGGTCAAGGAGTCCGACCGCATCGCGGGCGTCGTGGACGGTCTGCGGGGGCTGGGGGCGCGGATCGAGGCGCATGAGGACGGCTTCGTGGTCTCCGGCACCGGCGGGCTGCGCGGGGGGCTCCTGGACTGCGCCGGCGACCACCGCCTGGCCATGCTCGGCGCGGTGGCCGGACTCGCCTCGCGCGAGGGGGTTGAGGTGCTCGACATGGACGCGGCGGCCGTCTCCTACCCCGGCTTCGTCGAGGATCTGGCCGCGCTGGCCCAATCCGGGCCCCACCTGGGCGAGGCGGGCGGGAAGCGCGCCTAGCGGTGCACGACCACCTGCGCTCCGGCGAGGCGGTGGTCGATCTCGGGCGGACCGTCTCGGCAGATCTCGTCGGCCGGAGCGTGGGCGCACGGATCCGCTCCGAAGGTGATGCGCAGGACCTGGATGCGGTAATGGCCTACGCACCAGCGTCCTCCGTCGACGCGCAGCGGGCGCAGTCGCACGGCGTATCGCTTGCCCACGCGGTGGGCCCGGACGGCGCGGTCCCCTCCGGTCGAGCAGTTAAGGAAGAAACCGGTGCCCCGCCGCTGCATGCGCACGGTGTACTCGAACTTCTGCCGAGCGCGGAAGCGGACGGTGAAGGTAGTTCGCCGGCCGCCGCTGTGGGGTCGCACGGTCATGTGCACCGGCAGAAAGCGCGGCGCTCTGCGGTGGGGCTTGCGCTTCTTGGCCACCGCCGGAGTCCCCCCGAGCAGGCTGGCGCCGACCAGCAAGAGGGCGCAGGCCAACGCGACGACGCGCGCTCCCACGGGTTTGAGCTCCATGTGCGACACCGCTGGCTTCAACGCCCGAGCACCGCCATGGTTGCGCGTTATGGCAGCCGGAGGTGGCGAGCGAAAACGCGGATCGGAGCGCTGGGGACGCTCGTACTGGCCGCAGCGCTCGCCATCCACCCCCCCGAGGGGCGCGCCGCGCGCGGTCAGCTGCGCGTCTTTCAGGACGACCGGCTGCTGTTGCAAGATGGGCCGCGCACGCGCGACGCCACGCTGGACCGGCTGGCCTGGCTGGGGGTCGACGTGGTGCGCGTGCAAGTCACCTGGGCGGCGCTGGCCCCCCGCAGCCCGCGCATTGTCCCCCGTAGGCTGGCCTCGTTGGACGGCCTGGTGGCCGCGGCCCGGCGCCGCGGGATGCGGCCCCTGCTGACGCTGTCCAGTCCCGCTCCGGCGTGGGCCGCGGGTCGCCTGGGGCCGTTTCGCAGCCGGCGCCCCTCGTCGCGCGCCTACCGGGCGTTCGTCACTCAGCTCGGCCGTCACTTCGACGGCCGCGCTGCGCCGCGCGTGGACCTGTGGGCGCTGTGGAACGAGCCCAACCACCCCGAGTTCCTCTCACCGCAGCGGTCCCGGCGGGGCGGGCTGCTGGCCCCGGCGATGCTGCGCGCGCTGCTGCGCGCCGGCGGGGCCGGACTGCGCGCCACCGGCCACGGCGGCGACACGATCCTGATCGGAGAGTGGCTGCCGGTGGGCTCCGGCCAGCCCTGCGGGCTGTGCACCCAGCCGCCGCTGGCCTTCGCGCGCGAGCTGCTGTGCCTCGACGCACGTGACCGTCCCCTGCGCCGCCGAGCCGCTCGTCGCCATCCGGGCTGCGGCGGCCACTTCCGGCGCCTGCCCGGAACGGCGTGGTCGGTGCATCCCTACGCCCACGACGGGGACCCGCTGCGCCCGCCGCCTGGGCGCGACGACCTCGGGCCCACCACTTTGGGCCGCCTGCACGCGCTGCTGGTCCGGGCGGCCCGGGCCGGGCGAGTACGGCGGCATATGCCGCTGTGGGAGACCGAGTTCGGCGTGCAGACCAATCCGCCCGACCGTCGCGTGGGGGTTCCGCTGGTGGCCCAGGCGCGCTACCTCAACCAGGCGGAGTGGGTGGCCTGGCGTCTGGGCTTCGTACGCGCAGTAGCCCAGTATGCCCTGCGCGACGATCTGCCCCTGTCGGGCTTTCAGAGCGGCCTGCTGTTCGCGAATGGGACTCCCAAGCCGGCGCTAGCCGCCTACCGGCTGGCGCTGATCGTGACGCGAGGGAGGGCGCGAGCCGCCGCGGTGAGGGTCTGGATGCGCCTGCCGCCCCACGCTCGCGCGGTCACCATCCTGCCGCCGGCGGGCCGTGCCGTGCGCGTGCGCGCGCCCCGCAAGGGCCACTACCTCACCCTACGCCTGCGTCGCCGGTTCCGGCCCCGGGGTCTCTGGCGGGCGCACCTGGACGACGGGAGCGCCAGTCGCCCGGCGTCCGAGCTCCTGGGGGGCTGAGCGCCCGAGCCTCCCGGAAGCTCGGAGGCCGCGGCTATCGTCCGGCAGATCATGGTCGTGGCCATCGACGGGCCCGCCGGAGCGGGGAAGTCCAGTGCCGCCCGGGGGGTCGCACGGGCTTTGGGCTTCTCCTATCTGGACAGCGGCGCCATGTACCGGTGCGTGGCGCTGCTCGCGATCGAGGGCGGGGTCGGCCCGGCTCGCGCGGCCCAGGCGCTCGAGGTCTCTCCCGGGGAGCGCGTGCTGCTCGCGGGCCGCGACGTAACCGACCGCATTCGCACGGCGGAGGTGTCTCAGGCCGCGTCGCGGGTGGCCGCGGACCCCGATGTCCGCGCCGCCCTGGTCGAGCACCAGCGGCGACTGCTCTCCCAGGGCGACTGGGTGGCCGAAGGTCGGGACATCGCCACCGTGGTCGCGCCCGACGCCGAGGTCAAGGTGTTTCTCACCGCCACCGACGCCGAGCGCGCCCGCCGGCGCGCGCTCGAGCTGCGGGCATCGCCCGAGCGGGTGCTCGCCGAGCAGCGTGTGCGCGACGAGCGCGACCGCACGCGGCGCGATAGTCCGCTGGTGCCCGCCGCCGCTGCCACCGTGCTCGATACCACCGAGCTCGACCTGGACACCGTGATCGCGCGGGTGTGCGACCTGGTCGGGCGCCGCAGCCAGGCGTCCTAGATGCGGAGCTCGCCTCCCCGCGTGGCGGTGGTCGGCTACCCCAACGTGGGCAAGTCCTCGCTGGTGAACCGCCTCACCGGCAGCCGCGAGGCGGTGGTGCACGAGCGCCCGGGCGTCACGCGCGACCGCAACGAGGTCGTGGGCGAATGGAACGGACGCCGGTTTGCGCTGGTCGACACCGGCGGCGTCGACTTTGCCGACCAGGATCCCCTGGCGGAGGCGATTCGCGCCCAGGCACGCGCCGGGCTGGTCGACGCCGCGGCCGTCGTACTGGTGGTGGATGCCCGGGCCGGCGTGAGCCCGGGCGACGAGGACCTGGCCCGGCTGCTGCGCGCCGCCGAGCGCCCGGTGCTGGTGGCGGCCAACAAGTGCGACACGGCCGCTGACCTTCCGCTGGCTGCCGAGTTTCACCGCCTGGGCCTGGGCGACCCGCTCGCGGTCTCTGCCGCCCAGGGGCTGGGCACCGGGGACCTCCTCGACCGCCTGTCCCAGCTGCTGCCCGCGGTCGCCGGCGCCGAGCCCGACCTTGGCGTGCGCCTGGCCATAATCGGTCGCCCCAACGTTGGTAAGTCCTCGCTAGTCAACCGCTTCCTCGGCGAGGAGCGCGTGATCGTCTCCGAGCGCGCGGGGACCACGCGCGACGCAATCGACCTGCCGTTGAGCTTCGACGGGCGCGATCTGGTCCTGATCGACACCGCCGGCTTGCGCCGCGCCGCCAAGGTGGCGGAGTCGATCGAGTATTACACCGCCCTGCGCTCGCGCCGCGCGGCCCAGCGCGCCGAGGTCGCGCTCGTCGTATGTGACGCCACCGACGGGGTGACCGCCCAGGACTTGCGCATCGCTGAACTGGCGATGCGTTCGGGCTGCGCCACGGCGCTGGTGCTCAACAAGTGGGATCTGGTCGGCCCGGACTTCGATCTCGACCACCAGCGCGCGCGGGTGCAGCGCAAGCTCCGCCTGCGCCCGCGCGTGCTGACCACCAGCGCCAAGACCGGGCGCCAGGTCGCCCGCCTGCTCCAGGAAGGCGTGGCCCTGGCCGATCGGGCCGCCGCGCGCATACCCACCCCCGAGCTCAATCGCTTCCTGTCCGAAGCGGTACAAGCCCGCCAGCCGCCGGCGCGTCGGGGGCAGCGCCTCAAGCTGCTGTACATCGCCCAGATCGGCGAGCGCCCGCCGCGCTTTGCCATCCAGGTCAACGCCCGCTCGCGGGTAACCCGCGACTACGCCTATTACCTGGAGAACCGGCTTCGCGCGCGCTACGGCATGGACGGGATCCCGCTGGTGATCGATTTCGTCGCCCGCGGCGCCCGGGCCGGGCGCCGGAAAGGCCAGGGCGCGGGTGCTAACCCCCGAGCCGCGGCGCGCTGAGGATCTCGCCGGCCGAGCGGCGTACCCCGGCTGAGGCTCGATACGCTCTGGCGCGATGCAATTCCAAGACAACGAATTCCTCTTCACCTCGGAATCGGTCACCGAGGGACACCCGGACAAGGTCGCCGACCAGATCTCCGACGGGGTGCTCGACGCCGTCATGGCCGACGATCCGACGGGGCGGGTGGCTTGCGAGACGCTCGTCAACACCGGCCTGGTGGTCGTCTCGGGCGAGATCAGCACCACCACCTACGTGGACATCCAGGACGTGGCCCGAGAGACGATTCGCCGCATCGGCTACGACAACGCCGCCTACGGCTTCGATTGCCACACGTGCGCGGTGATCAACGCGATCGATAAGCAGTCGCCCGACATCGCCCAGGGCGTCGACTCCGCATATGAGACCCGTCACGATCCCTCCGACGACGACGAGCTCGACGTCGCCGGCGCGGGCGACCAGGGGATGATGTTCGGCTACGCCACTCGCGAAACGGACGAGCTGATGCCCGTGCCGATCTCGCTGGCCCACCGCCTGGCCAAGCGCCTGGCCGAGGTGCGCAAGGGCGAGGTGGTGCCCTACTTGCGCCCCGACGGCAAGACCCAGGTCACCGTCCGTTACCTGGGGGGCAAGCCGGTGGAGATCGAGAAGATCCTCATCTCTACCCAGCACCGCGACGGCGTGGACTGCGAGTCGCTGATCAAGCCCGACCTGTTCGAGCATGTGCTGCACCCGATCCTCCCCGCGGACCTCTACGACGAGAAGAAGCTGATGAAGAACTTCCTCGTCAACCCGACCGGCCGGTTCGTGATCGGCGGCCCTATGGGCGACGCCGGGCTCACCGGCCGCAAGATCATCGTCGACACCTACGGCGGCATGGCCCGCCACGGGGGCGGAGCCTTCTCGGGCAAGGACCCCTCCAAGGTCGATCGGTCCGCCGCCTACGCGGCCCGCTACGTGGCCAAGAACGTGGTGGCTGCCGGTCTCGCCGACCGCGTCGAGGTCCAGGTCGCTTACGCGATCGGCGTGGCCCACCCCGTGTCGGTGATGGTCGAGACCTTCGGGACCGAGAAGATCGGCCGCGCTCGGATCGCCCAGCTGATCGACGAGCACTTCGACCTGCGCCCGGGCGCGTTTCGCGAGTACCTAAAGCTCCATCGGCCGATCTACCAGAAGACGGCGGCATACGGCCATTTCGGCCGCGAGGATCACGACTTCACCTGGGAGAAGACGGACAAGGCCGAGGCCCTGCGCGCCGCCGCCGGGCTCGGCGAGCGCGAAGCCGAGCCGGTCTAAGCCCCGTCCCTCTGGAGGGATCCGGGGCGGGGCCTAACGTCCCGGTGGTGCCCGCCATCGCCCAGGTCGAGCCCCTGACGACGGCCCGCGCCCTGCGCGGGCCGTTCGATTATCAGCTGCCCGAAGACCTGCGCGAGCGCGTAGCGGTCGGCTCGATGCTGGTCATCCCCTTCGGCCGCCGCGAGCTGGTGGGGGTGGTGGTCGGCCTGGTCGAGGAGTCGCCCGTCCCGCCCGAGCGCCTGGCGGCGCCGCTGCGCGCCCTGGAGGCGGGTGTCTCCGCCGAGCTGGTCGACCTCGCCGGCTGGGTCGCCCGCGAGTACTGCTCGACGCCGGCCCGCGCCCTGTCGCTGGTGCTGCCCCCGGGGGCGGGGCGCACCCGGCCCAGGCTCGCGCTGGTAGCCACCTTGGCCCCTGCCGGGGCGAGCGCCTTGGCCGAGCCCCGGTCCCGGCTGAGCGATGGCCAGCGGCGCTTGCTCGGTCGCCTGCACGCCGAGGGGCCGCTGCTGGCCACCGCGACGGGCGTCGACCACGGGACGCTACGCCGGGCCGCCGCGCGGGGCCTGATCGGGCTCGATCGCCACGCGCAGCGACGTCGCCCGAGCCACGAGCCTCTGGGCGCGCTGCGCGGCTCGCCCCCCACGCTGAGTCTCGACCAACGCCGGGCGCTGGAAGTGGTGGGCGAGGCGCTGCAGCGAGGAGCCCACCGGCGCTTTTTGCTGCACGGCGTCACCGGCTCGGGCAAGACCGAGGTCTACCTGCGCGCCGTCGAGCGGGCACGGGCCTCGGGCCGCGGCGCGATCCTGCTGGTCCCCGAGATCGCGCTCACCCCGCAGGTGGTCAGCCGGGTCACCGAACGCTTCGGCGACACGGTTGCGGTGCTCCACTCACGGCTTTCGTCGGGCGAGCGCCACGACGAGTGGATGCGGCTCCGAGCGGGCGAGGCGTCCGTCTGCGTGGGGCCACGCTCGGCTGTCTTCGCGCCGCTCGAGCGCCTGGGCTTGATCGTCATCGACGAGGAGCACGACGCCTCCTACAAGCACGAGGGCGATCCCCGCTACGACGCTCGCCGCGTGGCCGAGCGCCGCTGCCAGCTCGCCGGGGCGGTCCTGCTGGCCGGCAGCGCCACGCCGCGCCCCGAGTCGATCGTCGGCCTGCCCCGCCTGGCTTTGCCCACCCGAATCGACGGGCAGGTCCTGCCGCCGGTGCGGATCCTCGACATGCGTGGGGCCGCCCGGGCTCTGCATCCCGAGACGGCACAGGCGCTGAGCACGGTGCGCGCCCAGGGGGGCAAGGCGATCGTCCTGCTCAACCGCCGCGGCTGGTCGAACTTCCTCACCTGTCGCTCATGCGGTCGGGCGTGGGGCTGCCCTTCGTGCGACGTGACGCTGGTGCTGCACCGCGCCCGCGGGACACTGGCCTGCCACCACTGCGGACACCGACAGCCGGCCCCTGGTCGCTGCCCGGACTGCGACTCGGTGTCGGTGGCGCGCCACGGCATGGGCACCGAGCGTCTCGAGCGGGAGCTGGCCGGGGCGCTGGGGGACGATGGCTTTCCGATCTTTCGCCTCGACGCCGACGTGGCGGCCAGAACAGGCCGAGGGGCCGGGGTGCTGCGGGCGTTCGAGCGCGCCGAGGCGGGACTGCTGGTCGGCACGCAGATGGTGGCCAAGGGCCACGACTTCCCCGACGTCACGCTGGGCGTCGTGCTCGACGCCGACGCCACCCTGCGCTTCCCGGACTTTCGCGCCGAGGAGCGGACCTTCGCGCTGATCGCCCAGCTCGCCGGCCGCGCGGGCCGCCGGCGGTCAGCGCGGGGGTCCGCGGGACGGGTGCTGGTGCAGACGCTGGTCCCGGAGGCCTCCTCGATCCGCCACGCCGCCCGCCACGACAGCGAGGGCTTCCTGGTCGAAGAGCTCGAGCGCCGGCGCGCGCTGCGCTATCCGCCGTTCAGCGACCTGATCCGCGTTGTCTGCCTGGCCGACGACGCCCAGACGGCTCAGATCGCCGCCGGCGAGATCGCCGAGCGCCTCCGCATCCCCGGCGCGGACGTGCTCGGGCCGGCCCCGCTGTTTCGCCTCCGGGGCCGGGAGCGCAGCCAGGTGGTGGTCAAGGCCAGCGATCGGGCCGCGGCAGTCGTCGCCGTGGGCGCCGCCGTGGAGGCGGTGGCCGGCGACCGCCGGCATCGCCTGGTGTCCTTCAGCGCCGACGTCGACCCGGTCTGACCTACGGTCCGGCGTTGGGACGCACGCGACGGCTGCCGCCGTGGCGCGCGTAGACGTCGACCGGGTCGCCGACCTTCACCCAGGCGAAGACGGCGGCCGCGTTGGGGATCGGGATGCGCAGGCAGCCGTGGCTCGCCGCATAGGTAGGAACGTCGGCGTAGCCGTGGATGGCATAGCCGGCGATGAAGTAGTTGGAGTCGACCATGCCCTCGGAGTTTGTCCCCGGGTCCTTGGTGTAGACGCGGAAGTGGCCGATGACGGTGGGGGTCGAGGGCTTGC
>VAYS01000044.1 GCA_005883215.1 Actinomycetota bacterium
CGCTCGCCCAAGACCTCGACGAGTACCTGGCCTACTACAACACCGACCGCGCCCACACCGGGCGCCACACCAAAGGCCGCATCCCCAGCGACATAGTCTTCGGCGCCCACAAGATGAGCACGGTCAGATGAGCACCAACCGTCGCTACAACTCGGGAATAGGACGCCCTAGCCCGCGGAGCCGCTCGTCTCCCGCGGCTCGACGAGCAGCTCGCCCAGCGCCTGCGCCAGCGCCCCGTCGCGGCGCCGGCGCGCGGCCGGCACCAGCGCGGCCAGGGCGTCGCCGGCCGCGCGCACGTGGGGTGGGGTAAAGGCGCCGTCGACGATCGCCACCGGGGCCGCCAGGGAGCGCAGCTCGGCGCGCGTGACCGGCCAGGTGGCCAGGCCGGCGTAGTCGGCAAAGAACGCCCGCGGGCGCGCCGCCGCGCGCTGGCGCCGATCCTCGTCGGCGCGCTCGCCCAGCCACGTCTCGATGGCCGCGCCCGGGCCGCGGTCGCGGATCGCCTGTTCGAGCTGGGCGCGCTGGGCCGATAGCGCCTCGGTGGCCGCGGCCACCAGGTTGAACGCGTAGGGCTCGAACAGGGCGAGCCCGGCCAGCCTCAGCGGGTGTCGCAGGGCCACCTCGAGACACACCAGGGCCCCGAAGTCGGCGCCGCCGAGCACTACCGCCCCGGGCGCCAGCTCACGCAGCAGCGCGGCCAGGTCCTCCGCCTGCTCCTGGACGGTGGTCCGCTCGTAGGGCTCGGGCGCCCCGCTGGCTCCGTAGCCGCGGCGGTCGAAGGTCACCACGCAGGCGCGGTCGGCCAAGGCGGCGGCCAGCGGCGCCCAGGTGAGTGCGTCGGCGGCCATCCCGTGAACCAGCACCACCGCCGGCCCCCGCCCCTGGCGCCGGTAGGCGATCGGGACGCCGGCACCGTCCAGGATCTCGCTCATCGGGGTAGCATCGGGGAGATGGAAGGTTTCGGCGGCATGTTCGGCGACCCGGAGGAGCTTCAGCGCCGCATGGCCGAGTTCGCCGAGCAGCTGCAGGGCCAGCAGCGCATCGCCTGGGCCGACAACGCGATCAAGCTGGCGGTGGACATGACGGTGGCCTCAATCAACCGCATCAACGTCCAGGGCACCGCCGAGCAGCAGGCTCAGCAGATTCGCTCGGTGATGGCGGTCATCTTCCCCGAGGCGGTCACGCTCGTGCGCGAGGCGCGCGAGGGCCTGCAGTAGCGCCGGCCGCCCCGGGCGCCCCGGGCGCCCCATAGTCCCCGCCGCGCGGGGCACCCGGCGCCGGCCCCCCGGGCGGCGATCGACCGACCTCCCCGGTGGCCTCCGAATGGCGGTGGGCGCGGCCCTGGCGGATCACCTCGCGGAACGAGCGCACCTTGAAGATCCCCACCAGGGCGCCAAAGCCCAGCGCGAAGGTGAAGGCGGCGATGGCGATCTGCTGGCCCACCGAGTAGGCGGCGACCACCGGGCCGCTCGCGCTGGCGGCGAAGATCTTGACCAGCAGCGCCTGCTGCACGCCCGCCCCCCCGGGCGTGAACGGCAGCCAGCCGGCGACCGCCTGCACGCCGAACACCAGCAGCGTGTTGCGCAACGAGCCCCCCACCCGGAAGGCGTCGAGCAGCAGCCAGTAGGCGGAGAATCGGCACAGCCAGCCGACCAGCTGCAGGGCGGCGACCTCGCGCAGGTAGCGCCGCCGGTCGGTCAGGATCGTCAGGCCTTGGCGCAGCCGCGCCCAGAACGCCCGCACGCGCGCGGACAGCAGGGCGAACACCAGCAGGCCGCCGACCCCCAGCGCGGTGAGCAGGAACAGGGCCATGCGCGGGTGTGAGGCCAGATAGGAGAGGTCGAACGCGTTGAGCTTGGAGAAGTCCGGGGGCTTGGGAAAGACCCCCTGGGTGAAGGCGAACAGCAGCATCAGGACGCCCATCGCCCCGTCGAAGATGGCGTCCACCAGGAAGGCTGCCCCCACCGTGGGGTAGCTGGACTCGGGGATCGAGGTCTTGGTCAGGAACAGCTTGATCACGTCGCCGCCGCGCGCGGGGACGGTGTTGTTGAAGCCCACCGCCGCTACGTAGGAGCCCCACACCCGGCGCCATTGGAAGCGGCGCGAGGGATAGGCCGCGCGCAGCACGTTGAACGTCGCGCGCGAGCGCAGAGTCAGGTTCAAGCCGAAGAAGGCCAGGCCCAGCACCAGCGCGCCCCAGTGCACGTGGGCCAAGTCGCTGAAGAACTGGCCGACCGCGCTGAAGAACGAGTCCAGCGCCTGGCCCAGCGAGCCCGCGGCGAGGGCGACGTGCACGCCCGAAGCGTAGGGCCCCCCGGGGCGGCCGACTCGGTCATCTTTTCTCCTGCGCCGCGGCCGGCGGCGTACCCTCCGCGCCGCGGGCGCCCGCGGGGGCTGGCGTAGCCGGGCCGGCAGGCAGGACCGCAGCTAGTGATCCACAAACGCCTCCGCCGCGTTAAGTGGGCGTCGGGGAAAGCGAGGCACGGTGACCGACACGCAGACGATCGACTTCGACATCGACAGGTACCTGCGCAACTCCAAGAAGCTGGATCTGAGCCGGCTTCCGTGGGCGGAGATCCCCAACCACCCGCTGGCGGACGGGGACCTGATGTGCATGCACTACATGATGGACATCGAGACCCACACGGTGATCTACCTGCGGGACCTGCTCGCCACCCGGGCGGCCCACGATCCCCAGGCGACGGCGTTTTTGGCCTGCTGGGTGTACGAGGAGCTCTGGCACGGCGAGGCGTTCTCGGCCTTTCTGCGCGCCTACGGGATCGAGGTCCCGGCCGAGCCCAAGCTGCCCGATGGCTCCACGCCCTTGCCCACCCGTCCGCGGCGCACCGCCCAGCTGCGCGAGCAGCTGGGGGTCGGCCATCGCCTGGCCCTGATCCCCTCGCTGCTTGGCTCGGCGGTGATGCGTGACTTCATCGCCCTGCACATGACCTGGGGGGCGATCAACGAGCTGTCCACCCTGACCGGCTACTACCAGCTCATCCGCCGCTCCGAGCACCCGGTGCTGCACCAGATGCTGCGCCGGGTGATCCAGGACGAGCGCCGCCATTTCGCCTTCTACCGCGCACAGGCCAAGGCCCGGCTGGCCGGCAACCGCCGCGCCCAGCGGCTCGTGCGCTGGGCCCTGCGCCGCCTGTGGACCCCGGTGGGGGCGGGCGTCAAGTCCGACGAGGAGGTCGACGCGCTCGTGCTCTACCTGTTCGCCGACGCCCCCGAGGGACGCCAGGCGATCCGCGAGCTGGATGCCACGATCGAGGACATTCCCGGTCTGCGGGGCCTGGGCCTCATGCAGGGCGTCCTCGACCGCGCCCTGGAGCGGGCCCGGCGCAAGCCCGGCTGGGCCGGCATGGCCCCCATGCCCGCCCCGGCTCCCGATCCCGCCGCACCCCGGGCCGCCCGGGAAGGCGCCGCCGCCCGGCCGACCGCCGCCGGCCCCCGGCGCGCCGCCAACGGCGACCGGCCGGGGCTGGCCGGGTCCGAGCAGACCACCATCGAGCCCATCGCCTAAACTCCCGGCCGCCGAATCCCCGGTCTAGCCGGGGAACGGGGGACCCAAAGGTCAAGGGGCGAATTCCGCGGTAATCCGCGGGAGGCGCCGGCTCTTTCCGCGCCAGCCCGTCAGCTAACCCCGTAGGCCGACGAAAGGGTGGCCGTGACGCGCAGGTGCCGGTTGACGGTGGGTCTGTGTTCGTGGGTGGCGTCTACGTCGCTGCTGAGCCCTGCCGCCGGCGCCGACACCACCGGCGGCGCGACCTACACGCCGCCGCCGCCCCCGCCCCCCGCCTTCTCGGGCCCGGGGACCACCGCGGCCGCCCTAGGGCCGCTGCCCCTCTCCCGCGGCCAGCACGGCGTCTACGTGCGCCGCCTGCAGCGCTGGCTGGGCCTGGTGGGCATCAAGCTGCCCGGCCGCCGGTGGGGGGCCTTCGAGGCCCAGACCGCCCGCGCGGTCAGGCGCTTTCAGCGCGCCCAAGGCCTGTCGAAGACCGGTTCGGTGGATCCCGCCACCGCCGACGCGCTGGCCAGGGCGATCGGCTCCCTGCCCGGACTGGTGTTCCCCATCACCCCGCTGCGCGTGGTGCTCGGCCCCTCGAGCTGGACCCTTGACCAGGGGGTGGACATCCCCACCCTCAACGCCGCCTGCGGCACCCGGGCCTACGAGGTGGCGGTGGGCGGCGGAACCATCGTCAAGGAGGGCATCGACGGCTTCGGGTCCCAGGCGCCGGTCATCCGCCTGGACAGCGGTCCCTATGCCGGGCGCTACGTCTACTACGGTCACGCCGCGCCGGCGCTCGAGCCGGTGGGCACCCACGTCTCGGCGGGAGACCCGATCGCCGAGGTGGGGTGCGGCAGCGTGGGCATCTCCAGCACCCCCCACCTGGAGATCGGGATCAACGAGCCGGGCGGCGGCCCCTGCTGTCCCTCGTTTGGCGCCACCGCGAGCCTCGTGCGCTCGCTCATGCTCAGCGCTTACTCGGCCGCCGGCGGCAAGCCGGCTACCACCGCGCGCCACCGCCGGCCGTCGACCCACCACACCCGCGCTCGCCGGTCCAGGCGCGCTCGCGGGTCCAGGCGCGCTCGCCGGTCCGGGGGCGCTCGCCGCTGAGCCCGGCTCCGGGCCCGCTCGCGCCGGGCCGCCCCCCAGGGGCGGCCGCTCACTTGAGCAAACGCGAGAGCCGTCGGTCCTTGAGCACCCGCCCCTCGGTCTGACAGGCCGGGCAGTAGGACATCACGTAGTCCTCGTAGTGGACCGCCTCGAGCGTGGTGGCGCAGCGCGGACAGGGCTCGCCCTGGCGGCGGTGCACCTGCAGCGGCATCGGGAGCTTGTCGGGCAGGGGAAGCGCGACCTCGCGCTCGTAGTGCTCGATCGCCCCGCCCAGCGCCTCGACGACCGCGGCGCGTAGCTCCTCGGCGTCCGCGGCCCCGAGATCCTCGCCGCGCTTGAACGGCGACAGCGAGGCCCGCCACAGGATCTCGTCCACCCAGGAGCGACCGATGCCCGCCAGGACGTGCTGATCGCGCAGCAGGGCGTGGAGCGGGCGGGGGGCGTCGAGCAGGCCGGCCAGGGGCGGCGGGTCGGGCCACGCCTCCGGGCCCAGGCCCGCGATCGCCTCCTCGGCGTCCAGGGTGGGCGCCGGCAGCAGCTTGACCCACGCCGCCTGGCGGGTCCCGAACTCGCGCAGGCGAAGCTCGCCGCCCCCGGCCAGGCGCAGCAACAGGCGCGAGGTCCGATCGCGCGGACCCGCCCGACGATCGAACAGCTGCAGGCGCCCGGCCGACATCAGGTGGATCAGCAGCACCAGCTCCCCGGCGACCTCGACGGCCAAGTGCTTTCCCCGCCGCCCGACGCCGGTCACCGCTCGGCCCTCGAGCGCCGAGAGCGGCGGGTCGAAGCTTCGCAGCGCGTTGATGCCCGGAGCCAGCGCCGACTCGATCTGCACACCCCGCAGCGCGGCG
>VAYS01000041.1 GCA_005883215.1 Actinomycetota bacterium
CCGAGTTGCTGGCGTTGGGTGAGCTTGATGGCGGCCATGATCGTGCCGGCGAAGAGCTCCAGTAGTACGTCGGCGGGGAGGTCTTGGCGGAGCTGGCCGCTGGCGATTCCGCGTTCGAACACCGCTTGCATGGGCGCGCCGACGAGTCGGTCTGCGTCGGCTCGGTCGGGCGTGCATTGCTCGTTGACGAGGACGGCGTAGCGGTCGCCGACCGCCACGTTGGCGCGTGCGAGTCGCTCGATTGCCTCTTTGACCGTGGCCCGCGCCAACCCGGCGTCGTCCAGGCGGCTGGCGAGCTCGGTGAGCGCGTGCGCACCCAGGGCCTTTAGCAGCGCTTCCCGGTTCGGGTAGTAGCGATACAGCGTGGCGCGGCTGACGCCGGCGGCGGCCGCGACGTCAGCCAGACTCGCAGCGGTTCCCTGTTCTGAGAACACGTGCGCGGCGGCGTCGAGGATCGCGGTCGCGGTGCGGTCGAACCGGGGGGCGGTCTTGAGGTCGGATGGGGCAGGCATTGCTGACTCCAGTTTAGACGTCATTTTCTCAGGACGCAACATTTGTGTCTTGACAGGTGTGACATGGATTGATACACCTCTGTCTCGTCACGCAGTAGCCGCGTCTCGTCCTCTCGGGCCACTCGCACGGATCGAGAGGACGGGAATGACCAAGGAGTCTTCATGTCCGCACAGACGACGACATCCCAATACGCCGCGCCCATCGCAGGGAGCGATGGTGGCCAGCGACGGCGCTGGTGGATCCTCGCGGTCCTTGGGATCGCGCAGCTGATGGTGGTGCTCGACGCGACGGTGGTGAACATCGCGCTCCCCTCGGCGCAGAAGGCGCTGCACTTCTCCAACGGCAATCGCCAGTGGATCATCACCGCATACGCGCTGGCGTTCGGCAGCCTGTTGCTGCTCGGCGGACGGATCGGCGATCTGTTCGGCCGCAAGCGGACGTTTGTCGGCGGCGCGATCGGGTTCGCGCTCGCGTCGGCGGTCGGCGGCGCGGCGCAGAGCTTCGATGTGCTCGTCGCGGCGCGTGCGCTGCAGGGCGTGTTCGCCGCGCTGCTGGCGCCCGCGGCGCTGTCGCTGCTCACGACGACGTTCACCGATCCGGGCGAGCGCGGCAAGGCGTTCGCGGTGTGGGGCGCGATCGGGGGAGGCGCTGGTGCGCTGGGTTTGCTGCTCGGCGGGGTGCTGACCCAGTCGCTGTCGTGGCGCTGGACCATGTTCGTGAACCTAGGCTTCGCGGTTCCCGCCGCGCTCGGCGCGTTCGCGCTGCTGCGGTCGGAGTCAAACGCGGTCAAGCCGCGGATCGACGTGCCGGGCACGTTGACCGCGACCGGCGGTCTGTTTGCGCTGGTGTACGGCCTGGCCAATGCCCAGACCCACGGCTGGGGCTCCTCAGCGACGGTGGGCTTCCTCGCCGGCGGGGTGCTGCTGCTTGCGATGTTCGTCGCGATCCAGGCTAGGAGTGAGCATCCGCTGCTGCCGCTCTCGATTGTGCGCGAGCGAAACCGCGGCGGCTCGTTCCTAGCCCTCGGGGTCCTCGGCGCCGGCATGTTCGGCGTATTCCTGTTCTTGACCTACTACCTGCAGCAGACCCTCGGGTACTCGCCGCTGAAGACCGGGTTGGCGTTCCTGCCGCTGACCGGCGCGCTCGTGATCACCGCCGGCGTCGCGAGTACGCGGGTGCTGCCGCGCACCGGTCCGCGACCGCTATTCGCGGTCGGGATGGCGCTGGCCGCGGTCGGCCTCGCGCTGCTCGCACAGCTCGGCGTGCACGCCAGCTACGCGACCCAGGTGCTTCCCGGACTGATCCTCGTGGGCGCCGGGATCGGTTTCGTGTTCCCACCCGCGACCAACATCGCCACGGAAGGCGTCGACGCCGCCGACGCCGGGGTCGCCTCGGCGCTGGTCAACACCACCCCGCAGGTCGGCGGCTCGATCGGCACCGCCCTGCTCAGCACCCTCGCGGCGAGCGCGACGAGCAGCTATCTCGCCGGCACTCAGGCCAGCGCCAATCTGGTTGCCCGCGCTGCCGTGCACGGCTACACAACCGCGTTCTGGTGGTCGGCCGGAATCTTCGCCGCCGGGGCACTCATCACCGGGCTACTGGTCCGCGGAAAAGTCCGGGAGCCGGCACTCCGCGCACGGCCCGACGCTCAACCAGTGGGTGCCGTCTGATGCGACACGAGCAACGCAGTCCGGTTCCTACCGGCGCGGACGCCGCGGCACTCCTCGAGCGGCTGCAGAAGCTCCGGAATCTCCTCCCGGTTTTCGCCCAGGAAACCGCCGCCGCACGCCGGGAAGCGGCCCAGCTGCGCCGGCAGAACACCAAGCTGCAAACCCGTCTCACCGAGCTCGAAGCCCGGCCGAGACGACACGACACAACCACTATCAACCGAAAGAACTTCCACCCATGAGCACCAACACCATCACCTCAGCCAGCGCCGCCCGTGGCCTCGCCACTAATCATCTCCTGCACATCGACTCAAGCATCCAGGGCGACCGGTCGGTCAGCCGTCGGCTCACCGCGCGTGCCGCCGGCGTCTGGCTCGCCGCGCACCCGGGCGGGGCCGTCACCTACCGCGACCTGGGCGCCGACCCGCTGCCGCATCTCGATTCCGACGGTGGCCTCGCCCGGATGGTCGCGCCCGCGGAGCACACGCCGGCTCAGGCCGTCTCGTGGGCGCTGACCAAAGAGCTCGTCGACGAGGTCAGGCGGGCCGACGCGATCCTGCTCGGGCTCCCCGTCTACAACTTCGGTGCGCCCAGCACGGTCAAGGCCTGGGTCGATCACCTCATCGCTCCAGGACTCTCGGTGGACCCGGCGACCAAGGAAGGGCTCCTCGGCGGGCGCGATCTGATCGTGCTCGCCGCCCGCGGCGGTGGCTACGCGCCCGGCACCCCGCGCGAGGGATGGGACCACGCCGAGCAATGGTTGCCCCACGGAATCTCCATCATCGGCCTGACGCCCCGCTTCATCACGGCCGAGCTGACGCTCGCCGACGTGACCCCCGCGATGGCGGCGTTCAAGCCGCTGGCGGCCGAGAGCCTCGCGGCCGCAGAGCGTGCCGTCGACGCTCTCTGGGAAACCGACGCCATCGCTGCCTAACCCTCGACCGCCCGATGCACGCAGACCCACATAGGCGGCGTCGCCCGTTCCAGGATTGAGTACCGCACCCGCAGCTAACCAGGGCTCCCCCTGCGGAGGACCCCGAACACCTGCAATTCGCCACGAGCAGGTCCCAGGCGGGCCCTCGACATGGCGAAACGGCGCGGTGGCGCCGAGGCGGAGCCGGCTACGTCAAGCTGCTCGATGAACTGTCGCGGCGTGAGCACCGTGGGTACCGGGTCGACGAGCTGCGTCAGGTCGCTGTCGCCGGAGACGATCACGTCTGCGCGAGCCGCGCGTCCGAGCGCGATCAGGTAGTCGTCGCTGCTATCGGGGCTCACGGCCGGTGGGTCGGGCGGGTCGTCGACGTGGATCGCATCGCCGGCGAGCCCCGCGATGTAGGCCTCGGCGCGTCCCTCGTTGGCTTGGAGAGCGAACTTCGGGCGGCCCAGGACGTCGGTGAGCTCGGCGATCAGCTGGGGTGAGACGACGAGCTCAAAGACGCCTTCGCGCCACGCTCGCACGATCAGGTCCGGGGACCCGCCGCGCTGGGAGATGAACGCCGAGACCAGGACGTTGGGATCCAGGACCGCGCGCGTCAACGCCGCTTGCGCCGCTCACGGCGGGCTGCGTGCACCTCGGCGTTGGCGAGCTCGAGCGCCGCGTCCTCGCTGAGCGCGCTGAGCCGCTGGGCTTCGTCGAGTGCCGCGATCCCGAGGTGGGCGCGCAGCGCGTCCTCGATCACCTCGGAGTCACGTTTGTCCAGGCGAGCCGCGCGGACCTTCGCGGCGCGGGCGACCTCGGGATCGAGGTAGACGGTGATTTTGCGCTTGGTCGTCGCCATGAGCCAATGGTAGCGCATAGCGCTATGACGTCAAAAGGCGCTTGCAGCCTCATAACCCGAAGGTCGCGGGTTCGAATCCCGCCCCCGCTATCGAGGCCGACCAAGGCGTGGGGCCGTAAAAAGCCCCGCACACCGGCCGACCGAGACCTCGAAGGCCACCGCAAGGTGGCCTTCGTCGTTAGGGGGCCCAGGACCCGCGCTGTGCTCCAATAAGGTTCCAATTCGATCTGGAACTCGCACCCGCTGGGGGCTTCGATCCAGCTCTGATGCGGTCAGTCGCGTGTGCCGAGCGCGCCGCGCGGGAGTCTGATCCGGCGACGCACGATGTCGGCGAGAAGGAGGACCGTGCGGAGGGGTCCCAGCGCGCGGGGGAGCGCAAGAGAGTCTGTGATGCCGTGGTCTTCGATGATCTTTCCTTGGCGGAAGTGGCTGATGACGATCCCGTGGAGCGTGACGGGTCGGCGGCGGTAGGTGCCGTGGAGCGTCCAGCGGGTCGCGACGCGGTCGCCTTCGGTCACCTGGTCGTCGATGTCGAAGCGCAGGTCGGGGAAGAGTGAGCGGTAGAAGCTGACGGATTCGCGCGCGCCGGCGTGGCCGCGGAAGATCATGCCGTTGACATGGTCGACGAACTGTTCGTCGTAGAAATCGGGGATCCGGTCGAGCTGGCCGGCGCAGGCGATCTCGATGGCGTAGCGAGCGATGTCTGCGAGATCTGGCTGGACCCACGTGGTCACGGTTTGACTGTAACCGGGCGGGCCGCGTGCGGTTTGGCGGGGGGTTGGGGCGGCGAGATGTCGGCCCGGGCTGGCATGTCGAACAGCACCCAGAGTCCCGATGCGGCGGTGAGGCCGGCGACAACGACGATCGCGCCCCCGTAGCCGAGGGCGTCGGCGACCGCCCCCGCGATCAGGGCGCCGAGCGCGTAGCCCATGTCGCGCCAGAAGCGATAGACGCCCACGACCGGCGCCCGCGCGACCGGGGTGACGGCGTCGGAAATCGCGGCGATCAGCGTCGGATACACGAGCGCTGTTCCGAGCCCCAACAATGCCGCGCTGCCCGTGGCCATCGTGACGGCGCCGTCGCTAAGCGCGAGCAGCCCCAATGCTCCGGCCTGGACGAGCATGCCGGCCGCGATCAGGGGCTTTCGCCCGGCGCTGTCTGACCAGTGACCGGTAGCGATCTGTGCGAGGCTCCAGACGCCTGGGTAGATGGCGGCGACGAGCCCGATCGAGCCGACCCCAGCGCCATGAGCGGCGAGGAAGAGTGGGACCAGGCCCCAGGCGAGCCCGTCGTTGAGGTTGTTCACGAGACCCGCCTGGGAGCAGGAGCGAAGCGCGGGCACGCGGTAGGTGGCCTGGGCGAAGGCGTCGCGCAGGCGCGGTGGTGCGCTGATCGAGTCCGAGTGGTCGACTGCCTGCTCGAGCGCGACGTGAGCCGCGGTGTCGCGGACGAACAGGACGGAGAGCAGGAAGGCTGTCGCGGCCACGGCGCCGCCGGAGATGACCAGCACGTCGCGGGCGGCGAAGTCCGCTGCAAGCCAGCCGCTCAGCCCCGCGGCGAGTGCGACGCCCCCGTAGCCGGCCGCCTCGTTGAGCCCGAGGGCGAGGCCGCGGCGTCGCTGTCCCACGAGGTCGATCTTCATGACCACGGTCATGGACCAGGCCAGCCCCTGATTGATGCCCAGCAAGACGTTGGCGGCGACGATCCAGCCCCAGCTGGGTGCGGTGGCGATCAGCACGGGCACCGGCAGCGCCACCGCCCAGCCGGCGACGAGCAGCCGCCGGCGCCCGGCACGCTGGGCCAGCGCCCCGGCGCCGAGGTTGGTCAGTGCCTTGACCAATCCGAAGGCGACGATGAACGACAGCACCGCGGCGCTCGAGGCCAGGTGGAAGCTCTCGCGGCCGATCAGGGGCAGCGTCGAGCGTTCGAGCCCGACCATCGCGCCGACGAACGCGGTGACGGCGACCAGCAGCGCGAACCGGGCGCTGTTCTCGCGCAGCCCGAGCCGGACGGTGCGGGCGGCCGTCATAGGTCGGCTAGCGCTTGCTGCGCTTCTCGACGTAGATGAACAGCGAGGCCCAGATGATGTCGGTGGCGATCCACGAGAACACGATGCGCTTGGAGATCGGGTGCATCGTCAGCGGACCTCCGTGACCGCGTGGCCAGCCCGGTTGGCGGCGACGATCTCGGCCTGTTGTGCGGGTGCCGGCGGGACGTCTTGGAGCAGCGCCTCGACAAACGCGTCCTCTGAGTCGAACTGCAATGCAGCGTTGTGCCGGCGTTCGAACCCGATCGTGGAGGAGGGATTGGCCGACAACCCTCGCCCGCACAGCGATCCGGAGTAGTGGGAGGGGTAGAGCAGGAGGTGGTCGGGGAGTATCAGCAGCCGCTCGGTCAGCGACCGGTACAAAGTACGGGCCAGCTCTTCGGGTGTGTGGTCGCCGTGGGCGTGGAGGTCGGGCCGTCCGGCGTCTCCCACGAGCAGGGCATCGCCGGTCAGGACGAACCACGGCTCCTGACCGCGAGTGTCGTCAGTGACGAGGTAGGCGTGGTGGGCGAGCGCGTGGCCGGGGGTGGCGATCGCCTGGATCTGGGTGTTGCCGAGAGCGACCACCTCGCGGTCGTCCAGCGGGTGGTGGTCGAAGTCGACGCCTGCGCCCTCGGGCAGGTAGGCGGTCGCGCCGGTGCGCGCGACGAGCTGGGGCAAGCCAGACACGTGGTCGGCCTGCAGGTGGGTGTCGAGGACGGCGACGATGTTCGCCCCCTGCGCCCCGGCGAGGGCGATGTAGTCGTCGATGAGATCGACGTGCGGCTCCACGACAGCGAACGCGCTGTGGGTCTTGCACCCGAACAGGTAGGAGGCGCAGGCCGTGTCGTCGTTCAGCACCTGGCGGAAGAACATCGCGCCCTCCTGGTGGTCGAGCCGATCACGCTTGACAAATTATCAAGCGATCTATTGAATAGCAAAAATCGTGGCCTCCGCTAAGAGCAAGGACGCGCTGTTTGAGGCGATCGCCGTGATGGGCAAGGCGTTCGCCAGCCCGCGGCGCCTGGAGCTGCTCGACCTACTGGCTCAGGCCCCGCGCACGGTGGACGAGCTGGCACGTGTCAGCGGGCAATCGACGGCGAACACCTCCCAGCACCTGCAGGCGCTGCACGGCGCCGGCCTCGTGACCCGAGCGCGCGAAGGGACCAGCGTCCGTTATTCGCTCGCCAATGAGCAGGCGCTTTCCCTATGGCTGGCGCTGCGCGACGTCTCGGTCAACCAGCTCGCTGAGGTGGAGCGCGCGGCGCGCGACTACCTGGGTGAGGAGGTGGACGCGATCGGTCGCGAGGAGCTGATCGCCCGGATGCGCAAGGGTGATGTCGTCCTAGTGGACGTGCGACCGAGCGATGAGTTCGACGCGGGGCACATCAAGGGCGCGAAGTCCATCCCGTTGCAGGAGCTGGAGGACCGGCTGGCCGAGCTCCCCGCCGATCGCGAGGTCGTCGCCTACTGCCGCGGCCCGTTCTGCGCCTATGCGCACGAGGCTGTCCGTCGGCTGCAGGCGGCCGGCCGCGAAGCGCGGCGCCTGGAGGAAGGCTGGCCTGAATGGCGGCTGGCGGGCCGAGCCAAGAAGCGGTCCCGAGCCGCATGAACGACTAGGAGGAGAAATGCGAGCCATCGACTGCCCGTGCGGGCATCACTTCGAAGCCGAGACCGACGCGGAGCTGTTCGGCCTCTGCCGCGAGCACGTCGACCGCGACCATCCCGAGATGGAGCGCAGCGACGAGCAGATCCGGGAGCGCATCGCCGCCGACGCCTACGCCGCGGAGGCCGTCGCGTGAACGCCGGTGCTTGGATGCACGAGAACCTGGCCACGCAGGGCTACTGCCTGACCGGCGATGAGGGGCGCAGGCTGCGGCTGGGCCTGCGCTTCCCGACCGCGCTCTGTCTGGCGCTGGTGATCACAGCGCTCGTGCTCCAGTCGGCGCTGATGGTCGCGCTGCTGGTCCCGGTCGGACTGATCGCCGGTTGGACCTCTCGCCATCCGTTCGACTACCTCTGGAACCACGGGTTGCGCCACCTGGCCGGCGCGCCCGAGCTTCCACCCAACCCGACCCGGCGGCGCCACGCATTCAAGCTGGCGACCGTCTGGCTGGCCGCTGTAGCCGTTCTCTTCGCCGCTGGCGCGAGCACTGCCGCCCTCGCGCTGGGCGGCGTCCTGGTGGGGGTGTGCGGGCTGGTCGCGGTGACCAACTTCTGCGTCCCTTCGACGATGCTCGCCTGGTTGGACGGCCGGCGGAATCAGGGGGTTCCGGCATGAGTAGCCAGGCGCCCGTCGACGTCGAGGTCCTGCGCTCAGAAATCGAGAAGACCTACACCGAGGTCTCCACCAGCCCCCAAAGCGACTTCATCTTCCCGACCGGACGGGCCTGGGCACAGACGCTGGGCTACCCGGAGCCCGAGCTGGGCAAGGTGCCCGACACGAGCGTCGAGAGCTTCGCGGGCGTGGCAAACCACTGGCGCCTCGGCCGCATCGATCCGGGTCAGACCGTGCTGGACCTGGGCTGCGGCGCCGGGACCGACCTGCTGATCGGCGCCCAGATGGTCGGTCCCGAAGGGCGCGCGGTAGGGCTCGATATGACCGTGTCGATGCTCGACAGAGCACGCAAGAGCGCGGAGGCGATGGGGCTCGAGAACGTCGAGCTGCACGAGGGACTGATCGAGACGCTCCCGCTGGCCGACCACTCGGTCGACGTCGTCATCTCCAACGGTGTCATCGACCTCGTGCCAAACAAGGACGCGGTCTTCGACGAGATCGACCGCGTACTGCGCCCGGGTGGGCGCCTGCAGATTGCCGATGTCGTCATCCACACCGAGGTTTCCGAGGACGCCCGTAAGAACATCGACCTATGGACCGGGTGAATTGCCGGAGCTCTCCTGGAGGGAGAGCACGCGCGGCAGTTGGTCGCACGCGGCTACACCGACATAAAGCAAGGCGAGCCGGTCGACACCTTCAGCCACTCGTCCAGCGAGGACACGCGCCGCAAAGCCGCCAAGTTCGGGGCGATGGGCTCCACGATCCGCGCTGCCTCGAGGGCCGCCCGCGTACGGGCGCGCTGACAAACGTAGTCCTACCAAGGGAGAAGAGATGGCCGATTTGAGCAACGGCAAGGTCGTGATCAACCTGGCTACCGGGCACGAGGACGCCGACCGCGTGACGGTCGCGTTCCTGGTCGCTACCGCCGCCCTCAGCAAGGGGAAAGGCGTGGCGATGTTCCTGACCAAGGAGGCGGTGCGCCTCGGGCTGCCCGGCTACGCCGATGCGATCGAGTCGGCCGGGGCGCCGCCCGTCGCGAAACTGTCCGAGCAGTACGCCGAAGGCGGCGGAGAGCTCCTCGTCTGCCCGATCTGCTTCGACGCGCGCAAGCTCGATAAGGACGCACTGGTGACGAACGCGCGGATTGCCGGCGCCACGCCGCTCTGGGAGTGGATCGGCGAAGGCGCGACCGTGTTTAGCTACTGATCATGGGTAGGCGAGACCGCCAGGCGGGGACATTCAGCTCGCCCCTGTTCTCGCGATTCCTGTACCCGCGGTTCAAGGAGGCGTCGATAAAGCACGGTGAGCCCGAGCGCCGTCGTCGTCTGCTGGATGGAGTCACGGGCAAGGTGATCGAGATCGGGGCGGGCGACGGGATGAACATCGACTACTACCCGCCCTCGGTCAATGAGCTGCTGGCCGTCGAGCCCGAGGACACGCTGCGCGCCAAGGCGGCCGAAAAGGCCCCTACGGCGCCGTTTCCGGTCCGGGTGGAGCCCGGCTTCGCGGACCGCCTGCCCGCCGAGGACGACTCCTTCGACGTCGCCGTCTGCTCGCTGGTGCTTTGCTCTGTCGACGACCAAGGCGCGGCACTTGCCGAGATTCAGCGCGTCCTGCGCCCAAGCGGAGAGCTGCGCTTCTACGAGCATGTTCGCGGCCACACCCGCGCGCTCATCGGCGCCCAGCACCTAATCACGCCGGTGTGGTCGCGACTGGGCGGCGGGTGCCACATCAACCGCGACACCGAGACAGCGATCGAGCAGACCGGCTTTACGATCGGGCGGATCGACCGCTTCGTTTTGGCCCCCAGCCTCCTCGACCGGCTCGGAGGCGATCACATCATGGGGGTCGCGCGAGCGTAGGTTTCCCTAGGTGAGCCTTGACCCGGTCCAGCTCGTCGACCTGGGTGTCTATGACCCTGCGGCGCCGGACGCACCCCAGCGGCTGGAACTGCTCGAGTTCCTCCAGGGTCTGGGCGCCGGCGCCGAGGACCTGGTCGCGTACCGCGACCAGCTGGCCGGACTGGCATCGGTGGTCGCCCTCCGCGGCGGCCGGGCGCTGACACTGGCCGAGGTGGTCGAGCGCTCCGGCATGCCCGAGGAGAAGGTGCGCCGGCTCAACCGCGCCGCCGGCTTCCCCGACCCAGGATCCGACGACCGTGTGTTCAGCGAGCAGTTCGGGGATGTCGCCGCCGCGATCACCGCCGCCGAGTCCGTGTTCGGCGAGGAGACCGTTTTGCAGCTGGTCAGGGTCATGGGGGCATCGATGGCCCGAGTCGCCGACGCGGCCGTCTCCGCGTTCCTGGTCAACGTCGAGCCGGCGGCGGGGGCGGAGGATCCCGACGGGCTCGGCATCGCTCGCGCAAACGCAGATGCCGCCGCGCTCGTCCCCGGGGTCACAGCGACGCTCGATGTCCTCTTTCGCCAGCACGTTGTCGCCGCGAGGCGCTCCGGGCTGGGGGTAGCCGCCGATACCGGCTTTGAGACCCAGCGGATGTGCGTCGGGTTCGTCGACTTGGTGGGCTCGACTGCGCTCGCCCAGCGGCTGGAGACTCGCGAGTTGGGTGAATTGCTCACCGAGTTCGAGAACACCGCGGCCGACACCGTGACCGCCCGACGCGGGCGGGTGGTAAAGCTAATCGGAGACGAAGTCCTCTACACGGCACCCGACGAGCGGGCCGCATCTGACATCGCGTTCGCACTCACCCGCATCTACCGCGAGCACCCGCGCATCCCAAACGTCAGGGCCGGGCTGGCGAGTGGTGAGGTGCTGCTGCGCGACGGCGACGTATTCGGCCCGGTCGTCAATCTCGCTGCACGCGCGGTTAAGGTGGCCGGACCTGGCGAGGTCCTCGCGCCTGCCGGCTTCGCTAACGCGGCCGGCATGGAGGCGCACTCAATCGAGCCGCAAGTGTTAAAGGGCATCGACAACCAGGTCGAGCTATCGCGGCTCGTCGACCGCAGTCGGTAGAGATTCCCAGGTCACCAGCTCCTGCGCCAGATCTGCGCACTAGCCCGAGTGACGACCTCGGCCGCCCGCCATCGCCCTCAGGGCCAGCTCGGATCTCAGGGGCGCAGCTCGGCTGCTCGAAGTGCCGGCCTGTCGCAGCGAAGGCTACGGGTTCGAGTCTCGTGGCTCGAACCGAGCTCTGCGCGCCGAGCGACGGTGCCGTAAAACTCAGAGCATGGCCGCGCCGGAGGCTACGACCGTCGACGCCAGTGGACGCCAGGTGCGCGTGTCCAACCCCGAGCGCGTGATCTTTCCGCCGACCGAGCGGTCGGCCGCGGTCACCAAGCTCGACATCGTCGAGTACTACCTCGCCGTCGGCGAAGGCATCGTGCGCGCGCTCGAGCGGCGGCCGACGACGCTCGAACGATGGCCGAAGGGCGTGCACGAGGGTATTGTGCTCTCGACGCGCGAGAGGGGTGGAGGCGATGCCTTCTACCAGAAGCGTGTCCCTCGGGGCGCCCCGGACTACGTCCACACCGCGCGAATCCAGTTCCCGTCGGGGCGCCACGCCGACGAGATCTGTCCAACCGAGCTGGCCGTCGTTGCCTGGGCAGCGCAGATGGGCACGATCACCTTTCATCCTTGGCCGGTCCGCTCCAATGACGTCGACCATCCGGACGAGTTGCGGATCGATCTCGACCCGCAGCCGGGCACCGATTTCGACGACGCCGTGCGAGTTGCTGCGGAAGCCCGCGCCCTGTTGGAGGAGCTGGGTTACGTCGGGTTTCCGAAGACATCGGGCGGCAGGGGCGTCCACATATACGTCCGGATCGAGCCACGCTGGAGCTTCACCGACGTCCGCCACGCGGCAATCGCCTTCGGGCGCGAGCTCGAGCGCCGTCTTCCTGGCCAGGTGACGACCAAGTGGTGGAAGGAGGAGCGCGGCGAATGTATCTTCGTCGACTACAACCAGAACGCGCGCGATCGCACCATCGCCTCCGCATACAGCGTCCGGCCAAAGCCCGGCGCGCCCGTCTCCGCGCCGCTCGCGTGGGAGGAGCTCGCGGAGGTCAGGCCGGAGGACTTCACCGTCGCGACGATGGCGGCTCGCTATGCCGAGTTGGGTGAGCGCCACGCCGCGATCGACGACGCGCTCCACTCGCTGCAGCCGTTGTTGAACATGTACGAGGCCGACGCCGCTGAGGGATCGGGAGACATGCCCTATCCGCCCGACTACCCGAAGATGCCGGGGGAGCCGAAGCGCGTCCAACCGTCCCGCGACCGCGACAGGCCGCGATGATGAGTGCACAGGCCTCAGGATGACTGCGGAAGTCTGCCCGGGCCACCCCTGGCCGCCGGAGCGGAGGGCGGTGGCACCACCGGCCCGATGTCGCCGTCGGGCGCCTCGTCCAGGTCCACGACCACGGGTGCGTGATCGCTCGGCCTTCGCCCCTTGCGAGCCTGCCGGTCCACCCAGGCCGCCCGGACCCGTTCCGCGACCGTCGCGCCGGCGAGCACCAGGTCAATCCGCATCCCGAGATCCTGGTGAAACATCCCCGCCCGGTAATCCCAATAGGTGAACACGCGCTCGTTCGGCCAGCGGTCGCGGACCACGTCGCGCAGTCCGACCGCCTGCAGCTCGGCCAGCGCCGCCCGCTCGGGCGCTGTGACGTGCGTCTGGCCGACGTAGGCGGCTGGATCGAACACGTCGTCGTCGGTTGGGGCGACGTTCATGTCGCCGCAAACGACCGTGGCCTCCGGGCCGCCGGCGACGAACTCTCGTAGCGAGGACAGCCAGGCGAGCTTGTAGCGGTAGTGCTCGGAGCCCGGCTCGCGGCCGTTGGGCACGTAGACGCAAACGACCCGGATCCCGCCGCAGGTCGCGGATATCGCGCGCGCCTCCTGATGCGGGAAGCCGGGTGCGCCGGGCAGTCCGGCCAAAAGGCCCTCAAGCCCCACGCGCGACAGGATCGCCACGCCGTTCCAGGCCCCCTCGCCGTGGATGGCGACGGTGTAGCCGCGGGCGGCGAGGTCGTCACCGAGCAGCTCGGCGAGGGCATCGTCGGTGAGCTTTGTCTCCTGCAGACAGGCCAGGTCCGGTTGGCGGTCATCCAGCCAGGGCAGCAGCCTCGGCAGGCGTTGCTTGAGCGAGTTGACGTTCCAGGTTGCGATCCGCACGCGACGCACGGTACCCGTGCAGGCATTGGCTCGCGGTAGGGCGCGCTCCGCCGGGCGGCGCTCGCCGCGACGCCCCGTCCGGCGGTCATCTCCGCCGCTCGGGTCGTGGCCGACCAAGGCGTGGGGCCGTCAAAGCCCCGCACACCGGCCGACCGAGACCTCGAAGGCCACCGCCACGTGCCCCTTCGTCGTGGGGCGGGCCCACGGGTCGAGCGAGGTCCCGCGGCGTCGGGGCTTAGCGCCGTCACTGCGCAGCCGGCGAGTGGCTATGACGCCGGCGCGGCGCTGTATTCCTCGTCGGTGACGTGGTCGCCCCACGTGACCGGGCTGCCCTGGTCGTCGACTTCTTGCATGGCGAGGTGGGTCATGAAGCGATTGGGGGCGGCGCCGTGCCAGTGGTCCTCGCCGGGCTCGAAGTAGGCGCGGTCGCCGGGTCGGATGACCTCGATCGGCCCCCCGCGGCGCTGGCAGAGCCCGACGCCCTCGGTGACGTAGATGGTCTGCCCGTAGGGGTGCGTGTGCCACGCGGTTCGGGCGCCGGACGTGAAGTGGACGCTGGCCGCCTGCAGACGGGATGGCTCCGACGGCGTGGCGACGGTGTCGATGTAGACAGCGCCGGTGAACCAGTCGCTCGGCCCGGTCGCGGTGTCGAGGGAGTTTCTGGTGATCTCCACGTCATACTCCTTGGTCGGGTTAGGTCAGCTGCTCGACGGATCGCCGGGGCGTGAGCACCGGGGCGTCGCATCGGCGAACTGCATCAGGTGGTTGTCACCCGAGACGGACACGTCGGCGTGCGGCGCGCGCGCCACTGGCCGTACCACTCAACCTGCATGCTGCTCCTCGGTGGCCCGCTCGGAGACCTCCTCGACGTCGCGTCCGTTCGCGGTGAGCGAGACGTCGATGTTGCCGCGCGTCGCGTTCGAATACGGGCACACCTGGTGCGCCGCTCTCACCAGCTCGACTGCCTCTGGGTCCTCGACCGACGGCAGGGTGACCGCGAGCACGACCGTGAGCGTGAATCCTCGGTCCTGCGTGGGCACCAACATGACCTTCGAATCGACCGCGACGTCACCCGTCTCTTGCCTGCCTCGCCGTGCCACGGCTCCCAACGCGCTCTCAAAGCATGCGGCGTAGCCGACCGCGAATAGCTGCTCGGGGTTGGTGCCCCCACCGGTCCCGCCCATCTCCTCGGGCATGCGGAGATCCACCTCCAGGGCGCCGTCCGAGGTGCGGCCGTGGCCCTCGGCCCGTCCCCCCGTGACGTGTGCCTCGGCGGTGTAGATGGCGGGTCGGCCGTCAGTCATGCTCAGTCCTTTGGGTGGCGGGATTGATGGGGGCGTCGAAGGGGGTGGAGATCCGGTCTGCGGAGTTCAGTCGCGTTGTCGGGTGGGCACCGACGATATGACCTATCGAAGGCGCGGTCGGGGTCGGGGACCGGACCCCAGTCAGGCCGCGGCCCGCTCGTGCTCGCCGTGGTCGGGATGCGGCAGCGTTGCGACCGCTTGCCTGGGGTCGTTGGCGCTCCTCCTCGGCACCGCAGCCGCCCGAGCCTACTCTCCCCGCCTCCGTTGCGTACCTGATGCCAACGTCCCCGATGCGCGCCCTGGCGCGCCGGGTCGATGCTGTCGGTAGGGTCGAGGTCGCGAACGCGGCGAGAGGAGAGGACAGTGGGAGCGGAACCGGCGGTGGGCAGGCAAGCGGCGGCTCGGGGGCGCAACCCATTTGACACCACCGGCGTCGAGCGCGGCGCCGACGGCATCGCGCGCTACCGCGATCGGCCCGATTCGCTGGTGCACATGCTGCGAACCAGCGTCGAACGCGACCGCGACGCCACGGCGGTAGCCGAGGTGGGCGGCGAGCGCCTGAGCTTCGGAGAGCTGTGGGAGCGCGCCTCCCGGGTGGCCGGAGGTCTGCGCGCCGCCGGCCTGGAGCGCGGGGACCGCGCGGCCATCTTGCTCCCCAACGGCATCGACTGGGTGCTGGCCTTCTGGGGCGCACAGCTCGCGGGCGTCGTGGCCGTGCCGGTCAACACCCGTTTCAAGGAGGCCGAGGTCGACTACGTGATCTCGGACTCGGGCGCCAAGCACGTGTTCGTGCCCGACGGCGCGCTGCCCGACGCCGATGCGGTGGTGGTCGACGACCTGGGGCCGGATGACCTGGCGGCGATCTTCTACACCAGCGGCACGACCGGTTTTCCCAAGGGCGCGATGACCTCGCACGCCAACTTCCTGGCCAATACCGAGAACGCGGTCCGCTGCATCGGCGTCGACAGGTCAGAGGGCCCCAACCTGGCCACGCTCATCAACGTGCCCCTGTTTCACGTCACCGGCTGCAACAGCCAGCTGCTCGTGCTCAATGAGCTCGGTGGTCGCGTGTTCATCCTCGCCAACGCGCTGGACCTCGAGGGATTTCTACGGACCGTGAGCGATGAGGGCGTCCAGATGCTCACCTCGGTCCCGGCCATCTACCACGCCCTGACCCGCCACCCGCAGTTCGCCGAAACCGATCTGGACCACGTGCGCTGGGTCTCCTACGGCGGGGCGCCGATCGCCGCCGACGCCGTCCACAAGATCATCGACGCGTTCCCCGCGGCGCGCGTGGGCAACGGCTTTGGGCTCACCGAGACATCCTCGCTCACCTCGTTTCTCCCCCACGAGGAGGCGGTAGACCACGCCGACTCGGTCGGCTTTGCCATGCCGGTCGTGGACCTCGCCCTGCACGAGCCCGATCCCGAAACCGGCGTAGGCGAACTCCTGGTGCGCGCCCAGAACGTCGTGCAGGGCTACTGGAACAAACCGGAGGCCACCGCCGAGACGTTCGTCGACGGCTGGCTGCACACCGGCGACCTGGCGCGCATCGACGACGACGGCTTGCTCTACATCGTCGACCGCGCCAAGGACATGATCAATCGCGGCGGCGAGAACGTCTACTCGATCGAGGTGGAAAGCGCGCTGGCCGGGGCTCCCGGCGTCGGCGATGCCCCGCAATCCGGGGGGCAAGGTGCTCAAGCAGGAGCTGCGCGAAGAGACAGACTGGGGAGACCCCCTGCGCTGAGTCGGGACGCGCGCGGGGGACCACCCACCGCCGCACCGAGACTCGAAGGGCGCCCCAGGGGCGCCCTTCGTCGCCGTGCGTCCAGGCGGACCTGGACGGGCGCTCGCGCTGCGCAACTCCAGCCCGATCGCCGTGTCTTAGGGCGAGGTGCGGTGGAGCCGGATCGGTGGCTCGCGTCCGCGCCACGCTGCCGATATCAAGGACGAAAGGCAGTCTCACGCTCTCACACCGCGGATCCCTGGCGCTGCTGGTCGTGGTCGGGCTGGCGCTAGCCCTTCCCGCCGGAGCCCAAGCCGACGGCCTCACGGCTTCGTTTGCCAAGACGTCGGACTGGGGGTCGGGGTTCGTGGGCTCGTACACGATTCGCAACGGTGGCTCCACGACGGTGAACGGGTGGCGGATCGACTTCGACCTACCGCCCGGCGAGTCGATCACCAGCGCCTGGAGCGGCAACCTGAGCTCGGCGGGCAACCACTATGTGCTCACCGACGCGCCGTGGACGCACGCCGTCGCGCCGGGTTCGTCGGTGACGGTGGGGTTCCAGGGGGCCTACTCGGGGGGGTTCGTGCTCCCGGCCAACTGCGCGATAAACGGGCAGCTCTGCGCGGGGGGCGGTTCGGCGCCCCCGCCTCCTTCCCCGCCCCCGGATACGACTCCGCCGAGCGCTCCCGGTGGGCTGGCGGCGGGCACGGTCACCGCCAGCTCGGTGGCCCTGAGCTGGAACCCGGCGACGGACAGCGTGGGGGTGACCGGTTATGAGATCGACAGCGGGCAGACCAAGCTCGCCACCACCACTTCGACCAGCGCCACGGTGACCGGGTTGTCGCCGTCGACGGCCTACACGTTCACCGTCCGGGCCTTCGATGCCGCCGGCAACTTCTCCGCGCCCAGCGCCCCGGTCAGCGCCACTACCAGCACCGCCGGCGGTGGGGGTGGGGGCTCAGGCGCCACGCCGGCCGAGTTCGCCCCCTACGTAGACATGACGCTGTGGCCGCAGTTCGACCTCGGCCAGGCGGTCAGCGCCGCCGGGATCAAGCACTTTACCCTTGCCTTCCTGGTCAGCGGGTCTTCCTGCCAGGCGGCGTGGGGGGGCGTGGTGGCGCTCAACGACCCCTTCATCACCGGTGCGCTGAGCAACCTGCGCGCCGCGGGTGGGAGCGCGATCATCTCCTTCGGCGGTGCCGCCAACCAGGAGCTCGCCCTCACCTGCACCAGCGTCAATGCGCTCGCCGCCCAGTATCAGGCGGTCATCGACCAGTACGGCATTCGCGATCTGGACTTCGACATCGAGGGGGCCGCCCAGAGCGACCAGACCTCGCTGGACCGCCGCTCCAAGGCCCTGGCCGCCGTCCAGGCCGCCGGGCGGGCCGCCGGCCGGCCGGTACACGTGTCGCTGACCTTGCCGGTGATGCCCACCGGCCTCACCGCGGAGGGCCTGAACGTCATCCGCTCGGCGATCGCCAACGGCCTCGACGTGGGCGCGGTCAACGTCATGGCGATGGACTACTTCGATCCCTCGCTCGGCTATTCCGGGCTCATGGGGGACTACGCAATCCAGGCCGCCCAGAGCACCCACGACCAGCTGGCGACCCTGTACCCGGGCCGCGGCGACGCCAGCCTGTGGGCGATGGTCGGGGTCACGCCGATGATCGGCATCAACGACGACAGCAACGAGGTCTTCACCGTCTCTGACGCCACCAAGCTGGCCACCTTCGCCCAGAGCAAAGGCTTGGGGCGCCTGGCTATGTGGTCGGCCAACCGCGACGCCCCCTGCCCCGGTCCCACCCTGTGGGCGTCAAACACCTGCAGCGGCGTGCCCCAGAGCCAGTGGGCGTTCTCCCGCGCCTTGGAGACGTTCGGGACCTAGCCCGAAACTTCCCCGCTAGGTTCGAGCTGCTCGCGGCGCGCCACCCCGATCAGATGCCCCTCGGGCGTGGTCACGATCGCCGTCGTCAGGCCCTGCTCGGCCAAGCGCTTGGCCAACGCGGCCGCCGGCGTGTGGGGACGGACCGTGGCAGGTCCCGACTCCATCACGTCCTCGGCGCGCGCGTCGGGATCATCGCCCAGGGCGCTGCGGCGCACCCGCCCCAGCAGCACACCGCCGGCCGTGGTTACGAGCGCAAATCCATACGGCCCGCGCTCCATCCGTTCGCGCAGCGGGCCGATCCGGTCCTGGAGGCGGCAGGTGACCGCGTCCTCGCGCGCCACCCGCCCAGCCGTCGCCGGTTGCGCCTGCTCTCCCTCCATTGGCCGGTTGTGGGCCAGCCAGTCGACCTTGCCCGGCGCGTAGTCGAAGACCTCCGGGAATCCGAGCGCTTCGAGCCGACACGCGGCTCGTGGGCTCATGTCTCAGAGCGAGTCCCAGCAGTAGACGACCACCGGGTGCTCGCGGTCCAGGCGGCCCGCGGCGTGCGCCGTGAGCTGCTTGAGCGGGATGTTGACCGCCCCCGGCAGGTGGGCCTCGGCATACTCGTCCTCGGGCAAGACCTCGACGAGCTGCGCGCCCTCTGCCATCAGCGCGTCGAGCTCCACCAGCCCGATGCTCGCGGCGCTCACAGGAAACATCTTCCTTCTCCGCGGTAGGTGGGCACTTCCTCGACGATCCGCTGGCCCTCAATCAGGAACAGGCGGTTGAAGCGCTCACACAGCTCTCCCGCCTTGGCGTGGCGCAGATAGACCCTATCGCCCACCCGGAGATCGGCCGCCGGCTCCCCGAGCACCGGGGTTTGCGCCTCGCCGGCCCCTTCGTGGGGGTCGAGCCTCAGCCCGGCGGGCGCTACGGGAACCGGTTGGCGGTCGGAGCGGGGTGGGCCGGAGGCGATGTAGCCGCCGCCCAGCGCGGTGGCGATCCGCGGCGCGGGCTTGCGCACCACGGGCAGGGCGTACCCCGCCGCCGGTTGCAGGCGCAGCGAGCGGTAGTACTGGAACAGCATCGGCGCGTAGAAGCCCGATCCCGCCGCGACCTCGGTCACCGCGGGCTCGGCGGCGGTCGACGCGATGCTGCCCGTACCGCCGCCGTTGACGAACTCCAGCTCGCCGCTCGCCGCCACCGCGGCGACCATCGCCGCCCGGCGCGCGGCCACGTCGCCCGCCGAGAGCCGCTTGATCGCCCGGACGGCGAGATTCTCCAGCGCGCGCCCGGGAACGCGGTCGGCGACGCCGGCGATCTGACCCTCGTAGGCCATCACCCCGACCAAGCGCACGCCGGCTCGTCGGGCGATCTGCGCCGCCAGCTCGCCGGCATCCTCGGCGGTGCGTATCGGCGAGCGTTTGGGCCCGATCTTGACCAGCCCCCCCAGCGGCCAAAAGCCGACATCGAGGTCCAGGCTGACGCGCACCGGCTCGGCGGCACCCGACCTGGCCGCTTCGATCAGCTCGAGCTGATCGACACAGTCGACCATCACGGCCGGCGCGCCCTCCGGGTCCTGATCGGTCAGCTGTGCGAGCTGGCCGAGCGCGCGACGATCGACCGACGGATAGGCGACGACCAGGTTCCGAAAGCCCTCGCCGTACAGCCACAGCGCCTCGGGGAGGGTGAGGTTCAGGAGGCCGTGGAAGCCGTCGATGCGCAGCAGGCGGGCGAGGAGGGCGCGGCATCGCACCGACTTGCTCGCGATCCGTATCGGCTTGCCGGCCGCGCGGGAGCGCATGTCGGCGGCGTTGGCGTGGACCGCGTCCAGGTCGACGAAGGCGAACGGCGCCTCCAGCTCGGCGAAGATCGACTCGTAGCGCTCGTACGCCGTCCTCGGCGGGTGCGGAGAGCCGTTCATAACCACCTCGACCCTCTCACGCTGATACCAAGGGGACAACCGCGATGACCGAGCTGTGGACCAATTGGGCGGGTGACCAGCGCTGTGCCCCGAGCACGGTCGAGCGCCCGCGCAGCGAGCAGCAGCTGATCGGCGCCGTGCTGCGCGCCGTGGCCCGGGGCGAGGCCGTGCGGGCGGTGGGCTCGGGCCACTCCTTCACCGACTGTGCGTGTACCGATGGAGTTCTCATCGACATGTCGGGCATGCAGCGCGTCCTGTCCGTCGACCAGGCCAGCGGGCGGGCGACGGTCGAAGGGGGCATCAAGCTAGACGCCCTGGGGTCCCAGCTGGCGCGACACGGGCTGGCGCTTGAGAACCAAGGCGACATCGACCGCCAGTCGATCGCCGGCGCGATCGCCACCGCGACGCACGGCACCGGTGCCCGGCTGGCGAACCTGTCGGCGCAGATCGTGGGCCTGCGGCTGGTCACGGCCAGCGGCGACGTGATGGAGCTCTCGGGCGAGAGCGACCACGACGCGTTTCTCGCCGCGCGCGTGTCGCTGGGAGCGCTCGGGGTGGTTTCGGCGGTCACGATCCAGTGCGTCCCCCTCTACACGCTGCGCCGTCGCGACGTCCCGGCGCCGCTTTCGGACACGCTCGCCGGTGTCGAGGAGCAGGCAGAGGACAACGACCACTTCGAGTTCTTCGTCTTTCCCTACACCCAGATCGCACTGACCCGCCGGATGCGGCGCGGCGCCGAGCTTCCCACGCCCCCGCCCGGTTGGAAGCGCTACCTGCAGGAAGAGCTCATCGAGAACTGGGCGCTGGGGCTCACCTGCCGGCTGGGCCGGGGCTTGCCTCGAGCCGTGCCGCGCCTGAACCGGCTGCTGGCGGGAACGATGTCGGTCAGCGAGGTCTCAGACCGGGCCTACAAGGTCTACGCCACCGTGCGCCGCGTGCGCTTCACCGAGATGGAGTACGCGATCCCGCGGGCGCGCGCGAGCGCCGCGGTGGAACGGGTCCTCGCCCTCGTCGAGCGTCGCCGCCTGCCCATCCTGTTCCCCCTCGAGGTGCGCTTCTCCGCGCCCGACGACGCCCTGCTCTCGCCCGCCCACGCACGCGAGACGTGCTACGTCGCGGTGCACCAGTTTCAGGGCATGGAGTACGAGGCCTTCTTCCGCGGCGTCGAGGAGATCATGGACGGCTACGGAGGTCGCCCCCACTGGGGAAAGCGCCACTACCAGTCGGCGGCCACGCTGCGCGAGCGCTACCCCCAATGGGATCGCTTCCAGGCGATACGCGATCGCCTCGACCCGGGTGGCACGTTCGCCAACGACTACACCCGACGCGTCCTCGGCCCGGTCTCCCCGGACGCGGCGGTCGATCGCTGACGCCCGCCGGCCAACCGTGGTGAAGTAAGCGGTCGCTCGGGGAGACTGGATCGATCCGGAGGAGCCGCGATGTCCGCAGTGCAGCGAAGCGATCAGGTCGAGCTGGCGACGGTGAACCTCATGGATGTCGGCTGGTTTGCCGAGGGTCCGCCCCACGATCTGTTTGCCCGCATGCGCGCGGAGGCGCCGGTTCGCTGGAATCCTCTGGCCGGGGGCGGCTTCTGGTCGCTGACCCGCCACGCCGACATCTCGGCGGTCAGCCGCGACACCGACACGTTCTCCTCTTGCCGCGGCGGGATCTTTCTGCACCCCGACCAGGTTGTGCCGCTGGAGATGACGCGCAACCTGCTGCTGTACAAGGACCCCCCCGAACACACCAAGTACCGCCTGATCCTGCAAAAGGCCTTCACGCCGCACAGCGTGGCCAAGCTCGAGGACGCGGTGCGCGTGCGGGTGACCAAGACCATCGATGCCGTGATCGAAGCCGGGGCGTGCGACTTCGCGCACGACATCGCCGTCCCCGTGCCCCTGGGGGTGCTCGCCGAGCTCATGGGGCTGCCGGAAGCTGACATCGCCCGCCTGTACGCGTGGACCGAGGCGATCGAGGAGGCCCAGCGCGCGCCCGAGCCCGCCGCGGCCACCGACGTGTTCGCCGAGATGGGCATCTACCTCAACGAGCAGATCCAAGTCCAGACCGGCGGCGAGAGCCTGGTAATGAGCCTGCGCCGAGCCGAGGTCGACGGCGAGCAGCTCGACGAAACCGAGATCCTCCTCTTCTTCGGGCTGCTCGTGTTCGCGGGCAACGACACCACGCGCAACACGGCGGCCACGGGCATGCTGGCCCTGCTCGAGCATCCCGACCAGCTCGGCGCCCTGCGCGCCCGGCCGGAGCTGATCCCCGGCGCAGTAGAGGAGATCCTGCGGTTCACCTCGGTGGTCAACTACTTCGCCCGGACGGCGACCAAGGACACCGAGATCTCCGACCAGTCGATCCCGGCCGGAGACAAGGTGATCTTGTGGTACACGTCGGCCTCGCGCGACGAGGCGGTCTTCGATGAGCCCCAGCGGTTTGACGTAAGCCGAACCAGGCCCGACCACAAGGCGTTCGGCGGCGGCGGACGCCACTTTTGTCTCGGCGCGGGGTTGGCGCGGCTCGAGCTGCGGGTTCTGTTCGAGGAGGTCATCCGTCGCCTGGAGGGCATCGAGCGAGCCGGGCCGATTGAGCGCCTGGTCTCGTCTTGGGCCCATGGGTTGGTGTCGATGCCGGTGCGGTTCGCCCCCGCTCGACGCGAAGGCTGAGCGCCGGTGGGCCGGGCCCCGTATGAGGTCGTAGCATCCAGCCCGACCCTCGACGGTTCATCAAGCCCAACCCGGCCTGTCACCGAGAGCCGTGAACGCGATCCCCGACCCCTACACCGACCCCGAGTTCGCCAGCGGCGCGCTGGTGATAATCGACACCCAGCGCGATGTCCTCGACGGGGGGCCGTTTGAGATCGCTGGTACCTCGGCGGCGCTTGTCCGCATGCGGGAGCTGCTCGACGCCTTCCGCGCGGCCAAGCGCCCGGTCGTCCATGTCGTACGCCTCTACCTGCCCGACGGCGGCAATGCCGATCTGTCTCGCCGCCGGATGCTCGAGGACGGCGCCCAGCTCGTCCTGCCCGGCTCGCCCGGATCGCAGATCGCCGACGACCTCCTACCCGGGACCGACGGGCTACTCGACAGCCGGCTGCTACTCGACAGCCAGCTGCTGCTGGCGGGCGGAGTGCAAGAGCTGGGCCCGCGGGAGGTGGCGATCTACAAGCCCCGCTGGGGCGCCTTCTATGAGACCCCCCTCGAGGGTTACCTGCGCGGGCAGGGGATCAGCACGCTGGTGTTCTGTGGCTGCAACTTCCCCAACTGCCCGCGGACGTCGATATACGAGGCCAGCGAGCGCGACTTCCGCGTCGTGCTGGCTCGCGACGCCGTCTCTGGCCTGTACGAGCGGGGCGAGCGCGAGCTCGAGCGCATCGGCGTGCGCCCGCTGGACAGCGCCGAGGTGGTCGTCGCGCTGGGCGACCGGCGCGCCCCGCCCACGCTCGCGACGCCAAGCCCTGCGAGCTAAAGACCCGCACATGGCCGAGCCCGATCACCGGGCGGCCGCGGCCGGGATCCGGACGGCCGGCGAGCTATCGCTGGTGGAGTTTCCCGCCGACGATCCCGAGCGAGCGCTGCGCTTCTGGTCCGGGCTGCTCGGGGAGCCCCTGGTACCGCGAGAGACGGTGGAGGGGCAGGGCTGGCGGACCCGCGCCTCCGGGCCCGCGATCGGTGTCCACCCCCGCGGATCCGGTCCGGGGGATACTCACTCCCTGCCCTATTTCGAGGTCGGCGACCTGCCCGCGGCGCTTGCCCGCGTGGGCGACCTCGGCGGCAGCGTGATCCATCCCGGCGAGCGGTGGGCGGTCTGCCGAGACTCGGAGGGAAGCCCGTTCGGGCTGATCAGGCGGATTCGCTGACCGGGGAAGCCATCCGCTTCTCCCGTCCCCGCATGTCCGACGCCGCCGCCGCGGCGGGTTTGGGCACTGTGTTGCCCTCGGGCGGGATCGGGCTTTCCTTGAGGATGCGGGCGAGGTGGACGACGTTGTGGGCCATCCAACCCGCCGTCTTGAGCGTGTAGGGGTGCGTCTCGCCGCCAGCGTCGATGAAGGACGGCCCCGGCCCGGCGTCGCCCACCCAGTAGGTGTCGGCGTTGGGCGGGATCGTGAACCCCAGGTGCGAGAGATTGAAGAGGGTGGTCTCGGCGCAGGCGTGGGCGCCGTCCTCGTTGCCGGTCACCACCACGCCGCCGACCTTGTTGTACATCGGGTACTGGCCGACGTCGTTGGTGGAGTCATAGGTGCCGTCGAGGCGCTCGATCACCATCTGGGCGACGCTGCAGCGCACGCCAAACCAGATCGACATGCCCACGATCAGGATGTCGGCGGCCAGGATCTTCTCCAGGATCTGGGGCCACTCGTCGCCCTCGCCCAGATCCGACTCCACGCCGAAGGGAATGTTGTAGTCGACGACGCGAAGGGTCTCGCACTCGACGTCCAGCGACTGCAGGTGCCCGATGACGATGTCCATCAGGGCCTGCGTGTTGGAGACCGCGGGCGAGCGCTTGAGCGTGCAGTTGAGCAGTACGGCCTTGAGCTTCATCGATCATCCTCCTCTCGAGCCGGCCGACTGTAGCTGTGCGCGATGAGCCGTGCTGCCAACCCCATAGGCTGGGCGAGTGCCCGTCGACAACGAGCTCTATGACCGGCTCGCCGATCGCTGGTGGGATCCGGACAGCTCGCTCTACACGCTTTGCAGCGGGCTAAATCCCGCACGCTTTCCCTACCTGCGTCGCACCCTGACCGACACCCTGGGGATCGACCCGGCGAGGCTTCGGGTCCTCGACGTCGGGTGCGGGGGAGGCCTGCTCGCCGAGGAGTTCGCCGCCCTCGGCTGCCGAGTTACCGGTGTGGATCCCTCGAGCGCTTCGCTGCGCGCGGCGCGAGACCACGCCGCCCAGAGCGACCTGGCGATCGACTACGTCGAGGCCAGCGGCGAAGCGCTGCCGTTCGCCGAGCGGTCGTTCGACGCCGTCTACTGCTGCGACGTGCTCGAGCATGTCGACGATGTCGGCCGGTCGATCGCCGAGATCGCACGGGTGCTCAACCCGCAAGGGACGTTCCTGTTCGACACGATAAACCGGACGCTGCGCAGCAAGCTGGTCATGATCAAGCTGATGCAGGAGTGGGATTCGACGCGCTGCATGGAGCCCAACCTGCATGACTGGGACATGTTCATCCGCCCCGACGAGCTGCGGCGCTACCTCCAGAGCGCCGGGCTGATCGCCGGACCGTTCACCGGGATCGCCCCCCGGGCCTCGCCGCTGCGCCTGATCGCGCTGCTACGCGCCCGCCGCCGGGGTGACTTCGACTACGCCGAGTTCGGTCGACGCCTGCAGATGACCGAGAGCGGCGACAAGTCGATCCTGTACGCGGGTTACGCCACCAAACCCGCCTAGTCGGACCGCAACGCTTGGCCGGTCCTCGTGTTGAGGTCGGTGCGAGGTGCGCGAACCCCAGGAGGTCTTGATGACCCGCCGCACACCTACGCTGCTCCTGCTCCTATTACTGCTGGTCCCGGCGCTTGCCGTGGGCGCCTATGTGGCCCGCGCGGGCGGTGGCCCGCCGCCCTCCTCCTCGAAGGTCTACGCCGCCGTCTCGAACGCCATGCGCACGATGTCCGCGACGCGCTATCGCCATCACGATCGCGAAGACCCCGCCCAGGGCGACTACTACTTCGACTGCGTGGGGATGGTGGACTACTTCCTGCGCCGCGGGGCGCCGGGGGCGCGCGCCGAGATGCGTGCCAGCGAAGGAACGCGTCGAGGGTTCGTCCCCAAGCCAGACAAGATGGGCGACTTCCTACGCTCGCTCGCCACTCGCCCGAGGCGCTTCTGGCGTCCGGTGGGGGCGGCGGGCTCCATCCAGCCCGGCGACGTCCTGGTCATGAACCGCCTCGAGCGCTCCCACGGGCGGATCTTCGTCGGGCACGCGATGATCGCCGCCGCTGCTCCCGAGCGCCGCCGCGACGGCACCTACGCGCTTCGCGTGTTCGATTCGACCGGCACTCCCCACGGCGCCGGTGATTCACGCCTCACCGACACCCGGGCGATCCCCAGTCGGCCGGGCCGCAAGGCGGGCAGCGGACTTGGGACCGGGGTGGTGAAGCTGTGGGCCGACCACGCCGGGCGGCCGGTGCGGATCTCCTGGTCCTTGGGCCGGGCGCCGGTCCCCACGCCGATCGAGGTGGGTCGCCCGCTGGGCTGATTAGCCTTTCTTCCCGTGGCCGTGGTCGCTCTGAGGGGCTTGCTGCAGCGGGTGAAGGAGGGCGGGTTCGTGGCGCGCAAGCGCATCGCCACCCTGCCTCCGCCCCGCTTGGCCAGGCGCATCCGGCGCCGGGAGACGGTGCGGCTCGCTCGGCAGTACCTGGGGGGATTGAAGGGGATCGAGATCGGCGGTGCGGCGCAACACGACTTCGGCGTCGACGCCATCAACGTCGACCGCTATGCGTCGATGGACACCGTCTACAAGCGCCACGAGCGCGACGTCTGGGGTCGCGCCAAGCCCGTCGACCTGGTGGCGCCGGGCGACGACCTGCCGTTCAAGGACGACGCGGTGGACTTCGTGCTCGCCTCGCACGTGCTCGAGCACATCCCCGATCCCATCCGCGCCCTGAAGGAGTGGGTCCGCGTGGCGCGCGAGTACGTCTTTCTGGTGATCCCCCACCGCGATCGCACCTTCGACCGCGCCCGCGCCCTGACCCCGGTCTCGGAGCTGGTCGAGCGCCACGCCCGGGGATTCGCTTCTGAGGACGACCGCCATTGGTCGGTGTGGACGTGCGAGAGCTTCCTCGAGCTCTGCGATCACCTCGGGTTGCCGGTGATCGAGACCCGCGATCCCGACTGCCGCAAGGGCAACGGCTTCGTCGTCGTCATCGGCACGCGCCAGAGCGCCAGTCGCCGAGCGCCCGCAGGTGGCTCAGCCGCTCGCCGAGTCGCCCCAGCGGGGGGCCCAGTTTTGGCCGGCCGGCCAGCCAAGCCAGTACCATCGCCCCGCCAGCCCAGCAAGGAGGAGTAGGAGGAGGCCGATGGCCGCGGTTTCGAGCGATCTGAAGCACGCCCGCGTCACCGAGCGCGAGGTGTGGCGCGATGGTCCGCCGCACGAGCTGTTCAAGCGCATGCGTGCCGAATGCCCGGTCCACTGGACCGACAAGGTCACCGAGTACCCCCAGGAGAAGGGCTACTGGTCGGTCACCACCGCCGAGGACATCCACACGGTCAGCCGCGATTGGCGCACCTACTCGTCCGAGCGCGGTGGAGTGACCGTCCTGGGGGTGGTCTTTCCGCTCGAGCTCGTTAGGGCGATGTTCATCGGCATGGATCCGCCCAAGCACGACCGCATCAAGGCGCTCTTTCAGGCCGGGTTCACCCCCAAGCGCATCGCCGATCACGAGCCGGCGATCCGGGGGATCGTCGCCGACGTGCTGGATCGGATCGACGGGCACGAGACGTGCGACCTGGTCACCGACGTCGCCCAGCCCGTAGTCTCGCGCGTGATCGGAAGCTTCATGGGCATCCCGCCCGAGGACGACGCGGTATGGGCGAACCTCATGAACAGCACGCTCGGCGCGGGCGACCCGGACCTCAACCCCGAGGGCATCGAGGGAATCCTGGAACGCGACATCCCCGAGATCTTCGAACGGGTCCGGGCGATGATCGCGCAGCGTCGTGAGCGTCCCACCGACGATCTGACCAGCGTGCTCGTCCACGCCGAGGTCGACGGCCAGAAACTCTCCGAGGAGGAGATCGTCATGGGGTTCTTCCTGCTCGTCGCCGCCGGCAACGACAGCACCAAGGCGACCTACTGCTCGGGCATGCGGGCGCTGATGGAGCATCCCGACCAGCGCCGGCTGGTCCTAGACGATCCGTCGCTGGTGCCGGGCGTCGTCGAGGAGTCGCTGCGCATGTATCCCGCCTTCGCCCACTTCCGGCGCACCGCCACGTGCGACACCGAGCTGGGTGGCCAGCGCATTCGCGAGGGGGAGAAGGTGGTCATGTGGTACGTCTCCTCCAACCGGGACGAGACTCGGCATCAGGATCCGGACCGCTTCGATGTGACACGCAATCCCGAGCACCAGGCGTTCGGTGCCGGCGGGCGTCACTTCTGCCTGGGGGCGGCGCTGGCACGGCTCGAGCTGAGGGCGCTGTTCGAGCAGACCCTCGCGCGGTTCCCGGCGATCGAGCCGGCGGGCACGCCGGCGTTCGTCGAGTCGGTGTTCATCAACCAGCTAAAGACGCTGCCGGTCCGGTTGCGGCCGAGTAGCTAGCCGGTTCTCGCGGCGAGGCCTGCGCAACTCCGGGTCGGGGTCGTGGTTGTCCCGGGTATGGACCGCGGCGCCCACGGCTTGCGTTTTCTGATCGGCAGGCGCCCGCGGGCGGGGTTGGTCGGCGCCGCCGCCCTCCTCTGTGTGCTCGGCGCAACCGCCGCGGCTCCGGCCCGAGCCCCCCGCCCGCGCCGCTGCACGCCAGCGCGCGCCAAGCCACTTGCCCAGGACCGGGAGGCTCAGGTCTACTCGCTGCGAGGTCAGACCAGCGCCTCGCTGGTGGGCACCATCACCTATGCCTGTCTGCGTAGCTCGCGCCGGCGGACGAGGATCGGCGAGACATACAACGACAACTACGTGACCAGCGGGGCCGTGGACGCCGTGAGCCTCGTCGGCCACATGGTCGGCTCGGCGCAACACAGGACGGACATCAGCTGCAAGGCGGACTGTCCCCCGGGCTATCAGCCGACCGTCGCCGCCATCCAGGTCAATGACCTCCGACGCAAGACGCGCCGCCAAGTCCTCATCACCGGCCGGCTGCTAGCCCACCGCCTGTTCCTGGTGGCCTCAGGTGCCGCGGCCTGGATCGAGGGCACCGCCGCCAGCGCCCGGGTCAAGGCGCTCGACGCCGCCGGTGCGGTGCGGCTCCTCGATGAGGGCATGATCGATCCCTCGTCGGTGAAGCTGTCCGGGTCCACGCTGTCGTGGACCAAGGACGGGAGCAGCCATTCCGTGCGTCTGAGCTGAGCACCCTCGGGCAGGAGCTCAGGGCGCCTCGCCGTCGGTGCCCGGTGCCAACAAGGGGTCCGCCGCCGCCGCGTCGCGCATCGAGGCGAGAGCCTCGCTTCGCAGCGCCTGCTTGGTCATCGCGTACACGTCGGCCGGCAGCTGCGCCAGCTCGGCACCGACCGCGAGCGCTCGCGGCATCACGGCGTCGGGCTCTAGCGCCTCGTCAAAGGCTCCGAGCCGCACGCCCTCGGCGGCGTCGGTCAGGCGGTTGCCGAGTACCAGCAGGCGCGCGGCCGGCGCCGCGAGCTCGGCGCTCACCACCCCGATCGCCGCCGCCGGATAGGGGACGCCGACCTTGACCTCGGTCAGGCCGTAGCGTCCCTGGGTCGAGGCGATGCGATGATCGGCGCACATCGCCAGCACGAAGCCCCCC
>VAYS01000002.1 GCA_005883215.1 Actinomycetota bacterium
CGTTCGCCGCCGAGGTCACCCGGGTGGCGCGCGAGGTGGGGACCGAGGGCCGCCTGGGCGGCCAGGCCGAGGTCGAGGGCGTCTCGGGGACCTGGCGCGGGCTGACCGAGAACGTAAACCAGCTGGCCGGCAACCTGACCGACCAGGTGCGAAACATCGCCCAGGTGACCACCGCGGTGGCCAACGGCGACCTGTCCAAGAAGATCACCGTCGACGCCAAGGGCGAGATCCTCGAGCTCAAGGACACCATCAACACGATGGTCGACCAGCTGCGGGCGTTTGCCGCCGAGGTGACCCGGGTGGCGCGCGAGGTGGGGACCGAGGGCCGCCTAGGCGGCCAGGCCGAGGTGGAGGGCGTCTCGGGGACCTGGCGCGGGCTGACCGAGAACGTAAACCAGCTGGCCTCCAACCTCACCGATCAGGTGCGAAACATCGCCCAGGTGACCACCGCGGTGGCCAGCGGCGACCTGTCGCAGAAGATCACCGTGGAGGCCAAGGGCGAGGTCGCGGCGCTGGCCGACACCATCAACACGATGGTCGACCAGCTGCGGTCGTTCGCCGCCGAGGTCACCCGCGTGGCCCGCGAGGTGGGCACCGAGGGCCGCCTGGGCGGCCAGGCCGAGGTCGAGGGCGTCTCGGGGACCTGGCGGGGGCTGACCGAGAACGTAAACCTGATGGCCTCCAACCTGACCGATCAGGTGCGAAACATCGCCCAGGTGACCACCGCGGTGGCCAACGGCGACCTGTCCAAGAAGATCACCGTCGACGCCCGGGGCGAGATCCTCGAGCTCAAGGACACCATCAACACGATGGTCGACCAGCTCTCGAGCTTCGCCGCCGAGGTGACCCGGGTGGCCCGCGAGGTGGGCACCGAGGGCAAGCTCGGCGGCCAGGCCGAGGTGGAGGGCGTCTCGGGCACCTGGCGGGGGCTGACCGAGAACGTAAACCAGCTGGCGGGGAACCTGACCACCCAGGTGCGCGCCATCGCCGAGGTCTCCACCGCGGTGACCAAGGGCGACCTGACCCGGTCGATCGCCGTCGAGGCCCAGGGCGAGGTGGCCGAGCTCAAGGACAACATCAACCAGATGATCGCCAACCTGCGCGAGACCACCCAGCGCAACCAGGAGCAGGACTGGCTGAAGACCAACCTGGCGCGCATCTCCGGCCTGATGCAGGGCCAGCGCGACCTGAAGGCGGTCTCCCGGCTGATCATGTCCGAGCTGACGCCGACCGTGCAGGGTCAGCACGGCGCGTTCTTCATGGCCGATCCCCAGGAGGGCGAGGCCGAGGAGAGCCCGCTGCGCCTGCTGGCCAGCTACGGCTACAAGCGGCGCAAGCGGCTGTCCAACCAGTTCAAGCCCGGCGAGGGCCTGGTCGGCCAGGCGGCGCTGGAGAAGAAGAGCATCCTCATCACCGAGGCCCCGGACGACTACATCAAGGTCACCTCGGGGCTGGGGGAGTCCTCGCCGGTGAACATCATCGTCCTGCCCGTCCTGTTCGAGGACCAGGTGCTGGGGGTGATCGAGCTCGGCTCCTTCCATCGCTTCAGCGAGGTCAGCCTCGACTTCCTCGAGCAGCTCATGGAGACCATCGGCGTCGTGCTCAACACGCTGATCGCCAACATGCGCACCGAGGAGCTCCTGGAGCAGTCCCAGTCTCTGACCCAGGAGCTGCAGAGCCAGTCCGAGGAGCTGCAGGCGCGCCAGGACGAGCTCAAGCGCTCCAACGCCGAGCTCGAGGAGCAGGCGCAATCGCTGAAGTCCTCCGAGGAGCTGCTGCAGGCCCAGCAGGAGGAGCTCCAGCAGACCAACGAGGAGCTCCAGCAGAAGGCGGAGCTGCTCGAGACCCAGAATCGCGACATCGAGATCAAGAACCGGGAGATCGAGCTCGCCCGGGCGGGGCTGGAGGAGAAGGCCGAGCAGCTGGCGCTGAGCTCGAAGTACAAGTCCGAGTTCCTGGCCAACATGTCCCACGAGCTGCGCACGCCGCTCAACAGCCTGCTGATCCTGTCCAAGCTGCTCAGCGACAACGAGGAAGGCAACCTCAACGACAAGCAGCTCGAGTTCGCGGACACGATCAACACCGCCAGCCGCGACCTGCTGGCGCTGATCAACGAGATCCTCGACCTCTCCAAGGTGGAGGCGGGCAAGATGGAGCTCGAGGTCACCCAGGTCCCGCTCGCCGATGTGGGCGACTACATCGAGCGCACCTTCCGCCCGGTGGCCGAGGAGGCCAAGCTCGAGTTCGAGGTGGCGCTGGACCCGGGAGCGCCGGAGGCGATCATCAGCGATGGCCAGCGCCTGCAGCAGGTGCTACGCAACCTGCTCTCCAACGCGTTCAAGTTCACCGACCAGGGCTCGGTGAGGCTCTCGATCGGGCCGGCTCCCGTCGACATCCGCTACCTCAACCCCGAGCTCGAGCGCGCCGAGAGCGTGGTGGCCTTCTCGGTGACCGACACCGGGGTGGGGATCGCCCAGGACAAGCTGCGGGTGATCTTCGAGGCCTTCCAGCAAGCCGACGGCACCACCAGCCGACGCTACGGCGGCACTGGCCTGGGTCTGTCGATCAGCCGCGAGCTGGCGCGCCTGCTGGGCGGTGAGCTGCGCGTGCATAGCGCCGAAGGCGAGGGCGCCACGTTCACGCTCTACCTGCCCTCCACCCTGCAGGCCACCGAGCCGACCCCGTCCCCCGGAGTGCCCGCCGAGGTTCGCCCGGAGTCCATAGAGGCGATCCTGGGCGGCAACGGCGGGGGCACGAGCACGCCGCAGACCGCCCAGGCGGCCGACGCCGAGGGCCTGGCCGGCGCCGAGATCGAGGACGATCGTGCCGCGCTGCAGTCGGGAGATCGCAGCCTGCTGATCATCGACGCCGAGGCCGACTTCGCGCGGATGGCCATGGAGGTGGGGCGCGAGCAGGGATTCAAGTGCCTGGTGGCCCTACGCGGCGACGCCGGAATGGCGATGGCTCAGGAGTTCAGCCCCGAGGCGATCGTGCTCGGCATGGAGCTGCCCGACACCGACAGCTCGGCGCTGCTGCACCACCTCAAGCACCACGCCGCGACCCGGCACATCCCCGTGCAGGTCGTCTCCCCGCCCGAGCACCGCCAGCATGTGCTGCGCGCCGGCGCCGTCGGGCACCTGGAGAAGACCAGCGAGCGCGGGCCGCTGTCGCAGGCGCTGGAGGCGCTGGCCGAGTTCGCCGCCCGGCCGGTCAAGCGCCTGCTGATCGTCGAGGACGACGAGACCGAGCGCGGGGCGATCAATCAGCTGCTGCGCGGGCCGGACGTCGAGATCGTGGAGACCGGCGCCAGCGAGGAGGCGCTCGAGCAGCTGCAGGGCGCGCCCTTCGATTGCATGGTCCTCGACCTCAAGCTGCCCGGGACCACCGGGTTCGCCCTGCTCGAGAAGGTCAAGAGCGACGAGCGCTTCCACAGCCTGCCGGTGATCATCTACACCGGCAAGCAGCTCACGCGGCGCGAGGAGACGCGTCTGAAGAAGTACGCCCAGACGATCATCGTCAAGGACGTCAGCTCGCCCGAGCGCCTGCTGGACGAGACGTCGCTGTTCCTGCACCGCGTCCAGGCCGAGTTGCCCAAGCGCCAGCGGCGCATGCTCGAGCAGCTGCACACCGCCGACGCCGTCTTTCAGGGCAAGAAGATCCTCGTGGTCGACGACGACGTGCGCAACCTGTTCGCGCTGGCCAGCGCGCTCGAGTCGCGGGGCATGGACGTCGTCTTCGCCGAGAACGGCCGGGAGGGGCTGGACGCGCTGCGGCGCAATCCGGACGTCTCCGCCGTGCTGATGGACATCATGATGCCCGAGATGGATGGCTACGAGGCCATCCGGGCCATCCGCCACATGAAGGAGCACGAGCGCCTCCCGATCATCTCCCTGACCGCCAAGGCGATGAAGGGGGACCGCGAGAAGAGCATCACCGCCGGCGCGTCTGACTACATCACCAAGCCGGTCGACATCGACCAGCTGCTATCGCTCGTGCGCGTCTGGCTGTACCGCTAGAGGCGTGTCCGGGCACGGTGCGACATGGCCGACCGTGACCGAGGCTACGGCGAGCCCGAGCTGGAGATCCTGGAGATCGAGCTGCTGCTCGAGGGGATCCACCGGCACTACGGGTTCGACTTTCGCGGCTACGCGTACAGCTCGCTGAAGCGCCGGCTGTGGCGCGTGATGGCCGAGGAGCACCTGAGCACCGTCTCCGAGCTGCAGAGCCGGGTGCTGCACGACGAGGCGTGCATGGAGCGGCTGCTGCGCGCGCTCTCCATCAACGTCACCGCGATGTTCCGCGACCCGGACTTCTTCGTCGCCTTCCGGGACAAGGTCGCCCCGCTGCTTCGGACCTATCCCTTCATCCGGGTGTGGAACGCCGGCTGCTCGACCGGCGAGGAGACCTACTCGCTGGCCATCCTTCTCGCCGAGGAGGGCCTGTACGAGCGCACGCGCATCTACGCCACCGACATCAACGACGCCGTGCTCGAGCGGGCCGAGGCGGGGGACTTCCCCGTCGAGAAGGCGAGCGAGTACGCCCAGAACTACCTCAAGGCGGGGGGTAGCGGCGCATTCTCGGACTACTACGCCACCCGGGAGGGCACGGCGCGGCTGAGCCGCCGCCTCAAGGACAACGTCGTCTTTGCCCAGCACAACCTGGTCTCGGACCGCTCGTTCAACGAGTTTCACGTGATCCTGTGCCGCAACGTGATGATCTACTTCGGGCGGCCGCTGCAGGATCGGGTCCACGGCCTGTTCTACGACAGCCTGGACCGGCTCGGGATCCTGGGGCTGGGCCAGAAGGAGTCGATCAGGCTCACGCGCTACGAGGGCTACTACGAGCCGCTCGACGTCCACCACCGGCTCTACCGCAGGATCGGGTGATGGTCGGGCGCGTGGTGGCGATCGGGGGCTCGTGGGGCGGAGGGGCGGCTCTGGGCCGCGTGCTGGCTTCGCTGCCCGGGGACCTGGGCGCCCCCGTGGTGGTGGCCCTTCACCGCTACCCGGGCGCCAGCCGGCTGGCCGAGCAGCTGGGCCGGCACGGGCCGCTGGCGGTAGCCGACGCCGAGGACAAGCAGGAGCTTTGGCCCGGCTGCGTCCTGCTGGCGCCTCCCGACTACCACCTGCTGGTCGAGGGCGGCATGTGCGTGCTGTCGATCGACGAGCCCGTTCGCTACAGCCGCCCGTCGATCGACGTCCTGTTCGAGTCGGTGGCCGACGCCTACCGATCGCGCGCGGTGGGCGTTCTGCTCACCGGGGCCAGCGAGGACGGCAGCGCGGGGCTGGCACGCATCCAGGCGCGGGGTGGGCTGACCATTGCCCAGGATCCGGCTAGCGCGGAGTGCCCGATCATGCCGCGCGCCGCGATCGAGGCCGGCGCGGTTGGGCGCGTGCTGGGGCTCGAGGAGATCGGGGAGGCGCTGGTGTCGGCGTGCGCCACCGAAGATGTGGGCGTCGAGGAGGGCGCTCGATGAACGACCGCCAGGCGAGCATCCTGCTGGTCGACGACCAGCCCGAGAACCTGCTGGCGATGGAGGCGGTCCTGGAGCCGCTGGGGCACGAGCTGGTGCGCGCCGCCTCCGGGGAGGAGGCGTTGCGGCGGCTCCTGCACGACGATTTCGCCTTGATCCTGCTCGACGCCCGCATGCCGGACATGGACGGCTTCGAGACGGCGGCCCTGATCAAGCGGCGAGAGCGGACCCGCAACATCCCGATCATCTTCGTCACCGCGGTCAGCACCGACGCCAGCCAGGTGTTCCGTGGCTACTCGCACGGAGCCGTCGACTACATCTTTAAGCCCGTCAACCCCTCGATCCTGCGCAGCAAGGTCGGGGTGTTCGTCGAGCTCTACCGCAAGGAGCGCGACCTCCACACCAGCGAGCAGCTGTTCCGGGGCGCCTTCGACGACGCCCCGGTAGGGGTGGCCATGATCTCGGCCGAGGACGGGGATGCGCGGCTGCTGCGGGTCAACCGCGCCCTGTGCACGCTGAGCGGCTTTGAGGCCGGGCAGCTGCTGGAGGGCACGCTGGACGACCTCATCCAGGGACCCCAACGGGCGCACATCCGGCTGAGCTTGGGGCGGGTGCGCGGCGGCGATCTGGGCGCTCTCCAGGTCGAGACCCAGCTGGCGCACGCCCGCGGGGCTAGCCGGTCGGTTCTGTTCAGCGCGTCGCTGGTGCGCGACATGGACGGCGACCCCGTCTGTGCGCTCGCCCATGTCCAGGACCTAACCGAGTACAAGCGAGCCGAGGCCGAGCTCACCCGGGCGCGGGCCGAGCTCGAGCTGCGCACGGCGGCGCGGCGCCAGGCCCTGGAGCTCAACGACAACGTGCTGCAGGGGTTGGCGATCGCCAAGTACGCGCTGGCGTCGGGCAACGTCGCGCAGGTGGCGCAGGCCATCGAGCAGACGCTGGCCAACGTCCGCCAGATCGTCGACGACCTGATCGGATCGGGCGGGTTGCAGGCCGGCGACCTTCGTCGCGACCGTCCGGCGCTCAGTGGGGATGGGCCGCCGGCGCGCCGGCGCGCCCGGCGTGGGGGGGTACGGGGCCGGCCGACACCGGGCGGCTGAGCTCGGCTGGCGCGGGGCGGCTCGGTGCGCGGCGGCGCGGGGCGGCTCGGTGCGGGGCGGCTCGGCGCGGCGGCGGCGAGGCCGGCCGGCGCTCTCAGTCGACGCCGCCCGGCTGGCGGTCGGGGAGGAAAATGCAGAAGCGGCACCCGTCTCGCTTGGCATCGTCCACCCAGATGCGGCCCCCGTGGGCCTCGACAATGCGCCGGCAGGTCGCCAGGCCGATGCCCGTCCCCTCCTCGGCGCCCGCGGGGCCCACGCGGGTGAACATGTCGAAGATCCGGGTGCGGTCGGAGGGATCGACGCCGACCCCGTTGTCCTGGACGGACAGACGCCAGCCGCCGTTCTCGCGCGCCGCCTGCACCTCGACCTGGGGGGCCTTGTCGGAGCAGTATTTGATCGCGTTGGAGACCAGGTTCTGAAACAGCTGCCCGAGGCGATCGCGGTCGCCCGGGACGGTGGGCAGCTTCCTGACCGAGACCTTCGCGCCCTTGCGCTCGATCGTGGCGTGCAGGGCGTGGCGCACGTGGTCGAGGACCTCGTTGAGGTCGACGGGCTCGGCGGCCGCCGCCGGTCCGCCGGCGCGCGAGTACCCGAGCAGGTCGCGGATGAGCGTCTGCATGCGCCCGGTCGCCGTCCCGATGTGCTCGACGAACTCCCTGCCCTGGTCGTCGAGCTGGGCCCCGTAGCGCTGGGAGAGCAGGCCGGTAAAGCCCGCGATCGTGTTGAGCGGCTCGGACAGGTCGTGCGAGGCGATGTAGGCGAACTGCTCGAGCGCCTCGTTGGAGCGTTTGAGCTCTTCGGTCCGCCGCTGGAGCTGGACCGAGGTGCGGTGCAGCTCGACGAAGGCCTTGACCTTGGCCCGCAGCACCTCGGCCTCGAACGGCTTGATGACGTAGTCCACCGCCCCGACCGAGTAGCCGCGAAAGACCTGGTGGCGCTGGTCGCCGACCGCGGTAATGAAGATGATCGGGGTCTCGGCGGTCCGGGGGCGGCCCTTGATGTACCGGGCCGTCTCGAAGCCGTCCATGCCGGGCATCTGGACGTCGAGCAGCACGCAGGCGAACGTTTCGCGCAGGAGCTGGTCCAGCGCCTCGGTTCCGGACCCCACGCAGACCAGGCGTTGCTTCAGCGGCTCGAGGGTGGCCTCGATCGTGCGGAGGTTCGCGGGCCGGTCGTCGACGACCAGGATGTTGGTTTGTGGTTCGTCGGCCATCGCGACCCTGAGTCTGCTCGAGGACTCGCGGCTCCCCCCGGAGGCGGTGGTCCGGGGGGAATCGTACCGCCGGGCCTGCCCGCGCGGGAGGCCTCGACGCGCAGCGTGCCCTCGCGGGGTCCGATCGCCGACATCGCGTGCCGGAGGCTCAGGCATCGGAGGCCGGTGCGACAATCGGCCGGTGGCGGCATCGACGGCATCGGAGGCAGTGGGCGCGGCGTTCGCCCGGCGCGTGCGCGAGGAGGAGGAGCGGCGGCTCTCGCCGGCGGCCGCCCGGTCCTACCCCGCGCGGCGCGTTCACCCCGAGGAGGACTGCTCGCTGCGCACGCCGTTTCAGCGCGACCGCGACCGGATCGTGCACTGCAAGGCGTTTCGCCGGCTCAAGCACAAGACCCAGGTGTTCGTCGCCCCCGAGGGCGACCACTACCGCACGCGGCTGACCCACACCCTCGAGGTGGCTCAGATCTCCCGGACGGTGGCGCGCGCGCTGCGGCTCAACGAGGACCTGGCCGAGGCGGTGGGGGTAGGGCACGACCTCGGTCATCCGCCGTTCGGCCACATCGGCGAGGCGGTGCTCGACCGGTGCCTGGCCGAGCGCTTCGGCCGTGGCTTTGCCCACTTTGAGCACTCGTTGCGGGTGGTGGACCACCTGGAGCGCGACGGCCGGGGGCTCAACCTGACCGAGGCGGTGCGCGACGGGATTCGCCGCCACTCGGGCCGGGCGCCCGAGCCGGCCACCCTGGAGGGGCGGATCGTGCGGCTGATGGACCGCGTGGCCTACATCAACCACGACATCGACGACGCGCTGCGGGCGGGGATCCTGGCGGAGCGGGCGCTGCCCGCGGAGCCCCTCTCCATCCTGGGCGACAGCGGCTCGGAGCGGATCGACACCCTGGTGCACGACCTGGTCGAGCACTCCGAGCGAGCGGGGGAGATCGTGCAGGGGCCGAGGGTGGGGGAGGCCATGGCCGAGCTGCGGGCGTTCATGTTCGAGGAGGTCTACCTGGGGCCGGTGGCGCGGCGCGAGCACGCCAAGATCGAGGTGGTGCTGCGGGCGCTGTTTCATCACTACGTCGCCGATCCCGACGCGCTGCCCGACGGCGGCGGCGCGCCCGACGCTGACCTGGCCCAGCGGGTGACCGACTACCTGGCCGGGATGACCGATCGCTACTGCATCCGGGCGTTCGAGGCTCTGGCGGTGCCGAGCCAGTTCGCGGTGTGACGGGCCGCGGTAGAGTCGCCCGAGCGGACGATCAAGGAGGAGACGTGGCGCAGGCGCAGTCGATGGCCGGTAGGCGGGTTCTGATCACCGGGGCGGCACGCGGAATCGGCGCCGAGACCGCGCGTCAGGTGGTGCGCGCCGGCGGGCGCGTGGGCCTGGTGGGGCTCGAGCCCCAGGAGCTCGAGCGAGTGGCGACCGAGCTCGGGCCCTCCGCGGTGTGGGCCGAGGCCGACGTCACCGACTGGGACCAGCTCGAGGCGGCGGTGGGGGGCGTGGTCGGGGAGCTGGGCGGACTGGACGCGGTGGTGGCCAACGCGGGCATCGGCGCGGGGGGGCCGATCCACCTGATGGACCGGGACATGTTCGAGCGGGTGCTGGAGGTCAACCTGATCGGGGTGTGGCGGACGGTGCGGGTGTGCCTGCCCCACGTGATGGCCACGCGGGGCTACGTGCTCATCATCACCTCGCTGGCGGCGATCAGCGCGGCGCCGCTGATGGGGGCCTACTGCACGAGCAAGCGCGGCGCGGAGGCGTTCGGGGACGTGCTGCGCATCGAGATGGCGCCCCACGGGGTCGACGTGGGCGTGGCGTACTTCTCCTGGCTAGACACCGACATGGTGCGGGCCGCCGCCCAGCAGCGGACGTTCAACGAGCTGCGCGACAAGCTGCCGGCGCCGATGCGGCGCACCTCGCCGGTGTCGGCGGCGGGCGTCGCGATCGTGGACGGGATCGCGACCCGCGCGCGCTACGTGATGGTGCCCGGGTGGATCCGGATGCTCAAGTGGACCCGGGGCGTGGGGACGAGGGCGCGCGAGGTGCTGACCAGGCGCCAGGCGGCGCGGGCCGAGGAGCTGTTCGTGGCCGACCTGGGGGAGGACGGGCAGATGATGGGTGGTCCCGGCGCCCAGGCGGCGTGGGACGCCGGTCGCGCGCGCGAGCGGGCCAAGGCGGGGGCCGGTTCGGAGGCGTGAGCGCGCGCCCCGACACGGGCTAGCTTTCGCGCGTGGCCCGCTACACGTCCGATAGCAAGGAGCGCGTGCGCGAGGCCGTCGACATGGTCGACCTGGTCGCGGCACGCACCGAGCTGCGTCGCTCGGGCCCCGGCAGCTATCAGGGGCTGTGCCCGTTTCACGACGAGCGCACGCCGTCGTTTTCGATCAACCCGGCCGAGAAGGTGTACTACTGCTTCGGCTGCCAGGCCTCGGGCGACGCGTTCACGTTCGTCCAGGAGACCGAGGGGGTGGACTTCAAGCGGGCGCTCGAGCTGCTGGCCGACCGCTACCGGGTGGCGTTGGAGGTGGAGGACGAGGACCCCCGCCAGGCGCGGGCCCGGGAGCGGCGCGAGCGGCTGGTGGGCCTGCTGGAGCGGGCGGCCGGGTTCTATGAGCGGTATCTGTGGGACTCGGCCGAGGCCGGCCCGGCGCGCGAGTACCTGGCCGGTCGCGGCCTGGGCGAGGAGGTGCTGCGCCAGTTTCGGATCGGCTTCTCCCCCGGGGCGTGGGACCGGCTGGTGGGCGCGTCGCGGCGGCAGGGGTTCGGCGAGGGCGAGTTGCTGGAGGCGGGGCTGGCGCAGCGCTCGCGGCGCGGCGGGCTGATCGACCGCTTCCGCGCCCGGATCATGTTCCCGCTCGCCGACGGGCGCGGGCGGGTGCTGGGGTTCGGGGCGCGGGCGACGGCGCCCGAGCAGCGGCCCAAGTACCTCAACAGCGCCGACGGGGCCGTCTACCACAAGGGGAGGCACCTGTACGCGGCGCACCTGGCGCGCGCGGCGGCCAGCCGGGCGGGGGAGGTGATCGTGTGCGAGGGGTACACGGACGTGCTGGCGCTTCACCAGGCGGGGCTGGCCAACGCGGTGGGGCTGATGGGCACGGCGCTGACCTCGGAGCAGGTGGCGGAGCTGGGGCGGATGGCGTCGCGGGTGGAGCTGGCGCTGGATGCCGACAGCGCGGGGCAGCAGGCGATGCTGCGGGCCGAGGAGATGGCGCGGGAGAGAAAGCTGGATTTGCGCGTGGTGCCGCTGCCCGAGGGGAGCGACCCCGCCGACCTGGTTCAGCGCGAGGGGGCCGAGGGGATGGGGGCCAGGGTGCAGTCGTCGGTGCCGTTCGTGCGCTTTCAGGTCGAGCGGGCGCTCGAGCGGGGGGAGCTGGACTCGGCCGAGGGGCGCGACCGGGCGCTGGCGGAGCTGCGGCCGATCCTGGTCTCGCTGCGGCCCAGCGTGACCCGCGACGAGCTGGTGCGCCTGGTCGCCGACCGCCTGTCGCTGTCGGAGTCCCTGATCGAGTCGCTGGTGCGCGGAGCGCTGGTCGAGCCGGGGGGGAGGGGGGCGGTGCTGCGGGCGGCGGATCGGCGGGCGCAGACCGAGCGGCTGTTCCTGGGGCTGTGCCTGGCCCTGCCCGAGGTGGGCGAGCGCCGGCTGGCCGAGATCGAGCCCGAGGAGCACTTCACCAGCCCGCTGTTGCGCCGGGCGGCGCTTCACCTGCGCGAGCACTTGCGCTCGCCGCGGTGGGGGGTGCCGGCCGAGGACTCAGAGCTGGAGGCGCTGATGGCGGAGCTCTCGGTGCGGGCGAGCGCCGAGGCGGTGACGCCCGAGCGCCTGGAGGTGGAGGCCACCCAGCTCGAGCTGGCGCGGGTGGACCGGGCGATCAGCGCGGCCCAGGCGGCCGGCGAGGGGGATATCGCCGCCTTGGCCACCCGCCGGGCCAAGGTCAAGGTCGACCTCGACCGGGCGATGGACCGGGCGATGGAGGCGCTGCCCGAGGGGTAGGCGGACACGCACCGTCGCATCGGCTATCTACACGACAGCGGAGCCGCAGGCGCCCGCTCAGGAGGCCTTCTGTAGACCGTCGCCGGCGCTATTCTCAGCCCAAGATCCCCGGTGATCTAACGGCCAAGATTCCTGACTGTTAATCAGGCTATGGTGGTTCGAATCCACCCCGGGGAGCTTTTCGGGCGTCGGAAGTGACTGGTATCCGGCCTCGACCTCGGCGTGACAGGTCGCGCAGAGTAGGACGCACTTGCGCGCTTCCTCGCGAGCCTCGGCAAGGCTGCGGGCAACGCCTTGGCGAGAGATTACGAAACGATTGGTCTCCGGTGTGATGTGGTGGAACTGGAGGGCTGCGAAGCAGCGGTCATAGCCGCAGAGCACGCACTTGCCGCCAGCCTCGGAGACGAGCGTGCGCTTTACGCGTCGCCGCCACTCCGAGACTCGCTCCGAGCGGCAGCGCAGGCATCGATAGCTGCCCCGTTGGAGGCGAAACGTCGTCATCCCGTGCCGCTGACAGCGCATGAGCACCTTCTCGGGCGCGCATGCAGGATCGACGGGTGTGCGGGTTGAGCGTGGCTGCCGAGCGATCGCCCATTTACGCAGCCAGTAGCGGACCGTTGCGATCGAGCGATCGAGCTCGATCGCCATCTCCTGCAGCGTCGTCCCGGCCGCGGCGAGCGCCTCGAGCCGCCCCCGATCGGGCGCTCCGCGCGGCGAGAACTTGGCTGCTCCACTCGATCGCAGGCCGTACTTCCTGGCCCAGTATCCGATCGTGGATCCGTGTAGTCCGATCTCTCGACCGACCTGCTCGAGGGACTTCCCCTGGGCTAGCTGGTCGGCGAGCCAGCGACGCTGCACGAACATATGTTCGCCTTTGTCCCGGACGGAAATACCCCGGCGCGCCATACGTCAGTTAGCCCTCCGTTAGGCGTCCGCTCGCCGCCCAAAACTCCTCCCGCGGTGCTAGTGTCAAATGTGGCCACCCGGGCGTGGGGAGTGTCCCGACCCTTGCCTGGCGTTCTGTATGGCGACCCGCGGGGAGGCGACATGAGTTCGGCATCCGAGGAGCCCCGGCTGGAGCCGCAGGGAGCGACTGCAGCGCCACCCATGAGCGTGGAAGTCTCCCGGCAAGGACACGAGCACGTGATTCGGCTCAGCGGGGAGCTGGATCTCCTGACCGTGCGCGAGCTGGAAGCGGCGATCGACGTCGCCGAGGCCGGCGACGCCCGGGCGATCGTCATCGACCTGAGCGGCCTGGAGTTCATGGACTCCACCGGTCTGGCGGCGATCCTCGCCGCCGAACGGCGCTCGAGCGCCAACGGCAGCCGGATGGAGCTGATCCGCGGCCCCGAGCAGGTGCACCGCGTGTTCACGCTCACCAAGACCGAGGAGCGGCTCCCCTTCAGGGACCGCTAGGTCCCGCCGCCTCCGGCGACCCGACGCCCGAGCAACCCCCGCCCGCGGCCGCGCCACCCGCGGCCCCCGCACCCCCTCCGCCGGCCCGGGCCACGAGCCGCTCCACCTCGTCGGCCGCCCGCGCCGCCGGGTCCTGGGCGGCCACCCACGCCGCCAGCTCCCGCGCCCGCGCCCGCCGCTCGGGCTGGGCCAGCAGGCGCAGCACCGCCACCCGCACCGCCCGCGCGCTGGCCCACCGCCGCGGCAGGCGCACGCCCACCCCGGCCCAGTCCACCCGTGCTGCGTTCTCGTTCATATCCCCCGCGGCGGGGCACACCACCACCGCGCACCCCGAAGACAAGGCTCGCATCACCGTCCCGTGCCCGCCGTGGCAGACCACCACGTCGCAGCGCGGCATGGTCCGCGAATAGCTGACCCACTCCACCAGCCGCGCGTTGGCCGGCGCCGCCAGCGGCCGCGGCGGCGGCCTCCGGTTCCACGTCCCCAGCACCCGCATGGGCAGGCCGGCCAGCCCCTCCAGCGCCGCCGACAGCAACCGCTGCTCTGGGTCCTGTGAGGTCGACGGCGCCACCAGCACCACCGGCCCCTCGCCCTCCGGCAACGCCACCTCCTCGGCCGGCGGCTCCCACATCAGCGGGCCCACCACCTGCGTGTGGAGCGGCCACCGGCGCCGATACTCGAGCTGGGGGAACGTCCCCACCAGCGCCAGCTCCTGGCTGATGCCCCCGTGGAAGCGCTCCACCGGTGGAAGGCCAAGCCGGGCCCGCGTCTCGTTTAGCTCCTCTCGGCCCCGGCGCAGCCCGGCCGTCATCGGAGCGTCCACCGCCCGCCACAGGGCCCGGCCCGCCCGCGTCCTGGGCAGCCGCGCGCCGAACGAGTAGGGGGGAGAATCCGGCGCGCCGACCGGATACACGTGCGGGATCAGCGTGCCCACCGGCACCCCCGCCCGCTCGGCCGCCAGCGCCGGCGCCAGCGTCAGGATGTCGGCCACCACCGCCTGGGGGTCCACCTCCTCGACCAGGGGCTCGATCTCCCGCGCCGCCTTGACCGCCGCCGCATAGGGCTTCATCTGCCGCTCCCGGGTGGGAAAGACGTGGTACTCGGGCGCCGGCACGAAGCGCATCCCGGGCTCGCGTACGTACTCGGCCCACTTCTCCCACGTCTGCATCGTCACCTCGTGGCCCCGCCGCGCCAGCGCCGTCCCCAGCGCGAGCATGGGAAACGCGTGGCCCGGGTCGCCGAACGCCCCCAGCATGAGGCGCAGCCGGGGACTGGCCCCGCCCGGGACGCCGCCCCCCGGCGCGCTCAAGCCGCCAGCTCGGCGGCTAGCCGCAGCTGCTGGAGGCGCTCGTCGCGCGTGAACGCCATCGGCGAGATCCCGAGCGTTCCCACGCCGGCCTCGCGGTAGACCGCTATCCGCTCGCGCACCCGGTCGGGCGGCCCGCACAGCGCCACCGTGTCGATCAGCGCGTCGGGGAGGGCGGCGGCCGCCTGATCCTTCTTGCCTTCGAGATACAGGTCCTGGACCTCCTTGGCCTCCCGCTCGAACCCGTAGCGCTGGACCACCTGGTTGTAGAAGTTGCGCTCCCGCGAGCCCATCCCCCCGACGTAGAGGGCCAAGTAGGGCCGCATCGCATCGCGCGCCGCTGCGGCGTCGTCGGAGATGAACACGTTGACCGTCGGCGCGATGTCAAACCCCTGCAGCGTCCTCCCGGCCCGTTCCGCCCCCTCCTGAAGCAGCGCCCGGAACTCCACCACGTGCTCGGGCGAGAACAGGGTCGGGATCCACCCGTCGGCGATCTCGCCCGCCAGCGCGGTGTTCTTGGGCCCGATCGCGGCCAGGTAGATCGGGATCCGCTCCTGCACCGGGGCGATCATCAGCTTGAGCGCCTTGCCCGGGCCGTCGGGCAGCGGCAGCTCGAGCGTCTCGCCCGAGAACTCCAGCCGCTCGCGCGCCAGCGCCTGGCGCACCACCGCCACGTACTCGCGGGTGCGCTGCAGCTGGCGGCCAAAGCGCTGCCCGTGCCAGCCCTCGGCCACCTGGGGCCCCGACGAGCCGATGCCCAACAGCATCCGCCCACCAGACAGCTGGTCGATGGTCGCCGCGGTCATGGCGGTCATCGCCGGCGAGCGCGCCGGCATCTGAAAGATCGCCGACCCCAGCCGGATCTTCGACGTCTGCCCCGCCAGCCAGGCCAGGATCGTGGCCGCATCCGACCCGTAGGCCTCGGCGGTCCACACCGAGTCAAAGCCCAGCCGCTCGGCCTCCTGCACGACCGCCAGCTGGTCGTCCGAGCTCATCCCGAGCCCCCAGTAGCCGATGTGGACGCCGAGTCTCAATGCAAGTCTCCGTGCACGGGAAGGGGACGGGTTGCCGACCCCGTGGCGCTCTCCTACGCTCGCCACGCCCCGAGAAACCAAGGTCCGGCCGACCGGACCCCCCTCGCGGGCGCCACAGCCTATGCCAACCACGCCCCGCTCGATCCACAGTCTGCGCGCGGTCATCGACCGCCTCCCCGTCCCCACCCGGGTGGCCATGCTCGAGGGGGTCGACTCGAGCACGATCATCGTCGGCGCCTACACCAGCCGCGACGGAGGCGAGTGCCCGATGCTCGCCGCCCACCGCCGCGGGGGGCGCGCCGAGGGAGGGATCGACTACGTCACCTTCGCCCGCACCTGGGATCGGTTCACCGGCGCCCGCGGCCCCCGCCCCGCCACCCGCCGCGAGCTCGGCATCCTGCGCGCCCAGCTCCAGTCCAGCCTGCTGGCCGAGCACGACGTCGACCTGGCCGGCGCCATCCGCGAGCACCGCGCGACCACCCGGGGCAATGAGCCCGACCTGGCCACCGCCATCTCCGAGCACCGCGAGCTCGTCCGCCGGCGCGTCGAGCACGAGCAGCCCGAGCGCGAGTTCGGCCTGATCCGGGCCCTGGACCGCCGCTCGCGCGACCGCCGCCGGCGCGCCGCCGCCTACGAGCAGGCGCTCGACCGCCTCTAAGCGGCGGCCGTCGGCCCGCTACAGCGCGTCGCCCGGGCGAATGAACATGATCTCGGGCACGATGCACTGCGGCGAGACGGAAAGCAAGAACCGCACCGCCTCGGCGATGTCCTCGGGCTGAATCATCTCCTCGGGAGAGACCTGGCCCTTGACGAAGTCGGTCATCGGCGTGTCCACGTAGGCGGGGCACAGCGCGCAGGACTTGATCCCCTCCTGGGCAAGCTCGTGGTTCATCGACGCCGTGTAGCCGATCACCGCGTGCTTGGTGGCCGAGTAGATCGCCAGCCACGCCTGCCCGTGCTTGCCGGCGATAGAGGCGGTGTTGACCACCAGTGCCTTGCGGTGATCGGCGCCGGCCGCGCGCAGCATCTCCAGGCACTCGCGGTAAAAGAGGATGATCGAGCGCAGGTTGACGTCTAGCTGGATGTCCAGCTTCTTGGTCTCGGTCTCGCCCACCGCCGCCCCGATCCCGATGCCGGCGTTGTTGACCAGCACGTCCAGGCGCCCGTAGCGGTCACGGTGGTCGGCCACGACGCGCTTGATCGTCTCCTCGTCGGCCAGGTTGCCCGCCACCTCGGCCACCTCGATGCCGTCGGCGCGCAGGCCCTCGACCGCGCCCTGGAGCTTCTCCGGCCGGCGCGCGGCGACCGTGAGCTTGTACCCCTGTGTGCCGAGCATCCGGGCGACGGCCAGGCCGATCCCGCTCGAGCCCCCGGTCACGATCGCTGCTCGCTCTGCCATGTGCGCTCCTCCTCGCTCGGTGAGCAAAGCGCGGATCAAACCAGACCCGAGGCGCCACGGCGTCCCTATGATCCCCCGGTGCCCGTGGCCCGCCCGCCCTCCGGCGCCCCTCGCCTCGGCCCCGGCGGCGGCCTCGGCGATCAGAGAAAGGGCCGCCTGACGGCGGCCGTTCCCGTCCTCGCCGCGGCGCTATGCGCGCTGGCGGCGGCTGTGGCCGGGTGCGGCAGCTCGTCCAAGCCCGCCCCCTACCCGCCGGGCGCGGGCAAGACGATCGACCAGCTGCGCAAGGGTCTGCCCGAGCAGGCGGTGCTCGCCCCGTCGGGGGCGTTCGTCGAGCCGGGCAAGAGCCGCTTTGCCTTCGCCCTGTTCGACCGCTCGCACCGCCTCGTCAACGCCTCCTCGGTCGCCCTGTACACCGCCGACGCCCAGGGCAACGGCGTCCAGGGCCCGTTCCCGGCCGCCAACGAGTCGCTCGCCGTACGGCCGCCCTTTCAGTCAAAGACCGTGGCCCAGGATCCCGACGCCGCCCACAGCGTCTGGGTCACCCACGTGAGCTTCTCGGGGACGGGCACCCACCAGGTCATGGGCCTGGCCCAGCTGGGGGGAAAGCGCGTGGTCACCACGCTGGACCAGGTCGACGTGGGGGCCACCGGCGCGGCGCCTCCCGGAGTGGGCCAGAAGGCTCCGCTCATCCACACGCCGACCGTCGCCTCGGTGGGGGGAAACGCCTCGAAGATCGACACCCGCGACCCTCCCGCCGGTGACCTCCAGGCGGCCGACTTCGCCAGCGTGCTGGGGCGCAAGCCGGTGGTGCTGATGTTCGCCACGCCGGCCCTGTGCCAGAGCCGCGTGTGCGGGCCGGTGGTCGACATCGAGGACCAGGTCAAGTCCCAGCTCGGCGACGGGACGGCGTTCATCCACATGGAGATCTACAACCAGAACAACCCGTCCAAGGGGCTGCGGCCCCAGGTCAACGCCTACCACCTGCCCACCGAGCCCTGGACGTTCCTGATCGACCGCCACGGCATCATCCGCGAGCGCATCGAGGGCGCCCTGTCGGCCCACGAGCTCGCGGCGGCGGTGCGCCTGGTCGCCGCGATCAAGTAGCGACGCGGCCCCCGGGCGGGCGGCCCCGCCCGCGCCCCCGGGTCAGCGCCGCCCGGCGCCCAGCCCGCGCACCCGCTGGCGCCAGAATCCCGGCCCCTGGCGGACCAGCAGCGCCACCATCGCCGCCAGCAGCGCCGGGGCCAGCGTCAGGCTGACCATCTCCCCGCGTCCGATGCCCGACACCACGATCGCGCCCACCATGTCGCCGGCCAGCACGAGCGCGGCCAGCGGGGCGCTCGCCCGGACCAGCAGCGCCAGCCCGCCAAGGATCTCCGCCACCCCGATGGCGTAGGCGAACGCGCCCGGGTGGGGCAGCCCGTAGGCCCGAAACGAGCTGGTCTCCGAGGCGTGGTTGGTGAACTTCCCCACCCCGAAGGCCAGGAACACCAGCGCGGGCGCCAGGCGCGTGAGGATCACCTCGACCACGCGCGAGCTTCTATCAGGACGGGGATGGGCTCCGCGCACGAATTGCCGCTGGCCGAGCCCCTATGCTGCCACGCCGTGGCAGGACCCCCGGAGCGAATCGGCTGGCGCTCGCTGCGCCGGGCCCTGCTCGGCGCCCTGCTGATCGTGGCGCTCGCGGCGGCGGCGACGGTCACCGCCGCGCTCATGGAGGTGGGCAAGGTCGCTCAGGCCCTGCACCGCAACCAGACGATCACCGTCCAGCACGGCACGCTCGATCCCGCGACCCCGGATGCGCCCCAGACGCTGCTCCTGGTCGGCGACGATCGCCGGCCGCCGCCCAAGGGCCGCCCCACCCAGTCGGTGGCCCCGCACTCCAACGAGATGCTGCTCGTGCGCCTGGACCCCAGCGCGCCGACGATCTCGATGCTCTCGATCCCGCGCGACCTGCAGGAGACGATCTACCCGTCCAACGGCCCCCCGATGACCAACCGCATCAACGTCGCCTACACGCTGGGCGGGATCCAGCTCATGACCCAGACGATCAAGCGCGTGCTGGGCCTGAAGGTCAACCACGTGGTGGTGATGACCTTCCCCCGCTTCAAGCGCGCGGTGGACGAGATGGGCTGCGTCTACAGCACCATCGACCGCCGCTACTTCCACTCCAACGCCGCCGGGGGCCAGCAGTACTTCGAGATCGACCTCAAGCCCGGCTACCAGCGCCTGTGCGGCGACCAGGCCCTGCAGTTCGTCGCCTACCGCCACGGCGACACGGCGCTGATCCGCGACGCTCGCGACCAGCGCTTCCTGCTCGACGTCAAGGCCCAGTACGGCCCCTCGCTGGTGGACAACCGCGACAAGTTCGAGCAGATCTTCGGCAAGGCGGTCCAGACCGACATCCATCGCAGCGACCAGGTGCTCGACCTGCTCCAGATCCTGATCCAGTCGGCGGGCAAGCCCGTGCGCCAGGTGCACTTCCAGGCCAACGTGGGCAAGGAGGTGACCGCCACCCCCGAGCAGCTCCACCGCTCGGTGTCCGACTTCCTGCACGGCGTCGCGCCGATCGCCCGCAATCAGGCGGCCAACGCCCTGCGCGTGCGCCGGCAGGTGCACCGCCGCGGGGGCCCGGCGGCCTCCGGTCTACAGCTGGCAGCCACCCCCAAGGCGGACCTGACCGCCGCCCACCGCCTGGCCCGTCGCCTACCCTTCGCCCTCGAGTACCCGCGGGTGCGCAACAAGTTCAACACCACGCGCGACTCGGTCCGCCGCTACGGGATCCGCGACGGCCACGGGCGCGTGCACCAGGCCTACGTGGTCGTCATCGACCGCGGCCGGCTCGGCGAGTACTACGACGTCCAGGGCACCGGCTGGCCGGACCCGCCGCTCCTCCAGCATCCCGACCAGACCGTCAAGGTCGGCTCCCGCACCTACGGGCTGTTCTACGAGGGCAGCAAGCTGCGCATCGTGGCCTGGCGGGAGGGCGCCGCCGTCTACTGGATCTCGAACACGCTGGTGGACGGCGTGCCCCCGCGCGAGATGCTGGCCATGGCCGAGCAGACGGTGCCCGTGATCGGGAGCCGGAGCGTGGTGCGCGCCCAGACGCGACCGCGCAACTTCGCCCTGCCGCCGCGGCGCGGCGCCAGCCACGCCACCGGGCCCGTCGTCCTCGCCGGCGCCGTCCTGGGTCTGCTGGCGATCCTCGGAATCGTCGTGCTGGGCCTGCGCCTGCTCCGCGGGGCCCGCGAGCTCGAGGAGCTGCGCTACGACTACCACGAGATCGCCCGCATCGAAGAGCTCGAGCGCTCGTTCGCCAGCCGCCCCGCGGTTCGCGCCGGCGCCCTGCGCGATCCCCAGGACACCCCGCTCCCGGACCTTCCCGCGCCCCCGCCCGAGCGGGTCCCCTGATCGGGGATCCGGGTCAGGGGCGGTGCTAGCGTGGCTCGCCCGCGGCGCTCGGGCCCCCGGTGGGTAGCGACGCGTCGTCGGGCCGGTAGCTCAGCGGTCAGAGCAAGGGGCTCATAACCCCGTGGTCGGAGGTTCGAATCCTCCCCGGCCCACTCCGGATCCCGCGCGGGTGGTTATCTATGGGGTTCTCGAGGCAGGCTTGCTGGCCTCATTGCGCGCCCGGTTTGCGCTGCCCCAAGCGCTGCCGTAGGGCGGGGAAGATCGCGAGCAGCAGCCACGACAGCAACGCGGCGGTGGTGCTCGCCCAGGCGATCGGAATCGACGCCAGGAACACGGTGGGCACGAGCGCCGGATGCTCGCGGCGTCCGAGCTGCCGCCGACCGGCCGGGGAGACCAGGCCGGCACGCAGGGCGTGTGTGCGGCTGAGGCCGGCGAGCAGGCCGAGGGTTCCGGCGGTGGCGGCGTAGAGCGTCACCGCTATCGCCTGGTCGCCGTAGAGCCCTAGCACTCGGGTGGGGTAGGGCAGGAAGGCGACGAACCCCAGGTAGACCAGGTTGAGCACCGTGATCCGGCCGTCCACCCGGCGCAGCTCGCGAAAGAAGGTGTGGTGGCGGACCCACAGCCCGGCGATCACCACGAAGCTCAGCGCGTAGGAGCCGAACTCAGAGCCGCGGTGCAGGAGCCGTCGATCCAGCTCGCCGTGATGTCCGCTCGACAGCGTGGGCACGGTGATACTGAGCACCAGCAGCGTCAGGGCGATGGCGAACACGCCGTCGCTCAGCGCGACCGTACGCGCGAAGTCGAAGGTCCGCTCCTCCTCGGTCTCCACGCTCGCGTTCCCTGGCTCTGCCGCCATCGGGGCGGAGTATCGCCCAGCGGGCGCCCGCCCCGGCTTCGGCGCCGGCGACGGATGATTTTCCGCCGCCGCCTGCCGTAGCTTCGTGGCCATGCTCGAGCCGGTGGTGCTCGGCGACTCCGAGGCCGTGGGCGCGGCGGCCGCCGCCCATATCGCGCGTACGCTGAAGGCCGGGCCGCGAGCCCGCATCCTGCTGCCCACCGGCTCCACCCCGGGGCCGATGTACGCGGCCCTGCGCCGGCTCGCCGCCGGGCGCCGGCTGGCCAGCCACCGCGCCACGCCGCTGCAGCTCGACGAGTACGTCGGCGTGTGCCCTGAGGACCCCCGCAGCTTCAGCCACTTCCTCTCCCGCGAGCTGCGCGGAATCGAGTGGGCCCGCCCGCTGGTGTCTCCCCGCGGCGACGTCGACCCCGAGCGCGCCGCGCGCCGGCACGCGGCGCACCTCGCCGAGCCGGTGGCGCTGGCGGTGCTCGGCATCGGGATAAACGGCCACGTGGCGTTCAACGAGCCCGGGTCGCTGCCCGCCGAGCCCACGCGGGTGGTGCGCCTCACCCGCCGCACCCGCGAGCGGGCGGCGACCGCGTTCGGCGGCCTGACCCACGTGCCCACCCGGGCCATCACCGTCGGGTTGCGAGAGCTCCTGGCCGCCGACGAGCTGCTCCTGTTGGCGACCGGCGCCGCCAAGCGCGAGGCGCTGGCCTACATGCTCGCCGGTCCGTTCTCGCCCTCCTGCCCGGCGTCCCTGCTGCGCCGCCATCCGCGCCTTACCGTGCTCGCCGATCGCGCCGCGGCCGGCGGGACGCAGACTGCGCTGGCCGCCTGAGGCGCTCAGGCCGGGGTGGCGACCGGCGAGGCCCGCAACACGGTGACGTCGTCGTGGACCTTGGAGCTCGCGTGCCGGCGCAGCTCGTGGCGCTCCCAGTGGCGTAGGCGCTCCAGCCAGGCCTCCAGGTCCGCCACCCGGCGGGGATCGAGCCGGGCGCCGTCGGAGGACAGGAGCAGCCGTGAGAAGCCCCCCTCGATCGTGGCTCGCTCCACCAGCGGCTCACCGAAGCGCCCGAGCGCGGTGGAGTGCCACGCCGCGCGTAGCCCGAGGATCTCCTCCTCGATCTCGCACAGCTCGCCGCGCCCCGCGTGGGGGTGCTCCTGCTTCCAGCGCTCGTAGGCGCGCTCGGCCCACGGCGCGAGCATGCTGCGCTCAAACACCCGCTCCCAGCGGCCGTCGCGCTCGACCCAGGCTTCGCAGTCGCCTCCCCGGATGAGCTTGACGCGGTTTGCAGCCACCTCGGCCACCACGAACACCGCCTGGGGCCGGGCCCGCGAGGAGGCGATGCGCGGGTCGAACAGGAACTCGTTGGCGGCGGCGATCGAATCGCTCAGGGGCCGCTCGGCCTGCAGTCCGGCGCGTATCACCGACGCGGCCCAGGTGGCGCCGTCGACGCCGAGGTAGCGCGGCGTGTGGGGCGTCGGCGTGCACCCGTCGATAACCGCCAGGCGCAGACGGTCACGCGCGCAGTGGATCAGGGACTGGTCCTGGCTGGGCACGCCGGGCGCGCCGGCCTCCTCCCAGCACTCGATCTCCATCGCCCCGACCCGCCAGCGCGAATGCTTGCGCGACTTCAAATGCGACTCCCAGCGGCCACTCGAGCGGGGCGCGGGAACGGAGAGCGTCGCGGGCGATCGGCTCACCGGTCTCGACCATAGGGCTGGCCGCGGACGAATGGCCCCGAAACGGGGGCTTCGTGTGACCATGGTGTTATCGCGCCGCCCCTGTTTGGGCGCGCCCGCGTCGCCGCGCTGGACGGCGGGACGCGTATTACTGCCGCGGTGGGCCTGGACGTGGCGGGGCGCCGTCGTGAGGGCGCCCCGCCACGGTGATGGTCGGCCAAGCCGTGCCGGCCGACCCGCGCGCCCTACCCGTGTCTCCTGCGCCGCACGCGAATGAACAGCTTCCGACGCGACGCCACGTCGGGCCGGTTGAGGAACCCTCGGTATGTGAACACGATTTTGCGCGTCGTCAGGTTGTTGGGCAGGATCAGGGTCATCTTGCCTCCCCGACGCGAGCGAAGCCCCGTCTTCATCAGGTGCAGGTTGCCGTGGACGTAGTGGACGACGTCGATCTTCGCGTGGACGATCGGCTTGCCCTTGCAGTTGCGGATATAGCCGCGGACGACGCGCCGCACGCCGGGCATGGTGGTCAGCGCCCTCGGTCCTCGCTTGGACACACGCCCATGGGGCTCGAGGTCGAAGAACATCCGCATGTGCGCACAGCTCGAGCCGTTGATCCCGTTGCGTATTGGCCGAGTGATCGTCGAGGAGCGCCTGACGATCACGATGCTGGTCGGACCTCCGGACCCCCCGCTGGTCGAGTTGGCATTGGTCGATGGAACGCCGCCGCCGCTTGCCGAGCCGCCCGAGGTCGTGCCGCCGACCGAGGAGGAGGCGCCCGAGGTCGAGCCGCCGGCGGGGGAAGAGCCGCCAGCCCCGCCGGTCGAGGCGCAGACCGGACCGTGGCGACCCACGGTCGCGCTGCCCAGCACGATCGTGGAGACCGGAGAACCGGCGCCGTCCAGCAGCTCGATGCGCACCGCCTCGCGCCGGAGAGCCTGGTCGGTACTCGAGGAATCCCCGCTCGAATACTCGTGGTTGAGGACCACATGAACCAGCGGCGCCAGCGGGCTCAGGCCGCTGAACAGCTGATCCAGCGCCTGGTCCGGCTGGCCCGGAGCCGGGATCGGCGTTCCGTTGATCGCCAGGCCGACGACCGTCGAGCTCGACTTGAGGCTCGGCGAGCCGCCGACGCAGCTGGCGCCGGCCGAGGCGTTGGCGAGCTGCGCGGTCAGGTGCAGCTGCCCACCCCCGAGGTCGACCGTTGCATTCTCGATGCCCGCCTGGGCGCTTGGACTCTGGCCCGCGGTCGGCGCTCCGGCCTGGCCCTGCGTCGTCTGGGCGAACACCGTGCCCGAGTCCGCGACCACGCTGTTCGGTCCGAACGGGTCGTTGATCGCAAAGCTCGGCGCGCTGGCGCCGTCATCGGCGCAGGCCGCGTTGGGATCGGGGTTGGCGTGCAGCGGATCGAGCGTGCCACCCGAGGAGCCGCCGAGATTGATCGTGCCCGCGGTCGCGGTGCAGGTCCACGCGGTGCTAGCCGGCGCTGCCGGCGCCAACGCCACCGGGGCCCCGATCGCCATTCCCGCTACAGCCAGTATCCCCGCACCCAGACGCTTGGCCATGCGTCGTCGGGAGCTCGCTCGTTGGGCGAGCCTGTGCATCGTGTGCAACTTCACCGTGAAGTCCTCCGTGTCATCCGTGCAGACAGCCGCCGACGCTCGTCGACACCCCTGCGTTGCCTGGAAGCGGGCGAACCCTGCCCTTCGCCGAATCGTGCGTGACCGGACCCCGCCCGCCGTGAGCCGCGTCATACCCAGAACGACAGGCGAGCAAACGGTTAAGCTCGGCGCCCATGAGCCCATACACGATCCGCCGACTGGAGGAGGTGCCCGATGCGTTCGGCGGGCAGTACCCCGGCGCCATGCGCTTTTTCACCGAGCGCCTCGGCGCCGAGCAGATCGCCTTCACCCACCGCCACATGCCCCCCAAGTCGGGCGGCAAGGGCGGCTACGGCCATCGCCACAAGACGCAGGAGGAGATCTACTTCCTCGTCTCCGGCAAGGTGCAGTTCAAGCTGGGCGACGAGGTCGTGGAGGTCGAGGGCGGCACCGCCGTCCGCGTGGCCCCGGACGTCGTGCGTTCGATCTGGAACGAGGGTCCCGACGACGCCGAGCTGGTGATCTGCTCGGTGCGGGTGGATGACCCGCGTGCCGACGGCGAGATGGTCGAGGACTTCTGGCCCGATTGACGCCCGCCCGGCCCGCGCCGCAAATCCCATCCGATCGACCGGCTTGGCTGCCGGCGCCGGGCGATCTCAGCGACGCCCGAGCACGGCGGGGGCGTAGGCGGCGTGGACGGCGGCGACGATGCGCTCGTCCAGCGGGCAGTTGACGCACAGGCCGCGCTGGGACCAGGAGATCGCCCGCGCCACGACCTGGTCGGCGTAGGTGATGCCCGTGGCGTCGTGGCCGTAGTAGTCGTAGGCGGCCGACCAGGCGCGAGCGTCGAGCCCCTGGCGGGCGCCGTCGGCCGCCAGCAGGCGCGCGGCGGCCATCATCGCGTCGAAGTCGTCGTAGATCGAGGGGTGCTGGATGGTGGCGTGGGGGTAGCTCGGGGGGCGGCTGCCGTAGCGGAAGGAGTCGGCGACCCGGCTCCAGGTGCTGACCGGCTTGTTGATCACGTTGAACTGCATCGACCCTCCGCAGCAGTGGGCGAAGTTGAGCCCGGCGTAGGTCGTGCGGTCGGTTGAGAACGAGGTCTCCTGGTCGTGGATCGAGGCCAGCAGCAGCCAGTTGACCCCGAAGGTGCGGGCCGCGACTCCGTAGAGGGGATAGAAGCCGGCCACCCAGCGCGCCGGCACGTGCAGCGGGCGACGCTGCTGAAAACGGCGCAGGTCGATCACCTGTTGGGCCGGCGGCGGCGCAGAGACGATCGGAGCGCCGGCGCTTATCGCCGCGGGCGGGGTGGAGGATGCGGGAGGGCCCGAGCTGCCGCCCCCACCGGTGACCAGCCACGCGGCCAGGGCCGCGGCGGCGACCAGGATCATTCCCACCACGGCGTCGATGGGCCGCAGCGCGTGAGCGTCGTGGTGTGAGGGCGCCGGGGGCATGACCGCCGAAAATCGAGGTTAGCCGCCCAGCGTCATCACCTGGTGGGCGTAATCGATGCTCACCTTTCCGAAGCTCGACAGCACGTCGGATCCCAGCAGGCCGACCACCAGCCCGCCGCCAAGCGAGAACTTGGTGCTGGAGATGCGCCGGCTGGCCAGCCGAATCGAGCCCAGCGACCAGTTGGACACTCGCACCGGCTGGGACGAGCCGCCGCAGCCCACGCCGCTGAAGTGCTGGACGCGCCCGACCCTGGGCAGGTGCAGCTTCTTGGCCGCGCGCTTGTCGATGAGCGAGCCCGAAGCCCCCGTGTCGACCACGAACAGCGCGCGGCGCCTGTTGATCGATAGCGGAGCGATGACCAGCACCTCGCCGTGGCTGTGCAGCACGGCGACCGGGACCTGCACCGGTGCCGCGGCCGCGCGCGCCGGGGCCGCTCCAGTCGCGGGCCCGGCCAGGGCCGTGGTCGCCGCCGCCAGGGCGGTCCAACTGGTGAGCTTGGGGCACATGGCTTCCTCTCCTCGCCTTTGCCGGCGTGCGGGGCGGGATCGTCGGCCGACCGCCCCGGCGGGCGCGCGCCCGCCGGGGATCAGTCTCGCGCGCCTGGCGCCGGCGCGCCGAGGTTGACGGTGCGCTCAGCTCCCGTAGGCGCTGTGGAGGAGGGCGAGCATCCGCCCCGAGGTGCCGCCGATCGGCGTTCCGCTGGCGTCGCAGAAGCCAATCTCCAGGTGGGGACCGGTTGAGATTCCGACGCTGCCCGCGCCCACTTCGCCGATGGCCTGCCCGCCGCCCACATGGCTGCCCACCGGGACCATGCCCCCGGGCCCCGCGTGCCCGTAGTAGACGTAGTCGCCGCCGTCGAGGTGAAGCACCGGCGCCGAGGGGCCGAAGCCGCCGATCCCGTGGAGCACGATCGTCCCCGAGCCCACCGCGTACAGCGGCGTTCCCCCCGGGGCCGAGATGTCCACCCCCTGGTCCTGCGACCAGCTACCCGGCCCCGAGGCGGCGCCGGTGGGCAGGGGGAAGGTAAAGCCCCCGCCGCTGCGCACGCCGCGCCCGCCCGCGGCCGGGCTCGCCGGTTGCAGGCGGGCCAGCTCGTGCTCGAGGTGCCGGCGCTGGGAGCGCGCGCGGGCCAGCCGGGCGGCGCTGTGCGAGCGCGAGCGCTCGAAGCGGATGCGGCGTCGCACGAGCTCCAGGCGAGTACTCGCCAGCTGGTTGCGCTGGGCGCGGATCGAGTCCGTCAGCTGCTGCTGGCGCACCTGCAGTTGGCCCAGGCGGGTGGCCTGGGTGATCACCTGCGAGCGCAGCACGCGGTCGGTGCGGATGATGGCGCTGTCGTGGTCGCGCGCGCGGCGCAGGAAGTCCAGCCGCTCGAGCAAGTCGGCGAACCCGTTGGACCGGAACACCACCACCAGGGCGTCGGGCGTGTCGCCCTCGTACCTGGCCACCAGGTTGGCGGCCAGTGCCTGGTCGGCGACCTGCAGCGTGTGCTGGAGTTGGGCCAGGCGAGCCCGCGCCCGGGCCAGCTCGGCGTTGGTCTGGGCTAGGCGCTCGGCCTGGGCAGCCAGTCTCGCCTGGACCGGTCGCAGGCGCGCCTCCAGGGCCGAGATGCTGCCCCGCACGCCAGCGACGCGATGGCTGTCGGCCGCCACCCTGCCGGCGAGCGCGCGTTCGGCGTCGCGCTTGGCCGATAGGCGTGCGGCGACGTCGGCCGCCGAGCTCGAGTGGGCGGCCGCCGGCGCAAGGCACAGCCAGGCGATGGACGCGCCCAGCGGCGCGACCACGGCACCGGAGAGCGGCCACCGCCCCAGCGAGAGCATCGGCGGGCGAGGCTAGGCCCAGCCGGCCAGCCGGGGCAAGGAGCGCAAGCGCCGTTGCACCGGCCGCGATACTCGGAGATCGGGCAGGACCCGGGCGCCCGGCGCCGAAGCGATCGTGCTCGCCGGCCGGCGCCGGGGAGCGTCAGGTGGGTGGGCTCCGCGCAGGCGCCGTCGCCTCTGCGGGAGGAACCCGCCCTCGGGTTGTCGAAACACGGCGCGTCTGATGAAGAGAGCCGCGACCACCACTCGCTCGGCGCCTTCGCGCCGTCCGCGGGCTCGCGGCGGGGCCGCGGCCAAGGCCGCCGCCCCGCCCTCTCGCACCCCCCGCGGCGCCGATGGCGCCCGCGGCGCTGGCAGCGGCGCCGCCCGCAACGGCGCAGCCCCGCCCGCCGGCAACGGGGCCGTGCTCGCGGCCAAGACCGCGCCCCCCAAGCGCCAAGCCCAGGACGCCGAGCATTCCCCCGCCCACCAGACCCTCTCGGTCTACATCCAGTCGCGCTTCGAGGAGTGCTCGCGCTCCCAGAAGGATGTCGCCCAGTACATCGTCGACCACCTGGACGAGGCGGCCTTCCAGACCGCCGAGGAGCTCGCGCGGCGCGCCAACACTTCGAGCTCGACGGTTGTGCGCTTCTCCCAGGCGCTCGGCTTCGAGGGCTTCCCCGAGTTGCAGGCCGCCGCGCGCGAGGAGTACCGGCGCGTTCACGCCCAACCGGCGCCCGACGCCTCGGGCGGACCGCTGTTCGCGCTGGACCCCACCGAGTTCGAGGCGGCGATGGCGGCCGACCACGCCAACGTCGAAGAGACGGGGCGCAAGCTCTCGCGCTCGGCGGTGGACGCGGCCGTGGACGCCATCACCGCAGCCGAGAAGGTGCTGATCGCCGGCACCGACCAGATGGCGTTCTTCGCCAGCTACCTGCGCCACCTGCTGATGCTGCTCGACCTGCGCGCCGACATCGTTGCCAGCCCGTCCCAGGAGGCGCTGAGCCGCCTGGGACGCATCGACGAGAGCACCCTGCTCATCGGCATGAGCGCCGGCCGGCCCCACCCGCTGGTGGTGCGGGCGATGAAGCTCGCCCGCCACCGCAAGGCGACCACCGCGGCGGTCACCGACGCCACGCTCTCCGAGGTCGCCCGCCTGGCCCAGATCAAGCTCTACTACTCGTCCAACAGCCCCGCCTTCGTGCGCTCGCACACGGCGCTGCTGAGCATCATCCAGGCGCTGGCCTACGGCGTCTACTCGCGCGACGCCGCCCAGTACGCCGATCGCATCAAGGCCTTCCGGCTCAAGTAGGAAACGGCCGTCCAAGTAGGAAACGGCCTTCAGGCCTGTCGGCCTGCGGCCGGTGTTCGCGCGCCCGCGCGGCGCGGCCGCCGGGCCGGTGACGCGCAGGTCAGCTTGTACAGTGAGCAGTGGACCGTGAGCTCCATACGCGAGCAAGCAACCCCCCGCGTCAAGACCGGCCTGGCCGAGATGCTCAAGGGCGGCGTGATCATGGACGTGGTCAGCGCCGAGCAGGCGTCCCTGGCCGAGCACGCCGGCGCGGCCGCGGTGATGGCGCTCGAGCGGGTGCCGGCCGATATCCGGCGTGACGGCGGGGTCGCGCGCATGTCCGACCCGGCGATGATCCGCCAGATCCAGGCGGCGGTGAGCATCCCGGTGATGGCCAAGGCCCGCATCGGACACTTCGCCGAGGCCCAGGTCCTACAGGCGCTGAAGGTGGACTACATCGACGAGTCGGAGGTCCTGACGCCCGCCGACGAGGAGAACCACATCGACAAGTGGGGCTTTCAGCTGCCGTTCGTGTGCGGCGCCACCAGTCTGCCCGAGGCGCTGCGGCGCATCGGCGAGGGCGCCGCGATGATCCGCTCCAAGGGGGAGGCGGGCACCGGCGACATCGTCGAGGCGGTCCGCCATCTGCGCAGCATCCGCGGCGAGATCCGTCGCCTGGCCACGCTCGGGGAGGACGAGGTCTTCTCGGCGGCCAAGGAGCTGCGCTCCCCGCTCGAGCTGGTGCAGGCGGTGGCGCGCGAGGGCAAGCTGCCGGTGCCGTTGTTCTGCGCCGGGGGCATCGCCACTCCGGCGGACGCCTCGCTGGTCATGCAGCTCGGCGCCGAGGCCGTGTTCGTGGGCTCGGGCATCTTCAAGTCCGAGGACCCCGAGCGGCGTGCCCGGGCGATCGTCGAGGCCACTACCCACTTCGACGATCCCGAGCGCGTCGCGGCCGCGTCGGATGGCCTGGGCACGCCGATGGCCAGCCTGGAGGCGGCCAAGCTCCAGGGCGAGGAGCTGCTCGCCCAGCGTGGCTGGTAGCGCCGGGGCCGCTCCCCTGATCGGGGTTCTCGCGCTCCAGGGCGGGTTCGATGCCCATCAGCGCCGGCTGGCGCGGCTCGGGGCCGACTCGCGCCGGGTGCGCACCGGGCGCGACCTCGAAGAGCTCGACGGCCTGATCCTCCCGGGCGGAGAGTCGACCACGATGAGCTTGGGGATCGAGCGCGAGGGACTCGCCGATCCCCTGCGCGATCTGGCCCGGGCCGGCGTGCCGGTGCTCGGGACCTGCGCCGGGCTGATCATGCTCGATCGCGACCACCTGGACCTCATGGACCTCCGGGCCCAGCGCAACGCCTTCGGCACCCAGCTCGAGTCCTTCGAAGCCGACCTGGCGCTGGAGGGCGTCGAGGGGGCTCCCCTGCACGCGGTGTTCATCCGGGCCCCGTGGATCGCCGAGTACGGACCCGATGTGCGGGTCCTGGCCGCCATGGACGGGCATCCCGTCGCCGCGCGGCAAGGCGACCTGCTGGCAGTCGCCTTTCACCCCGAGCTCTCCGACGACGACCGCGTGCACCGCCTCCTGCTCGACGCGATCGCCGCTCGCCGGGACGGCGGTGGCCCCGATCCGGACCGGGATCGGGCCGAGCGGGCCCAAGCCTAGGGCGAAGGCTGGAATCCCGGCGAGCTGGCGGGGGGCGCCTGAGATGCCGGCGGCGCACTGCCGCCGCCGCCGCCCTCGTGGGCGGTGCTCGGCGTCGAACCGCCGCCCGACGAGCCGCCGCCGCCCGACGAGCCCCCGCCGCCCGAGGAGCCCCCGCCGCCCGAGGAGCCCCCGCCGCCCGAGGATCCCCCGCCGGAGGAGCCGCTCGATCCTCCGGCGCCTGAAGAGCTGGAGCCCGAACCGCCGCCCCCCGCGCCCGAGGCGGCACTCCTGTGTCGCGCATGGCGCGCGCGGTGAGCGCCGCGACGGTGATGAGGCTTTCGCGCCGGGGGAGACGGGGCGGCCGGCGTCGGCGCGGCCTGCCTGACGGCCGGCGGCGCGGCACGGGCGACCGAGCGCCGGCTACCCGCCCGCGAGCCCGAGCCAAAGACGCCGGCCACTGCCAACGCGCCGGCGACCGCGGCCACCAGCAGCACCGCCGGGAGCGCGATCCGCCACGCCCAGGCACCGCGGGCCCGCTGGCCGTCGGCTCGGCCGAGGGGATCGGCGCGGCGCGCGCGCGGCAGCGCCCGCCCGCGGCCCAGGGGGCCCAGGATTCCCCCGCCGTTTGCCTTCTCGGCGACCGCAGCCAGCGGCGAGATGACCACCGTGTCGCGCGCCGCGGCGCCCGACTGCTGCTCACCGAGCGCCTCCGGCTCTTGCACGGGGGGCGCGGCGGCCGGATGTGGCCCGCCGGTCCCCGGCTCCTCGCCGGTTCCCAGCTCCTCGCCGGTACCCAGGTCCTCGCCGGCCCCCGGCTCATGTCCCGGGCGCCCTGCGGCAGCATCGGCGGCAGCGGTTGGGTCGCCGGTTGGCTCGGGCCGGGTACCGAAGATCGAGATCACCGAGCTGTCGAACTCGCCCGTATCCCCGTCCCCAATCTCAGGGCCGTCCCTACCGGACTCGGCCTCCCCGGCGACTTCAGGGGCATCGCTCCCCTGCTCTGCGCCGTCCGTGCCATCGGGTCCAGCGGTCGCGATCTGGGGATCCGCGGCCGGGGCATGGTCGGCGGGAGGCGCATCGGTCGGTGGCTCGGCTTGCGGGGCACCTGGGGCTCCATTGGCCTCGGCGAACTCTGGGGCGACCGGTGCCGCGCTCACCAGGGCCGACCGCAATCGCTCGAAGACCTCGCCGGAAACCGGGTCGGGCGGGGGATCGCCGTAGGCTCGCTCGGCCGAGTGAAAGCGCCGGGCGATTGCCTGGCAGGCCTCGCAGCGTTCGAGGTGGCGTCCCAGCCGGCCCCGGTCGGCGTCGCTGAGCGTCCCCTCGGTCCGGGCTACCAGCAGCTCGGGCATCAACTCACATGCGTTGCGTCCTGGGGTGCGGCGCCGGCCAAGGAGGCCACGGCGAGGCCCGGAGTGCGGCGCGTGGCGGGCGGCGGCCCGCCGGGTCTGCGAGAGCAGGAGGGCCTCCGGATCGACCGCCTCCGGCCGCTCGGTGCGCGCGACCTCGGTGCGAAAGCCGGCGAATGCCTCGGCCGCGGCCGTCGCGGCGGCCTGGGGTCGGCAGGCGACCTCGCAGTAGGCGAGGACGGCGGGCCCGCGACGCTGGAGGACACCCTCGAGCGCGGCCGGATCCCCATCGCGGACCCCGGAAGGGGTCACCCGGGCTGAGCTTTGCTCCTGCACGCCTCCACAGGGTATTGCGCCCGGCCGGCGACTTGGCCGCCACCAGCCGGCGCGGCGCGGACAGGGTGCAATACTCGCTGCGATGCGAATCGCCGTGGCGGCAGACGAGCGCACCGGCATCGCCGACGCGCTGGTGGAGGAGTTGCGACGCCGAGGCCATGAGACCTCGCTGCACGGCGCATTGAGCGACGACGAGCGTCCTGACTGGGCGTGGGCGTCGGAGTCGGCCGCCCGCGAGGTGTCCTCGAGAACGGCCGATCAGGCGGTCGTGTGCTGCTGGACCGGAACCGGCGCCGCGATCGCGGCCAACAAGGTCCAAGGCATCCGGGCCGCGCTGTGCGCCGACGCCCCGACGGCCGCCGGGGCGCGACGGTGGAATGACGCCAACGTGCTCGCCCTCAGCCTGCGCGCCACCTCTGAGGCCCAGCTGGCCGAGATCCTCGACGCCTGGTTCGCCGGCCAGCCGAGCGAGGAGCCCGACGATCGGGCCAACGTCGCTCACCTCGACGAGCTCGAGCACAGCCGCTAAGGCCGGCCGGACACCGGCCACCCGGGCCGGGGTCCTAGGTGGCGCGAAAGCGCGTCAGCTCGCCCTCGGCGACCTCGCCCACCCGCCCGTCGGCCAGCAGTAGGTCCATGTGCCCCAGCACCTCGGACAGCGCCAGGAACGCCTGGGTCACCGCCACGTTGCCCCACAGCTCCTGGGCGATCTCATAGGCGGTGCGGGGCCGCTCGCGGATGAGCGCCAGCATGCGCTCCGCCCGCCGGGTGTGCATGGCAAAGCGCTCCTCGATGAGGCCGGCGTGGTCGGTGATCGGCTCGCCATGACCGGAGAGGACGAGGTCAACGTCCATCTCCTGGGTGGCGCGCAACGACTGCATGTAGGTGACCAGCGCTCGGGGACGCTCCTGCGCCGAGGGCTCGCTGCCCAGCGGGCGGGAGATCAGGGGGTTGGAGGAGACGTGCTTGATCAGGTGGTCGCCGGCGATGAGCAGCGAGCGGCGGCGGTCGAAGAACACGGTGTCCGACGGGCTGTGCCCGGGGCGGTGGTGGACGTCCAGGGTGCGGTCCCCCAGCTCCAGCTCGGCGCCGTCGGCGAGGGGGCGGGTAACCTCGACGCTCGACCCCCAGGCCCGAAACGAGGCGGATACCGACCGCAGCGCGAAGACCACTTCGGACGGGATCCCGTGATGGAGCATCAGGCGCTCGGCGAACTCGTCGTCGCGCTCCATGTCCTGGCCGAAGCGGCTGAGGAACGGCGCCAGCAGGTCGAGCGCGGCGACCTCGGCCCCGGAGCGGCGAGCCACGATGTTGGCCAGCCCGACGTGGTCGATGTGCTGGTGGGTGATGATCAGGAGGCCGAGGTCCTCCAGGGCGTGGCCGCGCCCGGCCAGTGCCCGCTCGAGCTCGTCGAGGGCCTTGCCCGAGTTGGGCCCCGAGTCCACCAGCGTGAGCGGGTCGTCCTCGATCAGGTAGGTGTTGACCCGGCCGACCATGAACGGGGTCGGGATCGGCAGACAGTGGATGCCCGCCTCGGCGGCGCGGGCCAGGGCGGCGGACGCCTCGCCGCTATGGGTCGAGCTCACGACCGGATCAGCGCGAGCACCTCGTCGCGCTGTTGCTCCATGTGCTGGTGGGAGACCAGCGACTCGAGCGTCAGCCGCAGCAGGGGCTCGGTGTTGGACGGGCGTACGTTGAAGTGCCAGTCGGGATAATCGATCGAGACGCCGTCGATGTGCGTGACCTGGGCGTCGGCGTAGCGCTCCTCGAGCTCGCGCATCTTGGCGGCGCCGTCGGCGACCTCGGAGTTGATCTCGCCCGAGATGAAGTACCGCGACCGGTAGGGCTCGAGCAGCTCGCTCATGCGCCTGCCCTCGTCGGAGAGCTTCTCCAGGATCAGCAGCGCCGGGATCGTCCCCGAGTCGGCGTTGTAGAAGTCGTGGAAGTAGTAGTGCCCCGAGACCTCGCCGCCGAAGAGGGCGCCCTCGTCGCGCATCCGCGTCTTAAAGAACGCGTGGCCCACCCGGTTGACGTACGGCGTGCCGCCGGCGCGCTTGACCGTGTCGGGCACCGCTCGCGAGGCGCGGGCGTCGTAGAGAATCGAGGCGCCCGGATGCTTGGCCAATAGGTGCTCGGCCAGGATCGCGGTGAGAAAGTCTCCGGCGACGAACTGGCCGATGTCGTCGATGAAGAAGCAGCGGTCGGCGTCGCCGTCCCAAGCGATCCCCAGCTCGGCGCCGGACTCGACCACCTTCTCCACGATGAAGCGGCGATTCTCCTCCAGGAGCGGGTTGGGCTCGTGGTCGGGAAAGTCGCCGTCGGGGGTCCAGTAGGTGGCGACCAGCTCGAGCCCCAGGCGCTCGAGCACCGGGCCGACCATCGGCCCCGCCATGCCGTTGCCCCCGTCGCACACCACCTTCATCGACCGCACCCGGCGGGGATCGATGAACTCCAGGGCGGACTCCTGGAACTCGGGATAGATGTCGATTTCCTCGCACGAGCCGCCGCCGGGGGGATCGGGCAGGCCGGTCTCGAGCGCGCGCCGGATGTCCTGGATGCCCCGGTCTCCGGACAGGGCGATCGATCCGCGCTCGATCATCTTGGCCCCGGTGTACGGCTTGGGGTTGTGCGAGGCGGTGCACATCAGGCCCCCGTCCAGGCCGCGGGAGCCGACCAGGTAATAGAGCATCTCGGTGCCCACCTGACCGGCGTCGAGTACGTGCACGCCCTCGGCGAGCATCCCCTCGCGGTAGCGCGCCGCCATCTCGGGCGCGCTCAGGCGCATGTCGCGCCCCAGGCCGAGGGCCAGATCGCCCGCCCGCTGGCCCGACAGCTCGGCGATGACGCGGGCAAAGCCGCGCCCGAGCTGCTCGGCCAGGTCGCCGTCGATCTGCTCGCCGTAGAGCCCACGCACGTCGTAGGCCTTGAAGATCTCGGCGGGGACGGTCACCGCGGGCATCCTAGGGAGCGCGCGACGCCGACATAATCCGCGCCATGGCGCCCGACCCCGGCCCGGCGTGTGCCGCGTGCGGCGCACGGGATCTGCGCCTGCGCCACCGGGTGGCCGGGGAGGCGGGCCAGGCGGGCCTGATCCCCACCACCGACCGTTACGGGACCGCGCTCGGTGACCTGCTGCTGTGCTCGGCGTGCGGACACATGCAGACCCACCCGCCGCCCTCTGCGGCCCAGCTGCGCGCCGGCTACGCCGAGGCCGCCTCCGATGACTACCTCGAGGAAGAGGCCGGGCAGCGCGAGACCGCCCGCCGGGCGCTGGCCCACCTCGAGGAGTTCGCCTCGCCGGGTCGGCTGCTTGACGTGGGGTGCTGGACTGGCTTCCTGCTCGACGAGGCTAGGCGCCGGGGCTGGGAGCCGCTGGGGCTCGAGCCGAGCCGCTTTGCCCGCACCTACGCACGCGAGCGGCTCGGCCTGCCCGTGCTGGACGCCCGGCTCGAGGACGCCGAACTGCCCGCCGGCGAGCTGCGGGCGGCGGTGATGGCCGACGTGGTCGAGCACCTGCTCGACCCCGGCCGGGCGCTGGCCCGGGTGCGCGGGTGGCTGGGACCCGAGGGGGTGCTGTGCCTCATGCTGCCCGATGCGGGGAGCCGGGTAGCGCGCGCCATGGGGCGCCGCTGGTGGTCGGTGCTCCCCACCCACGTCCAGTACTTCACCCGCCACAGCCTGGCCGTGCTTCTCGGCCGGCATGGATTCGACGTTCTCGCCCAGACCACGGCGCCCAAGGCGTTCACCGTCGGCTACTACCTCCGGCGCACGAGCGGCTATTCGGAGGGCTTGAGCGCGGCGCTGGTGGCGGGGAGTCGCGCGCTCGGCCTGGCCGATCGCCTGTGGGCCCCGGACTTCGGGGACCGGATGCTGATGGTCGCTCGCCGGGCGCCCCAATCCGCCGCCGAGCGCCCGCGCTCCGACGCGCGCTCGGCCTAGGCGAGCGTTGGTCCCCCGGGCGGCGGCCTACGCCGATCCGGCCCCCTGGGCCTGCTCTAGCAGGCCGCTGACCGCCTGGTCGGCGAGACGCACGGCGTAGTTGGTTCCGCGGTCCTCGGGGAAGACCTGGGTGGTGTTGATCAGCCACAGGCCCGGCACCGGGGTGCGAGGCGGCGGAATGCGCCGGCGGTAGCCGACGGTCACGATCGGCTGGGCGTGGGGCTCGCGAAACAGCCAGGCGTTGCGGATCCAGGCGCCCTCGAACGCCGGGTTGATCCTCCGCAGGGCGGGGGTGTACAGCGAGATCAGCGCGTCGGCGTCGCCCCGCATCAGGGGGTCGCTCCAGTCGACATAGTTGGCCACGTAGAGGAAGCGCCGGCCGTTGTAGCGCCCGGGGGGGACGAAGTTGGTGTGCTCGACCAGTCCCACGAACGGGATATCGGCGTCGACGACATTCATCCAGAAGAAGGGGGCGAACTGCCGGTCGAGCTCCAGCACCAAGCACACGGCTGCGTTGTACTCGCAGGCCCGCAGGCGCTCCAGGTAGGCCGACCCTAGGGCCTGGCGCAAGGGGGGATCGAGGAGCGCCTCGAAGACGTCGTTGGGGACGGTGGCGATCACCCCGTCGTAGCGCTCGGACTCGCCGGTGGGCTCGAACTCGCGCGGGTCCAGTCCGCGCCGAAACGAGCCCGGCGCGGCCGGGGTGAGCACGAAGCCCGCCCCCTCCCGCGCCAGGCGGGCCACCGGGCGGTCGATCAGGACGCGCCCGCCCGCCTTTTGGATACGCGCCGCCAGCGCGGCGAACAGAGGCTCCCACCCGTGGCGCCCGTAGCCGAGCAGCTCCCGCCGAGCTTCGCGGCCGCGAAGCTGACGGCGGAGCATGAGCTTGCTCCACAGCCAGGCCATCGCGATGTCGTCGGCGCGGGCGCCGAACTTGCCCCGCAGGAGGGGGCCCCACACCCGCTCATATACCTCGGGGCCCATCGAGCGTTCGATCCACTCCCTGGCCGTGATGTTCTCGAACGGCCCGACACCGCGGTGTCGGTGGTGGAGCATGAGCACCGACCAGCCGAGCCGCAGCCGCGATCGCAGCGACAGCGGCCGGTAGCGCAGCAGGTCGACGGGGGTGGTGAACGGGTGCAGGCGCCCGCCCGCGAACATGGCCACGGTCGACTCGCGGAACTCCAGCTCGTCGGGCATCCCCAACCGGTCATACAGCCGGCGCATGTCCCAGTCGGTGGCCAACAGGACGTGGTAGTAGCGCTCGATGCGGTGGCCTTGGCCGATGTCCAGCGTCGCCGCCTGGCCGCCGAGGCCGGGCCAGCGCTCGTAGACGTCGACGTCATGGCCGCGAGCGCTCAACAGCTCGGCGGCGACTAGGCCCCCTACCCCGGCGCCCACAACGGCGACGCGCATCACGCCATGGCAGCCGCTGGCGTCACCACGCTCGTTCGGGCCGAGCGCGCCAGGCGCCGGACCACCACCACGATCCCGGCCACCGAGGCCACCCACAGGGTGATCATTGGGAACGTGTAGAACAGCCACACGTGCCACGCGTGCAGACCGGTGGCGTAGGTGACGACCGTCGCGGGAAGCACCAGCGCCTGCAGGGCAAGCGCCTCGCGCAGGTACCCGGCCATGATCAGGAAGGGCAGGCCCCAGACCAGGTATTGCAGGAAGAAGGTCACGCCGAACGCCCACACCGCCAGCCACACCAGTACGGCGGCGTCGACGGGACGCGGCCGATAGCGCAACACGACCGCGGCCACCGCGAGCAGGGCGGCGCCGGTGATGAAGCGGGCCGCGTCGTAGACGGTCTTGGTCAGGCCGTGCACGGCCTCGTGGGCCACCCCGAAGGCGGCCTTGGGTAGGCCTGGGGCGGTCAGGAGGCTGAGCCCACCCAGGCCCGGTCCCCCGCGGTAGCGCAGCGGCAGGCCCTTGCCCGGACCGTCGAAGATGAGCCAAGGCGCGAAGGCCAGCGCGGGCAGGCCGACGGCGACGGCCACCAGCTTGACCGCCTCGCGTGGTGAGCGGGCGGCGGGTACCAGCGCGATAAGCGTCAGCACTGGCACGGTCTTGATCGCCGTGCCCGCCCCGATCAGGACGCCGGCGGCGTAGGGTCGCCAGTCGGCGTCTGTGCGATCCCACAGCCAGACGGCGGCCACCGCGGGAAGCATCGCCACCGAATCGATCTGCCCGTGAAAGCCCGAGATCGCCGCGAACGAGGGACCGAGCGCGATGAGCGCGACGGCGAGCAACCTGGTGGTCTCGGCGCGCCCGTGACGCCAGAGGAAATCCTGCACCAACCAGGCGATGGCGCAGTCCGAGACGGCGGCGGGAAGTCGGATCAGGCTGGTGAAGCTCAGGCCGGTGGCGTGGGCGAAGCTGGCGAGCGGGACGATTGCCGCGAAGAACCCCGGGGGGTAGGGCCAGCGGCCGTAAGGGGCGACCGAGTAGTTGTCGAGCTGGTGGTAGACGCCGAACACGTGGGCGTGCAGCGCCGAGTTGACAACCGCGTAGGACTGCAGGTCAAAGCGCTGGCCCGACGTGGTGAAAGCCAGCAGCACACGGCCCACCAGCCCCACCCCGATCAGCAGCCACAAGAGCAGGTGAAAGTCCTGCGTGGAGGGGTGAGAAGCGGCCGGCGCCCCGCCCTGCCTGGGAACTTCGGCCGCCATGCGCGGCGACGATAGCAGTGGGGCACAGGGCGCTCGGGCGCGTCGGGCGGAACTACACTGGCGGCGATGTCGGGACATTCCAAGTGGTCCTCGATCAAGCACAAGAAGGCCCTCGTCGACTCCCGCCGGGGCCAGCAGTTCACCAAGCTCGCGCGCGCCGTCACGGTGGCGGCACGCGAAGGCGGGGGAGACCCCGACGCCAACCCGGCGCTGGCCAGCGCGGTGCAGAAGGCGCGCGACGCCTCGATGCCCAAGGACAACATCGAGCGCGCGATCGCCAAGGGAACCGGCGCCGGGGCCGACGCCCAGGCGATCGAGTCGGTCTCCTATGAGGGCTACGGGCCCGGCGGCGTGGCGCTCCTCATCGAGGCGCTGACCGACAACCGCAACCGTACCGGGGCGGAGATCCGCCACCTGCTCACCAAGCACGGCGGCAGCCTCGGTCAGCCGGGATCGGTTGCCTACCTGTTCGACCTCCAGGGCGTGGTGGTGGTCGACGCCACTCTGTTCTCCGAGGACAACCTGCTCCCTGCGGTGGAGGCGGGTGCGACCGACATCGCGATCGACGAGGACGTCTACGAGATCATCTGCGCGCCCGCCGATCTGGCTCACGTGCGCGCCGCCCTGGAGGAGGCCGGCGTCTCGGTGGAGTCGGCGGAGCCCACCCAGCGACCGTCGACTCGCGTCGAGCTCGCCGAAGAGCAGGCGCGCTCCCTGTTTCGTCTCATCGAGGCGCTGGAGGACAACGACGACGTCAGCGCCGTGCACGCGAACTACGACGTGCCCAGCGAGGTCATGGAGCGCGTCGCGGGCTAAGCTGCCGCGCCGCGGCCCCGGCCGCGCGCGGCTCGCCCGGGGGAGCCGATGCCTGCGGTGAGCGTAGTCGTACCGGCCCGCGACGCGGTGGCCGACATCGGTCCCCTGACCGATGCCCTCCGGCGCCAGGACGCCCCGGGCGGATTCGAGGTGATCGTCGTCGACAACGGATCGCGCGACCGGACCGCCGAGCTGGCCGAGCGCGCCCCCGCCGTGACCCGCGTGCTCCGCCGTGCGCGGGGCGAGGGCCCGGGCGCGGCGCGCAATGCCGGGGCCCAAGCAGCCCGTGGCGAGGTGCTGGCCTTCATCGACTCCGACTGCCGTCCCGTGGCGGGTTGGCTGTCCGCCGGCGTCGAGGCGTCGGCTCGCGCCGAGCTGGTCCAGGGCCGGGTGCTGCCCGATCCTGCTGTGCCCGCGGGCCCGTTCGATCGCACGCTGACGGTCAACGGCGCCCACGGGCTGTTCGAGACGGCCAACCTGTTCGTCCGTCGCTCGCTGCTCGACCGGCTCGGCGGGTTCCCCGCCGGCCTGGAGAGCGACGGGACGCCGTTCGGCGAGGACGTGCTCTTCGGCTGGCGGGCCCGCCGGGCCGGGGCCCGCATCGGCTTCTGCCCCCGCGCGCTCGCCTATCACGCCGTGACCCGGCGCCCGGCGCGCGACTACGTCGCCGAGCGCGGTCGCCTGGCCTTGTTCTGCGAGCTGGCGCGCCAGGTCCCCGAGCTGCGCGAGAGCTTCTTCTACCGGCGCTACTTTCACTCCCGGCGAAGCGCCGCCTTCGACCTGGCGCTGGCCGGCGCGCTCGTGGCGGTGGTCGGCGATCGCCCCGCCGCCCTGCTCGCGGCCCTTCCCTATCTGCGCCAGGTTGGGCGCAGCGCGCGCCCCTGGGGTCGCCGCGTCGCCCCGCGGGTCGCCGCCGCCGAGGTGGCCGCCGACGCGGTGGGAGCCGCGGCCCTGGCGCGAGGAAGCGTGCGCTCGCGGACCCCGCTGCTCTAGCCGTGGCTCGGCCCTCGGTCTCGGTCGTGGTTCCCTTCGTCGGCGGCGAGGCGGAGCTGGCCGGCGTCCGGCGGGCTTTGTCCCGGCTGCGCCGGGGCCCGGCCGACGAGCTGATCGTGGTCGACAACCGCCGGGCGCCCGCCACGCCTCGGCGCGTCGGCGCGTTGGCGCCCGGCGCGGGGGCAAACGCGCACGAGGGCGGCGTGAGGATCCTGCGCGCCTCCGGCGTCCGCACCCCCGCATACGCCCGCAACGCGGGGGCCCGGGCGTCAATCGGGGAGTGGCTGGTGTTCGTCGACGCCGACACCGACCCCGACCCCGGGCTTCTGGACGCCTACTTCGCGCCCACCCCCGACGAGATGGTGGGCGTGCTCGCTGGCGCGGTGAGCGACGCCGTGGGCGCCGACACGGTGGCGTCGCGCTATGGCGTCCAACGGGGCGGCATGGATCAGGCCGTGACGATGGAGCGCCGGGGCACGCCTTACGCCCAGACGTCCAACTGCGCCGTGCGCCGCCGCGCGTTCGAGCAGATCGGCGGCTTCATGGCGGAGGCGCGCGCCGGCGAGGACGCCGACCTATGCTTTCGCCTGGCCCGCGCGGGCTGGACGCTCGAGTCACGTCCCGAGGCTCGCGTTTGCCACCGGGCGCGGGCCACGGTGCGCGCGCTGGTCGTCCAGCTCGCCCGCCACGGCAGCGGCGCCGCGTGGTTGGAGCGCCGCTATCCGGGCGAGTTCACCGCCCCGGGAACGGGCGTGCTGATGCGCCGCGCCGTCGCTGACGTGCGCGCGGCGGCGCGGGCGCTGGCCCGCGGCGACCGGGAGGAGGCGGCGTTCGCGATGATCGACCTGGCGGGAGCCGTGGCCTTCGAGGGCGGCCGGCGCCTGCCGAACCTCCGCCGCCACTAGTTTGCCGGCCATGCGCGAGCCCGTGGTGTCCGTGGTGGTGCCCACCCGCGACCGGCCCGAGCGCCTGGAGCGACTGCTCATCTCCCTGGCCGCCCAGTCGCTGGGCGGCGAGGCGTTCGAGATCGTCGTGGTAGACGAGGCCTCGGGCCCGGCCACCGCGGCCGTGCTCGATCGCCATGCCACCGGGACCGGGACCGGGGCCGGGGCCGGGGCCGGGGGCCACGACGACGCGCCCCGCGCGGCGGCTACCGCGGCGGCCGGGTCGGCGCCGTCGGTGCGGGTGCTGCGCCATCCGGTGGCGCTTGGCCCGGGCGCGGCGCGCAACGCCGGCTGGCGGCGCGCGCGCGCGGCGCTGGTGGCGTTTACCGACGACGACTGTCGCGCGCACCCCGACTGGCTGCGGGCCGGGGTCGAGGCGCACCGCGGCGATCCCGGGGCGATCGTGCAGGGGCGCACCGAGCCCGACCCCGGCGAGCTGCCCGCCGGCCTGCTCTCGCGCACGGTGCGCATCGAGCGGCTCGGCCCCCAGTACGAAACGTGCAACATCTTCTATCCCCGGGCCCTGCTCGAGCGGCTCGGCGGGTTCGACGAGGGCTTCGGCCTGCGCCCGGGTGGCGAGGACACCGATCTGGCGTGGCGAGCGCTGGAGTCCGGGGCGCGCGCGGTGCACGCCCCCGGCGCGCTGGTCTATCACGCGGTCGAGCGCCTGGGCATCGGCGGGCGCTTGCGCGAGGCGACGCGCTGGACCGCCACCGTGCGGATCTTCGCCGAGCACCCGGGCACCCGGGCGATGCTCACCCGGCGGGTGTTCTGGAACGTCTGGCACTACCTGCTCGTGCGCTCGCTGCTGGCGCTGGCGCTTCCCCCCGCGCCGCGCCGGGTGCTGATCACGCGCCACGCGATCGCCCTGCGGCGCCGCGCGCGCGAGGCCGGCGCCGGCCCCTGGGCGATCCCGTTCCTGGTGCTGTGCGATGCGATCGAGCTCGGCGCGCTGATCCGGGGCGGTCTGCGCTACCGCACGCTGGTCCTGTGACGACGCCCGCGGGCGCCCGCGGAGTGCTGGCTTGGGCGTGGGCGCCGCGGCGGCGCCCGGAGGTCGTCCTGGCCGCGTTGCTCGGGCTGTGGTCGCTGGTGGCGCTGGCCGTGCTGCTCGTCCACGTCGGCGGGGGGGAGGTGGTCGGGATCCACACCGCCGGCTTTAACGGCTCCGATGGGCTTCAGGTCGACGACCACCTCCAGTACCTGGCGTGGGCGCGCGACGCCGGCGAGCACGTGCTGATCTCAAACCCGTTCGACACCCGGCCCGACCCGCACCTGTTCCTCGACCCGGTGCTGGCGCCGTCGGGACTGGCGTGGCGGCTGGGGCTCAGCCTCCAGCTCGCCTACCTGCTGTGGAAGCCGGTGGCGGTCGCCGCGCTGTTCTGGGGGTTCGCCGCCTACGTGCGCCGCCTGGTGGGCCCCGATCCGGGGCTGCGCTTCCTGGCGCTCGCGCTGGCGCTGTTCTATTTCACCCCGGCCACGGCGCTGGCCGACTGGTTAAGCGCGGGTTTCAACCTGCGGTTCGGGACCGAGGTGATCGGCCTGGAGACGTTCACCGCCGGCTTTCCCTGGGGCGGCTACAGCGGCACGCTGGCGGTCGCCGGCATGCCGCTGTTCCTGCTCGGCATCGAGCGGGTGCTCGACCCCGCCCGCCGCGCGCCTGGACGCTCGGCCCGCTTTTACGCGGTCGGGGCCGGCCTGGCGGGGATGACGGCCTCCTGGCTTCACCCCTGGCAGGGGATCACCCTGCTGGTGATGGTCGTCGGCCTGGTGGTCTGGGGACGCTTGGACCGCCGCTACCTGGCGCTGGCGGTGCCGGTGGCCCTGGCCGCCGCGCCGCTCGTCTACTTCGCCGCGCTCTCTCGCACCAGCTCCTCGTGGGGCCTGTCCTCGCACGTCGTCGACTACGCCCACTTGGGCGCCTGGTTCTGGGCGGGGATGGCCCCCCTGACGCTGGCGCTGGTGGGCTGGGTGCGCCGACCCGGCGCCGACGTGCAGGAGCGCCTGCTGCGTCTGTGGCCGGTGGCCGCACTGCTCGTGTACTTCGGCCTGCGTCGCACCTGGTTCTATCACTCGCTGGTCGGCCTCAGTCTTCCGTGCGCGGTGCTCGCGGTTCGCGGCTTCGGCGCGCTGGCGCGCCGCGGGGCGTGGCCCCGGGGGCTCGTCCGGACGGCCGGCGGCGCCGTCGCCCTGGCGCTGACCGTCCCGGGCATGGTGTGGGCGGTAGGCGAGCTCGACCGCACACGGGCGGCGCATTTCGTGAGGACCGACGAGGCCCGGGCGCTGGGCTACCTGGATCGCCTGCGCCGCCCGGGCGCGGTGCTGGCCGCCCAGCCACTGGGCCTGGTGGTGCCCGCGTTCACCGGCCGCCACACCTGGGTGGGCCACTACAACTGGACGCCGCGCTACCAAGCGCGAGTGGGGCAGGCGGCGGCGCTGTTCGGCGGGCGCCTGGGCGCCGCCGACTCCACCCGGCTGGTGCGCGACTCCGGAGCGCGGTTCGTGGTCGCCCGGTGCGTCGACCACGCAGAGCTCTCTCGGCTGCTGGCCCCGCGCCTCGCGTCGGTGCGACGCTTCGGCTGCGCCGGCGTCTATGAGCTGCGGACCGGGCGGGCGGGCAGATGAGCGAGGACGAAGGTCCCCGCACCAGTGCTGACCCCCCCCACGCCGCCGCCCGCCGCTACGACCAGGCCTGGCGCGACGTCTACGGGGACATACAGGACCTCGGTCCGGTGCACCGCCACCTGCGCCGCATCCTGGTCGCCGTGCTCGCCGACCTGCGCTACGCGGACGCGCTCGAGATCGGCTGCGGCGCCGGGCACAACCTGGCCCTGCTGGCGGGTGAGCGCCCCGCCGGCGCGATCGCCGGAGCCGACGTCTCGGGCGAAGCGTTGCGGCGCGCCCGCCGGCGCCACGACGGCAGACTGTTCGAGCTCGACATCGAGCGCGCGGCGCTGGCCGGCGCCTGGGATCTCGTCTTTAGCTCGCTCGTGCTCGAGCACCTGGCCGACGACGAGGCGGCGCTGCGCCACATGCGGGCGATGACCCGGCGCCACGTCCTCATCGCCACGATCGCCGGCGACCGGGAGCGCTACCTCCCCTACGAAGCCCGGATCGGCCACGTGCGCAACTACCGCCGGGGTGAGCTCGAGGCCAAGCTAGAGCGCGCCGGACTGGCGGTGCGGCGCGCGATCTACTGGGGCTTTCCCTTCTACTCGCCGCTCGCCCGCCGGGCCCAGCGGCGCTGGCGCCCGGAGCCCTCCTTCGGGGCGGGCGCCCGGATCGCTGCCCGCGCCCTGCACGCGCTGTATTGGCTGAACTCCTCGCGGCGCGGCGACCTGCTGATCGTGCACGCCGAGGTCGGCGAGGCAGCTTCAATGGGGGCCTAGCCGGCCCCAGTCCTCGACCAGCGTCCCCGCGGCATCGGCGTGGTCGAGCCTCCCCGTGCTCTGGAGCTCCGCCACGGCCTGTGCGGGTAGGTACAGCTCGTTGAAGTAGCGCACCACGGTCCCGTGCCGGGCGTCGGCCATGCCGCGGGCCGGCTCGCCGAGCGCCAGGTGGCGCACCGCCTCCTCGACCTCGTTGAAGCCCAACCGCGCGCGCATCGGGGTGGTCCCCGAGAAGCGCACGTTGAGCTCGAAGGGCACTGGTCTTCCCTCGCGCAGGCGCAGCTGCACGTTGCAGGGCCCGACCGGGGCCAGGCGCTCGACGACGCGCTCGCTGAGGGCGCGGATCTCCGGATAGGCCCCCACCTCCGCGCGCACCGTCGTTCCCAGGCGCAGCTCGCGCCGCATCGCGACGCTGCCCCTCAGCCTGCCCTCGCGGTCGCACAGGCATCCGACGGTGTACTCGCCCCCGGCATCGTCCAGGTGCTCCTGCACGAGCACGTCCTCGCGGCCGACCAGGCGCTCCAGCGCGGCCCCGTCGGGGACGATCACCACGCCGCGCGCCGTGCGCCCGCGCCGGGGCTTGGCGACCAGCGGATAGCCGCACTCGGCGGCCAGCGCGGCCACGGCGCCCTCGTCGTCGCCGGCGGCGAAGCGGGGGTGGGGAAGGCCGGCATCGGCCAGCCAGCGGCAGGTGGCCAGCTTGTCGTGGCCGATCTCGAAGGTGTCCGGAGGCGAGACCACGCACACCGCGCCGGTGCGCTCGGCGAGCTGCTCGGCCGCGGGCGAGAGCGTCGCCAGGACCGGCTCCACGCCGGAGAGCACCGCACGCACCCCCTCGGCCTGGCAGACCTCCGTCAGCCAGTCGAGGAAGGCGGGGTCCTCGGCGTAGGGGCAGATGTAGGCGCGCTCGGCGGTGTACAGGCCGGCGGAGTAGGGCGTCACGCACGCCGCCACGATTCGCGTGGGCAGCTCGGCGATGGCCAGCGCCTTGAGGATCCCCTGGGTGACGCTGGATCCCGTGCCGATCGCCAGCGCGGTGGGCGCGTCGCTCATGAAAGCGCCTTGGGCACGGATACCGCGGCCGGGGCCGCCCTCCGTCGGCTCACTCCGCCCAGGACCGCTCTAGCGGCGCGTCGGCGTCGCGCTCGGAGGCGGGACGCGACTCGTCGCCGTCGAGCTCGACGTCGACCACGTACAGGGGCCGGCCCTTGACCTGCTCGAAGATCTTGCCCACGTAGAGCCCGGTGACCCCGCCGGCGATGGTGAGAAAGCCGGTGAGCAGGAGGATCAGGATTGGCAGGGCCGTCCAGTCGGGCAGATGGCGTCCGAGCGCGAACACCACCAGCGCGTAGGCGACCAGCGCCAGGCCGGCCAGCGCGATCACGAACCCGGCGTACACCATCCAGCGCAGCAGCGCGGTGGACTGAAAGAAGATCCCGTCGATCGCCACCCGCACCAGCGCGCCGAAGCTGTAGGAGCTCTGGCCCGCGTAGCGCTCGTCCTGCTCGATGTCGATTACGGCCTGGCGAAAGCCCAGCCAGTCCACGATCAGCAGGTACTGGCGGTCCTGGTCGCCCAGGCGCAGATAGGCGTCGACGACCTTGCGCGACAGGAGGCTCAGGTTGGGCATGTTGTTCTCGAGCCGTCCGCCCACCAGCGCCTTGCGCACATAGAAGTACACGCTGCCCGCCAGGCGGCGAAGCGCCGGCTGTCGTCGGCGCGGCCGGCGGGTGAGCACGACGTCATAGCCTTCGAGCGCGCGCGCGTAGAGGCGCTCGAGCTGCTCGGGAGGGTCCTGCAGGTCGCAGTCCATGACCACCGCGTAACGGCCGCGGCTGCGCTCCAAGCCGGCGGTGATCGCGGCGTGCTGGCCGAAGTTGCGCGACAGACGCACCGCCCGCACGTGGGCGTCAGCGCGAGCCAGCTCGCACACGACCTCCCAGGCCGCGTCGGGGCTGCGGTCGTCGACGAGGATGACCTCGTGCGCGGCGGTGATCCGATCCAGCGTTTCGCGCAGGCGGCGGTGGAGCTCCCGCAGCGAGTCGGAGCAGCCGTAGACCGGTATGACGACGCTCAGCTCGACCATGTCTGGCCCCGCGGCACGGAACAGGGACGGTACCAACGAGCAGAGCAATGGCCGGGCGCTCACGCTCACGCCCACCGCGCCCGCCTATAGTCCGCCGGCGTGCTGGCGCGCCCGGACGAGATAGCCGCGATCCAGTGGTACCACACGATCGAGCTTCCGGGAGGGGTCGTCACGCCCGGCTTCTACGACCACCGGCCGCTACTCGCCCACCTGCCGCTTCCGGCGTCGCTGGCGGGCCAGCGCTGCCTGGACATCGCCGGCAGCGACGGGTTCTGGGCATTCGAGATGTGGCGCCGCGGCGCGCGCGAGGTGATCAGCGTCGATCTCGAGGACGGCTCGCGCCAGGACTGGCAGGGGGCGTCCCACGCCCGCCGGGCCCTGGCCGCGTCGAGCGGTCGCTGGGAGGGTGATACGGGCCGCACGCGCCGCGGCTTCGAGCTCGCCCGGGCCGCGCTGGGGGCCGACGTCGAGCGCCGCGACGTGTCCGCCTACGACGTGTCCCCCAAGGCGGTGGGGACGTTCGACTTCGTGTTCATGGGCAGTCTGCTCCTGCACCTGCGCGACCCGGTGGGGGCCCTGATCGCCGCCCGCAGCGTGACCGCCGGCCGGTTCCTGGTGCTGGAGCCGGTGCTGCTGTCGCTCTCGCTGCTGTTTCGCCACACCCCACTGGCGTCGCTGTGGCAGCTGGACGAGCCACGCTGGTGGCTGCCCAACATCGCCGGGCTGCGGCGGTTCGTGCACGCCGCCGGCTTTCGCGTCCTCGACTCCGGAGGTCCACGCGCCCAGCGCTTCGGTCGCGCCTTCCCGCGCCTTCCTCCCCGCCGGCGCCCGACGTTCTCCGAGCTGGTGTTCTGGTCGCTGGTGCGCCCGCTCGGCGTCCCCTCCGCGTGGGTGCTGGCCGAGCCGGTGGCGTCCGCGGCGCAGCTACCCGCCGACGAGCCGCCTGCTCGGGTGCCGGCGCTGGGGTGGATCTGAGCGTGATGGGCGCGCCCGCCGAGGTCGAGCTGCGCGAACGCATCGGCGGTCACCCGCTGTGGTACCACACGCTGGAGCTCGCCCCCGGCGTGCTGACCCCAGGCTGGTTCGACCTGCGGCCGATCGTCGGGCGCTTGCCGTGGCCCGACGTGCGGGGCAAGCGCTGCCTGGACGTGGGGACCTACGACGGGTTTCTCGCCTTCGAGCTCGAGCGCCGCGGCGCCCGCGAGGTGATCGCCACCGACATCGGCGACGAGCGAGCGTGGGACTGGCCGCCGGACATGCGTGGCACCGGCCCGACCAAGCTCACCGAGCTGGTGTCCGGCGAGCGCGCGCGGGGCTTTGAGATCGCCCACGACGCCCTGGGCTCCTCGGTCAGACGGCTGGAGTGCAGCGTGTACGACCTCTCGCCAGAGACGGTGGGACGCTTCGACGTCGTCGTATGCGGGAGCCTGCTCCTGCACCTGCGCGACCCCCAACGCGCCCTGGAGGCGATCCACGGCGTGTGCGATCAGGCGCTGCTGTCGGCCGAGGAGGTGCGCCTGGGGCTATCGGCCCTTCACCCGCGCCGCCCCCTGGCCGAGCTCAACGGCTCGGGGGAGCTGCTGCAGTGGTGGGTGCCCAACTCGGCCGGGCACCGACGCATGTTGTTCGCCGCGGGCTTCGAGGTGCTCCGCGCCACGCGCCCGTACGCGGTCCCGTTCGGCGTCGGTCATCCGGGCCCGAACGACCTCGGTGCCCGCCTGCGGCTGTGGCGGCGCCGGCTGGTCTTGGGCCACGCGGGCGTACCCCACGCCGCGGCGCTGGCTCGCCCCCGCCTCTAACCGGCGGCCCGCCCGGGTCGGGCCCGCCGGGCGGTCACGGTCCGGGGCTCGGCGGCGCGCGGTAGAGCGCCAGCCGCCGGGTGGCGCTGACCGCGACGAAGCCCAAGCGCGAGAGCCACCGCTCCTCGCGCGTCCGGGGGAGGGGCGGCTGCCCACGGCCCACGAGCACGAGGTCCCAGCGGCCGCGACGGACCGCCGCCTGGAAGTTCAGCCGGCGGGTGTACTGGCGCAGCAGGCCCGCGGTCACGGGGCCGATGTAGGCGACGCGGTTGCGCAGGCGGGGACCGAAGGAACAGAACACCGGTGACAGCCCGTTGACGCTCCAGACCCCCACCAGGCCCACTCGGTGGCCGGCCCCGGCGTGCTGGTCGATCCAGGCGATCGGCGGCTCGGCGGCGCCACAGGTGTGGCGCGCGAAGCGCTGCTGGTCGAGGCGACCGGCGGCGCCCACCACGAGCACGGCGGCCACCCCGACGGCCGCCCAGATCGGCCAGCCCATGGCCGCGAGGCGACCGCGCCCCCGCAGCGCCAGCCACCCGAGGGCCCCTGCCGCCAGCGCGACCGCCACCCCGGCCAGGAGCGACGCGCCCGACACCGGCGGCCCGCGGTGGATCCCGTCGACCACGGCCGCCAGGGCGACCAGCTCGGCGGGCACCCGGCGCCGCGGCGAAGCGCCCGCCCACGCCGCCGACAGCGCGGCGGCGAGCAGCAGCGCCGGGATCAGCCAGCGCAAGGTGGTGTCGGCCTGCACCGGCATGTTTTTGGCCCCGAAGGCCGAGCCCGGAGTCGCGGCATAGAGCAACGCGATGCCCAGGGCGGTCAGCCCCACGCCCCACACCGCCAGCTCCCTAGTGGGGCGGCGGCCGGCGCGACGCAGCGCCGGCGCGGAGGCCGCCAACGCGGCCACCAGCCCGACTGCGACCACGGCGCCCGAGACCCCCAGGCGGGTGCGAAAGCCCGGCAGCACGTAATGGTCGATGACCGAGGGCTTGCCGAGATAGCCGACGATCGTGTAGCCGACGCGATCGAGGATCGAGTGGCGCGGGGAGGGGAACGGCTGGAGCCCGAGGATCGAGAAGCGCTGGGGAAACAGCGGGTTGCCGGATTCGACGACGTTTCGCAGCATCCACACCCCGCCCGCCGCCGCGATCGCGCCGACCACGATCGCTCCGTCGCGGGCGACCCGTTTGATGCCCCGCCGGGCCACCAGCGCCAGGGCTCCCCAGCACGCGAGCAGAGCGACCGCCGAGGTGACGCCGTACCACTTGGTCCCGACCGCGACCCCGAGCGCCGCTCCGGCGAGCACGAGCTCTGAGCGCCGGCCCTCGCGCTCGTAGCGCAGGGCGAACACCACCCCGGTCACGAACGCGAACAGCATGACCACGTCGGGCAGGCCGTCCAGCGCGTAGTCCGAGAGCGCGGGAACCACCGACACCGCGGCCGCGAAGGCGACGGCCGTCGAGCGCGGCGCACGCAGCTCGCGGGCGAGCGCGTACACCGCGAGGGCGGCGAGCGCGAAGAACGGCAGCTCGACCAGGCGGGCGAAGGCCGCCAGGCGCCAGGGCAACACGGCGCCCAGGACGAGCGTGTCACCGTTGTTGGGGTAATAGCCGGTGACGAAGTAGGGGAAGAGCTGGTCGATCTGCCACAGCGAGCCGGACTGGATCCAGCGTGCGACGCCCGGCAGGTGAAAGTTGAGGACGTCGATGTCCGTCGGCTGCTGGGCGATCAGGCCACGCAGACGGGCCAGCTCGAATCCCACGGCGCCGGTCGCCGCCAACGCGGCGATGGCGACCGACTCCCGGCGATCGTGGGATCGCGGACGCCTGGCGGGCGGCTCCGGACGCCCGACCGGGATGCGTGTGGCCACGACGGCGAGCACCCCGGCGGCGGCGAGCACGGTTCCCCGCGTCAGCACTCCGAGCACCAGTGGGATCACGTGGACGGCCAGGGCGCCGAGGGTGAACAGCAGCGCGCCGGCGAGCACACGGGGAGATCCGGCGAGGTGCCCGTAGCGCCGGCGAAGGGTGAGCCAGGCGGCGACCGCCACCCCGGCTGTCGTGCCCAGGAAGAACCCGAGCCCGGCGACGTATTGGGGCAGCGGCATGCGGGCGCGGCGACAATAACAGCGATGCCTGGGCCCCCGGATGCTCGGCGCGTGCTCGTCTCGGCGCGCGTCTACTCGGCGCTCCAGCGCGCGCTCGGAGCCGCCCGCGTGCGGCGCGTACTGGTCGCCGAGCACCTTCGCCCGGCGCCCGGGGAGCGCGTCCTGGACCTCGGCTGCGGCCCTGGTGACGTGCGCGCCGAGCTCCCCGCCGTGGAGTACGTGGGGGTCGACCACAGCGAGCGCTACCTGGCCGCCGCCCGGGCCCGGCACGCCGGCCGGGGTCGCTTCGTGCGGGCAGACCTGCGCCTGCTGCGTCTGGAGGACGAGGAGCCGTTCGACGCGGCGATCGCGATCGGCGTGTTGCACCATCTCGACGACGGCGAGGGAGCGGCGATGCTGGCCTCGGCGGCGCACGCCCTCAAGTCGTCTGGGCGTCTGATCACGATCGACCCGGCCCTGGGTGACCGAGAGTCGCCGCTGGCGCGCTGGCTCATCCTCCGGGATCGCGGCCGCCACCTGCGCAGCAGCGAGGGCTATGCGGGCCTTGCCCGCGGGCGCTTCGATCACGTCGTGGCGAGCACCCGCCACGACCTCGCCCGCGTGCCCTACTGCCACGCGATCCTCGAATGCACAGAGCCGCGCCCGTGACCGGGCCCGCCGCTTCGGTGGTCGTCGCCACCCGCGACCGCCCCGTCCGGCTGCGCTGGCTGCTCAACGCGCTCGCCGACCAGGCCACCGGCGAGCGAATAGAGGTGATCGTCGCCCACGACTCGCGCGGCCCCGAGACCGAGCGGCTGTTACGCACTCATCCCCTGCGCGACGAGGGCCGACTCTCGCACCTGACCTTCCCCGCCCACACCCAGCAGGCGGCGGCCAAGCGCGACGCCGGCTGGCGCGCCGCTTCGGCCCCGCTGATCCTGTTCACCGACGACGACTGCCGTCCGAGCGCCGACTGGGTGGCGCGGGCGATCGCCGCCGCCCAAGCCCATCCGGGTGCCGTCCTGCAGGGCAGGACGGCAGCCGATCCCGACGAGGCCGCGGTGTTGCGGGGCGCGCCCTGGGCCCAGAGCCAGACCGTCGAGCCGCCCACCGTGTGGGCGGAGACGTGCAACATCGCCTACCCCCGCGCCCTGCTCGAGCGAGTCGGCGGCTTCGATCCGCGCCTGGCGGTAGGGGAGGACACCGATCTGGCCCTGCGCGCCCGGGCCCAGGGGGCCGCGCAGGTGCCCGTGCCCGGGATGCTCGTCTACCACGCCGTGCACGCTCCCTGGCTGCCGGCCCGCCTGCGCTCGCTCAGGCGATGGCAGGACATGCCCGCCGTGGTCAAGCGCCATCCCGTGCTCCGCCGCTCCGTCTACGCGCGCGTGTTTTGGAAGCGCGAGCACGCCGCCCTGTGCGCCGCGGCCCTCGCCCCGATGCTGATACGCCGCTCGGAGCTGGCGTGGGGGCTGGCCCTGCCCTGGCTGGCGCTGTCCCTCGGGCACCGGGGCGCCAGCGCCCGCGGCATCGCGCGCTCGATCTCCGAGCTGCCGGGGCGGGTCGCCATCGACGTCCTCGAGACCGCCGAGCTGGTGTGCGGTAGCGCGCGCCACCGCACCCTGCTCGTCTAGGGCGGTCCCCTCAGGCGGCGGCGGGCGGCGTACCGTGGCGCGCGTGCAGGACCACGTGGCGCACCGAGAAGCCCCGCCGGGAGCGCAGCTTGAGCCGGGCCCGCTGCTCGACGTCGTCAAAGCCGGCCGTCCACAACATGCGCCTCCAGGTCCGCGCGCTCGGCTCCCAGAAGACCACCGACTTGGGCCGGTCGGCCCGGTAGCGGGTCACCGGAACGGGGAGCAGTTCGATCAGCGGGTCGTAGGCCTCGGCGCAGATGAACCGCCCCTGGCACAGGTCGGCTATGCGCTCGAGCGCCAGCAGCTGGTCGCGCAGATGGATGAGCACCGAGCCGCAGAACACCAGGTCAAACGTGCCCAGCTCGCCAGGGTCGGCCTCGTAGATGTTGCCCTCGACGCGCCGCACCGAGGATCCCAGCGCTTCGTGGGCCACGCGGAAGCCGTCCCCGCGGGCCGCGCAGGTGTCTGCCTCGCCGCGTCGCCGCGGCGGCCAGTCCAGCTCGGGCTCGTGCTCGAGGTCCAGGGCCACCACCTCACGCGCCCCGCGGCGCTCCATCTCAAACGCCCAGAAGCCGTCGAAGGTGCCGACGTCCAGCGCCCGCATGCCGTCCATGCGCTCAGGCAGGCCGTAGCGCGCCACGTAGGGGCGCAGATCGAACATGCCGTCGGTGACGCGCCCGGGTGCTAGCTCGATGGCGTGGTACCAGCTCAGCTGGTCGGCCCGAGCGAGTACGTCCACCGCCGGCAGTGTAGGACTAGAGCGGCGCCTCGCCGGGCGTGAGCGGCGCCGACCTCGGCCCCCCGCCCACCAGGTAACCCGCGACCTCGCGCAGCAGGCGTCGCTCGAAGGCGAAGGTGGCCACCACGGTGGCCGCCAGGTACGCCCCGAGCTCGCCCAGGGCGGCCCCCGGGCCGCGCGGCCCGTGCTCCAGCGCACGCGCGGCGAGCACGAGCGCTACCGGCGCGACCGTGGGGGCCAGCGCCCGGACGGCGTGCGCCACCGGCCGCAGCCCCGGCAGCAGGGCCTTGGCGTAGAGCGCTCGCACGATCAGGCTGACCAGCGTCGTCACCGCCATTCCCACGGCAAAGCCGTCCAGACCCTCCAGGATCAGCAGCGGAAGCGCGCAGGCCAGGAAGGTGCCCAGCAGCGCCAGGCTCCAGACCGCGATCGGGCGTGTGTCGCCGCGCGCGCGGTAGAACGCGTCCCAGTTGAAGCCGATGTGGTTGGCGGCGGCGATCACCCCGAACGCCTCGATCAGGTGCACGCCCGGCCGCCAGCGCGACCCGAGCACGAAATCGACCAGGTCGGGGGCAAAGAGCGCCAGGCCGACCCCGAACGGGATACCCCACATGAGCGCGAGACGGTTGGACTTCACGAACGTCTCCAGCAGCAGGTCCACCCGGCTGCGGACGGCGCAGATCGACGGGTACAGGGTCTCGGTGAGGATCGAGTCCACCCGGTTTGCGTAGTCCGAGATCGAACCCGCGAGCACGATCACGCCGACGCTGGCCAGCCCGAGCGCCTGCTGGCCGGCCAGCACCGAGCTCTGGGCCATGACCACCGGCGCCAGGCCGGCGGCGAACAGCGGCCAGGAAAAGCTCGCGTACTCCCGGACCCGCACCCGCTCCCAGCGCAGAGCCAGGCGATAGGGACACGACCGCAGGGCGACCAGCGCGCCCACCCACGCTCCGGCCAGCGTCCCCACCACCAGGCTCCAGTAGCCGGCGCCGGCGATCGCCAGGCCCACGGTGACCGCGAACGCCACCAGCGGATCGGCCGCCTGCAGCCGACGCTGACGGACGAAGTCCAGGCGCCGGTAAAAGACCCACACCGGCGCCTGCAGCGCCGCGCCGAGCGGCGCCAGCGCCAGCACCAGCCCGGGGGCGATGAACTCCGGGTGATCGTAGGCCAGCGCCAGCACGGGGACCAGCAGCGCCATCGCCGCCGCCACCCCGGCCGACAACGCCAGCTCGAGGGTGAACGCCTGCTGGAAAGCGCGTTCCTGGTCGGCGTCGGACTGCTGGATATATTTGTCGCCGATCCCGACCTGCTTGAGCTGCAGCACGGTCCCCAGCGCGATGGCCAGGATTCCCCATACGCCGTACTGGCTCAGCGACAGGAACGCGGCCACCACGAACCCGCGCAGCAGCGACAGCGAGTAGAAGCCGATCAGATAGACGCCGTTGACCACAGCGCCGCGCGCCGTGAGCTGGCGAAGCGACCGGTCGCCCAGGTCGATGCGATCGGCGAGACCGGGGTCGGCCATGGCCCCCATGATGGCGACTCGCGCCCGGTCGAACCCCTGCGCTCCGCGGCGGTGACCGGCTCGGCGGTCAGTGGGCGCGGGCTGCGCGTGGCGTTGCTCAGCCCGTGCACCTGGCCCGAGGTCCGGCGCGGCGCCGAGCGCATGTTCCGCGACCTGGCCGCCGGCCTGATCGCCCGGGGGCACGAGCCCCGGCTGCTCACCAGCCACCCGGGGTGGCCGCGTACGAGCGTGGAGGACGGCCTGATGGTGACCCGCCACTGGCGCCCGCCCGACGCCCGGCTGACCCGCCGCGGCTGGGAGGAGCACCTCACGCACGTGCCGGCCAGCTTCCTATCGCTGCGCCGCGCCGCTCCCGACTTGGCCCACGCCTCCCACGCCCCCGACGCCCTGGCCGCCGCCCGCTGGGCTCGCTGGCACGGCCGCCCGGCGATCTTCAGCTTCATGGGGATCCCCGACCGCCAGTGGCTGGTGGCGCGCCGCTTTCGGCTTCAGTGCATGCTCAGCGCCGTTCGCGGCTGCCACGCGGTGGTGGCGCTCTCGCGCACCGCCGCCCAGGAGTTCACCCGCTCCCTCGGCGTGCCCGCCCGGGTCATCAGCCCCGGCGTCGACCTCCGCGCCTTCTTGCCCGGCGGCGAGCGCTCTCCGGCTCCGCGGATCGTGTGCACCGCCCCCCTCGAGGTCCCCGAGAAGCGGGTCGGGCTGCTGGTCGCGGCACTGCCCCAGGTGCGCCGGGCCCACCCCGACGCGCAGCTGGTGCTCCAGCGCCCGAACGACGCCCGGCTGGCTGCGGCCGTGGCCTCCGAGCCCGGGGTGGAGCTGATGGACCCCGACCCCGGTCTGCTCCCCGAGGCCTATCGCCGCGCCTGGATCGCGGCGCTTCCGTCGCGCAGCGACGCCTTCGGGCTGGTGGTGGCCGAGGCGCTGGCCTGCGGCACGCCGGTGGTGGGCTCAGACCGCGGCGCCGTCCACGAGCTGGTCGATCGCCCCGAGGTCGGTCGACTGTTCTGCGGCGAGGATCCCTCCGCCGTGGCCCGCGCCCTGCTCGAGGCGCTCGAGCTGTCCCGCGACCCGGCGTGCGCCGCGGCCTGCCGGGCGCGCGCCGAGGAATTCTCGATCGACCGCTGCGTCGACGCCTACGCCGCGCTCTACCGCGAGCTGCTGGCCGGGTCCGACGGTGCTTGAGCAGAGCGCGGAGCGCATCCTGCGCGAGGTCGGCGAGCGGAGCCTGGTGCTCGACGTGGGTGGCTGGGCCAAGCCGTTCCCCCGCGCCGACTGGGTGATCGACCTGCACCCCCATGCCACCCGCGGCCTCTACGACTACGACCGCGAGAGCGTCGAGGAGCGCTTTGGCCCCGACACCTGGGTGCAGCGCGACATCTGCGATCGCCAGCCGTGGCCGTTCGCCGAGCGCCAGTTCGACTTCGCCGTGTGCGCGCAGACGCTAGAGGACCTCCGCGACCCGCTATGGGTGTGCGCCGAGCTCACGCGGGTGGCTCGCGCCGGCTACATCGAGGTGCCCTCGCGCCTGGAGGAGCAGAGTCTGGGCGTCGACGGGGCCCAGTGGGCGGGCTGGAGCCACCACCGCTGGCTGTGCGACGTCGACGAGGGCGCCATCCGCTTCGTGCACAAGCCTCACCACCTGCACGCGCGAGCCGATCGCCATCTGAGCGCCGCCTTCCTGGCCCGGCTCTCGCCCACCCAGCGCGTAGCGGCCCTGTGGTGGCGGGAGTCGTTCTCGTTCACGGAGGAGATATTCACCGCCGGCGAGGCGCTGGACGCCTACCTGCGCGAGCCGGTGCTCGCGCACGAGCCGGCGCGGGTCAGCTCACCCGGCAGCGCACGAGGGTGGCGAGCACGCGCACGCCGTCGAAGGCGGTGAGCTTCTTGCCCTCCTCGCGCGAGCGCGCGCGGTAGGAGACCGGCACCTCGTAGATGCGCTCACCGGCGAGCAGCACGCGCGCGGCGAGCTCGGGCTCGATGGCAAAGCCCCCTTCGCGCAGGGGCAACGAGCGCAGGAGGTCGGTGCGCATGAGTTTCAGGCAGCACATGATGTCCGACATCCAGGTGTTGTAGAGGACGTTGCCGGCGAACGTCACGGCCCGATTTCCGAGCACGTACCAGAAGCCGTAGGCCGAGTGCGAACGGAACCCCCGGGCGCCGAAGACGACGTTGGTCTCACCGGCCAGCAGCGGCTCGAGCAGCGCGGGCAGGTCGGCGGGGTCGTATTCGAGGTCGGCGTCGAAGATCGCCACCAACCCTCCCGTGGCGTGGGTCAGACCGGTGCGCACCGCGGCCCCCTTGCCGCCGTTGTCCTCCCGGTGGACCACCCGCACTGGCGCCGGCCACGTCGTCTCGGCCAGCAGCTCCCGTGACCCGTCGGTGGAGCCGTCGTCGATGACCACCAGCTCGGCCAGAGGGGCGGGTAGCTCCACCTCGAGCAGGCGCTCGATGGCTCGCGCCACGGTGGCGCGCTCGTTGAACACGGGCATGAGAACGGTCAGGGCCTGCGCGTCCGGCGGGGGCTGAGGCGCGGTCCCGGCGCTCATCTCGGCGTGCTCACCGAGCCGAGAGCCCGGGCCCGGGGCGCGATCGGCCCTCCCGGCCGCCCCGGGGGCCCCTCGGCCTCGAAGTCCACCGTCAGCTTGCCCATGACCATGAGCCTACGCATGAAGGCCGCCACCGGGCAGGCGTCCGGGGTCGGGCGCAGAATCCCGAGCCATGATCGTGCTCGGCATCGATCCCGGCATCGCCAACACCGGCTACGGCGTGGTGGTACGCCGCAGCGGCCGGCTCGCCGCGCTCGACGGCGGGGTGATCCAAACGCGCTCAGAGCTCGCCCCCGAGCGGCGCCTGACGCTGGTCCACCAGCGCCTGCTCGACCTCATCGACGAGCACACGCCCGGGGCGATGGCCCTCGAGGAGCTGTACTTCGGCCAGAACGCCGGCAGCGCGTTCGCGGTGGGCCAGGCCCGGGGGGTGGCCGTCCTGGCGGCCGGCCAGCGCGACGTCCCCTGCGCCTCCTACACCCCGCAGCAGGTCAAGGCGGCGGTGTGCGGAAACGGCCGCGCGCCCAAGGAGCAGGTGGCACGCATGGTCGCCACGCTGCTCGGGCTGCCCCAAGCGCCCGGCGCCGACCACGCCGCGGACGCCCTGGCGGTGGCGATCTGCCACGTGCACCGCGCGCCGCTGGCCGCCGCGGTCGCCGACCACCCCGATACGCGACGGGGCGCCAGCCCGATCCGCATCGCCCGCCGCCGGGGGGCGCCGCGAAAGACGCCCGACGCGCGGGGCAAGCGATGATCGCCCTGGTGCGCGGCGAGGTCGCCGCGCGCGGCGAGGACCACGTCGTGCTCATGTGCGGCGGGGTGGGCTACCGGCTGTCGGTGTCGGCCGAGACCCTCAGCCACCTGGCGCCGGTGGGTGGGCAGGCCACGCTGCACTCGCACCTGGTGGTGCGCGAGGACGCCCTGCAGCTCTACGGGTTTTACAGCGCGGCCGAGCGCGAGCTGTTCCTGATGCTGATCTCGGTCCAGAAGGTGGGACCCAAGGTGGCGCTGGGCGTGCTGTCGGCCGGGCGCCCGGCCGATCTGCTGGCCGCGCTGGCGGCCGGAGACGCCAGTCGCTTTCAGTCGGCCCCCGGGGTGGGCAAGCGCACCGCCGAACGGATCGTGGTCGAGTTGCGCGAGCGCGTGGCCGAGCAGGTCGGGGGCGGGGACCCGATCGTCGTCACCCGGGCCGACGGGCCGGGCCGGGTGGCGCGGGAGGGTCTGCTGGAACTGGGTCTGACGCCGGTCGAGGCCGACGCCCTGCTGCGCGACGCCGAGGGCGACTCGCCCGAGGAGCTGATCGCCGACGCCTTGCGCCGTTCCGGCGGGGAGCGCGGCGCCGGCGCCGGCGCTCGCCCTGAGGCCGAGGCGCCCGCCAACGGTCGAGGCCGCCAAGGACGATGACCTCCGAGGCCCGAATCCAGACGCCCTACCTGGTCGAGGAAGACGAGCTCGACCGCTCGTTGCGCCCCCGCCGGCTGGAGGACTTCATCGGCCAGGCTCGCATCAAGGACCAGCTGGAGGTGTCGATCGAGGCCGCTGAAGCCGAGGGCCGCGCGCTCGACCACGTGCTCCTGTCCGGGCCCCCGGGGCTGGGCAAGACCTCGCTGGCCCAGATCGTGGCCGCCGAGCTGGGGGTCGACTTCGTCGCTACCGCCGGGCCGGCGCTCGAGCGCAAGGCGGACATCGCCGCCTTCCTGGCGGCGCTCGAGCCGCGCAGCGTGTTCTTCATCGACGAGATGCACCACCTGCCGCGCGCCCTGGAGGAGGCGTTCTACCCGGCGATGGAGGACCAGGCGCTGCCCATCACGGTGGGCGCCGGGGCGGGCGCCCGGGTGGTGACCGTGCCCCTGCCGCCGTTTACCCTGGTCGCCGCGACCACCCGCACCGGTCTGCTCAGCACGCCCCTGCGCGAGCGCTTTGAGATCCAGCTGCGCCTGGAGACCTACGGGGTGAGCGAGCTCGCGGCGATCGTCCGGCGCTCGGCGGCGATCCTCGCCGTCGAGCTGCGGGACAACGGGGCCGAGGCGATCGCCGCGCGCAGCCGTGGTACCCCGCGGGTGGCCAACCGGCTGCTCAAGCGTGTGCGCGACTATGCCCAGGTTCGCGGCGACGGCGTGGTCACCGCCCAGGTGGCTGGGGCCGCGCTCGACCTGCTCGAGGTCGACCACCTGGGGCTGGACCGCCTGGATCGCGAGATCCTGCGGGCCATCTGCGAGAAGCATGGCGGCGGGCCGGTGGGGCTGTCCACCCTGGCCATCGCGGTGGGTGAGGAGCAGGACACGATCCAGGACGTCTATGAGCCCTACCTGCTCCAGAGCGGCCTGCTCAAGCGCACTCCGCGCGGGCGGGCGGCCACCGCCCAGGGGTTCGCTCACCTCGGGCTCGAGCCCCCGCGCGAACCGGCGTTGTTCTGAATAGCTGGCGCCCGCGGCCGGCGATCTCCCCGGCGTCGGGCCCCAGCGGCCGGTCGCGTCTCGCCGGCGTGGGGTCCCCGGCAGGCGGTCCAGCGCCCGGCGCGGACTACTCTTTCACGCCATGGCACACCCCTTCATCTGCCCCAACTGTGGGCACCGCAGCAGCGAGGCGGAGCGCACCGCCGGGTTTCGACGCGAACCCAAGGGGTGCGCGAACTGTGGGTACGCGATCCTGTTCGAGCTGCTCGATGACTACTACCCGGCGCCCGACGCCGCCTTCTTCGTGTGCGACCGCGAGGGCCGGGTGATCGGCTGCGGCCGCGGCTCGTTTGAGCTCACCGGCCTGCACGACGAGCAGCTGATCGGTCGGCCGGTCTCCGAGGTGCTGGGCCTTCAGTTCCCCAACGGCGACGACCATGTGCGCACGGTCCTGGAGTGGGGCGTGCGCCAACTATCCAAGCCCGTGTCGGTCAAGGCCGAGGGCGATCTCGAGGCGCGGGCCACCGCCGACCTGTTTCCCGCCTACGACGATGACGGCGGCCTTTTGCTGGTCCTCACCCCGGCGCGCTAACGTCAAGCCCGGGCAGCTGGCCTCCCGCCGATGACCGACCGCCGCCGCAACATCCTCGTCCTCCTGACCGTGGCGGGCCTGATCCTCGCCTCGCTGGTGATCGTGACCGGGATTCCGGGCGTGGTCAAGTCGAAAAAGACGCGTCTTGGCCTCGACCTCAAGGGCGGCGTCGAGCTTGTCTACCAGGGCAAGCCCACCAAGCAGTCCCAGGTCACCGGCGACGCGCTCGACCGCGCGATCGAGATCATGCGCTCGCGGGTGGACCAGCTCGGCGTGGCCGAGCCCGAGATCCAGCGCTCGGGCTCCAACCAGGTCGTCGTCGACCTGCCCGACGTAAAGAACGCCCAGCGCGCCGAGGAGCAGGTCGGCCAGACCGCTCAGCTGTTCTTCTACGACTGGGAGCCCAACGTCATCGGAGCCAACGGCAAGCCGGCGCCCACCGATGCGTCGGTGACCGGGGGCCAGGGCGCGGGCGACGTCCAGAGCGGCCTGTCGCTGTATGACGCGGTGATCCGCGGCTCGCAGCGGGCGGCGGTCGAGCGTCCCAACGAGTCGACGAACGGGACCTACTACCTAGTCGACGACAAGACCAAGTCGGTGCTACGGGGTCCCGAGGACAGCCGGGCCAACCTGGTCGCCGAGGCGCCCGCCCCACCCGGTAGCAGGGTGGTGGAGGTAAAGCCCGGCACGGTGGTGGTGCAGGCGTTCAAGGGCGACAACGCGGCCAAGGGCACGCCCAACACCTACTACGTCCTCAACGACGACCCGGCGCTGCGGGGCACCGACATCAAGGACCCCCAGCAGAGCTTTGACAACGGAGCGGGTGGCACCGGGGCGCCGATCGTCACCTTTAACTTCTCCGACAAGGGCAAGTCGACCTGGCAGAAGGTCACGCGTGAGATCGCCCAGCGGGGCGAGTCGCTGCAGCTCCCGGGCACTCCCGCGCAGGCGGTCTTCCAGCACTTCGCGATCGTGCTGGACGGCAAGCTGATCTCGGTCCCCTACATCGACTTCAAGCAGAACCCGGACGGGATCGACGCCGCCAACGGCTCGCAGATCGAGGGCGGGTTCACGATCGACTCCGCCCAGACCCTGGCCAACCTGCTGCGCAGCGGCGCGCTGCCGATCAAGCTGGCGCTGATCTCTCAGTCACAGGTGTCGGCCACGCTGGGCAAGCAGGCGCTCAACCAGGGCCTGCTCGCCGGCCTGGTCGGCCTCGCGGTGGTGGCGCTGTTCTTGCTGCTGTTCTACCGCGTCCTGGGCGCGATCGCGGTCGGGGCGCTGGGCATCTACGCCCTGTACTTCTACGGGCTGATCAAGCTCATCCCGATCACCCTCACCCTCCCGGGCATCGCGGGGCTGATCCTGACGATCGGGGTGGCGGCCGACGCCAACATCGTTATCTTCGAGCGGGTCAAGGAGGAGATCCGGTCGGGGAGATCGGTGGCCGCCGGCATCGCCGCGGGCTACAAGCGCGGGTTCGCCGCGATCATCGACGCCAACGTGGTCACGTTCATGACCGCGTTCATCCTGTTCATGCTCGCCACCGCGGGAGTCAAGGGCTTCGCGCTGACGCTGGGCATCGGAACGCTGGCCTCCCTGTTCACCGCCGTGCTGGCCACCCAAGCCGCCCTGGGCTCGATGGGACGCTCGCGCCTGATCACTCATCCCAGCGCGCTGGGGGCCGGACCCCAGCGGCGACGCTGGCGCTATGACTTCATGGGCGCCTCGCGCTGGTTCTTCTCGCTGTCGGGGACGATCCTGCTGATCGGCTCCCTGGCAGTGGCGGGCAAGGGGCTGAACTTCGGGATCGACTTCGAGTCGGGCACGCGCATCCAGACCGCCCTGGTCAAGCCCGCCACCGAGAACCAGGTCCGGGACGTGATGAAGGCGGCGGGCTATCCCGACGCCCAGATCCAGAAGGTGAGCGGCAAGGGCGTGGGAGGCAACGGGTTCCAGATCTCCACCCGCACGCTCCAGCCCGACAAGGTCGCCAAGGTCAAGGGCGGCCTGGACCAGCGCTTCGGCACCCAGAACTTCTCCAACCAGTCGATCGGACCCACGTTCGGACGGACGGTGGCCAACACGGCGGTGATCGCCATCATCGCCTCGCTGCTGGTGATCTCGATCTACATCGCGCTGCGCTTTGAGTGGAAGTACGCCGTGCCGGTGCTGATCGCCCTGATGCACGACCTGCTCATCACCTCGGGCGTCTATTCCCTCACCGGCCGGGAGGTGACGACGTCGACGGTCGCGGCGTTGCTCACCATCCTCGGGTACTCGCTCTACGACACGATCATCGTCTTTGACCGTGTGCGCGAAAACGTTCCCCGCATGCCTCGCGCCGCCTTCTCGCAAATCGTCAACCGTTCCATGGCCGAGGTGCTCACCCGGTCGCTGGCGACCACGTTCTGCACCCTGCTGCCCGTGGCCAGCCTGCTTTTGTTCGGCGGCCAGACCCTCAAGGACTTCGCCTTCGCGCTGCTGGTCGGGGTCGCCTCCGGTGCCTACTCCTCGATCTTCATTGCCTCGCCGGTGCTCACCCACTGGAAGGAGCGCGAGCCCGTCTACACCGCTCGCCGCCGGCGCATACAGCGCGAGCTCGGCGTCGTGCCCGCCTACGCCGAAGTGAGCACCGGCGCACCCGCCGACGTTTCGCCGACCGAGCCGCGTCGCCGCCGGCGGGGACGCCTGACCGCCCCCGACCCCGACCAGGAGCAGGTCTCTCGGGAGGAGTTCGAGGAGCTGGTCGCCGACCTCGACGTCGACGAGCCGGCGGCGCCGGCGCGGGGACGCCGCGGGCGCCGGGGACGGGCCGCCACCGCCCCCGCCGAGGTCGCCAAGCGCGCCGGTCTCGAGCCCGAGCCCGAGAGCGGCGACGGCGCGCCCGACGGCGCCGACAGGGCGGACGGCGCCGACGGCGCCCCGGGACCCGCCGATGACCTGCGCCCGGAGGACGTGGTCATGCCCAAGACCGGCGACCGCGCCGCCCGGCCCAAGGCCAAGCGCCGCGGCCGCAACCGCCGTCACGGAAGGACGCGCTGATGGGGCTCCTGGCCTGGGTGATGATGGGCCTGGCCCTGTGGCACTTCACGATCTTCCTGCCCGACCGCTTCTGGGGAGGGATCGTGGGCGCCTTCGTGGCCGCGCTGGTCGGCGCGATCGTCATCGGGCTCATCGTCAACCTCGGCGCCCACGGCGCACTGACCATTCCCGGGCGCCGCGCCACCCACCTGCAGACCGCGCTCTATGCGGTGCCCGGTGCGCTCCTGGGCATGGCGATCGCCTACGCCCAGGGCATCCGCCACGAGCGCCAGCTGCGGGCGCACAGGTAGCGCCCGGGGCGGCCGTCTCCCCGGCTAGCGAGCCGGCGGCCGGGGACCCTGCCGCTCGTAATAGCCCTCGAACGGAGGCCGCTCGTCGCCGCGCTCGCGAGCATCGCCGCGCTCGCGAAAATAGGACAGCGGGGGGAGCATGGGAGCGGTGGGAGCTGGCCGCGCGACGATCTCGGTGAAGAACGGCGACGGGAAGATGCGGCGCTCCTCGACGAGCTCGAAACGGGCCGTGGCGAGCATGGCCCAGAGCGCCGACCGGGTGATGCCCCACCAGCAGTTGGCGTGGCCGCGCATGGGAGTAGCGTCGATCGGCGAGCCGACGCCGATCATCTCGGTCCCGCCACCCCCCGCCCAGCGATAGCCCGCCGCAAACGGCTTGCGGGCACGCTCGTCGAGCCCCGGGTAGTAGATGCAGGCCTGAGGAAAGCCCGGGAGCTCAGGGATGGTCATCGTGCTCAGGTACAGCCACTCGCGGGTGATCTCGCGCAGGTACATGAGCTGACGGGCCGGGCTGGGCGAGTGGTAGATGACCCCGGTGCACCACACGATGTCGTGCATCCCGATGCGGCTAACGCTCTCCGGATCCTCGAGGTCGCCCTGAACGAAGCGCACTCGGGAGCCGCGGGTGCGGTGCAACTCGGCGAAGCCGCAAAGGTCCGGATCGCCCGCGTCAAAGCAGGTCACCTCGCTCGCGCCGAGGTCCTCCGCGGCAAACGCGGTCGCCCCGTCGGCGCCGTACAGGCCGCCGATGTCGGCAAACGAGCGGCCGGGGACGCGCTCGGCCATCCACTGGGCATGGCTCTGCTCCCAGCTGCGGGGAGGCCTGACGTTGTTGGCGAGGCGCCGACGCAGACGCCAAGCCCAGCTCCAGGAGCCAGCCAGGACTGACACGTTGGCACTGTACCGAGCAGTGGGAGCCCGCCCTGGCGGGCCTTGCCGCTCACGCCGCGCGGCGCCGATTCCGTCGGGGGGCGGGCATACGCTCGCCGCGTGCCTGCACCCGAGCCCCCAGCCACCCTCGAGATCCCGCCGTACGACACCGCCGCCGCCGAGCGGCTGAGCGCCGAGCTGGGCGTCGGCCCGATCGCGGCCGAGGTGCTGGTGCGCCGTGGGCTCGGCGACCCGGCGGTCGCCCGCGGGTGGCTGGCCGCCGACGAGCGCCATCCCCCTGAGGCGTTCGCCGGCATCGACGTCGCCGTCGAGACGCTGATGCGCCACCTCGACGCGGGCAACGCGATCACCATCCACGGCGACTACGACGTCGACGGGGTATGCGCCACCGCGATCGTGGTCGGAGCCCTGCGCCGCCTGGGCGCGCGCGTGGACTGGCACATCCCCGGCCGCCTCCAGGACGGCTACGGCCTGCGCGAGGAGACGGTCGAGGCGCTCGCCGCGCGCGGGACGCGCCTGCTGGTGACCGTCGACTGCGGCATCACGGCGGTAGCGGAGGTGGCGGCCGCCCGCGCGGCCGGCATGGAGGTGGTCGTCACCGACCATCACTCCCCCCGGGCCGACCGAGCGCTGCCCGAGGCACCGATCGTGCACCCGGCGCTAGGCGGATATCCCTGCCCCGAGCTGTGCGCCGCCGGCGTGGCGCACAAGCTCGTCGCCGCCCTGCTCGCCGCGGCCGGAGGCGACGCGGGGGACGCCGAGCGCGACCTGGACCTCGTCGCCCTGGCCACGGTGGCCGATCTGGTGGCGCTGCGGGACGAGAACCGGCGCTTGGTGCGCGAGGGCCTGCGCGCCGTGGCCGCCACCGCGCGCCCCGGTCTGCGCGCCCTCATGCGCGTCGCCCAGGTCGACCCGGGCGCGGTGGACACCCGCGCCGTCGGCTTTCGGCTGGCCCCGCGCATCAATGCCGCCGGGCGCTTGTACCGCGCCGACGCCGGGGTCGAGCTGCTGCTGTGCACCGACGAGCGGCGCGCCGGGGAGATCGCGCTCGAGCTCGACCAGGCCAACGCCGAGCGCCGTCACACCGAGACCCGGATCCTGTTCGAGGCCGAGCGCCAGGTGGCCGAGGCCGGCGAGCGCCCCGCCTACGTGCTGGCCGGCGAGGGCTGGCATCCCGGCGTGGTGGGGATCGTCGCCTCGCGCATCGTCGAGCGCCATCACCGCCCGGCGGTGTTGATCGCCCTCGAGTCCCCGCGACCCGAAGGCCCGAGCCGAGGCCGGGGATCGGGGCGCAGCATCCCCGGCTTTGACCTGCTCGCCGGGCTGGACGCCGCCCGCGAGCACCTCGCGCGCTACGGCGGTCACCGCGCCGCGGCGGGTGTGGAGGTCGAGGCCGGGCGCATCGAGGCCTTCCGGGCCGCCTTCACCGCCCACGCCGAGGCCGCGCTCACCGCCGAAATGCTCCGGCCCACCGAGCGTGTCGACGCCGTGGTCTCGGGGGAGGACCTGGGGCTCGAGCTCGCCGAGGAGCTCGACCGCCTGGGCCCGTTCGGCATGGGCAATCCCCAGGTCTCGCTGCTCGTGCCCGCCGCCCAGCTCGAGGACGCGCGCTCGATGGGCGAGGGAAAGCACGTGCGCTTTACCGTCCGGTCGGGGGGCGCCCGCGCCCGCGCCGTCGCCTTCGGGACCGGCGGACGACTCCCACCCGGGTGCGCCGATGGTCCGGTCGACGCCACGTTCGGCCTGAGCGCCGGCGAGTGGAACGGAACGGTTGAGCCGCGCCTGGTCCTGCGCCGGGCGCTCGCCTGTCGCCCGGCGCCGATCGTCTGCGCCGAAGCTGAGGGGCCCTACCTGGAAGCGGTCTGGCGGGAGCTGGGAGCGCCGCTGCCCGGCGCGGCGGGGAACGATCACGCCGGCCCGGCCTCGCCGCGCGGGCGGGTGATCGACCGTCGCGGGCGCGGCCCGGCGGCCACGATTTCGCGGCTGGTGGGAAGCGGGGAGGACGTGCTCGTCGTCTGCTGCGACGCCCGCCGGCGACTTGACCATCTGCGCCCCCGGCTGGGTGGCTTTTCCCTGTGCTCCCACGGAGCGCTCGAGCGCGATCCCGAGATCGCGGCGCCGGCCACCCATCTGGTGGCGCTCGACCCCCCGGCGTGGGCGGGCGCCGAGGCGGCCCTGGCGGTCGGTTATCCCGGCCAGTGGACCCATCTGGCTTGGGGGGAGGCTGAGCTAGGCTTTGCCATAGACATCCATCATCTGGAGTACGGTCTCCGGCCGTCGCTGACCGCGCTCTACCGGGCGCTGCGCGCCACGGAGGGCGCGGAGGGAGATGGGCTCGAGGCGACGCTTCGGGGAGATGGCCCTCAGCCCAGATCGCCCGCGCTGGCGGGCCGGCTGCTGCGGGTGCTCGCCGAGCTGGACCTCGTGATCCCCGACCCCGGGCGCGACCGGGTGACCGTCCCGGCCGCCGAGCGCACCGCCCTGGAGCGCTCGGAGGCCTTCCGGGCCTATGAGAAGCGACTACACGAGGGACACCAATTTCTGAACCGGCCGACAGCAAGGGCGGCCTGAGCGCCCCCGACCCGCCGGCCCGCGCTGGCGCGGCCAAGAAGCGGCGCACCCGCGCCCCGGTCGACGAGGCCGCTGCCGTGCAGGCGACGCGCACTGACGGCGATCCGGCCGGGGCGAGCGAGGGCACGCCGCCGGACGGCAACGGCGCGACACGCACCTCCTTGCGCGCGCCGGTGGACCGGGTGGCGGAGACCACGACGACCGTCACCGTGGAGCGCGCGGACCTGCTGCCCCTGGAGCGCCGGCTGCTGGGCGACCTGTTCGCGATCATCGGCGAGCACGCCGATGGCTCGGTCGTCGACGTCGACCGCGAGCGGGTCGAGGACGCCTTCGTCTTCGCCTGCGAGCACCACGCCGACCAGCGCCGACGCTCGGGCGAGGAGTTCATCGTGCATCCGGTCGGGGTGGCGAAGATCTGCGCCGGTCTGCGCCTGGACACCGAGACCCTGTGCGCCGCGTTGCTGCACGACACGGTGGAGGACACCTCGGCGTCGTTGGCCGAGGTGCGCGAGCGCTTCGGGGACGAGATCTCCTCGCTGGTCGACGGCGTGACCAAGCTGACCGGGATCACGTTCCTCTCCCGCGACGAGGCCCAGGCCGAGAACTACCGCAAGATGATGGTGGCGATGGCCTCGGATGTCCGGGTCATCCTCATCAAGCTGGCCGACCGCCTCCACAACATGCGCACGCTCGAGGCGCTGCCCAAGCAGAAGCAGATCGACAAGGCCAAGGAGACCCTGGAGATCTACGCCCCCTTGGCCCACCGGCTGGGTATCCACGCCATCAAGTGGGAGCTCGAGGACCTGGCCTTCGCCGGGCTTCACCCGCGCAAGTACCAAGAGATCAAGGGCCTGGTCGCCCAGCAGCGCGACGATCGCGAGCGCTATGTGGGCAGCGCGGGCGCCTACCTGCTGGGCGAGCTGGAGAAGCTCGGCATCCACGCCGAGATCTCCGGGCGCGCCAAGCACTTCTACTCGATCTACTCGAAGATGACCCGCAAGGGCCGCGAGTTCAACGAGATCTACGACCTGACCGCGATGCGCGTGATCGTGGACTCGGTCAAAGACTGCTACGGCGCGGTGGGGGTGGTGCACTCGCTGTGGAAGCCGCTGCCGGGGCGGTTCAAGGACTTCATCGCCATGCCCAAGTTCAACCTCTACCAGTCGCTGCACACCACGGTGATCGGCCCCGAGGGTCGCCCGCTGGAGATCCAGATCCGCACCCGCGAGATGCACGAGATGGCCGAGTTCGGCGTGGCGGCGCACTGGACCTACAAGCAGCTGGGCGCGGTCCGGCGGTCCGCCGGCGAGCCCGACGACGCCAAGCTCAAGTGGCTGCGCTCGATGCTCGACTGGCAGCAGGAGCTCTCTGACCCCAAGGAGTTCATGGAGAACCTGAGGGTCGACCTGGTCGAGGACGAGGTCTTCGTCTTTACGCCCAAGGGCGAGGTCAAGTCCCTGGGAGCCGGCGCCACGCCCCTGGACTTCGCCTACGAGGTCCACACCGACGTGGGCCACCGCTGCGTGGGGGCCAAGGTCAACGGCAAGATCGTCCCCCTCCACTACGAGCTCAAGTCGGGTGACATCGTCGAGGTCCTCACCTCCAAGCGCGAACGCGGGCCGTCACGCGACTGGCTGGCGGTGGTCAAGACCACGCGCGCCCGCAACAAGATCAAGCAGTGGTTCAAGGCCGAGTCGCGCCAGGACACCGAACACGCCGGGCGCGAGCTGCTGCAGGAGCACCTGCGCAAGCAAGGCCTCCCCGCCCAACGGATCGTCGGCTCCCCGCTGCTCGCCGACGTCATTCGCGAGATGGGCTTCCGCAAGGGCGAGGACTTCTACATCGCCCTGGGCGGGGCCAAGATCTCGGCCAAGGTCGTCGTCAACAAGGTCATGCAGCGGCTCAAGCACGGCGAGTCGGCCGACGAGCGCCGCACCGCCGCCGCCGAGCTGCTCAGCCCCCAGCGCGTGCGGCGGCGCCCCACGACCTTCTCCAGCCAGTATGGAATCCGCGTGGAGGGCGTCGACGACGTGATGCTGCGCCTGGCCAAGTGCTGCCGGCCGGTGCCCGGGGACCTGATCGTGGGATACATCTCGCTCGGTCGGGGGATCACCATCCACCGCAAGGACTGTCGCAACGCACGGGCGCTGGCGCGCAACCCGGACCGCTTCACGCCGGTGGCCTGGGAGGGTGACCACGAGACCTCGTTCAAGGTCGAGCTGCAGGTGGACGCCTGGGACCGGCATCGGCTGCTCGAGGACCTTTCCCGCACGTTCTCCGAGGCGGGCATCAACATCATCGAGGCGCGCTGCCTGGCCAACCCCCCCATGGTCAAGAACCGTTTCGTGGTCGAGGTCCCCGACACCCAGAGCCTCAAGGGCACCATCAACCGCCTGCGCAACGTCGACGCCGTCTTCGACGCCTACCGGGTCACGCCCCGCTAGGCGCCCTCGCCGCGGCCAGGGCCGGGCAAGCCGCCTCAGGAGACGATGGTCAGCGCGTCGGAGCGCACCCCGAATTCGGCCTCGTCTACCTCGCCGATGTAGTCGCCGTCCACCTGCAGGGGAAGCGGCCGGCCGTCGGCGCTGCGGATGCGCGCCCGCTCGAGCTCCTCGAAGGCCTCGATCTGGCGGTGGCGGGGCACGCGGGCGGTCTGGGAGAAGATCCGCCACAGCAGGGTGGGTATGTCCACCGGGCTGGCGCGCTTGAGCACGCCGGCCGAGAGGGTGGAGCCGTGTAGCTCGGCGCCCTCGGCGATGTCGATGCGGCGGCCGCGAAAGTAGGTAAACGGGCTGGCGTTCTGGATCACCGCGCTCACTCCCGTCACCTCGGCCCTGGATCCGGCCTCCCCGGGCTCGAGCACGAGCCGCGGCGGGCGCAGGAGGTAGCGGCGGGCGAACGTGGTCAGGGCCACGTAGGTGAAGTAGTAGGCACCCAGCCGCGCCTTGAGGTGCATGTGCCGATCGACGCGCTCGACCACGCTGGCGTCGAGGCCGACCCCCGCCGAAAAGGTGAAGTACCGACCGTTGGCGCTCCCCAGGGCGACCCGGCGCGGACGCCAGTCATCGGCCATGCGCAGGACATGCTCGGTGGCGTCGACGATCTCGCACGGGATCCCCAGCAGCCGGCAGTACACGTTGGTCGAACCGCCGGGCAGGCAGGTGAGCGGGGTGGAGGAGCCGGCCAGGCCGTTGGCCGCCTCGTTGACCGTGCCGTCGCCGCCGAAGGCGACCACCACGTCATAGCCCTCGTGGGCCGCCTCCCGGCATAGCTCGGTGGCGTGACCGCGATCCTGAGTGTCGACCGCATCGACCTCGTAGCGGCCCTCGAGCGCATAGACCACCAGGTTGCGCAGCCGGTCGGAGACCGTCGCCGCGTAGGGGTTGACGATGATCAGCATCCTGCGGCTCTCGGGCCGCAGGTAAGGATCTATGACCTCGGTCTGCTCGGCGCCGACCGGGGCGTCGGCGAGATGGCCCTCGGCCGGCGGGGGGGACGGCGTTGCGGCCGTGGGCATCGGCACTCGGGCGATTGACACGCCTTTCCCTGCAGCCAAGGACCTTCGCCACAAGCCCGGCGGAGGTTTTTTTATGGCAGCAGAACATCTGAAGTGCAAAGAGTGTGGGGCTCAGTACGCGCTCGAGGCCCTGTATGTCTGTGAGCGCTGCTTCGGTCCGCTGGAGGTCGTCTACGGGCGCCCCTCGCCGGCGGACGTAGGCGAGGTCCGGCGCCGGATTCAGGGCGGCCCGCAGAACATCTGGCGCTATGCCGATTTCCTGCCCCTCGCCGGCGGCCCCCCGGGGCCGGCCAACCGGCGCGCGTCGCGCACCGGACTGCCCGCCGGCTGCACCCCGTTGATCCGCGCAGATCGGCTGGCTCGACGGCTCGGCCTGGGGGAGGTATGGGTCAAGAACGACGCCGCCAACCCCACGCACTCGTTCAAGGACCGGGTCGTGTCGGTGGCCGCTGCCCGGGCTCGCGAGCTGGGCTACGAGGTGCTCGCCTGTGCCTCCACCGGCAACCTGGCCAATGCCGTCGCCGCGCAGGCGGCCGCGCTGGGGATGGAGTCCTATGTATTCATCCCCGCCGACCTCGAGGAGCAGAAGGTCCTGGCCACGGGCGTCTATGGCCCCCGTCTCATCGCGGTGCGCGGGAGCTACGACGAGGTCAACCGCCTGTGCACCGAGCTATCGGGGGACCGGGAATGGGCGTTCGTCAACATCAACCTGCGGCCCTACTACGCGGAGGGGTCAAAGACCCTCTCCTTCGAGATCGCCGAGCAACTCGGCTGGGAGCTGCCCGACCGCTGCGTCGTCCCCGTCGCCTCCGGCTCGCTGTTCACCAAGGTCGCCCAAGGCTTTGAGGAATGGCTGGACCTCGGCCTGGTCGGCGGACAGATCCCGAGGATGAACGGGGCCCAGGCCCAAGGTTGCGCCCCGATCGCCTCCGCCTTCGCCGACGGCCAGTCGATCTGCCGTCCGGTGCGCCCGCAGACGATCGCCAAGTCCCTGGCGATCGGCGATCCGGCCGACGGCCCCTACGCCCTCGACGTGGCTCGCGCCACCGGCGGGGGCGTGGATGCGGTGTCCGACGAGGAGATCCGCGCCGGTATCGCCCTGCTCGCCGAGACCACCGGCATCTTCACCGAGACCGCCGGGGGAGTGACGGCCGCGGTGCTGGCCAAGCTCGCCGAGCGCGGCGACATCGGCGAGTCCGAGCGGGTGGTGCTGTTCATCACCGGCGACGGGCTAAAGACGCTCGACGCCGTGCGGGGCACGTTTACCACCACCGAGATCGAACCCCAGGCGGCGGCGTTTGACGCGGCGGTGGGCGCACCGGTGGGCGTCTAGGCGAAGGGCGCCAGGTCCATGGCAGTAACGGTGAAGATCCCCACCCAGCTTCGCGCCGCCGCGGACGGCGCGGCCGAAGCCGAAGTCGAGGGGGAGACGGTCGGCGAGGTGCTCGACGATCTGTTCGAGCGCTTCGAGGAGCTGCGCGAGCGCATCTCGCAGGACGGAGGCGAGTTGCGCCGGTTCGTCAACGTCTACGTCGGCGGCGAGGACATCCGCTTCCTGGACGGGCTGGACACCCCGGTGGCCGACGGCGCCGAGGTGACGATCCTGCCGGCGGTCGCCGGCGGCTGAGCGCCCGGCGCGGTAGCGCGGTTCGGCCGCTGGGGCCCTTCACCGTGACGGCGAAGGGCCGGAGCATGGGCTGGCCGACTGCAGGATGTCGCACACGTCGCCGAACGGAGTTTGACCGGGCCCCTCGATCAGCTGGATCGAATCGCCGTAGACCAGCTTGGCCTCGCGGGCCGGTGAACCCGTCCCGGTGCTGAGCACGTAAGGGCCCTTGATGGCGTCCTTGGTCAGCGTGCGGCCGACCACCTGGCCGAGTCGCCGGCTGTGGTAGTCGGGATCGCTGTCGAAGACATTGACCAGGTCCACCCCGTCGAGCGGGACCTGAGCTTCATGTTCGACGTGCAGGAAACGTTTCGCCGGTCGCTCGCGCGGGCGAAACCCCTATCCCCGATCGGCCGGCGGGAGTGCAAAAGGTCACGCCCACCGCGCCTTAGAAGGCACCGACAGGAGGGCTGGCGCCCGATGGGATGTCCGCACCGCAAAACCCCTCCCCAGGAGCCAACCCATGACCGCCCTCTCCCTCCCCAACCTCCGCCGGCGCGCCGGCCTCCTCCTCGCGCTGGCGGGCACGCTCGCCAGCCTCGCCACCCTCCCGGCCGCCCCGGCCCACGCGGCGCCGCTGTCCACCGGCACGTTCTCTTACGCCGACCTGCCCGACATCGACCAGGAGCGCACGAGGGGATTCGACGCGTCCGGCGCGTTTCACGCCGGGCTCCCCGGAGGCGGGTTGAACTACTGCGCCCCCGCCGCGGCGATGGACGCGCTGGCGTTCCTGTCCGACCACGGCGCGGGCGGGCTCTCGCCGGGCTCGCGCAGCTGGACCCTGGCCCGCAACTACGAGTTCATGACCGGAAAGCTCGCCGAGCTCGGAGCGCTCATGGGCACCGACTCCAACCAGGGCACCTCCCAGAAGGGCCTGGAGGCGGGTCTGCAGGCCTGGAACGGTCGCTACGGGACCTCGACGCGCTCGTTCGGCGTCGTCGCGGAGTTCCCCGGCTCCAACGGGGACTCGCGTCCGCCCAACCTGGGGATCGCCGCGCTTGCCGAAGGCGTGGGCAACCCGGTGATACTGAGCATCGGTTACTTCAAGCGCACCACTATCACCGTCGGCGGGCGGCCCCTCAGCGTGCTCATGCGCACGGGTGGGCACTCGGTGACCATGACCGGCCTGGATGCCAGCGGGCTCGGCTTCGTGGACCCCGATGACGCTCCGGCGGGCTTTGCCCAGTCGGCCTATCGCAATCGGACTGCCGGGATCACCCAGGTGTCGGCGATCCTCGCCTTTAAGGACGACAAGGGAAAGAGCCAGCTCTACCAGTCGCCGCAGACCGTCCACGGCCTGCCGGTGTACTCGACCCAGGGCCTGTGGAAGCTCTCGGGGTGGGACGTCGACAACGCCTACGTCGAGGGCTACACGGTGGTCCAGCCGTCGTTTCGGCTCACGGCCAAGCACAACACCCTGGACATGGTTCGCGGCGCGACGGTGGCGCACTACCGCCTGGCCGGGGCAGGCGCCGTACACGACATCGCGATCTCGCCGGCCGGCGACAGCGCCTTCTACGCGCTGGCGGGTAAGGCCACCGTCTACCGGCTGGACCTCGCCAGCGGCAAATCCACGGCTCTGGCCAGCGCCGGTGCGCCCGTGCGCTCGCTGGCGGTCGACCCCAGCGGCGAGACGGTCTACGCCGCCGCCGGTCGCCGGGTATCGGCCGTCGACTACAGCGGCGGCGTCAGGACGCAGACCGATCTGCCGACCGCGCCCGGCGCCCTGGCCTACGACCGGGCCCACGGGCAGCTGGACGCGGTGTCTGCCGACGCCCAGCGCCTGACGGTGCTGGGCGCCAATCTGGCGCCGCACGGCTCGGTCAAGCTGGCCGGCACGGCGCTGCGGGGAGCCGCTCGGCTGACCGCCTCCGTGGACGCGGCCGGGTCGAGCCTGCGGGTCCAGCGCGCCGACAGCGGGCTGCTCGTCGCCACCCCGATCTCCACCGTCCTCACCCGGCTCGACGCCCTGCGCGCGCCGCGCCGGGCGGTGGGGGTGAGCCGCATCGCCGTGGGCTCGCACCGAGAGCTCTCCGCCGGCGGGCGGCTTCTATCCACCGGCGGCCTGGATCAGATCGTGCGCGAGTCGCAGGACCTTCTGGCCACCGGGCCCCAGGCCCAGCAGACGACGTCCTGATGACCGCCACGACCCCCAGCGCCACGCCCCCCCGCCCGCCGGGCAGGGGGGCGCATGGCGTCGTCCGGCTCGTTGACGCCCGGCCCGCCGGTAGCCTGGCCGCTGTGGAGGAGCACAGCTTCCTCGACGCACTGGACCCGGGGGCCCAGGAAGCGCTTCGCGGACGAGGCACCGTGAGACGGCTGCCGCGCGGCGTGGCTCTGTTTCACGAGCAGACCGTGCCCAGCGACGTGGCGGTGCTCCTCGCCGGCCGGGTCAAGCTGACCCGGGTCACCGCCGAGGGACGCGACGTGCTGCTGGCGATCCGCGGTCCCGGCGAGCTCCTGGGCGAGCAGTCCGCCCTCGACGGCACGCCGCGCTCGGCCACCGCGGTGGCGCTCGAGCCCGTGGAGGCACTCACCCTCGCCGCGCGGGACTTCGTCTCCTTCGTCTCGGCTACCCCGAGCGCCGCCCTGTTTCTCATGCGCCTGCTGTCGCGGCGCCTGCGCGACGCCGACGACAAGCGCGTCGGCTTCGCCTCCCAGGACACGCTCGGCCGCGTGGCCGCTCGGCTCGTCGAGCTGGCCGAGCGCTACGGGACGGGCGAGAGGCAAAGCCTGCGCATCGACGTGCCGATCACCCAGGAGGACCTCGCCTCGTGGACCGGCACCTCGCGCGAGGGCGTCAGCCGAGCGCTTCAGACCCTGCGCTCGCTGGGCTGGGTGGAGACCGCCCGGCGCTCGATCACCGTGCTCGATCTCGACGCCCTGCGAGGCCGCTCGGGCTAGGCCGATGGAGGCGAGCATGACCACCCGGAGAGCGGGACGGGGAGCGCCCCGGTGGAGGCGCCGGCGGGCGGGGCGGGCCCTGCGCGCGCTCGGGGTCGCCTGGGCGGCGGCGCTCGCGGCGGGCGCCCTGGCTGCGGCGGCCGGGGCCAACACGACGGTGATCGGGAGCACGACCCTCCCGGCCGGCGGCTCGCAGGCGGCGATCGGGCAGGGACTGGCCGCGTTTCAGCACCTCGCCGGCGATACCAGCTACGTGGTCAGCGCCCCGGTGTCGGGGACCGTCACCTCGTGGAGCTATCGCAACGCCAGCGTTCCGGTCGAGACGACGTTCGTCCTTCGCATCCTGCGCCCCACCGACGTCGGGCCCACGCAGTACACCGCCGTGGGCACGAGCCCCCCTCAGACGGTGCCCGACAACCTGGACGCGGTGCGCGGGCCGTTCCCGGTCAGCCTCCCCATCAAGGCCGGCGATCGGATCGCGATCGAGAGCACCAGCGGGAGCGGGGCCGTCCCCGTCTTCCCCGGCGTCACCGGCGCCGACGACGAGTGGCTGACGACTCCCTTCGTCGCCGACGGCGCCAGCTCGCCGTTTACCAACGGCAACGACGGCGTCCCCAACAAGACGCAGGTCCTGGTGCGGGCGACGATCACCTACACGCCCTCGGCCGGCAACCCCGCGCCCCCGACCGCGCCGCCCCCGCCGCCCGCCTCGCCGGCGGGTCGACTGTCCTCGCTGGCCCTGCCGGTGGCCGGCGTCAGCGTCGACCTCGTCCCGGTCAGCGGCCGCGTGCTGGTACGCACGCCGGGCAGTCGCACCTTCGTGGCGCTATCGGCGCTGGGCCAGCAGATCCCGATGGGCTCGGAGGTAGACACCACGCGGGGGCGCGTCCGCCTGACCGCGGCGCGGTCCACGGGATCCACGGTGACCAAGACGTCTGACTTCTACGGCGGCCGCTTCCGCGTCACCCAGACCACCGGAGTCGATGCCCGCGTCGACCTGGCGCTCAGCGGGCCGCTGGGCCGATGCCGTGCCCCCGCGCCGCGGCGGGCGCGCCCGGCGCACGGAGCGCGGCTGGCGCACCCGGCGCGCCGACGCCGCCGGGCCAAGCGCCGTCGGCCCCGTCTGCGACGTGTCTGGGGCGACGGACAGGGCACCTTCCGGACGGTGGGTCAGCGAGGAGCGGCGGCGGTGCGGGGCACGATCTGGCTGGTCGAGGACCGCTGCGACGGCACGACCCTGGTCGTGGTCAGGCGGGGCACGATCGCCTTCCAGGACTTCGTCCGTCACCGGACGATCGTGGTCACCGCCGGACACAGCTACCGGGCGCACCCCGTCCGACGCCCGCGCCGCAAGCGGCGCCGCTAGTGCCGGGAGGTCCACGCCGCCCGGGACGGCGAGCGGGGCTGGTCGTGGCCGGAGTGCTCTCGGCCGGGGTGGCCCTCGCGGCGGGCACCAGCGGCGTGCTGGATGCCGTCGAGCGCTCGAGCATCGACGCCCGCTTCTCGATCCGGGGCGCGCGCAAGCCGCCGTCGAACCTGGCGGTGGTGGGAATCGACGGGCCGACGTTCAGCGAGCTGCGCACCCGATTTCCCTTCTCTCGCCGGCTGCACGCCGCGCTGATCCGTCGGCTTGCCGCCGACGGGGCCAAGGTGATCGCCTACGACGTGCAGTTCACCGAGCCCACGCAGCCGGCGGCGGACAGCGCCCTGCTGGACGCGATCGCGGCCGCTCGCAACGTGGTGCTGGTGACCACCGAGGTCGGGCCCGGCGGTCGCACCGACGTGCTCGGAGGCGACGCCATCGTGCGCAGCGTCGGAGCCCGCGTGGGCGACGGAGGCGTCGACCCCGATCCCCACGCCGTGGTGCGCCGCCTTCGCTACCAGACCGGCGGGTTGCGCAGCTTCTCGGTGGTGGTCGCCGAGACCGCGGGCCGGCATGTCTCGGCGGCGCCGTTCGGCTCCCACGGGGCGTGGATCGACTACGTCGGCGGCGCGGGCGCCGTCCCTGCCTATTCGTTCTCGCGCGTGCTCGACGGCCGGGTGCCGGCGGCGGCGCTACGCGGGCGCATCGTGGTGGTGGGCGCCACCGCCCCGACGCTGGGCGACGTCCACGCGACGCCGGTCGCAGCGGTCATGTCCGGCGCCGAGGTCGAGGCCAACATGATCGACACGGTGCTGCGGGGGATACCCCTGCGCTCCACCGGATGGGCGCTCGAGCTCGCGATCGCGCTCGTGCTGGGTCTGGCGGCGCCGCTGCTGTTCTGGCGCCTGCCGGCGCCGGCCGCCCTGCTGGCGGCGCTGGCCGCCGGCGCGCTATTCGCCGTCGGGGCCCAGGTGGCCTTCGACGAGGGGCACATCGTGCCCGTCGCCGAGCCCCTGCTGGCGCTGGCGCTGGGGACGATCTCGGCGGTGGCGGCGGTGGCCGTGTTCGCGGCGCTCGATCGCGAGCGCGTGCGGACCCTGTTTGAGCGTTTCGTGCCCGCCACCGTGGTGGATCAGGTGCTGGCCCGCGCCGACGGGGTGCGCCTGGGCGGTACCCGGGTCCAGGCGACGGTCGTGTTCTGCGACCTGCGGGGCTCCACCGCCCTGATCGAGTCGTTGGGGGCGGAGGCCGGCATCGAGCTGGTCAACCGCTATCTGACCGAGATGACCGACGCCGTGCTCCTCCACGGCGGGACGCTCGCCGGCTTTCGCGGCGACGGCCTGCTCGCCCTGTTCGGCGCTCCGCTCGAGCAGCCCCGACCATGCCCGGCGAGGCGTGGCCGCGGCGCGGGAGATGCTCGACGTCCGCCTGCCGCGGGTCAACGAGTGGGCGCGCTCCACCGGGCTGGGCGATGAGCTCCGGGTGGGCATCGGCGTGTGCTCGGGGGAGCTCATGGCGGGGAACGTGGGCTCCGAGCAGCGCATGGAATACACCGTCGTGGGCGACGCGGCCAATATCGCGGCGCGGCTCCAGGCGATGACCAAGGGAACCCCTCATCAGCTCTACGTGGCCGAGTCCACCTGGCGGGCGCTCGGCGATGACGCCCACGAGCTCGAGCTGGTGGGCGATCTGGTCGTCCGGGGCGCTCGTCAGCGCGTCCGCGTCTGGGCCCCTGCCGCCGCGGGGCCCTAGCGGCGGGCCGGCTGGCGCGGTGCCGGCGCGGCGGCCCCCGCCGCCGGGCCATCGCGGCGCGGCGCAGGAGGCGGCGGAGCGGCCTCCGGTCGTCGCGCGGCGATCTGCTGCTGGGCGAGGGCGTTGGTCAGGGCGTCGCGCAGCCGAACGAGCTCCTCGATCGCGCGGCGCCGCTGGGTGTCCAACTCGTGGATCTGGCCCTCGATCGTGGCCCGTCGCCGCTCGGCCTCGTCGAGGATCGCCCGCGCGTGCTCCTTGGCGGTATCGGTGCGCTGGCGCGCCGCCTGCTGGGCCTCGGCGATCGCCTTGCGCGCCTCGGCCTCGGCCTCCTGGCGGATCTGATCAGCCTCCGCCTGAGCGGTGGCAAGCACGCGGGCCGTGGTCTCACCGGCGCGCTGGAGCTTGCGCGTCACCGCATAGGACTCGGCCTCGCTGCGTCCGCCGTCCTCGAGCCAATCCGCCAGGGCGAGCAGGAAGTTGTCGACCTCGCGCTGCTCATATCCGCGCCGGGCAACCGGAAAGTTGGGCTTGCGGATGCGCTCTACGTCCATGGTGTCCATCGCCTTTGTCCCCTCCCCAACGGTCAACAGGGGGAATGCTACGCCGTTGGGGCCAGGCGGCGCCAGCGGCCGGCCCGGGGGGCTAGGCGCCCCTGCGCGCGCGCTGGCGCTCGCGCGCCTCCAAACCGCCGGCCAGCAACCACAGCCCGATCACCAGGGCCAGCCCGGCATCGTCGACCACGGCGGGCTCATTGGACGCCAGGTAGGAGGCGAGCACGGCGACGAGCGCGAGCGCCAGAAGCCACGGCAGCCACACGAAGATGCGCCGGGGCAGCGTCCGCTCCAGAGCCCGGAACCGACTCTGGAAGTAGGGCCCCAGCAGGGCCACGCCCCCGAGCAGGATCGACACCTCGACCGTGGGGGCTCCTCGGAGCGCTCCTCGAACACCTGACGCTGGAAGAGCAGCGCCAGGAGCAAGATGGGAATGACCTGGGCCGAGGTGGCGTAGAAGCCGCGATCCACGCCCTCGAGCGAGGGCCGGCGCCAGACGCACCGCCGCGCCGCCGCCAACGGCGAAGCCAAGACGCGCCTGGCAGGATTTGAACCTGCGACCTCTCGCTCCGGAGGCGAGCGCTCTATCCCCTGAGCTACAGGCGCCGGGGTGTCCAGGATACGCGGGTCGCGCGCTCGCAACCGAGCCGTGGCGCGCCGTGGCCAACCCCGCGCCGGTGGCCGCCGATACCCTCGGCCGAGGTGGACATGTCGATCTTCTTCGCCGGCACCGGCGGCTCGGTGCCCACCGCCCGGCGCGGTCTGCCCGCCCTGCTCGTCCAGCGCGGCGGCGACCGGCTGCTGTTCGATTGCGGCGAAGGCACCCAGCGCCAGCTGGTGCGCTCCGTCGGCCTGCCGGAGATCGAGGACGTGTTCATCACCCACCTGCACCTCGACCACTGGCTGGGCCTGCCGGGCATGATCAAGTCGTTTGACCTGCGCGACCGCGAGCGGCCCCTACGCGTGCACGGGCCGGCCGGGCTGGCCGAGCTGATGCGGGTCATGCGCGGGGTCTACGGGCGTCTGCGCTACGAGCTGTCGGTGCACGAGCTAGAGCCGGGGGAGCCCGTCGGCGGCGAGGGCTACGCGGTCATCCCGTTTTCGGTCACCCACCGCACGCGCTCGTTCGGCTATGCCCTGGTCGAGGATCCGCGGCCCGGGCGCTTTGACGCCGAGCTCGCCGAGCGCCTCGGCGTGACGCCCGGCCCCGATTTCGGCCGCCTCCAGCACGGGGAGACCGTCGACGGCGTCACCCCCGAGCAGGTGGTCGGGCCCGACCGCCCCGGGCGCAAGCTGGTCATCTCCGGTGACACCATGCCCTGTGAGGCGCTGCGGGTCGCCGCCGAGCGTGCCGAGGTGCTCGTTCACGAGGCCACGTTCGCCGAGGAGGAGGCCGATCGCGCCCGCCAAACCGGGCACTCCACCGCCTTGCAGGCGGCCGACCTGGCGCGCGAGGCCGAGGTGCGCCTGCTCGCGCTCACGCACCTTTCCACTCGCTATGCGGGGCCCGAGCTGCGCGAGGAGGCGCGCGCGGTGTTCGCTGCCACTGAGGTCCCGCGTGACTTCGACACCATCGAGGTGCCCCTGCCCGAGCGCGGCGACCCGCACCTGGTCGCGCGCGGCGATGCGGGCGCCCCGCGGACGGACACCGGCCGCTAGACGGCCGCCCGCCGGCCGGACCGTGGGCAGCGGGGCTCCCCGGCCCTGTCTCTCGCCCGGCGGCTCACAGCCGGACCGGAATGCCCTGGGCGAAGCGGAAGAACCCCTCGGGGTCGTAGCGACGCTTGACCGCCACCAGCCGGGCCAGGTTGGAGCCGTAGTAGGCGTGTCGCCAGTCGGCCAGCCGGGGGTCGATCAGGTTCTGGTAGGCAAAGCCGGAGGCGAACGGGCGCATACGGGCGTAGAACCCCTCGAGCCATGCCCGGTTGGCGGCCACCCGGGCCGCGCCGTCGCGCTCACTCCAGGTCGCGCCGTAGATGGCCAGGAAGCGCGCATCGCGATGGACAAACGCGGTCGCCGCCCTGGGCACGCGGGCGATCGCCCCGCCCCAGGAGTTGAGCTCGACCCCAGTGCCCGGGCTGGAGGCCGCGCTGCCGGGCCAGCGCTCGAGCTCGGCGATCATTCCCCGGATCCCCTCGCCGGGGATCGGCTCGGCGAAGAAGGCGGATTTCACCGTGTAGGGGTTGGGCGCCCGTCCGCGGCAGTGCCCGGGCGGGCAATCCGCCCACAGCTCCTGGGCGCGGGCGAAGGAGGCTGGGGCAACCCGCCGGTGGAGGGGGCGGGCGGCGGCCAGGAGCGGCTCGAGCAGCGCGGCCAGCCGCGCGGGGGGGCCGAAGTACTGGCCCCGGGAGGTGATGGTCGGCTCCGTCGACCGTGGTCCGCCCGCTCGGGACAGGGCGCAGGTCGAGAAGAGCTCGTCCGGGGCGTCGGGCGCCCAGCGCTGCCACGCCTCGAGCACGGCGGCGGCGTCGCTCCAGCGCCAGCCCAGCTGGTAGACCGCGACGTCGCCCACCGGGTGCAGCCGGAAGCGAAACGAGGTGGCGATGCCGAAGTTGCCGCCGCCGCCGCCGCGGCAGGCCCAGAAGAGGTCGGGATGCTGCTCGGCGCTGCAGGTCACGCGCTCGCCCGCGGCGGTCACGAGTTCGAGCTCGAGCAGGTTGTCGGCGGTCAGCCCGAGCTTGCGCGAGCTGAAGCCGAAGCCGCCGCCCAGGGTCAGTCCGCCGATCCCGACGGTGGGACAAGTCCCCCCCGGGACCGCCACTCCGCGACGCGCCAGGCCCGCGTACATGTCGGTGTTCAGGGTTCCCGGCCCGAGCACCGCGCTTTGCCGGGAGCGATCGACGCTGATCTGGCGGATCCGGCTGACGTCGGCGACGATCGCGCCGTCGGGCACCGAGTAGCCCCCGAAGCTGTGCCCGCCGGAGCGCGCGGCCAGGGCGATCCCCCGGCGGCGGGCAAAGCGAACCGCCGCCACCACGTCCTCGGGCCTCTGGCAGAAGACCACCGCCCGGGGACGCGCACCGTTGAAGCTCGGATTGAACAGCAGCCGGGCCTGCCCGTAGCCGGCGTCGCCCGGTCTGACCACGGGGCCGCTGACCGCGCGCGCCAGCTCGGTGAGGTCGCTGGCCCGGCGGCGGCTCGCCCCGCAGCCGCTCAGCCAGCCCCACCCGGCGCCGCCGCCGAGCAGCAGGGCGCCCTGGCCCCCGCGCACCACCAGCTCGCGGCGGCTGAGGCCGGACCGGCCGCCATTCGGCGCTTCGGTAGCGGACCGGTGAGCGTCGCGCCGCATGCCGAGCACATCGTGGCAGCCTGGGCGCTCGGTAGGCGCTCGCGTGCCGCCCGCCGGCGCCGGCGGGCGGCACGTCGTAACCCGGTGCTACAGTCGCCGGGCTCCTTTAACCGGGTCCCGAGAGGCCAGGAAGGAACGAGGCAGAGTGTTAGACGAGAGGGTGGTCCTCGACGAGGACGACGTGCGGCGAACGCTGGTGCGGATCGCCCACGAGATCGTCGAGCACAACGTCGGCCCCGGGCGGCTGGCCCTGGTAGGGATCCACCGTCGCGGCGCTCCGCTGGCGCGCCGCCTCCAGGCGCTGCTGTCCGAGCTGCTCGAAGTCGAGGTTCCCTGCGGCGCCGCCGACATCTCCTTTTACCGCGACGACCTGGGCCGGCACGAGGCGCCGGTGGTCCACGCTTCGGAGCTGGGCTTCCCGGTCGACGGGGCGACGCTGGTGCTGGTCGACGACGTGCTGTTCACCGGGCGCACGGTGCGGGCCGCGATCGACGTGCTGTTCGACTACGGGCGACCCGCCCGGGTGCAGCTGGCCGTGCTCGTGGACCGCGGCCACCGCGAGCTGCCGATCCGGCCCGACTACGTGGGCAAGAACCTCCCCACCGCGCTAGGCGAGCGGGTCAACGTCCGGGTGCGCGAGATCGACGGCCTGGACCAGGTTTCGATCGCCCAACTCGAATCCACCCCCGAAAGCCCGGAGGCCCTGGTATGAGCATGCGCCACCTGCTGTCGATCGAGGACCTGGACCGCGAGCAGATCGAGCGGATCCTCGCCCGGGCGGCCTCCTTTGCCGAGGTTTCGGGCCGCCCGATAAAGAAGGTCCCCACCCTGCGCGGTCGCCTGGTCGTCAACCTCTTCTACGAGGCCTCCACCCGGACCCGCTCGTCGTTCGAGCTCGCCGCCAAGCGGCTGTCGGCCGACGTGCTGAACTTCGCCTCCTCGGGCTCGGCGGTGGAGAAGGGCGAGTCCCTGAAGGACACGGTCACCACGCTGTCCTCCTACCGGCCCGACGCGCTCGTGGTCCGCGCTCCCTTCGCCGGCGCGGCGGCGCTGGTCGCCGGCTGGACGCCGGCCGCCGTGGTCAACGCCGGCGACGGCAAGCACGAGCACCCCACGCAAGCGCTGCTCGACGTCTACACCCTCACCCGCCGGCTGGGCACGCTCGAGGGTCGCTCGGTGTGGATCGTGGGCGATGTGCTGCATTCGCGGGTGGCGCGCTCGGGCGTGCTCGCGCTGCGGCGGATGGGCGCCGAGGTCACCGTCTGCGGTCCTCCGACCCTGATCCCCCGCGGGATCGAGGCGCTCGGGTGCGCGGTCCGCCACGACCTCTCCGACCTGGGCGAGGCCCACGTCGTCTACGCGCTGCGCATGCAGAACGAGCGCATGTCGGAGTCCTTCGTGCCCTCCCTGCGCGAATACGTGGCCCATTACCAGATCAATGCGCGGCGCCTGTCCCCTCGCCAGCTGCTCATGCACCCCGGCCCCGTGAACCGCGGCGTCGAGCTCTCCAGCGATGTCACCGACTCACCGCAGGCGCTGATCTCCGAGCAGGTCGAGGCCGGCGTGGTGGTGCGGATGGCGGTGCTGTTCGAGCTCCTCTCGGGGGCCGCCCCGGAGCCCTCGGGCGCCGCCGCCCAGGCCCGGCCCGCGACCGAGCCCCAGCTGGCATGAGCACGCCCCTCGTCGCTCCCGCCGGCGCCCTGCCCGCCGATCTGCTGGTCCGCCAGGCCCGCGTGCTCGACCCGCGCGCCGGTCGCGACGGCGAGGCCGACGTGCTCGTCCAGGGCGGCGAGATAGCCGAAATCGGCGCCTCCGGCGCCCTTTCCCCTTCCCCCGGGACGGAGCTCATCGAGGGCGAGGGACGCACCCTGCTGCCGGCCTTCTTCGACTGTCACGTGCATCTACGCACGCCGGGGCAGGAGCACAAGGAGGATCTGGACACCGGGACGCGCGCCGCCGCCGCCGGGGGCTTCTGCGGCGTGGTGGCGATGCCCAACACCGCGCCGCCCGTCGACTCCCCCGAGCTGCTTCGCTCGCTGCGCGAGACGGCCGCCGCCCAGGCGCGCGTGCCGGTCGGGTTCCTGGCCGCGATAACCCGGGAGCTGGCCGGCCAGGAGCTGACCGACATGGCCGAGCTGTCTGACCTGGGGGCCCTGGGTTTCACCGATGACGGGCTGCCGGTGGTCAGCGCCGGCGTGCTGCGCCGGGCGATGCAGTACCAGCGCCTGGCCGGCGGGGTGCTCGCTCTGCACGAGGAGGACCCCGCCCTGTCGGCCGGCGGCGCCCTGCACGAGGGACCGGTGTCGGCCCTGCTGGGCGTGCGCGGCGTCCCCTCCCTGGCCGAGTCGACGATGGTCGCCCGTGACGCGGCGCTGGCCGCCTACGAGGGCGCGCGCGTACACATCCAGCACGTCTCCTGCGCCCAGTCCCTGGACGCGGTGGCGGCGGCCAAGGCCGACGGAGGGGCGCTCACCGCCGAAGTCACGCCCCACCACCTGCTGCTGTGCGAGGAGGACGTGCGCGACCTGGACCCGCGCGTGAAGACGAACCCCCCGCTGCGCGGCGCCGAGGACCGGCGGGCGCTCGTGGAGGCCCTGCGCGACGGGACGCTGGACTGCATCGCCACCGATCACGCCCCCCACGCCCGCGAAGACAAGGAGGTGCCCTTCGAGCAGGCGGCGATGGGGACCACTGGCCTGGAGACGGCGTTTGCGGCGCTGCACACCGAGCTGGTCCTCGGGGGCGCCCTGGAGCTGGGCACGCTGGTTGAGCGGCTGACCGCCGGCGCGGCCGTGATGGGCCTGGCGATGCCCCGGCTGGCGCCGGGCGAGCCGGCCAATCTGACGCTCGTCGATCTAGAGGCCGAATGGCAGGTGGGCGAGGAGGGCTATGAGAGCCGCTCGGAGAACTGCTGCTTTGCCGGCCGGCGGGTGACCGGGCGGGTGCTGCTCACCGTCGCCGGCGGCGCCGTGGCCTACCGTCAGCGCCAGTTCGCGCTGAGCGCGGCGTGAGGGCGAGCGCCCCCACCCATCTGGTTCCCGCCCCCGGGCTGCTCGCGCGCGACCGCGCCGCCCTGGTGGTGGTCGACGTCCAGGAGGCGTTTCGCAAGGCGGTCGATCGCTTCGAAGAGGTGGCCCACCGGGCCGGCGTGCTGGTGGCCGGCGCGCGCATCCTTCACCTGCCGGTGATCGTCACCGAGCAGTACCCGCGGGGACTGGGGAAGACCGTGCCCGAGGTCGCCGCGCACCTGGAGGGTGTGCCCCGGCTGGAAAAGGTCGTCTTCTCGGCCGCCCAGGCGCCGGGGTTCGATCTCGCCGGGCGCTCCCAGGCGCTGGTGTGCGGGATCGAGACGCACGTGTGCGTGAGCCAGACGGTGCACGACCTCCTGGCCCGGGGCGTAGAGGTGCACGTGGCCGGCGACGCGGTGTCCTCGCGCAGTCCCCAGGACCGCGAGCTGGGGCTGTCCAAGATGCAGCGCGCCGGGGCGCTGCTGACCTCGAGCGAGACCGCGCTGTTCGAGCTGCTCGGGCGCGCCGGCACCGAGGAGTTCAAGCAAATCCAGGGGCTGGTCAAGTGAGCCCCGGGGCAGGCGCGCCGACCGCCTACGTGCTGCTCGAGGACGGGACTCGCTTCGACGGCAGGGGGTGCGCGGCGGACGGGCCGGCCGTCGGGGAGGTCGTCTTCAACACCGCGATGTCGGGCTATCAGGAGGCGATGACCGACCCCAGCTACGCCGCCCAGCTGCTGATCTTCACCTACCCGCACGTGGGCAACTATGGGGTCTCGGCCCCGGCGATGGAGTCCGATCGCGTCCACGCTCGGGCGGCGATCATGCGCGCCGCCACCAACTACGAGGACGCCCCGTCGGCAGAAGGGGGCTGGCTGGACTGGCTCGCCCGCTGCGGCGTCCCGGCCATCACCGGCGTCGACACGCGCGCGCTGGTGCGCCACATCCGCGACCGGGGCGCCATGCTCGGCGGGGTCTTCCCCGCCTCGCTCAGCGAGGCGCAGGCCCGCGATCTGATCGGGGCCGAGCCCCCCATGGCCGGCCGCGACCTGGCCGCCGGGGTCACCCCGGCCGCACCCCAACGGCTCGCCCCCACCGGCGGGGCGGGGGCCGGGCCCTCGATCGCCGTGCTGGACACCGGCATCAAGAGCTCGATCGTGGCCAACCTGCGCTCGCGCGGCGCGCACCTGACCCTCCACCCGTGCTCGACCTCGGCCGAGGCGCTCCTGGACGACTCGCCCGACGCGGTCTTCCTGGCCAACGGGCCGGGCGATCCCGCGGCGCTCGAGTACGTCGTCGACACCCTGCGCGCCCTGGTGGGGCGGGTGCCGGTGTTCGGAATCTGCCTGGGCCATCAGCTGCTGTGCCGGGCGGTGGGGCTCGAGACCTACAAGCTGGCCTTCGGCCACCGCGGGGCCAACCACCCGGTCAAGGACCTGGACAGCGGCCGGATCGAGATCACCAGCCAGAACCACGGCTTCGCCGTCGTCGGGCCCGACGGCGCGCGCCGTCTGGGCGCCGACGAGCCCGTTCGCTGGCAGACCGACTTCGGCGCCGCCGAGCTCAGCCACATCAACCTCTATGACCGCACGGTCGAAGGGCTCAAGCTGCTCGACGTGGTGGGGGCCACCGTGCAGTACCACCCCGAGGCCGGACCGGGGCCCCACGACTCCCTGTACCTGTTCGACCGCTTCCTCGGCGCCATCCAGGGTGCCGCCGCCTGACCGTGCCCCGCCGCTCGGACCTCGAACGCATCCTCATCCTCGGCTCGGGGCCGATCGTCATCGGCCAGGCCGCGGAGTTCGACTACTCGGGCGTCCAGGCGTGCAAGGTCCTGCGCGAGGAGGGCTACGAGGTCGTGCTGGTCAACTCCAACCCGGCCACGATCATGACCGACCCCGAGTTCGCCGACGCCACCTACATCGAGCCCCTGGAGCCGGGACCGCTGCGCCAGATCATCGCCCGCGAGCGCCCCGACGCCCTGCTGCCCACGCTGGGCGGACAGACCGCGCTGAACCTGGCCAAGACGCTCAGCGAGGACGGCACCCTGCACGAGCACGGGGTGGAGCTGATCGGGGCCAGCTACGACGCCATCCGCCGCGCCGAGGACCGCGAGCTGTTTCGGGCCACGATGGAGGAGGCCGGCCTGCGCGTACCCCGCAGCGAGATCGCCACCACGCTGGGCCAGGCGCGCGCCGCGCGCGCCGCGGTGGGCCTGCCCGCCATCATCCGTCCCGCGTTCACGCTGGGGGGCGAGGGCGCCGGAATCGCCCACACCGAGGGGGAGTTCGAGGCGGTGGTCGGCCGCGGCATGGCCGCGTCGCCGATCGGCCAGGTGCTGATCGAGGAGTCGGTCCTCGGGTGGGGGGAGTTCGAGCTCGAGGTCATGCGCGACGGCAACGACAACGTGGTGATCGTGTGCTCGATCGAGAATGTCGACCCGATGGGCGTGCACACCGGAGACTCGGTCACGGTGGCGCCCCAGCAGACGCTCACCGACCGCGCCTACCAGGCGCTGCGCGACCAGGCGCTGACCGTGATCCGCGCCGTCGGGGTGGAAACCGGGGGCTCCAACGTCCAGTTCGCGGTCGACCCGGCGACCGAGGAGATCGTGGTCATCGAGATGAATCCCCGGGTGTCGCGGTCCTCGGCCCTGGCCTCCAAGGCCACCGGGTTTCCCATCGCCAAGATCGCCGCCCGCCTGGCGGTCGGCTATGCGCTCGAGGAGATCGACAACGACATCACCGGCGCCACGCCGGCCAGCTTCGAGCCGGCGATCGACTACGTGGTCGTCAAGTGGCCGCGGTTTGCCTTTGAGAAGTTCGCCGGCGCCGATACGGCGCTGTCGACCCACATGCAGTCGGTGGGGGAGGCGATGGCGATCGGACGCAGCTTCGGCGAGGCCTTTGCCAAGGCGATGCGCAGCCGGGAGCTAGACGCCCCGCCCCAGCTGGACCAGGAGCTACCCGTCCTGCTCGATCGCCTCGAGCATCCGGCGCCCGACCGCTACGACGTGCTGCTCGAGGCGCTGCGCCGGGGGGCCCCGGCGGCCGAGATCGCCCGGCGCACCCACATCGATCCTTGGTTCCTGGCCGAGCTCGAGCGCCTGGCGGCCGCTCCCGACGCGCCGTTTGCCGGCGAGCGCACGTTCAAGGCGGTGGACACCTGCGCGGCGGAGTTCGCCGCCCGCACGCCCTACTACTACTCGGGGTCCGAGCGCCCGGGTCCCGAAGGCCCCCGCCACGAGGCCGGCCCGGGCGAGCGCCCCGGCGTGGTCATCCTCGGCTCGGGTCCCAACCGCATCGGGCAGGGCATCGAGTTCGACTACTGCTGCGTGCACGCGGCGATGGCGGTGCGGGAGTCCGATCGCCAGGCGGTGATGATCAACTGCAACCCCGAGACCGTCTCTACCGACTACGACACCTCAGACCGGCTGTACTTCGAACCGCTGACGCTCGAGGACGTGCTCGCGGTGATCGAGCTCGAGCGACCCGAAGGGGTGATCGTCCAGTTCGGGGGCCAGACCCCGCTCAAGCTGGCCGCCGGGCTGGTGGAGGCCGGGGTGCCGGTCCTGGGCACCAGCGTGGAGGCGATCGACGAGGCCGAGGACCGCGGGCGCTTCGGGGCCCTGCTGGAGAGGCTGGGGCTGCGGGCCCCGCCCTACGGCACGGCCCACTCCGTCGCCGAGGCGCTGGACATCGCCCCCCGCGTCGGCTTCCCGCTGCTGGTGCGGCCCTCCTATGTCCTGGGGGGACGGGCGATGGAGATCGTCTATTCGAGCGAGCGACTCGAGGACTATCTGCGGCGGGCCGCGGCGACGGCCTCCAACGGGCGTGAGATCTACCTCGACCGCTTCCTGGAGAACGCGATCGAGGTCGACGTCGACGCCCTGTGCGACGGCGAGCGGGTGTGGATCGGCGGGATCATGCAGCACGTCGAGGAGGCCGGCATCCACTCGGGCGACTCGGCCTGCGTGCTGCCCCCCCATTCGCTGTCCGAGGAGACGCTGGCGCTAATCCGGGCCCAGACCGAGAGCATCGCCTGCAGCCTGGGGGTGGTGGGGCTGCTCAACGTCCAGTTCGCGGTCACCGAGGACGGCGGGGTGTTCGTGATCGAGGCCAATCCCCGGGCGTCGCGGACGGTCCCGTTCGTGTCCAAGGCGATCGGCGTGCCGCTGGCCAAGATGGCTTGCCGGGTGATGCTGGGGGAGACGCTGCCCGAGCTGGGGCTGGTCGCCGACCCCATGTCCGCGGGGCACATCTCGGTCAAGGAGGCCGTGCTGCCGTTCAACCGGTTCAGCGGATCGGATTCCCTGCTGGGCCCCGAGATGCGATCGACCGGCGAGGTCATGGGGGTCGCCCACGATTTCCCCACCGCCTTCGCCAAGGCACAGGCGGCGGCCGGCGCCGCGCTGCCCGCCGAGGGCACCGTCTTCGTGACCCTGTCCAACCGTGACAAGGCGGCGGGCGCGGGGATCGCCGTGCACCTCGCCGATCTGGGCTTTCGCGTGGTGGCCACCCGCGGCACGGCCCAGGCGATCGAGCGCCGCGGCGTGAGGGTGACCACGCTCAACAAGATCGGGGAGGGCTCCCCCCACGTGGTCGACTGGATCGAGCGCGGCGACGTCGACTTGGTGGTCAACACGCCCACCGGTTCGGGGGCGCGCACCGACGGATGGGAGATCCGCCGGGCCGCCGTGGCGCGGGGGATTCCGTGCATTACCACGCTCTCGGGCGCGCTGGCGGCCGCCCGTGCCATCGGCGCCGCCCGCCGGCGCGACCCCGAGGTGGTGTGCATGCAGGAGCTGCACGCGCCGCGGCGCCCGGCCGGCGCCCTGTCGTGAGCGCTCGGCCGCCTGCGCCGGGCGCGGCCGGGTTCCTGGCCGGCGCCCTCGACGAACCGCGCCAGCTGGCGCCCCCGGGGAGGCGCCGCTGCCCGGTGACCGAACGGGTGCAGGTCGGCGCCTACGGGGTCTTGGCGGTCGCCGATCGGGAGGGTCCCGAGCCGCTGCCGGGGCAGTTCTACATGCTCGCGGCGGCCCGGGGATGGGGCGCCGGAGCGGGCGAGCGGCCCCACCTGCCGCGCGCGTGTTCGGTGCAGCGGGTCCGCCCGGGAGGCGAGCTCGAGTTCCTGCTCGAGGACGTCGGGCCCGGCACCCACCGGCTGCTCGAGCTGGGCGCCGGCGATCAGCTGTGGCTGACCGGCCCACTGGGCCGGGGTTTCAGCGCGCCGCCGGACGGCCGGCGGGCGGTGCTGGTCGGAGGGGGCGTGGGCCTGGCCCCGCTGGTGATCCTCGCCGACGCGCTGCTCGCCCACGGGATCGTGGCTACCACCTTGCTCGGCTTTCGCGACCGCTCCTGCGCCTGCGCGGCCGAGCAGCTGGCCGAGTTTCGCCTGGCCACCGACGACGGCAGCGTGGGCCACCACGGCCCGGTCACCGACCTGCTGGCGGCCGAGCTGGGAGCCGGCCAGCCCAGCGTGGTCTACGCGTGTGGGCCGCCGGCGATGCTCGACGCCGTGCGGGGGGTGTGCGCCCGGGCCGCGGTCCCCGCCCAGCTGGCGCTCGAGTCGGGAATGGCCTGCGGATTCGGGGCCTGCTTCGGGTGCGTGGTGCCCACACGCAGCGGCTACCTGCGCCTGTGCGTGGACGGCCCGGTGCTCGCCGCCGATGACCTGCACGGGCCGCTCGATCCCCACCCGGGGCCGCCGCCGGGGCCCGCTGGCGGCGGCGACCGTCCCCCGGCGCCGGGCACGCCGGACCGGGCGCCCGCCGCCCTCCCGGCAGAGCGGGCGATGGTCGCCGGCACGCCCTCCGCGCCAGCCCCGCCCGCCCCCGGGGCCGGGCGGGGCAAGGTGGCGTTCTGCGGCCTGGAGCTGGCGCATCCGGTCATCAACGGCTCGGGCACCTACGACGTGCCCGCGGCGGTGCGCACCTTCGGCGAGACGGTGCGCTACTCGCCCCCGTTTGCCGCCTTCGTGTCCAAGACGATCACGCTGACCCCGCGCCAGGGCAATCCGCCGCCGCGGCTGTGGGAGACCGCGGCGGGGCTGATCAACTCGATTGGACTTCCGAACAAGGGCCTATACGGGTACCTGTGCCACGACCTCCCCGAGCTCGCGCGCCTGCCCGTGCCGCTGATCACCAACGTGATGGGCTCGACCGCCGAGGAGTTCTGCGAGCTCATAGACGCCCTGGAGCAGCGGCCCGAGGTGGCGGCGCTCGAGCTCAACGTCTCCTGCCCCAACGTAGAGACCGGGCTGGACATCGGCGCCGACGCCGTGAGCCTGGGCAAGTTGCTCGCCCGGCTGCGTCCCCGTACGAGCAAGCCGCTGATCGTCAAGCTGACCCCAAACACCGCCGACGTGGCCTCCACCGCCGAAGCGGCGGAGGCCGAAGGGGCCGACGCGGTGTCGCTGATCAACACCCTGCGCGCGGCCGCGGTGGATCCCGACACCGGTCGTGCCTGGCTGGGAGCCGGCAGCGGCGGCCTCTCCGGTCCGGCGATCCGCTCGGTCGCGCTGGGGCAGGTCGCGCGCGTCGCCCAGCGCGTCGCGATCCCGATCGTGGGCATGGGGGGCGTGACCTGCGGGCGCGACGCGCTCGGTCTGCTCGACGCGGGCGCGACGCTGGTCGCGGTGGGGACCGAGTCGTTCCGCGACCCGCTGGCGGGAGCTCGAATCGCGGCGGAATTGTCCGCACTTTGCGGGGAAACCCGACGGCGCGAGCGCGACGAGGAGGTCCCGGGGCCCGGTCAGCGGGCAAAAAGCCCTGCAAAGCGAGGGGAAAACCATCGACCTGTGTGAACGTCACTCCACCTCAGGTGGAGGTCCAGGCGAATTCGGGGTCAACGCTTGAACGCGGGCGGTGAAGAGGTATATTCGCCGCCGCCGCATGACGTCCGCCAGCGACACGCTTGCCAAGCAGTCGGCCACAGCCCCGGAGCGGTCGCTCAACCAGCGGCTCGACGCGCTGGAGCGGGCCAACCGCATCCGCACCCGCCGGGCGCAGCTCAAGCGCGACCTCAAGGCGGGCCGCTACTCGATTCACCAGCTGCTGCTCGAGCCGCCCGAATTCGTCGAGACGGCCAAGGTCTTCGACATGCTGCTGGCGGTGCCCAAGTACGGCCGCGTGAAGGTCAACAAGATCCTCGCGCAGTGCCGGATCTCCCCCAGCAAGACGATCGGCGGCCTGTCCGAGCGCCAGCGCGGCGAGCTGGTCTCCCTGCTGCGGCGCTAGGCCCGCGTCCCGATCCGCGGCCGGCGGTCGGTCAGGTGCGACGGTGGCGGCACGCGTATTCGTGATCACCGGCCCCTCGGGGGTGGGCAAGGGCACGCTCATCCGGGCGCTGCTCGAGCGGGTGCCCGAGCTCGAGCTATCGGTTTCGGCTACCACCCGCCCGCCGCGGCCGGGGGAGCGCGACGGCGTCGACTACCACTTCCTCTCTGACGCCGAGTTTGACCGCCGGGTCGGGGCGGGCGAGTTCGTCGAGCACGCCGACTACGCGCGCCATCGCTACGGGACCCTGCGCTCGGAGCTCGAGCGGCGGGTGGGCGCCGGCGCGCCGGTGGTGCTCGAGATCGAAGTCCAGGGCGCCCGTCAGGTTCGCGAGGCGATGCCCGAGTCGGTCCAGGTGTTCATCGCCCCGCCCGCGCCCGAGGCGCTGCGCGAGCGACTGCTAAAGCGGGGCACCGATGACCCGGCCACGGTTGAGGCCCGCCTCGAGGTGGCCCGCGGCGAGCTGCGAGCCCGGGACGAGTTCCCCCACGTGGTGGTAAACGATCGCCTGGATCGCGCGGTCGACGAGCTCGAGGCGCTCGTCCGGCGCGAGCTGGTGCCCGCCGCCTGACAGACCCCGCCCAAGGACCGGGTCAGCGGCCCGATAGACTGGCCCTCAGGAAGCGACAGGAAGGCCTGCCCGGTGATCTCCCCCCGCATCGACGTACTGCTCGAGCACGTCGACTCCAACTACGCCAGCGTGATCGTGGCCGCCAAGCGCGCGCGCCAGATCAACTCCTACTACCACAACCTCGGCGAGGGGACGTTCGACGAGTTCCCGCCGCCGATGATCGAGACGGGGTCCAAGAACTACCTGACGATCGCCCTGGAAGAGGTCGCCGCCGGCAAGCTCAAGTACCACTACCGCTGACCGGCGGGCCGGGGCTCGAGCCGGCGGAGGAGCGCACATGGCCAGGCTGCTGTTGGGCGTCAGCGGGGGGATCGCCGCCTACAAGGCGCTCGAGCTGATCCGGCTGGCCACCGGGGCCGGCCACGCGGTGCGCGTCATCCAGACCCCGACCAGCCAGCGCTTCGTCGGGGCCGCCTCGTTTGCCGCCCTGACCGGCGCCCCGGTGCTCGCCGACGAGTTCGAGCGCGACCCGGCGCGCGGCGCGTTCCCCGACCAGCTCGCGCCCACGCATGACCCCTACAGCCACCTGGAGCTGGTCCGCAACGCCGACGTCTTCCTGATCGCGCCGGCGTCGGCCAACACCCTGGCTCGCCTGGCCCATGGCCTGGCCGACAACCTGCTCTGCAGCGCCGCGCTGGCCGCGACCTGCCCGGTGCTCGTCGCCCCGGCCATGAACAACCACATGTACGAGCACCCGGCCACCCAGGCCAACCTCGACCGCCTGCGCGAGCGGGGCGTGGGGGTCGTGGAGCCGGGGACCGGGCGACTGGCCTCGCGCGAGGAGTGGGGGGTGGGGCGACTCGCCGATCCGGTCGAGCTGCTCGCCGCGTGCGAAGCCGTCCTGGCCCCCGGTCCCGAGGGCGGGTGGTGGAGCGGGCGACGCGTCCTGGTCAGCGCCGGCGGCACCCGTGAGCCGATCGACACCGTGCGCTACGTGGGCAATCGCTCGTCGGGCCGGATGGGACTGGCGCTGGCCGAGGCCGCGGCGCGGCGGGGAGCCGAGGTGACGGTGGTGTGCGCCAACGTCTCGCTGCCCCGCCCCCCGGGGATCCGCTACCGGGACGTCGGTACCGCCGCCGAGCTGCACGAGGTCTGCGCGCGGGAATTTGCCCGCTGCCACGTGCTGCTGATGACCGCCGCGGTGGCCGACTTTCGCCCCGCCCGACCCCAGGGGGAGAAGATCCGCAAGGCCGACCGCGGCGGCCTGGAGCTCGCGCTGGAGCCGTCCATCGACGTGCTGTGCGCGCTGGCCGCCGAGCGCACCGACGCTCAGGTGCTGGTGGGGTTCGCCGCCGAGGACGGGGCGCAGGCGCTCGAGCACGCCCGCGAAAAGCTCCGGGCCAAACGCCTCGACGCGGTCGTCCTCAACGACGTCTCCCGTGCCGATATCGCCTTCGACGCCCCGGACAACGAGGTGCTGATCGTCACCGAGGGCGGAGAGCGCCACGTGCCCCGGGCGTCCAAGCCGCTGGTCGCCGAGGCGATCCTCGACGCGGTGGCCGACCTGCGCCCGCGCCCCGCCGCCGCGGCCCGCCCCTGACCTCCAACCGCGGCGCTCGCAGGAGCGCTTGCGGGGCCCTCCAGGCGTCGCTTGGACGCCGGTCCGGTGCTATGCTCGCGCTACAGCTTTCCGAGCCGGCGCCCCGCGCCGGTGGCCGTACCGGAAGTGGGCGCACGCCCGCTTCTTTTTCGTTAGGAGATCGCACATCGCAGTCATGAGGGCACTACAGAGCGACATCGAGCAGCAGCTTGCTGGCGCCGAGCCCGAGGTGGAGGTCCTGCTCGTGGAGGTGGCCGGCGGCTCGGTGCTGCGGGTGTTCATCGACCACCCCGACGGCGTCACCCTCGGCCTGTGCGAGCGCGTGAGCCACGCGCTCGCCCCCCTGCGCGAGGACTACTCGCTCGAGGTCTCCTCGCCGGGTCTGGAGCGTCCGCTGACCAAGCCGGACCACTTTCGCCGCTTCGTCGGCAGACGGGCGCGGGTGCGCACGCGCGACCCGCACCCCGCGGGTCGCCCCGAGCAGTCGCGGCGTAGCTTCACCGGAGAGCTAGTCGGCGCCTCTGATCGGGAGGTCACCCTCGCCGCGGACGGGGCGATGATCGCCATCCCCTACGCGGCCATCCATCGATCCCACCTCATGGAGGAGTAGCCGGATGTCACGCGAGATCCTGGATGCCATGCACGCGCTGGCGCGCGAGAAGGGCATCGAGTCCGAGAAGCTGATGGTGGCGCTCGAGGACGCGCTGCTCTCGGCGTACAAGAAGCAGCCCGGCGCCGCGAAGTACGCTCGCGTGGAGATCGACCGCGAGACCGCCGACTTCCGCGTCATCGAGCTCATCATCCCCGAGCGCCTGGAGGCTCACCTGATCGTCGAGACGATCGACGAGGGCACCACCATCGACCCGGAGACGGGGGAGATGCGCGAGCCCGAGGAGCCCGAGATCGACCCCAAGAAGTTCGAGCAGTACCGAGACCAGATCGACGAGCGCGACGTCACCCCCGACGACTTCGGGCGAATCGCCGCCCAGACCGCCAAGCAGGTGATCCTGCAGCGGATTCGCGAGGCCGAGCGGGACATGATGTACGAGGAGTACCGCGATCGCGTGGGCGAGCTGATCACCGGCATCGTCCAGCAGTCAGACTCGCGCTACACGCTGGTGCAGTTGCGCGAGCGGGTCGAGGCGCTGTTGCCCAAGTCCGAGCAGGTGGACGGCGAGCGCTATGACCACTCCCAGCGCATCAAGGCGGTGATCAAGGAGGTGTCCCCGTCGACCAAGGGGCCGAGCATCATCGTCTCCCGCCGGGACCCCGAGCTGATCAAGAAGCTGTTCGAGCTGGAGGTTCCGGAGATCGCCGACCACCTGGTGGAGATCGCCAACGTGGCTCGGGAGCCCGGCTACCGCTCCAAGATCGCCGTGGTCTCCCACGCCGACGGCGTGGACCCGGTGGGCGCCTGCGTCGGCCCCCGGGGCTCACGGGTGCGCATGGTGGTCAGCGAGCTGCGCGGCGAGAAGATCGACATCATCCCCTACAACGACGAGCCCGCCCGCTTCGTGGCCAAGGCGCTCTCGCCGGCCCGGGTGCGCGAGGTGCTGGTGGACGACGACGCCAAACAGGCGACGGTGATCGTCCCCGACGACCAGCTGTCGCTGGCCATCGGGCGCGAAGGCCAGAACGCACGGCTCGCCGCGCGCCTGACCGGCTGGCGGGTGGACATCAAGTCCGAGACCGAGTTCGCCGCCGAGGAGGCCGAGCACGGCTACGAGGAGGAAGAGATCCAGGGCCGCTGCGCGGCCATTCTCTCCAACGGCCGGCGCTGCCCCAACGCCTCGCTTCCCGGCTCGCGCTACTGCGGGCTCGAGGCCCACCAAGCGCTCGAGCACGTGGCCTCGGACGAGGTGACCGCCGTGTCGGGCTCCTCCGACGGCGGCGCAGGCGCCGAGGAGCCCGCTGGCCCCAGCGTCGAGGCCGCCGCGCCAAGCGCGCACACCGACGGCCAGGACACCGCCTCCGAGGCCCCCCGGGAGTCCGCGCCGGGGGAGGAGGACCAGCCGGCGCCCCCCGCGGGGGACCTGGAACCCTCGCCCGAGGCGGCGGAGCCCACCGGCACCGCCGAGGACCAGCCCCAGGAGCCGGCCCCGGCGGCGCCCCCGGTGGCTCAGGAGCATCGGCCATAGCCGGGCACGAGCCGCGGCGCCGGTGCGCCGGATGCGGGCGATCAGCGCCCAAGGGCGCGCTCCTGCGTCTGGCCCTGGACGGTGACCGGGTGGTGCTCGATCGGGCGGCCCGGCGTCCCGGCCGCGGCGTCTACGTGTGCTCGGCGGGGCCCTGCCTGGAGAAAGCCGTCCGCGGTGGCGGGCTGGTCCGGGGCTTTCGCCGCGCGGTGAAGCTGCAACCCGAGAGCCTAGAATCGAACGTCTGATGGCCAAGCGACGCGTCCACGAGATCGCCAAGGAACAGGGCATTTCCAGCAAGGAGTTGCTCGAGCGCCTGCGCGCCGCCGGCCTGGAGGTCAAGGCGGCCGCCTCGAGCGTGGAAGAGAGCGCCGCGCTGGAGGCGCTGAGCGGCAACGGCGCCGCCCCCAACGGTGCCCCCGCCGAGGCGGCGGAGCCCTCCGCCGCCTCGGAGTCCGGAGCGCCCCAGGGCGACGGCGGGACCCCGTCCGCGGACCCGGCGCCCCGGCAGCGACCGACCCGTGAGGCGGCGGGCGAGTCCACCCCCCGCCAGCGGCCCACGCGTGACTCGCGCACCGGCGAGCGCATGCCCGGCGGGATCGGCCCCGGCGGCCGGCGCCGCGTGGTGATCGACTCGCAGGCCTCGCGCCGGCAGCCCAGCGGCCCGCCGGCGCCCCAGCGCCGGCCGCCCCGTCGGGGGGGTCGGCGCCGGCGCGGAACCTACGACGACACGATCGCTCCCCTGGACACCAGCGCCCAGGAGGCAGTCGACCTCATCCGCATCAACTCGGGCTCGACCGTCAAGGACGTGGCCGAGTACTTCGGCGTCCCCGTGCCCGAGGTGATCAAGAAGCTGATGGGCCTGGGCGAGATGGCCACCCTGACCCAGACGCTGACCGACGACGCCATCCAGGTTCTCGCGGACGAGTTCAAGAAGGAGATCGAGATCGTCCACGCCGCCGACGAGGTCGAGGCCGAGCCGGTGTTCGAGGACGCCGACGAGGAGCTGGTCGACCGGCCCCCCGTGGTCACGATCATGGGGCACGTGGACCACGGCAAGACCTCGCTGCTGGACGCCATCCGCGAGACCGAGGTCGCGGCCGGCGAGGCGGGGGGCATCACCCAGCACATCGGCGCCTACCAGGTCCACCACGATGGCAAGCTCATCACCTTCCTGGACACGCCCGGTCACGAGGCGTTCACCGCCATGCGGGCCCGCGGCGCCCGGGTGACCGACATCGCGGTGATCGTGGTCGCCGCCGACGACGGCGTAAAGCCCCAGACCGACGAGGCGATCGACCACGCCCGGGCGGCCGACGTCCCGATCGTGGTGGCGGTCAACAAGATCGACAAGGAGGGCGCCCAGCCCGACCGGGTGCGCGGCGACCTGGCCCAGCGCGATCTGCAGGCCGCCGACTGGGGAGGCGACACCGAGTTCGTCAACGTGAGCGCCAAGACCAAGGACGGCCTGGGCGGCCTGCTGGAGACGATCCAGGTGGTGGCCGACCTCGAGGAGCTGCGCGCCAACCGCAACGCCGAGGCCTCCGGCGCGGTGATCGAGTCCAAGCTCGACCCAGGACGGGGCCCGGTGGTGACGATCCTCATCCAGCGCGGGACCCTGCACGTGGGCGACGCCCTGGTGGCCGGGTCGCACTTCGGGCGGGTGCGGGCGATGAGCGACTTCCTGGGCAACCGCGTCAAGGAGGCCGAGCCCGGCGACCCGGTGGAGGTCCTGGGCTTTGACGGCGTGCCCGAGGCGGGGGAGTTCGTGCGGGTGGTCGTTAACGAGCGCCACGCCCGCCAGCTCGCCGCCGAGCGGGGCGCGCGCCTGAAGACCGAGGCGCTGGCGCGGCGCTCGGGTCGCAAGATGTCGCTCGAAGACGTGTTCAAGCTCGCCCAGGCGGGCACCGTCAAGGAGCTCAACCTGCTGCTCAAGGCAGACGTTTCGGGCTCGGTGGAGGCGGTCGAGGACGAGATCGCGCGCCTGCCTCAAGAGGAGGTGGCGGTCAACATCATCCGCCGCGGTGTGGGTGGCATCAACGAGTCCGACGTCATGCTGGCTTCCGCCTCCGACGCGATCATCCTGGGCTTTAACGTCCGCCCGGTGGGCGAGGCGCGCCAGGCCGCCGAACGCGAGGGCGTCGAGATCCGCGGCTACTCGGTGATCTACCGAGCGATCGAGGACCTCAGGGCGGCCATGCAGGGCATGCTCGAGCCCGAAGAGGTCGAGGAGACCGTCGGTCAGCTCGAGGTGCGTCAGACGTTTCGGGCCTCACGGGTGGGCACGATCGCCGGCTCCCACGTCACCGACGGCAAGGTCACGCGGGGGGCCAAGATCCGCGTGGTGCGCGACGGAACGGTCATCTACGACACCGTCGTGGCCAGCCTGCGGCGCTTCAACGACGACGTGCGCGAAGTCAGCGCGGGATACGAGTGCGGCCTGGTGCTGGCCAACTTCCAGGACGTCAAGGAAGGCGATGTCCTGGAGGTCTACGAAACCCGCCGGGTCGAGCGCGCGCTGGCCTGAGCGCCGCCGGCGGGCGCTGGCCGCTCGGCGTCACCGCCGGTCGGCGCTAGGGAGCGAGGGGTAGGATGGCCTCTCAGCGCATGCGCCGGGTGGATCAGGCCATCCGCCAGGTGATCAGCGACGCACTGCGCGAGGTCAAGGATCCTCGCGTGGGATTCGTAACCGTGACCGAGGTCAAGACAAGCCCCGACCTTCGCCACGCCCGCGTGTACGTCAGCGTGCTGGGCGGCGTCCCCGAGCGCGAGGCCACCCTGGCCGGGCTGCAGAGCGCCCACGGCTACCTCCAGGGGCGCATCGCCGACGAGCTGGCGCTCAAGCACACGCCCGCCCTGCGCTTCGTCTACGACGACACCGGCGAGCGGGCCGCCCGTCTGGACGAGCTGATCGAGCGCGAGGCCCAGGAGTGAGCACCGAGCCCGACATGTTGGTGGCCCGCGAGCAGGTCCTGGCCCAGATCCGCGCCGCCGACCGCTTCCTGCTCGCCACCCACGAGCACCCCGACGGTGACGCCTTGGGCTCGCTGGTGGCGATGCACGGCATCCTCAGCGAGCTGGGCAAGGACTCGATCATGTTCATGTCGGCCGACGAGTTCCCGCTGCCCTACGAGTACCGCTCCTTTCAGCTCGAGGGCATGGTGGGGGTACTGCCCGAGGACCTGGTGCGACGCACGGTGATCTTCCTGGACTGCGGGAACATCGACCGCAATCCGGCCCAGGAGCTGCTGGCGGGGGTGCATCTGCTGAACATCGACCACCACCACGACAACACCCTGTTCGGGACGGTCAACTACGTGGACCCCGACGCCTCGTGCACGGCCGAGCTGGTATGGGACCTGATGCGCGCGCTGGCCGTGGCCCCCAGCACCGAGGTGGCCGACGCGCTCTATGTCGGGTTGGTCACCGATACCGGCCGCTTCATGTACGAGAACACCGGGCCGCGGGCCCACGTGATGGCCGCCGAGCTGATCGAGGCCGGCGTGGACGTGGACGCCATCTATCGCCGTCTGTACGAGGAGATGCCTTTCGCCAAGCTCGCCCTGTTCGCGCGGGCGCTCGGGCGGGCCGAGCGCTACGACGACGGCCGCCTGACGGTGACCCGCCTGGCGGCGGCCGACTACGCCGCCGCCGGCGCCGAGGAGAGCTACTCGGAGGGGGTCATCGACCTGCTGCGCGCGGTGCAGGGCACCCGGGTCGCCGTGGTGGTTCGAGACATGCTGGCCGAGGGCAAGCGCGGAGCGCGCAAGGTCTCCCTGCGGGCCTCCGATGACGAGGTCGACGTATCGGTGATCGCGCGTCTGAAGGGCGGGGGAGGGCACCGGCGGGCCGCGGGCTTCTCGACCGAGCTCAACGACGAGGAGCTGGTCGAGTTCCTGCGCGGTCAGGTCGCCGCCCAGCTGGCCGCCACGCCGATCTGATCTGGTCGGGGTCGGCGTGCTCGACGGGGTCGTGCTGGTGGATAAGCCGGCCGGCATCAGCTCCCACGACGCGGTGGCGGCGGTGCGTGGGCGCACCGGAGCGCGCACCGGCCACGCCGGCACGCTCGACCCCTTCGCCACCGGCCTGCTGCTGGTGCTGGTGGGCCGGGCCACGCGGCTCGCGCGCTTCTTCGTAGAGCTGCCCAAGACCTATCGGGCGGTGGCTCGGTTCGGGGCCGTCTCCAGCACCCATGACCCCGAGGGCGAGATCCGGCTGACCGGGAGGGTCCCGAGCTCGCCGCCAGCGCCCCCCACCGGGCGGTTGCGCCAGCGCCCGCCCGAGTTCTCGGCGGTCAAGGTGGGCGGCGAGCGCGCCTACCGCCGGGCCCGGCGCGGCGAGCGCTTCGAGCTCGCCGAGCGCGAGATCGTGGTGCATCGCTTCGACGTGCTCTGGCACCGCGGCGAACACGCCGGGTTCGAGATCGAATGCTCCTCGGGCACCTACGTGCGCTCGCTGATTGCCGGCCTGGGGGACGCCTACTGCGCCGAGCTGCGGCGCACCCGCATCGGCCCGTTCTCGGTCGAGGACGCCGATCCGGGCGCGCTCGAGCAACGCGCCGAGGGACCGGTCCAGGTGCTGGGGCTCGATCGCGCCCTGGGCTTTCTGGAGCGGGTGCACGTCGGCGGCGCGCTCGCCCGCGCCGCCGGTCACGGCCGGCCCGTCGCGGTGGGCGACCGCTCGGGGCTGTCGGGCCCGGTGGTGGTGGCCGACGACGCCGGGCCGATCGCGGTGTCCGAGCCCGAGTCCGGGCCCGAGGGCACGCTCCTGCGACCGCTCGTCGTGCTGCGCGGCTGATTGCCGTAGCTTGGCGCCCTCAGTGCAGGTCAGCCGCTTTCCCGATGTCGAGCCGCGCCCGCGCCGCGTGGCGGTGGGCACGTTCGACGGCGTCCACCTCGGCCACCAGGCGGTTATCTCCGGCGCCGACTCGGTGCTGACCTTCGACCCCCACCCCAGCGCGGTGGTCAGCCCCCAGCACGCCACCAAGCTGCTCACCAGCCTGGAGGTGAAGACCGAGCTGATCGCGCAGCTGGGGGTGCGACAGCTGATCGTGATCCCGTTCGACCGCGACTTCGCGGCCCGCAGCGCCGAGGAGTTCATCGACCAGGTCCTGGTCGGCGCGCTGCAGGCGACCCATGTCTCGGTGGGCGAGAACTTCCGCTTCGGCCATCAGGCGCGCGGGGACGCGGCGATGTTGGGCGACGACGGCCGCTTCCAGACCCGGGTGGAGCCGTTGATCGAGGTGGAGGGCGAGGTGGTCTCCTCGAGCCACATCCGGGCCCTCGTCCAGGCGGGCGAGGTGGCCACCGCGGCGCGCTTCTTGGGGGGGCCCTTCCAGTTCCGCGGCGAGGTGGTGCACGGAGACGCGCGCGGACGCCATCTGGGCTACCCGACGGCCAACCTGGTCCCGCCCGACGAGCTGGTGTGCCCCGGACATGGGGTCTACGCCGGGCTGGCCGATGGCCGCCCGGCGGCGGTGAGCGTCGGGGTCAGGCCCACCTTTCGCACCGGCCGCGGCGAGCTGATCGAGGCCTACCTGATCGACTTCGACGGCGACCTCTACGGCCAACCCCTGCATCTGGAGTTCCTCGAGCGCCTGCGCGGCGAGCGCCGCTTCGACACCCCCGCGGCGCTGGTCGAGCAGATGGCCCGGGACGTCGAGCAGGCCCGCCGCGTGGCCCGCTAGGGCGCGCCAACGTCTGCTAGCTTGGGCCGCCAGCGATGACCGTCACCAGCGAGCGCAAGCGCGAGATCGTCGGCCAGTTCGGGGACACCGACGCCAACACGGGCTCGGCCCGGGTTCAGATCGCGCTGCTCACCGAGCGCATAAACGAGCTCACCGAGCACCTGCGCTCGCACGTCAAGGACCACCACTCGCGCCGGGGCCTGCTCAAGCTGGTGGGCCGCCGGCGGCGCCTGCTCAACTACCTCCAGCGCCGAGACCTCGAGGGCTATCGCAGCCTGGTGCGCGAGCTCGGCCTGCGCAAGTAGCCCTAGCCGCCGCCGGGGCACGATGACCGTCATCCCTCCCGGCCAACCCGCGCCCGAGTTCAGCCTGGCCACTGAGCAAGGCGAGCGCCTCAGCGACGCCGACCTGGAGGGCCAGACGACGGTGCTGGTGTTCTATCCGTTCGCCTTTAGCCCGGTGTGCACCGACCAGCTAAGCGTTTATCAGGAGGTGCTGGATGAGCTGGAGAGCCGGGGGGCCAAGGTCTACGGCGTCTCCTGCGACAGCACCTGGGCCCAGAAGGCGTTTCGAGAGAAGCTCGGCGTGACCATCCCCCAGCTCTCGGACTTCGAGCCCAAGGGCAAGGCCTGCGAGGCCTTCGGCGTCCTGCACCCGGGCGGCTTTGCCCAGCGCGCACTGGTGATCATCGGTCCCGACCGCGTGGTGCGCTACAGCTACCAGGCCCCTTCGCCCGCCGAGCTCCCGGGGGCAAACCTCATCTTCGACGGGCTCGAGGCCGTCCCCAGCTAGGCCGAGGCAGGACCGACTGGCGGGGGCGATGACCGATCTGCGCAGCTCCGCGCCCCCGCCGCTGGACGACTCCGACCACGTGCGGGGGCCCACCGAAGCGCCGCTTCTCCTGCTCTACGGCGACTTCGCCTGTCCCTCCTGCGCCCTGGCCGACCGGCGCCTGCGCCGGCTGCCCCTGCGCTACGCGTTCCGTCACTTCGCGCTGCGGAGCAAGCGCCCACGGGCGCTGGCGCTGGCCTGCGCGTCCGAGGCGGCCGCCCGCCAGGGAGCGTTCTGGCCGATGCACGACGCCCTGTTCGACGACCAGGGCCATCAGGACGATCCTCACCTGTGGCGCCGAGCCCAGGCCCTGGGGCTCGATCTGGAGCGCTTTGAAGCCGACCGGCGGGCGGAAGTGACCGCCGCGAGGGTGGCGCGCGACGTGACCTCGGGGCTGCGGGCCGGCGTGGCGCTGACCCCGACGCTGTTCGTGGGGGGCGAACGCCACGCCGGGCCGCCCACCCCGGAGCTGCTCGAGGCTCTCGCCGCCGGGATCGCCCGAGCCGGGCGCGGGGAAGAGCCGGCGCGAGCGGATAGCATGTAGGCGTTCGATTTCGAGAAGAGTCGAGAGAAACCAGGTCCGTCCACCGAGGGGCGGACAGGAAGGCATCACATGAATAACGAAGTTACGCGGGTCTCCGTGCCCATCGCCGGCACGGAGTTCTCGTTTGAGACCGGCAAGCTCGCCAAGCAGGCTTCCGGTGCAGTGGTTGTACGGGCCGGGGACACGATGGTGCTGTGCACCGCGACCGCCGGCAACCTGCGCGAAGTCGACTTCCTCCCCCTGACGGTGGACGTCGAGGAGCGTATGTATGCGGCCGGGAAGATTCCCGGCTCCTTCTTCAAGCGCGAGGGTCGCGCGGGTGAGAAGGCCACGCTCACGGCGCGCCTGATCGACCGCCCGATCCGGCCGCTGTTTCCCAAGGGCTGGCGCTTTGAGACCCAGCTGGTCGCGCTGCCGGTCTCGGTGGACCACGTCCACCCCTACGACATCCTGGCCATGAACGGCGCCTCGGCGGCGCTGATGGTCTCCCACATCCCGTTCGACACGCCCGTGGGGTCGGTGCGGATCGGCAAGGTGGACGGCAACTTCGTGGTCAACCCCGAGGAGCCCGAGCTGCTCGAAGACACCGACCTCGACCTCATCGTGGCCGGTACCGAGGACGCGATCCTCATGGTCGAGGCGGGGGCCAACGAGATCCCCGAGGCCGAGATCCTCGACGCCCTGGACATCGCCCACGGCGAGGTCAAGAAGCTCTGCGCCCTGCAGCGCGAGCTGGCCGCCACGGCGGGCAAGCCCAAGCTCGAGATCGAGGCACCCGCCGTGGACGCCACGGTCCTCGAGGCAATCAAGGCCAGCCATTACGACCGGCTGGACTCGGCCACCCAGGTCGAGGACAAGCTCGAGCGCCAGGACGCCACCAAGGCGGTCGAGGCCGAGGTCCTCGAACAGCACGCCGGGGATCCCCAGGCCGAGGAGCACGCCGAGCGCCGCGCCGCGGCGCAGGCCGCGTTCGACAAGCTGGAAAAGCAGATCATCCGCGAGCGGATCGCCGTCCACAAGAAGCGTCCGGACGGACGGGCCGAGAACGAGATCCGCGACATCTCGATCGAGGTCGGGGTGGCGCCGCGGACGCACGGCTCGGCGCTGTTCACCCGCGGCCAGACCCAGGCGCTTTCGGCGGTGGCGCTGGGCACGCTCAAGGAGGAGATGCGCCTCGACACGCTGGGGCTGCAGACGAAGAAGTTCTACTTCCACCACTACAACTTCCCGCCCTTCTCGGTGGGGGAGGCCGGCTTCATGCGGGGGCCCAAGCGCCGTGACATCGGCCACGGGGCGCTGGCCGAGCGGGCGCTCGTGCCGATGGTGCCCAGCACCGAGGAGTTCCCCTACACCATCCGCCTGGTGTCGGACATCCTCGAGTCCAACGGATCCTCCTCGATGGCCTCGGTGTGCGGCTCCTCGCTGGCGCTGATGGACGCCGGCGTACCGCTCAAGCGCCCGGTGGCGGGGATCGCCATGGGCCTGATCAAGGAGGGCGAGGACTACACCGTGCTCACCGACATCGCCGGAGTCGAGGACCACCTGGGGGACATGGACTTCAAGGTGGCCGGCACCGAGCGCGGGATCACCGCCCTGCAGATGGACATCAAGATCAGCGGCGTGACGTTCGAGATCCTGCGCGACGCCCTGGCCCAGGCCAACCAGGCGCGCAGCTTCATCCTCGAGCGCATGGGCGAGGTGATCGGTGCGCCGCGAGCCGAGCTCAGCCCGCACGCGCCGCGGATCCAGACCCTGCAGATCGATCCCAGCCAGATCGGGCTGCTGATCGGCAAGGGCGGCGAGACCATCCGCGGCCTGAGCGAGGAGTACGAGTCCCAGATCGACGTCAACGACGACGGGCAGGTGCTGATCTACTCGGCCAACGGCGAGCTGGGCGACGCGCTGGCCGAGCGCATCCGGGTGATGATGAAGGAGGTCGAGGTCGGCGACGAGTACAGCGGCAAGGTGGTCAAGACGACCGCCTTCGGCGCGTTCGTGGAGCTGTCCAAGGGCACCGACGGCCTTTTGCACATCTCCAACATCTCTCCCGGGCGCCGGGTGGAGACCGTCGAGGACGTGCTCAACAAGGGCGATGAGGTCGCGGTGCGGGTGGTCGAGGTCGACCGCGAGCGCGGGCGCATCGGCCTGCGCATGGCCGACGACCCCGACGTGGCCGGAAAGACCGTCGAGGAGCTGGCCGGGGTAGGGACCGGCGGCGGGGGCGGGGGAGGGGGCCCGCGGCGGGGCCGCGAGGGCGGACGCGACGGGCATGGGTCGCGGGGCTCGGGCCGCCCGCGCCACTCACGCGATCGCGACGCCAGCCGCTAGCGCGGGCGGGGCCTAGACCATCCGCCCCCTCCCGCCACCGACCCCGGGCGGGCCGGCAGGGATCAGCCCTGCCGGCGGCGCCCGCGCTATCCCGGCGGATGACGGGCCGGCGCCCGGGGCCGAGCACCGAGTCACCGAGCTCGAAGGTGGCCTGCGGGTAGCCACCGAGCCCATGGCCGGGGTGCGCTCGGTGGCCCTGGCGTTCTGGATCGCCACCGGATCGGTGGCCGAGGCCGACGAGCAGGCCGGGCTGTCGCACCTGCTCGAGCACATGCTCTTCCGCGGCACTCCCCGTCTGACCTCGACCGAGATCGACGCCCTGTTCGACGAGATGGGCGCCGAGCTCAACGCCGGCACGGCCAAGGACTCCACCTCGGTCTACACGCGCGTACTCGACCGCCACCTGCCCCGGGCGCTGGAGGTGATCGGCGACATGGTCTGGCGGCCGGCGCTCAACGATCTCGACGCCGAGCGCCAGGTCGTGCTGGAGGAGATCGCCATGTACGAGGACGACCCCCAGGACCGCGTGTTCGACCTGCTCGGCGAGGCGGTGTTTCCCGCCCATCCGCTGGGGCGGCCGATCATCGGTCGCGCCGCGGTCGTCGCCGGCGTAGCGCGCGACGATCTGGCCCGGTTTCACGCCCAGCGCTACGTCCCGTCCAACGTCGTGCTGGCCGCCGCCGGCTCGGTCGATCACGACGAGCTGGTCGAGCTCGTGCGCCGGGCGGGCGCCGAGCGCGAGGAGCTGGGCGCGCCCGCCCTGCCCGCGGCGCCCGAGCCGACCCCGCCGAAACTGCGCTACGCGGGCAAGGACACCGAGCAGGTCCATCTCTGCCTGGGGGGGCGGGCGCTGGCCCGCGACGACGAGCGCCGGTTCGCCCTGCGCGTGCTGGACAACATCCTCGGCGGCACCTCGTCATCGCGGCTGTTTCAGGAGGTACGCGAGCGGCGCGGGCTCGCCTACTCGGTGTTCTCCTTTCAGAGCCTGTACGCCGAGACGGGCCAGGTGGGGATCTACCTGGGAACGCGACCCGACCGGCTGGCCCGGGCACTGGCGGTGGTCGCCGACGAGTTGGGACGCCTGCTCCAGGATGGACCGACGGAGGCGGAGCTCGACCGGGGGCGCGAGAACGTCAAGGGGCGCACGGCGCTGGCGCTCGAGTCGACCTCGGCACGCATGAACCGGCTGGGCTCCTCGCTGCTCGCCGACATGCCCGTGCTCTCGCTCGACGAGGTGATCGAACGCGTCGACGCGGTCGGCCGCCAGGACGTCGTTGCCCTGATGGGCAGCCTGTTCGATCCCGAGGGGCTCTCGGCGGCGGCGATCGGCCCCAGCGAGCAGACCGTACGCGACGGCTTGCGGGCGGTAACCGGGGAGCTGGACCCCGCGCCGGCCGCAGTGCCATGATCCGGGTGGCCGTGGCGGGAGCGGCCGGGCGCATGGGCCAGGCGGTGTGCGCGGCGGTGGGGGCGGCCGAGGACCTCGCGCTCTGCGGCCAGGCCGATCCGGCGCTGGGGACGGGAGTGGAGGAGGTCCTCGACGGCGCCGAGGTGCTGGTCGACTTCACCGCGCCCGATGTCGCGGCGGCCAACGTTGGCGCGGCGCTGGACGCCGGCGTGCACGTGGTGCTGGGGACGACCGGCTATGACCCCGCCGCGCTGGAGGCCAAGGCACGGGACGCGCGGGGGCGCGCCAACCTGTTCGTGGCTCCCAACTTCGCCATCGGGGCGGTGCTGATGATGCGGTTCGCCGCCGAGGCGGCGCGCCACCTTCCCGCCGGCGAGATCGTCGAGCTGCACCACGATCAAAAGCGCGATGCCCCCAGCGGGACGGCGGCGCGAACCGCCGAGCTGATGGCGCAGGCCAGCGGCCGCCCCGCCCCCCCGATCCACTCGGTGCGCCTCCCAGGCCTGGTTGCCCATCAGGAGGTCATCCTGGGCGGGGAGGGCCAGACCCTGACCATTCGCCACGACTCACTGGCGCGGGAGTCGTTCATGCCCGGGGTCCTGCTGGCCGTGCGCCGGGTGGGAGAGCTCGAGCGCTCGCCCACGGTGGGGCTCGAGGCGCTGCTGTTCGACACCTAGCGGCCGAGCGGCGTCGGCGGCCGGCGCGACCGGGGAGGAAGGCGGCTCAGGAGCTGCCCAGAAGGACGCCGATGGCGAGCACGATCGCGCCGCCGAGCGTGACCACCAGCAGCGAGGAGCGCAGCGACACGTGCAAGAAACGGTTGCGCACCCAGGCGATCGTGAACAGCTCGATGACCACCACGATCCCGGCCACGGCGAGCGCGGTGCTGCGCTGGGAGATGACGAAGGGCAGCGTGTGAAAGATCCCGCCGAACGTGGTGGCGCCCCCGGTGATCGCCCCGCGCACATAGGCCGAGCCGCGGTTGGTCTGCTCGCCGGTGTCGGACAGGGCCTCGGACCAGCCCATGCTCACCCCCGCTCCGAGCGCCGTGGCCAGCCCGACGACCAGCGCCGTGTGCGAGCCGGAGAAGATGGCGGCGGCGAAGATCGGGGCCAGCGTGGAGACCGTCCCGTCGATCATCCCCACCAGCGCCGGTTGGACAACCCGCAGCACGAAGTCGGCCTCTCCGCCAAAGCCCCATCGGCGGGCCAGAGAATCCACCAGCCGCTGGGCCCGGGTCATCGACACGGCACGGGCTCCGGCGTCCCCGGTCACCGCGGGCGGACGTGGGGTCGGGAAATGCTCACCCGAACATTATGACAAATCATTTAGAGTAAGGGTTGCCTAACTACAACGAGGAAGTACAATTGAATCCCACCGGTGGCCACCTCCAGCCCTCCTTCCCCGCCGTCGACCGCCGCCCTCGATCGAGAGCTGGTCGAGCTGCTGCGCCGGCGCGGCCAGCGGGTGACCAGCCAGCGGCTGGTGCTTCACCGCGTGCTGCGCCAGCGCGACCGCCACGTCAGCGCCGAAGAGCTCATGGAGGTCGCCCGGGCGGACCTGCCGGGGACCTCGGCTCCGACGATCTACGCCACGCTCGCGCTGTTCGAAGAGCTCGGGCTCGTACGTCGCGTGCCGGTCGGGGGCGGGGCGGCCCTGTATGACCCGCGCACCGATCCCCACCACCACGCCGTGTGCCGTCGCTGCGGCGCCGTCGAGGACCTCGATGCGCCGGCCGAGCTCGCCGGGGCCATGGCCGTCGCCTTGCGCGGTGGGTTTGCCCCCGAGCGGGCGGACCTGGTGGTCAGCGGGCTCTGCGCCCGCTGCCGCTCCCGGGCTCCGGCCTAGGCTGCTGCGCCACCCCGGGCGCTGTTGCTCCTTACGCCCTCCGCTAGCGGGAGGGTGCTGGCCGGGGGTCTGACGGCCTGTCCCGGCCCAGACACGAAGCCAGACCGCGTTCCTGGCACACCACCGGATCGCGTCTGCCGGGCAACCTTGTCGCGCGGCCGGAGATCGGGTAGCGTCGGCGCATTCCAGGGATGCGGAGGGTTCTTCTCGGTTGGGCGGCGGTGGTGGTCGGCTCGGGTCTAGTCGCCGCGCCGGCGGGGGCCCAGGGAGCATTCGGCCTGCTGCCGGGGGGTACCGGCTGCGTGGCGCAGAATCCCAGCTCCGAGACGGGGAGCTGTGCGCACGGGCACGGCCTGTCGGGCGCCAACGCGATCGCTGCCTCGCCCGACGGCAAGAACATCTACGTGGCGGCGGGCACCGCCGCCACCACCCAGGGCCCGGGCTACGGGGCCGTCGTCACCTTCGCCCGCGACGGTTCGAGCGGCGTCCTGACCGAGTCCAGCTGCACCAGCTCTGACGGCACGGACAGCATCGACGGGGCGATCGGGACCTGCTCGGCTTCGGGCCCCGGCCTGCTCGACGCCGACGGCATCGCCGTGGCCCCCAACGGAGCGCACGTGTATGTCGCCGGCTTCACCTCGGGCAGCATCGTCGAGTTCACGCGCGACACCGGCACCGGCGCGCTCACCGAGACCGGCTGCTTTCAGGAGTACCCGCCCTTCGGCGGCGCTTGTGGCCAAGCCCGCGTGTACCGAAACGCCGACGCGGCGGCGATCGCGCCCGGCGGTGGCGCTTTGTTCGTCGGGTCCAGCCGCGGCGCAATCTCCAGCTTCGACCTGACCAAGGTCTTCTTCGGCTTCACCCCGCCCAGCGACAAGCCCGACCCGGCGCACGTGGCCAACCAGTGCATCGCCACCGCCGGCGTGGACGGCGCCTGCGCACAGGGCAACGCCACCCAGGGGATCAGCTCGCTGGTGGTCAGCCCCGACGGAAAGTTCCTCTACGCCGCGGCGCCCACCAGCAGCGCGATCGTGACGCTCTCGATCGATCCCGCCACCGGCGCGCTGGCCCAGATGGGGTGCCTGAAGCACAGCGCTCCCACCACGGCGTGCGCCAACGCCAAGCTGGTCAACAGCCCCAGCGTGCTGGCGATGAGCCCCGACGGCAACAACGTCTATGACGCCGACTACAGCGACGGCGCGCGGCTGGTCACCCTGCGGCGCGACGCCGGTGGCGGCCAGCTCACCGAGGGAGGCTGTGTCGAGCGGCTGGCGCCCCCGCCGCCCCCCGATACCGGCAGCGATACGGGCAGCGACACCGGCAGTGACACCGGTTCGGGCGCCAGCGTCCATCGCGGCCACGCGGCCCAGAGCTCGGCGGGGTGCGCCCAGGTCAATGGGCTCGACTCGCTCAACTCGGTGGCGGTGGCGCCCGACGGGCGGACGGTGTTCGCCGCCGGCACCGGCGCCCTAAATACGTTTGCTCGCGATCCTTCCGGCGGCGCGCTGAGCGGCGGCGGGTGCCTAGCCTCCGACGACTCGCGCTGCTCGACCATGCCCGCCTTCTCGCTGATCGCCAGCCTGGCTTCGATCGGCTCCAACCTCTACGGCACCGCCATGTCGAGCAGCGCGGTGCTGACCTTTGGCCCCGGGGCCGGGGCGCGCACCGTGCGCCGGGGCGTGGACCGAAGCGGGCGCGTGTTCCTGGCCGTCAGCTGCCCGCACAGCGTGCGACGGGGATGCAGCGGACGGGTGCTGCTGGCCCAATCGGTGCGCCGCCGGCGCGGACACGCCAGCCTGGCCGCGGCCAGCAGCGGCACGCGCTTCCACGTCTCGGCGGGCCACAGCCGCCTCTACGTGGTCTACGCCAGCAGGTCGGTGCGCCGGCAGCTTCGCCGCCAGCGCACGCTCGGCCTGGTCGCGGTGATCTCATCCGATCCCGGTCACGGCGCCGGCTCGGGCACGCGCATCGCGCTGCACCGCCACTAGCCGGCGTCCGTTGGGTCGCGCCGGGCGGGGCCCCTCCGGCGGGTACCCCTGAGATAATGGGCCCATGGCCGGCCTGGGCACGGTGCTCACCGCAATCGTCACCCCGTTCGACGACGGGCTGCGCGTCGACGAGGAGGCATTTGTCGCCCTGGGCCGTCACCTGCTCGAGCACGGCTCAGACGGGCTGGTGGTGGCTGGCTCGACCGGGGAATCGGCCACGCTCACCGACGACGAGCAGATCGGCTTGGTCGAGCTGGCGGTGCGCGAGTTCGGCGGGCGGGCCACGATCGTGGCCGGCGCCGGCTCCAACGACACCCGTCACGCGGTCGAGCTCACCGAGCGCGCCACCGAGGTCGGTGCCCACGCCATCCTCTCGGTCACCCCCTACTACAACCGGCCCAACCGGCGGGGTCTGATCGCCCACTTCACCGAGGTGGCCCGGGCTACCGACCGTCCGGTGGTGCTCTACAACATCCCCATCCGCACGGGTCTGGACATGCCCAACGACCTCCTCGCCCGGCTGGCCCAGATCGAGCGCATCGACTACGTCAAGCAGGCCAACGACGACAGCCTGGCGCCGATCGACGGCCTCGGGGTCTACGCCGGCAACGACGGGACGTTCGCCCGCACCCTGGACATGGGGGGCGCGGGCGGGATCCTGGTGGCCAGCCACGTCGTGGGCGACGAGATGCGGCGCATGGTCGACGAGCCCGAGCGCCGGGCGGAGATCGACGGATCGCTGCGCGAGGTCTATGACACCCTGTTCCTGACCGCCAACCCGATCTGCGTCAAGGCGGCCCTGAACCTGATCGGCCTGCGCGTAGGCGGGTTGAGGCTACCCCTGGTGGAGGCCTCCGAGGAGGAGCGCGCCCAGGTGCGCCAGGTGCTCGAGCGCCGCGGCCTGATCCCCGCCGCCCCGGCGGGCGAAGTGGCCCGCACTTGAATCCAGCGGCCCTGCGGATCCTCCCCCTGGGGGGGCTGGGGGAGATCGGCAAGAACATGACGGTCCTGGAGTACGAGGACCGCTTGCTGGTGGTCGACGTCGGGCTGCGCTTCCCCACCCCCGACATGGTCGGCATCGACCTGGTGCTGCCCGACTTCGGCTATCTGCGCGAGCGGGTGGAGGACATCGAGGCGATCGTGATCACCCACGCCCACGAGGACCACGTCGGCGCCCTGCCCTGGGTGCTGCGCGACCTGGGCCCGGAGTCGGCGCCGCCGATCTTCGGCGGGCCGCTCACCGTGGCCATGGCCCGCTCCAAGCTCGACGAGCACCGCCTGCGCGAAATCGAGATGCAGGACGTCGACCCGGGACAGCGGATCTCGGCCGGTCCCTTCGAGGTCGAGCTGATCCACATGACCCACTCGATCCCCGATTCGTGCGCGGTGGCCGCCAGCACCGAGCTGGGCACGGTGCTCGTCACCGGCGACTACAAGTTCGACCAGACACCGGTCGACGGCCCGCCGGCCGACGTCTCGCGCCTGGCCGAGCTGGGAGCCGAGGGGCTGCTGGTGCTCTGCGGAGACTCGACCAACGCCGACCGACCCGGGTTTGCCCCCTCGGAGTCGGGCGTTGGGCCCCAGCTCGAGCGGGTGTTCGCCCGCGCCCCCGGCCGGATCGTGGTCACCAGCTTCGCGTCGAACATCCACCGCGTCCAGCAGGTGGTCGACGCGGCCGTCACGCTTGACCGCAAGGTCGCGCTGGTCGGGCGTTCGATGCGCAAGAACGTAAACGTGGCGCGCTCGCTGGGCCACATCGACGTCCCGGAGGGAATGCTGATCCCCACCCGGGAGATCGACGACTTCGCCGACGAGCGGCTGGTGGTGATCTCCACCGGCTCCCAGGGCGAGCCGCTGTCGGCGCTGCGGCGCATGGCCCACCGCGACCATCCGGCGGTCGAGCTTCACTCCGGCGACACGGTGGTGTTCTCGGCCACCCCGATCCCGGGCAACGAGCAGGCGGTCAACGAGACGATCGACCGCCTCTACCACATCGGCTGCGACGTGATCACCACCCGCGACGCGCCGGTGCACGCGTCGGGTCACGGCTTCGAGGAGGAGCTAAAGCTGATGCTCAACCTGGTCCAGCCGCGCTACGTGATGCCCGTGCACGGCGACTTCAAGCGCCTTCACCTGCACGGCAGGCTGGCCGAGGCGGTGGGCGTGGACCCCGCCCGAGTATTCCGGGGCGAGAACGGGCTGGTGCTGGAGGTCGACGCTCGCGGCGCGCGCTTCGGCGAGCGCGAGCGGGCGGGCATGGTGTTCGTCGACGGGGTGGATATCGGCGACGTGGCCGACGTCGCGCTGCGCGACCGGCGCATGCTCTCGGCCGACGGCATCTTTATCGTGGTGGCCACCATCTCCGAGCAGACGGGGGCATCGGTGGTCGATCCCGAGGTGATCTTCCGCGGGGTGCCCTTCCTCGACGAGGCCGACGAGCTGGTGTCGGAGATCCGCCAGGCGGTGGACGACTCGCTGGCCCGGGCGGCGGCCGAGGAGATCCGCGAGATCGACCTCCTGCAGCGTGCGCTGCACGACGACCTGGGCCAGTTCATCTACGACCGGCTGCGCCGCCGGCCGATGGTGCTCCCGGTCGTCGTCGAGGTCTAGGACCGCCCGGTCACGGACACCACGGGTTGGCGGGCACGCCGGCGCAGGGATTGGGCATGCTCGGCAGGCCCGCGGGCACGGGCGGCAGCGAGAACTGCGCGGTCGGGCGGGGATAGGTGGCCCCGGGGGCGCTGGGGCAGGGGAAGGCCAGCTGGCTGTCGCACAGCGCCTGGGCGGCCAGGACGCCCTGATCGCCCGAGTTGGCGGTGGTGCACATGCCGCTGGAGGGCTGGTAGGCGGGGTTGGTCTCGATGTCCGCGGGGTCGGTCCCGTCGGGGACGCTGTCGTGGGAGAAGCAGTTGCCCGGATTGTGCAGCGCCGTGGACAGGCCGATGTCCCCGTTGCTCGGGTTGCCGAAGAAGCCGTTGCCCGAGAACTGGTTGTTCTCGCTCACGTTGCCGTAGGCCGGGTAGTCACACGTTTCGCCACCGGGGACCGGGACGTAGGTGCCGCCCTGGCACGGGTTGGGGTTGCTGGCGGGGGGCGTCTCCTGGTCGGGCAGGTCGGCGATCAGCGCGCCCCAGGCGCCGTTGTTGGTGACCGTGTTGCCCGCCAGCGTTACGTACGTGCTGCCGGCCAGGATCAGGCCGGTACCCACCGGCGCCCCTCCCGACAGGCCGGAGCCGTTGCCGGGCACGTTGGCGTTGTTGTTGTCGTGCACGTTGTTGTTCATCCACACGGTGCAGGACTGGGTGCCCAGGGCGCCGGTCTGCCCGGTGGGGCACAGGCCGATCTGGGGCGAGGGGAAGTCGTCGTTGTTCTGCGAGTTGCTGACCAGGCCGCTCTTGTTGCCGTCGCACTCGTTGTCGGCCACGAGCAGGTAGCCGCCGGCGTTGGTGCTCGACAGGCACAGCGCGCTGTTCTGGCCCCGGTCGTACTGCATCACCTGGTTGCACACCTGCTGGCAGGCGCCGATATAGAACGCGGCGTCGGCCATGTTGCTGGCGTAGGAGTGCTTGAACCAGCCGTTGGTGGCGTTGCTGGAGAAGATGCCGTAGTCGCCCGCGGGATAGCTGACCCCGCAGCAGGTGCCCAACTGGCCCGCCGCCGAGCTCGAGTAGGTGGAAGTTGCGGTCAGGTAGTTGCCCCAGAAGCCGCTGAGGCCGATGGTTCCCGAGCCGTCGCCGCCGTTCCACCAGATCTGCTCGCCCTCGGAGGTGCCGTCCAGGTAGTTGCACACGCTGAGGTTCTCGATCCAGGTGTTGTTGGCCTTGAACACCTCCACGCCGTTGCGGTTCAGCGGGCCCTGGTCGGTGGGCTGCGAAGAGCACTGGGGGGCGCCGGGGCGGGTACCGTCGACGACGACCCCGTTTCGGTCCATGCCCCGCAGGTGAAGGTTGGGCGTGGTGATCAGGACCCCGGCGGGCTCGGACTTTGGCGGGCTGCCCTGCTCCTTGTAGTCGCCGGGGCCGACCAGTACCCAGTCCCCCGGGCGGGCGGCGTTGACCGCCGCCTGGATGGTCTTGTACTGCCCGGGGATGCCGTTCCAGGTGCCCACGCGCCAGACCCGGGCCTGGGCGACGGCGGGGCCGCCCAAGCTGCCGAGCACGGCCACCACCAACACGAACACCGAGCGCCGGCGCCACATCAACAATCAGCCTCCCGCAATCGAGTTTGCCCCCCACCTGCTCCCAAGGGATGGATCGCCGTCGGGGATACCCGTCGGCGGGCAGGTTTAGTCCCCAAGCTAGCCGGCGCGAGCCGGCTGGGGCGCCCCGGGGGCGGCGGCGCCGTCCTCGGCGCCGACCGGAGAGTCCCCGGGGGCCAGCGCGGGCAGGCGCACGACGAAGCGCGAGCCGCGCCCGTCGTCGGACGGCTCGAGCGAGACGCGGCCCCCGTGGCCCTCGGCCACCGCGCGCACGATCGCCAGCCCGATGCCGAACGACCCTCCGTGATCGCCCGCGCCGCGCACGAAGCGCTCGAACAGGCGGGGGACGAGCTGGGCGTCGATGCCGGGCCCCTCGTCGGAGACCTCGAGGAACACCTCGCCCCGCTGTCCCGGGCGCGTGGGCCCGAGCACTCCGGCGCGCACGCACACCTGGGTGCCGGGCGGGGTGTGGCGCAGGGCGTTCTCGATCAGGTTGATCGCCACCCGGTGAAGCTCGTCGCGTGCCCCCCACAGAGGTGCCGGCTCGACCTCGAGCGCCAGGTCGTGGTCCTGGGAGACCGGCCCCAGCTCGGCCGCCGCCTCGATCGCCACCTGGGCGAGATCGATCGGCTTGCGCTCGGCGGTGCGCCCGACGTCGGCGCGCGCGAGCAACAGCAGGTCGGTCACCAACCGGCGCATGCGCCGCGAGGAGCGCAGCGCCGAGCGCGCCGCCTCGCCCTGATCGCCCTCCAGCGACTCGGCCAGCAGCTCGAGATTGGAGAGCACGCTGGTCAGGGGAGTGCGCAGCTCGTGGGAGGCGTCGGCGACGAAGCTGCGCTGCCGCGCGAGCATCTGCTCCACCTCCGCGCGGGAGGCGGCGAGCGCGGCGAGCATCTCGTCCAGGGTGTGGGACAGCTCGGCCACCTCGTCCTCGGCGTCGGGGGCGGGAAGCCGGCGCGTCGCGTCGCGCGTGCGCTGGATCCCCCGGGCGGCGGCGGTGAGACGGGCGATCGGTGTCATCGCCCGGCGGGCGATCATCAGCCCGGCCAACAGGGCCAGGGCCACCCCGGCCAGCACGCCCATGAGCAGGAAGAAGCGCACGCGGGAGATCGTGTGCTCCATGTCGGAGACCTTGCGGGCGTACTGGACGTACACCGCCCCGCCGGTACGCAGCGGGATTTGACGGGTCTCGACGCGGTAGCCGTTGAACAGGATGGTCCGCCCCAGGTAGGGCGGGCCCAGGTTGGGGGCGGTGCGGGTCTGGGCGAGGGCGGTGCCGTCCGGGGTGAGCACGCGGATCGCGGCATGGCCGGGGGAGGCATAGAGATCGAGGTTGGGGCCGATCCCCGCGATGCGCCCGTCGTCGACGCTGACGTCGATCTGGTCGCGCAGGTCATCGGCGGCCGCGGCGATCTGATGGTTGAAGTCCGAGCGGATGCGCCGGGTGGTCAGCGTGCCCACCGCCACGGCAAAGCCGCACAAGATCACCAGCGTCAGGGCCGCCGAGGTCCCGGCCAGCCGCCAGCGGATGGGCAGGCGTGAGACCATCCTCACCGGGGTGGCGCCCAGGCGCCTAAGCGCGGAGAACGTAGCCCGCACCACGGATCGTGTGGAGCAGTCGCGGCTCGCCGCCCGCCTCGAGCTTGCGCCGGACGTTGGAGACGAAGACCTCGATCGTGTTGGTGGTCGAGAAGGGGTCATAGCCCCACACCTCGTCGAGCAGCCTCTGGCGGGAGATGACGATGCGCTCGTTGCGCATCAGATACTCGAGCAGCTCGAACTCGCGCTGGGTGAGCTCGACCGGACGGTCGCCGCGGCGCACCTCGTGGGTATCGGGGTTGAGTGCCAGGTCGCCGACCTGCAGCGACGCCGAGCCCCGCGGCGGACGCCGGCGCAACAAGGCGCGCATGCGGGCCAGGAGCTCCTGGCGCTCGAACGGCTTGACCAGATAGTCGTCCGCCCCGGCGTCCAGGCCCTCCACCCGCGACTCGAGCGCGTCGCGGGCGGTGAGCACGAGGATCGGGACGTCGTCATCGCGGCGCAGCTCACGGGCGACGTCGATCCCGTCCATGCGGGGCAGGCCGAGATCGAGGATCACCAGGTCGGGTATGAACGACGACGCCTCCTGCAGGGCGGCCACGCCGTCGCCGGCGCTGCGGACCTCATAGCCCTCCAGGCGTAGCGAGCGCGTGAGCGCTTGGGTTATCTCCTCGTCGTCTTCGACGATCAGCACGCGGGGCTGTCGCGCAACGTCGTTCACCACCCCGATGGTAGGGGTCCGCACCTCGACGGCGGCGCATCTTTAGCGGTCGCTTAGGCCGCCGTGGCTATGTCCGCTCACCGGCGGTGGCGGCGGCCCGAGCGGTGACGGCGGTGGGGGGCCGGGTGGCGGCGCGGGCGGGCGCGCGGGGAAGGGGTGCAGGCGCGATAGCGGCGGGTGTGGACGATCCTCTTGCCCGAGCGAGTGCGGGCGACGATCCGCACCGTGTAGGGGCCGGATGGCAGCTGGTGAAGGTCGACCACCGCCCCGCGGCGGGGTCGGCGCAGCACGCGCACGCGTCGAGGGCCGACGTAGATCGTCACGCGCGCGTAGCGCACTCCGCGGGGCGCCCGGATGTGGATGCGCAGCCGCCGGCGGCTCGGGCAGCGTCGCGGCGGGCGCCGGGCGGCGACCGGGCGCGCGCCGGCGAGCAGTCGCGAACTGGAAAAGGCGCCGGGCGGGGCCATGGGGACCTCCAGATAGGACGCCGCCCCGGCGTTGCGCTGCACCTGGTAGACGCCTGCGGTGAGGTCTTGGGCCTGGGACGGGGTCGCCAGCAGGTGCGGGGAGTCCGACGTGGTGAGCGTGAGGCGCAAGCGGTGGCCGGCGGCGATATCGGCGAGGGTGGGAGGGACCTCGACGTCGAAGCGGGTGACCTGGCCGCTGGGGACCGCGGCGACCGAGGCGCGGGTGTAGGGGTGGTAGGGGATCAGCGGCCTGCCATCGGCGGCGAACCAGCTAAGTCCCTGGTCCAGGGCCCGGAAGGAGCCGAGCAGCGCGCCGCTGGTTAGCGGGAAGGAGGTTCCGTCGGGGGAGACGTCCTCGAGGGTCGCCACGAGCTCGACGTCGGGGCGTGTCGAGCTGGCGTAGATCGTGGCGTCGACCGGGCCGGCGAGCACCGTGTCGCGGGACATCGGATCGGTCGTATAGGTCAGCGCGCCGGGGCCGCTCTGGAGCGTGCGATCGTCGGCGGTGCACGGATTCGGCGGCAGCTGGCCATAGACCGAGATCAGGGCCGAGGCGCCGGCGCTCCACTGCTCGGTCTGGCGGTCGCAGGGGCTGGTGGCCCCGGTGAAGGCGACGGTGTCCGCGGCGCTGGGGTCCGACGGCGGCCCGCTGGCGAGGCGACCGTCGTTGTCCGAAGGGGCGCCGCTGGCGCTCGGGCCACCGGCCAGGAAGAAGGTCCTGGGGGTAGCTTCGCTGAGCGGATAGCGGCTGACGTCGACCCACCGATTGGAGCCGATGTCGTAGAGGTGCAGCGGCGTGTCCGTCTCGTCGATGCCGGTGGACTCGTCCTTGAGCCAGCGATCGAACCACGCCAGCTCGATGCGGTAGACGTCCAGCCCGGCCCCGGCCGTGAGGTGGTACCACGGGCCCTGCAGCAGCTGGTAGCGGCCCGTGGCTTTCTCGTCCGGGGTCATCGGCGCGCTCACCGAGCGCCCGCGGTAGGCGTTCTGCAGGCCGGAGTAGTCGAGTGGCTCGCCGCGCTGGAAGAGGTCAAACCAGCCCCCGACCATGAACGCCGCGATGCCGTTGGCGACCACGCGGCCGAGCATGTTGCGGGGAGCGCGGGCCTGCCAGTAGTCCTCGTCGTAGGCCTCGTCGCCGCCGCTGGCGATGTTGGCCGTCTGGGCCAGGTTGTAGCTCGCCAGCGCGGGCACGTGTTCGAGCTCGACGTTGAGGAGATCGGCGACGTCGGTTGGATTCTCGGCGGCCGGGTTGACCAGCTCCAGGGGCCCGAAGATCGTGGACACGGCGAACAGGTCGAACTCGCCGTCGGCCAGGCCGCCGTCGAAGGCCACGTCGCGGTAGGGGTCGTTGCCGGCGACGATCGGAAACAGCGCTTTCAGCGGCGAGTCGCGGCCGAGCGCGTTGGCGGTCATGAACTCGTCGAGGCCCATATAGGAGGGGCCGTAGAGGCCCACGCGGCCGTTCGAGTGCGGCAGCGCCGCCGCCCAACGAACCAGCGCGGCGCCGTCCTGGGCCTGGATCGGATCGAGCAGGTTAAAGCTGCCGTGCGAGTCCCCGGTGCCCCGGACCTCGGCGACGACGTCGATGTAGCCGCGCTGGATCATGTAGGGGATCGCGCCGGCCTGAGTCGCCGCCTCGGCACCGCCTTCCCCGCCGCTGGGCGCGCCCACGGTGTCCTTGCCGTAGGGGGTCTGGACCATGATCACGGGGAACGGGCCCGACGCAGGCTGGCCCGTCGCGGGATCGGTGGGGGAGTAGACGTCGGCGCGAAGCACCGTCCCGTCGGCCATCGCGACCGGCACGCCGGTCTGCTTGGCGACCCCGTAGCGGGGGGGCTCGGGGCTCCACGCGCGCGCCGGCGCGGGCGCGGCGGCGATCACGCCGCCCGCCGCCAGGGCGCATGTCAGCACGAGCCCGTGGAGCTGGCGGTGAGGGCTGATGGCCCAAGTATGGCGCCGCCGCACGAGCTCGGGCGGGGTAAGCGAGGCTGCCGGGTCATCGGGGCGGGCCCGCCGGGCAGGGGCGCGCGCGCCCGCGTCGAAGAGCCGGGAGATGGCCCCACGCCGCAAGACCGCCCCTGCTCGCTCGCGCAAGCGCGGGGCGAGTCGGCGCCGCGCGCCCGGGCGCCGCTCGGCGGGGCTGGCGACGATGATCTCGGCCCGCGTGCGCCCGCTCAGCCAGCGCGAGCTGGACGTGGCGGGGCTGGCGCTGATCGCTCTCGGCGTGTTCTGCGGGCTGGTGCTGTGGGGCGACGTGCGGGGCGGGGCGGCGGGCCACGGGCTCGACCGGGGGCTGGCCTGGCTGGTGGGCGAGGCCCGCTTCCTGGCCCCCCCGCTGTTCGCCGGCGCCGGCGTGCTGGTCGTGCTGCGCCCCGTGCTCACCACCACCCGGCCGTTTCGGGCGGGCGCCCTGTGTGTGGTGGGCGCTCTGGCGCTTGCCCTGGCCGCCAACACCATGGGCCTGGCGCCGGCGGGCGCCCGCCACGGCTTCTGGCACGCCGGATTCTTCGAGACCCGCGGCGGGATCGTGGGGGAGGCCCTGTACTGGGCCAGCTCGCAGGTGGGGGGCGATGTGGGGTCGGGCGTGCTGGCCTTCTTCCTGGTTCTGGCGGGGGTGCCGCTGCTCACCGGCGCCTCGATCGCCTCGACGCTGCGGGTCGTCGGCTCGGGCATGGGGGAGGCCAGTCGCGCCCTGCGGCGCACGGCCGAGTGGGCGGGATCGACGTCGCGGACCTCGCCGCCGGGCTCGGACCCCGACCCGGCGCCGCCGGTGAACGTTCAGGCCGAAGGCGCCGCCCACGTCGAGCCGCTCGTGCACGCCGCCGAGTCGCCGCTGGGGGAGTCGCCCCCGGTCGACGGGGTCGCTCGCTTTCCCGAGCTGTTCGCGGCGTCCGAGCCCGGGGACGGCCGGACCCCCGTCCGCGGCGTGGCGTCGGCTGCTCACGCAGACGACCCCGACGCGGAGCCGAAGGCGGAGCGTCGCATCCCCCAAACCGACGGGGACGAAGGCGACCTCGACGTCGAGGGCCTCCCGGGGGTGGTGCGGGTGGACGGGGCCGGGGCGCTCACACCCCAGGGGCGTCTGCGCGAGAGCGTCACCGACGATCCCTCGTTCCAGTGGGCGCTGCCCGACCCGGGGCTGCTGCGGCGCTCGTCGGTGGAGCAGGCGCGCCCCGACACCGCCGGCCAGGAGCGCGTGTCGGCCCAGCTCGTCGAGGCGCTGGGCCACCACGGCGTCCAGGCGTCGGTGGTGGGGACGGTGGCCGGCCCCCATATCACCCGCTATGAGCTGCGGCTGGCGCCGGGCACCAAGGTGGGCAAGGTCTCCGGGCTCAAGGACGACCTCGCCTACGCCCTGGCCGCCACCGAGATCCGGATCCTCGCCCCGATCCCGGGAAAGCAGGCCGTCGGGGTCGAGGTCCCCAATGCCCACCGGCGGATCGTGCAGCTGGGCGACGTCTTCCAGGAGCCCAAGGCGGGCTTCTCGCCGCTGTCGGTGTGGCTGGGCAAGGACGTCTCCGGTCAGGCGATCTGCGCCGACCTGACCCGCATGCCCCACCTGCTGGTGGCGGGCACCACCGGGGCGGGAAAGTCGGCGGCCATCAACGCCATGCTGTGCTCGATGCTGCTGCGGGCCACCCCGCACGAGCTGCGGCTGGTCCTCGTGGATCCCAAGCAGGTCGAGCTAAACCACTACGACTCGATCCCCCATCTGCTCACGCCGGTCATCACCAGTCCGCGGATGGCGGCCAACGCGCTGGCCAACCTGGTGCGCGAGATGGAGCACCGCTACGGGATCATGTCCCTGTCGCGCACCCGCTCGCTGGTCGAGCTAAACCGAGCACGTGGCGAGCGGGGCGAGCCCGACCTGCCCTACATCCTGTGCGTGATCGACGAGCTCGCCGACCTGATGATGGTCGCCCCCGCCGACGTCGAGGACTCGATCATCCGCCTGGCCCAGAAGGCGCGGGCGGTGGGGATCCACCTGGTGCTGGCCACCCAGAGCCCGCGAGTCGACGTGATCACCGGGATGATCAAGGCCAACGTGCCGTCGCGGATCGCATTCGCCGTCTCCTCCCAGACCGACTCCCGCGTGATCCTCGACCACAACGGGGCCGAGTCGCTGCTGGGAATGGGCGACATGCTGTTCTCGCCGGTGGGCTCCTCGCGCCTGCAGCGCATCCAGGGGGCCTACATCGACGAACCCCAGATCGGCGAGATCACCGACTTCTGGCGCCGCCAGGGGGAGCCCGAGTTCCACGAGGAGCTGCTCGCGGAGGTCACGCCCCTCGAGGGCGCGGAGGAGGGCCCCGGTGACGAGGGCTCGCCCGACGAGGATCCACTGCTCGCCGACGCCGTGGCGATGGTGGTGGAGATGGGCACGGCCTCGACGTCGATGCTCCAGCGCCGCCTGCGGCTCGGCTACACCCGCGCCGGGCGTCTGATCGACATGCTCGAACGCCGGGGGATCATCTCCGGCTACGAGGGCTCCAAGCCGCGGCAGGTGCTGGTCTCCGAGGCCGACCTGCCGCGGGTGCTGGCCGCGTTGGCCGAGCGGGCGCCGGGCCCTCGGGCCTCGGCTTCCCCGGGCTCGGGCGGCGAAGAGGCGGGGGCTGCTGCGGGCGCGGGCGAACGCCCGCCGGCCACCGAGGCGATGGTCGTTCCCGCCGAGGACTGACCTCCGCCCCGGGATCGAGCGGGGGCCGATCGCTCCCCCGGGACCGAGCGCCGACGCGCCAGGCGGCAGCGGACGGTGAGGCGGCGCGGCTGGGCGAAAAAGCGCGATTTGCAGGCCCGTCGGGCGCTAGCCTTCTGCGGCCATGGCGGACATCGGCGAGATGCTGCGGGAAGCGCGGATGCGGGCGGGCATCGACATCTCCGAGGTCGAGGCCGCGACCAAGATCCGGGCCAAGTACCTGCGCGCGTTGGAGAACGAGGAGTGGGGATTGCTGCCCGGCAATGCATACGTCAAGGGCTTTCTGCGCACCTATGCCGAGGCGCTGGGGCTGGACCCCAAGCTGGTGGTCGAGGAGTACAAGCTCCACCACGAGCGGCTCTCGGAGATGGAGATGCAGCCGATCGTGGCCACCCCCAGCGCCGGCGAGCGGGCCGCCCGGGCGGGCATGGCGGTCCCCCGGGGCTGGCTGATCGCCGGCGTGGCGATCGCCCTGGTGGTCGTCCTGGGCATCCTGGGGCTGACCAGCCGCAACAACTCGTCGTCTTCTAAGTCCCACCCCACCGCGACCGGTCCCACCGGGCCGACGGGGACACCCGTGGTGCGCCACCCGGCGGCCAGGTTCCAGATCATCGCCACCAACCCGGTGTACGTATGCCTGATCAGCGCCCAGGGGCACAAGCTGATCGGCGGCCGGACGCTGGCCTCGGGCGAGCGCACCCGGGTCTACCGCTCCCGGCGCTTTTACGTCCTGCTCGGCAACGGCTCGGCCCGGGTGAAGATCAACGGCCGGGCGTCCGACCTTCCCCCCTCGGCCAACCCGATCAGCTTCGCCGTCGGGCCCAAGGGTCGGCGTCCGCTGGCCGCCAACCGGACGCCGAACTGCGGGTGAGCGCCCGGGCGGGCATCGTCGTCACCGGGACCGAGGTTCTCACCGGGCGGGTGACCGACCGCAACGGGCCGTGGCTGGCCGAGCGGCTACGGGAGCGGGGGGTGGACCTGGCCCACATCGCGGTGGTCGGCGACCGGCCCGCGGATATCGCCGCGGCCCTGGGTTTCTTTGCCCACGCGGGGGTGGACCTGGTGGTCACCAGCGGGGGGCTGGGTCCGACCGCCGACGATCTGACCGCCGAGGTGGTGGGGGCGTTCTGTGGGCGAGAGATGGTGCTCGACGCCGAGCTCGAGCAGCGCATCGCCGAGATCCTGCGGCCGCTGGCGGCGCGCTTTCCCGACCTGGACATGGAGGCGGTCCGCGAGAGCAACCGAAAGCAGGCGGTGATCCCGGAGGGGTCCACCGTGCTGGGCCCGGTGGGCACCGCCCCGGGCCTCGTGGTGCCGCCGGCGCCGGGCCGCGACGGTCCGACCGTGGTGGTGCTGCCCGGGCCCCCGCGTGAGCTTCATCCGCTGTGGCACGACGCCGCGGCGACCGCCGCGGTCGCCGCGGCGGTCGCCAACGCCACCGAGTACCGCCAGCAGATGCTGCGCCTGTTCGGCATCCCCGAGTCGGAGATCGCCGCCACCCTGCGCGCCGCCGCCGAGGAGGGCGTAGAGCTCGACCGCCTGGAGATCACTACCTGTCTGCGCCGCGCCGAGGTCGAGGTGGTGACCCGCTTTGAGCCATCAGCCCAGGGCGTCTATGACCGCCTGGCGGCGCTGGTGCGCGAGCGTCACGGGCCGGTGCTGTTCTCCGAGGACGGCAGCACCGTGGACGATCAGGTGGCGAGCATGCTCACCGAGCGCGAGCTCACGATCGGGGTGGCCGAGTCGTGCACGGGCGGGCTGCTGGCCGCCCGGATGACCGAGCGGCCGGGATCCTCGCGGTACCTCGTCGGCGGTCTCGTGGTCTACGCCAACGAGGCCAAGACCCAGCTGGCCGGGGTCGAGCCAGAGCTGATCGAGCGCCACGGGGCGGTGTCGGGCGAGGTGGCCCAGGCGCTGGCGGCCGGCGCGCGCCGGCGGCTCGGCGCCGACATCGGCGTCGCGGTGACCGGGATCGCCGGGCCGGACGGAGGCACCGAGGACAAGCCGGTGGGCTTGGTGTGGCTGTGCGCGCAGGGACCGGAGGGAGCGCTCACCCGGCGGGTGCAGCTGCCGGGATCGCGCCAGGACGTGCGCGACAGGTCCACAACGGTGGCCATGCACCTGCTGCGCCGCCTGCTGCTGGGCGAGCACGACGAGGAGGGTTCCGCCGGCGCTCCCCACAGCGCCGCGGCACGGGGCGAGGGATGAGCGGCCCGGGCTCGGCCCGCCTGTTCGTCGCCGTCGATCCGCCCGTTGCTGTCCGCGAGCAGCTGGCCGGCTGGGCGCGCGCGGCGCTCGGGGTATCGGGTCCCCGCCTGATCGGAGTCGACGGCCTGCACCTGACGCTGTGCTTCCTGGGCCATCGACCGGTGGCCGAGATCGACGCGGTCGCCAAGCTGGCGCTCGGGTGCGCGATGCCGGTCCCCGAGCTAGAGCTGGGCGCGCCGGTGTGGCTTCCGCGGCGGCGCCCCAGGGTGCTCGCGGTAGAGGTGCGCGACCCCAGCGGGGGGCTCCAGGAGCTGCATTCGGCCGTCGGCGAGGCGCTGGCCTCGGGCGCCGGCTATGAGCCCGAGCGGCGCCGCTTTCGCCCCCACGTGACCGTGGCCCGCATGCGGGCGGGCTCGACGGCGCCCCGGGAGCTGGACGCCACGCCGGGGCTGGCCTTCGACGCCGAGGCGCTGACGCTGTACCGCTCGCGTCTGGCGCGCGCCGGCGCCAGCTATGAGCCGCTGGCCCGGGTGGCGTTGAGCTAGCGGGAAACGTCCGAGACGGTGGCGAGGATGGGGCGCGCGCTGTGTCCCGTCCGCCCGGTGCCGGCGGAGGGAGCGCCGTCCCTTCCGTCCGCACGGCTCCGTAGCGTGCGGTCGTTCACCCCCGCCCAGAGGAGCTCTCAGACGACATGTCCGCCACCGATCAGGAGAAGGCCGCCAAGGCGCGCGACGCCGCCCTGCAGGGAGCGCTCACCCAGATCGAGCGCGAGTTCGGCAAGGGCAGCGTCATGCGAATGGGCGACGAGGGCGCCCGGGTGCGGGTAAACGCCGTGCCCACCGGGGCGCTGTCGCTCGACCTGGCATTGGGGATCGGGGGCGTGCCGCGCGGGCGGATCGTCGAGATCTTCGGCCCCGAGTCCTCGGGCAAGACGACGCTGGTCTACCACATCCTGGCCGAGGCCCAGAAGCTCGGTGGCGTGTGCGCGTTCATCGACGCCGAGCACGCCATGGACCCGCTCTACGCCCAGCAGATCGGGGTGGACATCGACGAGCTGCTCGTCTCCCAGCCCGATTACGGCGAGCAGGCCCTGGAGATCGCCGACATGCTCGTGCGCTCGGGCGCCGTCGACCTGGTGGCGATCGACTCGGTGGCCGCGCTGACCCCGCGGGCCGAGCTCGAGGGACAGATGGGCGACCAGAGCGTCGGCGTCCAAGCGCGGATGATGTCCCAGGCCATGCGCAAGCTGGCGGCCAACCTCAACCGCACCCAGACCCTGTGTGTGCTCACCAACCAGATCCGGGAGAAGATCGGCGTGATGTTTGGCCCAACTGAGACTCAACCCGGCGGGCGGGCGCTGAAGTTCTACGCCTCACAGCGTCTGGACATCCGCCGCATCGAGACGCTCAAGGACGGCACCGAGGCGGTCGGCAACCGGGTGCGGGTCAAGGTGGTCAAGAACAAGGTCGCCCCGCCGTTTCGCCAGGCCGAGTTCGACATCGAGTTCGGCAAGGGCATCTCGAGCTCCGGCTGCCTGCTGGACCTGGGCCTGGAGCACAACCTGATCTCCAAGTCGGGCTCGTTCTTCTCCTACGGCTCAGAGCGCATCGGTCAGGGCCGGGGCAACGCCAAGGCCTACCTCGACGAGCATCCCGACGTGGCCCGTGAGCTGGAGGGCAAGGTCTACGAGGCGCTGGGGCTGAGCCGCGACCTGGTGGCTCCGATCGAGGCGGACGACGCGCCGCCGCTGGCCGCGGTCGAGACGCCCAAGGAGCAGGCGGCCTGACCCCGGCCCCCGCCGCGCGGCGTGGACCACGCGTTCTCGCAAGCCGACGCCGCTCGGCGAACTGACGCCGCTCGGCGGCTTCAGCGCGCGCTGAAGCTCGCCTACGCGTATCTGGCGCGCCGGGCCCGCAGCGTGGCCGAGGTACGCCGACACCTGCGCTCGCGCGGGGTAGGCGAGGAGGCGGCCGAGGGCGCGCTCGCCGAGCTGCGCCATCAGGGCTACCTCGACGATGCTCGCTACGCCCGCGCGCTGGCCGAGGATCGACGCCACCTCGACGGGTGGGGCGCCGAGCGCATCCGCGAGCGCCTGCACGCGGCGGGCATCCCCCCGGCGCTGATCGAGCAGGCGGTAGCGGAGGACCCGCAAACCGAGATCGCCGCCGCCGTGGACCTCCTGCGGCGTCGGATGAGGGCGGCGCCCGCCGACGACGGCACACGCCAGCGGGCCCTGGGGCTGCTCATCCGCAAGGGCTATGACGCCGACGTGGCCTACGAGGCGATCCGCCGCTTCGAGCGGGCGGCTGAACCCGGCCATCGGGCGGCCGATCACAAGCCCACTGGGCGTCTCGCCGAGCGCCGCCCGCGGTAGGCGATTGCCCCACGGGCTCCGCGGTACTACGATCAAGCTTGTGAAGGATCGGGCCCCCGGGCCCGCCGAACTCCGAGAATTGCAGGCAGTTTGATCTTCGTTTCGCGATCTCTTCGGTCTCGGGCATCGCGCAGTGCGACGCCCCGGGGCCGTGCGCGGCCAACGGCCGCGCGCGCCAGAGCGCCCGGCATGCGCTGATCCTGTCCTAGCTGTTCTCGGCGTCCGGCGTCCGGTGCTCCCCGGTCCGGCGCCTAATTCCATAAGCCGACGACGGCGCCGTTCTCGCGGGATGCGGGGCGGCTAGGAGTAGCCATGGAGATCGTGATCGCTGGTGTGCTGGTGGGGGCGGGAATCGTGCTCGCCGCGCTGATTCACGCCCGCGGCTCCGGACGCGTCGACGCCGACCGCTACGCCGCCGAGACGCTCGAGGAGCGGGCCCGGGCCGTGGAGGTCGAGCGTCAGGAGCTGGGGCGAGAGCGCGAGCGGCTGCGCGAGACCCTCGGGCGAGCTGGCGGGATCTCGGCCGCCGGGGCGCGCGAGCTGCTGCTGAAGGACCTGGAGCAGGACGCCCGCCACGAGGCCGCCCGGCGGGTCCGGGAGATCGAGCGCGAAGCCAAGCTCGACGCGGAGAGACGGGTGCGCAGCATCCTCAGCGTGGCCATGCAGCGCCTGGCGGCCGGCCACGCCGCCGAGACGACGGTGTCGGTGATCCACCTGCAGAGCGATGACATGAAGGGCCGGATCATCGGTCGCGAGGGGCGCAACATCAGGGCGTTGGAGAGCATCACCGGCGTCGACGTGATCATCGACGACACGCCCAACGCCGTCGTGCTCTCGGCGTTCGACGGCGTACGGCGCGAGCTGGCCCGCATGACGCTGGAGAAGCTCCTCGACGACGGGCGCATCCATCCGGCGCGGATCGAGGAGACCTACGAGCAGGCCAGCGCCGAGCTCGAGCGCCACCTGCGCGAGGCCGGCGAGGTCGCCGTGCTGGAAGCCAAGGTCCAGGGCCTGGACCCCGACCTGATCGAGATCCTCGGGCGGCTGAAGTTCCGCACCAGCTACGGCCAGAACGTGCTCGCCCACTCGGTCGAGTGCGCCCGGCTGGCCGCGATGATGGCCGACGAGCTGGGAGCCAGCGCCAAGACGGCCCGGCGAGCCGCCCTCCTGCACGACATCGGTAAGGCGGTCTCCCACCAGGTGGAGGGCCCGCACGCGCTGGTGGGAGGTGAGCTCGCCCGTCGCCACGGCGAGCCCGAGGCCGTGGCGCACGCCATGGAGGCGCACCACAACGAGGTGGAGCCCCAGACGGTGGAGGCGGTGATCGTCCAGGCGGCCGACGCCCTGTCGGGCGCCCGCCCCGGGGCCCGGGGCGAGTCGCTGGAGGCCTACGTCAAGCGCCTGCGCGACCTGGAGCAGATCGCCACCCGACACGCGGGCGTGGAGAAGGTCTACGCGATGCAGGCCGGGCGCGAGATCCGGGTGATGGTCGCCCCTCAGTCGGTCGACGACGACGGGGCCGCCCTGCTCTCCCACGAGATCGCCCGGGAGATCCAGCGCGAGCTCGACTACCCGGGCCAGATCAAGGTGACGGTGATCCGCGAGTCGCGTGCCACCGACTATGCGCGCGAGCACCGTCCTCGCTAGGTACCCCCCGCGGCGGCCGGCCCCGGGGCGGTGGGCGCCCGCGGCGCGCGGCTAGGCTTTATGGCCGTGCCCAGCTACCACGTCACCACGTTCGGCTGTCAGATGAACGAGCACGACTCCGAGCGGATGAAGGGCCTGCTGGACACGCTCGGCTACGCCGAGGTCCAGTCCCGCTCCGAGGCGGACCTGATCCTGTTCAACACCTGCTCGATCCGCGAATCGGCCGACTCCCGCTTCATCGCCCACCTCGGCGAGGCCAAGCGGCTAAAGCTCGAGCGCCCCGACCGCGTCGTCGGGGTCGGCGGCTGCTGGGCGCAGTCGGTCAAGCACGAGGTGTTCGAGCGCTTCCCGTTCGTCGACGTCGCCTTCGGCCCCGGGCAGTTCCACAAGCTCGGGGAGTTCCTGACCGCCGACTCGATCACCGCCCAGGGCTACTTCGAGTTCGAGGGGTTCAGCGGCGACCTTCCCGCCCATCGCGAGCGCGAGTTTCAGGCCTGGCTGCAGGTCTCCCAGGGCTGTCGCTGCCGGTGCAGCTACTGCATAGTTCCGCAGACGCGTGGCACCGAGGTCAGCCGCGATCCCGACGGCCTGGTCGCCGAGGCGGCCCGGTTCGCCGCCGACGGCGTGCGCGAGGTCACGTTGCTGGGCCAGAACGTCAACTCCTACGGGCGCGACCTGCCCCGCGAGCGACGGATCACCTTCGCCCAGCTGCTCGGGCGGATCGACGCGATCGAAGGGCTAGCGCGCCTCCGCTACACCAGCCCCCACCCCAAGGACATGCGCGAGGACGTGATCCGGGCCCACGCCGAGCTGCCCTCGCTGTGCGAGCACATCCACCTGCCCTTGCAGTCGGGATCCTCGCGCATCCTCAGGGCGATGCGCCGCACGTATGACCGCCAGCGCTACCTCGATCGGGTGGCCCTGATCCGCGAGCACGTGCCCGACTGCGCCCTGAGCACCGACGTCATCGTCGGCTTTCCCGGTGAGACCGAAGCCGACTTCGAGCAGACGCTCGAGGTGGTCGACGAGGTCGGCTACGACAGCGCCTTCACCTTCATCTTCTCCCCGCGCCGAGGGACCGAGGCGGCGGAGTTCGGCGAGGGCGTCGTACCCCACCGCGTCAAGGTGGCGCGCATGGAGCGCCTGGTGGAGCTGGTTCAGCGCCGCGCCACCGAGCGCTCGCAGCGGTTCGTGGGGCGCACGCTGGAGGTCCTGGTCGAGGGGCCCTCGCGCACCGACCCCTCGCGCCTGCGGGGCCGCACGCGCCACAACAAGGTGGTCAACTTCTCCGGCCTGGCGGCTCCCGGCGAGCTGGTTCCGGTGGAGATCGCCTCGGCCACCAGCCAGACGCTGACCGGCGAGGAGAGCCTCCTGGCCCGGGCGGGCGGAGCCCCGGCTTAGCGTGGCCAAGTCCAAGGAGGAAAAAGAGAAAGAGGAGGCCGCGGCGCAGGGTGCCGCCGGCTCGGTCGTGGGCTCGGCCGCCACGAGCGCCGGCACGGCGGTGGCGGGGAGCGCCGGGACGGTGATGAGCACGGCGGTGGCGGGGAGCGCCGGGACCGCGATGAGCGCCGCCGTGGCGGGCAGCGCGGGGACCGCGATGAGCGCCGCGGTGGCCGGCAGCGCGGGAACCGCAATGAGCACGGCGGTGGCCGGCAGCGCGGGCACGCTCACCAGCGCGGCGGTCGCCTTCTCGGCCGGGACGTTCTTCAGCACGGGCGTCGCCGGCAGCGCGTTGGTGATCCTCAGCGCCGGGGTGTGGGCCAGCGCCGGGATGCTGTGGTGCCTGAACTGCAGCGGCTGCGTCGCGTGCATCGCCTGCAGCGACTGCGTCGACTGCGTGGGGTGCATCGGCTGTCACGGCCTGCGCGGCGAGACGGGACGGATCGGAAAGCGCCGCCGCAAGCGCAAGCGGCTCTTCGGCCGCGGCTGAGCGCCCCGCGAAGCCGTCCCCGGCGTATGCGAACATGTGTTCGTGCGCTGGGAGAACCTGACCGCCGACGCCGACCGCCAGCGCCGGCTGCCCGGCTACCGCGACCCGGCCGTGGTGCGGACCTTCGACGCACCGGAGGCCCTCGACATCAACTTCTATGAGGTCCGGGCCCGCTCGGTCCTCAACCGCGTGCCCGACAAATCGATGGTCCCGTTCCGGTGGACGGTCAACCCGTATAGGGGCTGCACCCACGGCTGCCGCTTTTGCTTCTCGCGCCCCACCCACAAGTTCCTGGACCTCAATCCGGGCCGCGACTTCGACCACGAGATCGTGGTCAAGGTCAACGCCCCCGAGGTGCTGCGGGCCGAGCTCTCGCGCCGGTCGTGGAAGCGCGAGCACGTGGCGATGGGGACCAACACCGACCCCTACCAGTGGGTCGAGGGTCGCTACCGGCTCATGCGCGGGATCTGGGAGGCGCTGCGGGACACGCGCACGCCGTGTTCGGTGCTGACGCGCTCGCCCCTGCTGTTGCGCGACCTCGACCTGTTGCGCGACATCGCCCGCCACACCGAGGTGAGCGCCAACTTCTCCGTGCCCACGATCGAGGAGAAGACGTGGCGGGCGACCGAGCCCCATAGCCCGAACCCGCGCGCGCGGCTGGAGGCGGTGGGGGAGCTCAACCGAGCGGGCATTCCCACCGGGATCCTGATCGCGCCGCTGATGCCCGGCGTCAACGACCAGCCCGAGCAGGTCGAGCGCATCCTCGAGCTGGCGGCCGAGAACGGGGCGGTGGGGGCCAGCGGCATCGCCCTTCACCTGCGCGGTGAGGTGCGGGAGATCTTCTTCGACTGGCTGCGCTCGCAGCGGCCCGACCTGCTCGAGCGCTACGAGCGGCTCTACCGGCGCGGTGCATACGCGCCCAACAGCGAACGCCGGCGCCTGGCCGAGCTCGTCGGCTCGCGCGTGGATCGCCCGCCGTCGCGCATGCGCGGCCGACCCACCGGCCCGGACTTCTCGCGCCGGGACGGCGGAACCCCGACCACCCCGGCAGAAGCGCCGCAGGCGCAGGAAACCCTGTTCTAGTCCTCAGCAGTTGGGCAGCGGCGCGCTGTTCGCCTGCGAGGGCAGCCGCTTGAGGATCTGCACCGCGTTGCCGGTGATCTGGATGCAGGTGATGCCGGTCTGCTGGCTGGTGTCGGCGGTCAGCAGCCCGCCGTCGGGATTCGAGCGCGACACCACCTGGTAGACGCCGTCGGGGACGTTGTTTGAGATGTCGATGTATTGCGAGGGCAGATCCCAGGTGTAGACGTCGCCCCAGCCGGGCGCCACGCCCATGTACTCGGGCACGTCGGTGCCGGGGGAGGGGCTGGTGTGCAGCGGGGTGGTCGAGTAGGCGTTGGCCACGTTGCAGGTGGGAAAGCTGTAGGTGCGCGGTCGCTGCAGCGCGGCGGGTTGGCCGAACATGAAGTCGTCGACGTCGACGGTGCAGAAGCCGACCTTCCTGCTCACGGCGACCGGCTGTGCGCTCGGCGCGCCCCCGGCCCCTACGGAGTGGAGCTCGTAGACCCCCATGTTCTGGTAGTGGAAGTGGGCGTGCTGGGGGTGAAACACGCACGGCCCCGCCGGGCGGTCGCTCACCGTGGCGTCGCTGGAGATGATCTCCTGCTGCATCTGGCAGTTGCCGGTGAAGGCGTCGGGGCTGTAGTCGAAGCGCAGGACCAGCGGGCCCGCGCCGATGTTGCGGATGTCGTTGTCAAAGCGCAGGCACCGGGTCGAGCCGTTCTGGGCCGTCTCGTCCGTGTAGCAGGAGTTCGAGAAGGTGCCGTCGGGCGTGAAGCGCCACCCGGTCGGGTTGGAGGGAATCGGCGGGACGTCGCCGATGTGGAAGTTGCTCGGCGGCATCGTCTGGACGGAGGGCAGCAGCTGCGTGGTGGTGGCGTAACGCTGGGTGGGATCCAAAAAGACGCGGGCCTCGCCCCGGTAGTTGAGGTCGGCCCTGTCGAAGTTCGTGTAGAACGGGACCATGGTCACCCGGTAGCGGCCGTTGTGGGGCTGGGTGAGCAGCACCGACTGGGCGTTGGAGTCGACGTTGATCCCCTTGGCCACGGTCTGGCCGGTGTCCATGTCGTCGACGTAGAGGTTCCACTGGTCAAAGTCGGTCGCCCAGTGGATGGTGATCAGGACGCCGTCGCCGGGCATGTCCGTCGGGCCCTCGGCGTGCAGCCGCGTCGTGCCCGGGGGCGCGGGGTCCTTGGGGCCGTCGGGAAAGCTGCCCTTGCGCATCTTGATGGTCAGGATGAAGCTGTCGCAGGTGGTGGTGGTACACGTCTGCTCGGCGGGCGAGTTGAACCCCTGGCCGGTAGGGTCGGCGTTGGCGCCGCTCCAGGTGACCACCTGACCGGCATTGGACAGCCTGGCGTCCGGCAGCGCGCTCGCCGCCGCCGGTGACGCGGGCGCAGCCAGGACCGCACCGGTCACCACGATCCCCACCACCAGGCGCCTCACGGCGGCAGATCATACGACGCCGGCGCCGCCGCCGGGCTGCTTGTGGATGATCCGGGTCCGGCGGCGCGGCGATCAGCGCTTGTCGCGCTGGCCGGCGGCGACGTCGGCGGTGATGCGCTCGCTGCCCATCCGCCGGCTGATGGCGGCAGAGAGCTCTGGCGCCAGGCCCGAGAAGATCGCGCCGGCGCGCAGCGGCAGCGGCGCTACGTCGACCTCGGCCTTGTTGCGCTCGATCGCGCGCAGCACCGCCTCGGCGACGTCGTGGGGGGTGCGGGTGCCCACCCCGGGGGGAAGCGTGGTGCCGGCGTCGTGGAACATCCCCGCTTCGCGGATGAAGCCTGGGTATATCGCCGAGACCCCGATCCCGCTCGAGCGCAGGTCGGCGCGCAGGGCGAGCGCAAATCCCCGCAGCCCGAACTTGGTCGCGTTGTAGACCGAGCTGTAGGGCGTGGCCGCCTTTCCGGCCAGCGAGGAGACGAACGCAAGGTGTCCTTCGCCGCGCCGCCGCATCGCCTCCAGGAGGCGGTGGGCGAGGATGATCGGCGCGCGCAGGTTGACGTCGAGCGCACGGTCGAGCTCCTCCTCGGTGAAGCTCTCGAGCTCTCCGGTGGCCGGCAACCCGGCGTTGGCCACCAGGACGTCGACGGCGCCCGCTTCGTCGACCAGGCGATGGGTGTCCAGCCGCTGGCTGAGATCGGCGGCCAGCGCTCGGCCCGAGATCTCCTGGGCCAGCGGCTCGAGCACGTCGGCCCGCCGTCCGGTGATGACCAGCCGGGCCCCCGCCCCCGCCAGCTGGCGGGCGATCGCGTGGCCGATCCCCCCGCTGGCGCCGGTGAGGAGCACGCTTCGCCCGGCCAGGTCCATGGGGGCCATCCTTTCATGCCCGCGCCGAGATACTGCTCGACGTGAGCCCTGGCACGGTGATCGCCCTGTTCGGACCCACCGGGGTGGGCAAGACCGCTGTGGCCATCGCCCTCGCCGAGCGCCTGCGGGCCCGGGGAGAGCGCCCGGTGGCGGTCTCCGCCGACGCCCTGCAGGTCTACCGCGGCCTGGAGATTCTCACCGGGGCGGCGACGAGCCAGGAACGGCGCCGCCTCGAGCATCGCCTGATCTCGTTCCTGGCGGTTACCGAGACGTTCAGCGCCGGGCGCTACGCCGAGCTCGCCCACCGCGAGATCGACGCGCTGGTGGCCCAGGACGCCCGCCCGATCGTGGTCGGGGGCACCGGCCTCTACCTGCGCGCCGCGCTCGCCGACCTCGATCTCGCACCACCCCCGCCCGCCGCGCTGCGCCAGAAGTGGACCGAGCGCCTGGAGCGCGAAGGACCCGCCTCGCTGCACGCCGAGCTGTCGCGGCGGGCGCCGCAGGCCGCCGATCGCTTGCGCCCCACCGACAGCCAGCGTCTGGTGCGGGCCCTCGAGCTGGCCGAGCTCGACGCGCTGCCAGCTCACGGGACCGACTCGCAGCTGTGGACCACCGAGACCCGCCACCCGACCCGGCTCATCGGCCTGACCATGCAGCGCGTGGCTCTTCGCGCGCGCATCGACGCCCGCGTGGAGGCCATGGTCGCCGCCGGCGCCGAGGACGAGGTCCGCGCGGCGGACGCGGCCGGCGCCTCGCCCACCGCGCGCAGCGCGCTGGGGTTCGCCGAGCTGCTGGCCGGCGACGCCGAGGCGATGAAGCGCCGCACGCGCCAGTACGCACGCCGGCAGCTGACGTGGATGCGCAAGCTTCCCCACGTGGCGCTGGTCGACGTCACCGACCGGGGGGCCGACGACGTGGCGGTCGAGCTTGAAAAGATCATCGACCGCGACGACCGCGACCGGCTGGGGCAAAGAGGAGACGCGTGAGGTTCGAGAAGTGGCAGGCGCTGGGCAACGACTACCTGATCTTCGAGGCGCAGGAGCTCGCGTTCGCGCTTGCGCCCGGGCACGTACGGCGCCTGTGTGACGTCCACCGCGGGGTGGGGGCCGACGGCGTGCTGGTGCTTCATCGGCCCGAGGAGCCGGACTCCGTAGCTCGGCTGCAGATCTTCAACTCGGACGGGTCCGAGGCCGAGCTCTCGGGCAACGGCGCCCGCCAGGCGATCCTCTATCTGCACCGCCACGGCTGGACCCAGGAGGACTCGTTTGCGATCCAGACCCCCGCGGGCGAGGTCCGAGCGCGCATCACCGCTCCCGACACCTGTCGGATGGACATGGGCCAGGCGGCGGTCAGCTCCCCGGACTACCCGTCGGGAGCCCAAGACGGCAGAGGGCGCCTTCGCGCCGGGGGACGCCAGTGGGCCTTTCAGCACGTCTCGATCGGCAACCCGCAGTGCGCGATCGGCGTCTCCGGCCCCTCCGAGCTCGAGGCGCTGGAGCTGTCGGGCATCGGGCCGGAGATCGAGCGCCACGAGCTGTTTCCCAACCGCACCAACGTGTCGTGGTTCTGCGAGCTCGCCCCGGGCGAGATCCGGGTCCGGATCTTCGAACGCGGGGTAGGAGAGACCCTGTCCTCGGGCACCGGCGCCAGCGGGGCGGCGGTGGCGTACGTGCTCGACGGCGGCCGCTCGCCGGTGGTGGTGCAGCTCCCCGGCGGTCAGCTCACCGTCGAGGTGGGCAGCGATCTCCGGGTCCATCTGACCGGCTGGGCGCGGCCCGTCTACGCTGGCATGCTCGATGCCGAATTCGTCGAGGACCTCCATGAGACATAGCGCCCGCCTAGAGCAGATCCCTCCCTACCTGTTCGCCGAGCTCGAGCGCAAGGTGGCGGCCAAGCGGGCGGCGGGCGTGGACGTGATCAGCCTGGGGATCGGCGACCCCGACCGCCCGACCTACGAGCCGATCGTGTCCGCCGCCCAGCGCGCGGTCGCCGACCCCAGCACCCACCAATACCCCAGCAACCGGGGACGGGAGGAGTTCCGCGGCGCGGTGAGCGACTTCTACGACCGCCGGTTCGGGGTGACGCTCGACCCGGAGAGCCAGGTGATGCCGGCGATCGGCGCCAAGGAGTGCATCTTCAACCTGAACCTGGCGTTTCTGGATCCGGGCGACGTCGCGCTTGCCGCCGACCCCGGCTATCCGGTCTACAGCGCCGGCCCGCTGCTGGTCGGGGCCGAGCCGGTGCTGATGCCGCTCCTGCCCCACCGCGGGTTCGTGCCCGATCTCGAGGCGGTGGCCCTCGATCAGCGCTCGCGTGCCCGTCTGCTGTACGTCAACTACCCCAACAACCCCACCGGTGCGGTGGTGCCGGATGGGTTCTTCTCCGACCTGGTCGAGTTCGCCGCCGCCCACGACATCCTGGTGGTGCACGACAACGCCTACTCGGAGACCACCTATGACGGCTACGTGGCTCCGTCGTTCCTGGCCACGCCGGGCGCCGAGGCGGTCGGCGTGGAGGTGTTCTCGCTGTCCAAGGGCTACAACATGACCGGGTGGCGCTGCGCGGCGCTGGTGGGCAACGCCGACGCGGTGGCCTCGTACTGGCGGCTGAAGACCAACGTGGACTCCGGCCTGTTCGAAGCCGTCCAGCTGGCGGGCGTCGCCGCGCTGGACCCCGCCCTCGACGCCCAGGTGGCGGAGATGAACGCCGTCTACGCGTGCCGGCGAGATCTGATCTGCGAGGCGCTGGGGCGGATCGGGGTCGACGTGACCCCGCCCAAGGGGACGATCTACATCTGGGCGCCGGTGCCCGATGGCTTCGAGACCGCCGCCCACTACGCCGAGCACGTGCTCGAGCGCGCGGGTGTGGTCATCTCTCCCGGGGGCGCCTACGGGCCCAACGGCGAGGGCTACTTTCGCATCTCGCTCACCACGCCCGACGAGCGTCTGGTGGAGGCGATCGAGCGTCTGGGCGCCCTGGGCTGACGGGCCGAGCGCCCCTACACTGCTGCTAGTGCAACGCAGTCGCCACGGACGTATCTCGCCCAGCCGCGGCCGCGGCGCGGACGGAGCCGGACGGGCGCGCCAACGGGCGTTGTGCGTGGGGGTTACCACCTCGCCCGAGCACCTTGACGAGCTCGAGGAGCTGCTGTTCACCGCCGGTGTGGCCAGCGTCGGCCGCGTCGTACAGGCGCGCGACCACCCCCATCCCAACACCTACCTGGGCTCGGGCAAGCTCGCCGAGGTCAAGACCGCCCTGCGCGAACGCGACGCCAACCTGGTCGCCTGCGACGACGAGCTCACGCCCCGCCAGGAGCGAAACCTAGAGGCCGAGCTCGGCGTGCCGGTCATCGACCGCACCGCGGTGATCCTCGACATCTTCGCCGACCACGCCAGCACCGCCGAGGGCAAGCTCCAGGTCGAGCTCGCCCAGCTCGAGTACAACCTGGCCCGGATGCGCGGGCTGTGGACCCACCTCGAGCGACTGGGGGGCGGCATCGGCACCCGGGGCCCGGGCGAGAGCCAGATCGAGACCGACCGCCGGCTGGCCCGCGATCGCATCGCCGCCCTGCGTCGCCGCCTGGCCGGCGTGCGCTCCTCGCGCGCGGTCATGCGCGCCGAGCGCGATCGGGCGCGTCTGCCCAGCGTGGCCCTGGCCGGTTACACCAACGCCGGCAAGTCCACGCTGCTCAACGGTCTCACCGGTGCCGACGCGCCGGTCAGGGACCGCCTGTTTCACACGCTCGATCCGAGCACGCGCACGATGCGCCACGAAGGTCGGACCTACCTGGTGACCGACACCGTCGGATTCATCCGCAAGCTTCCGCACCAGCTCGTAGACGCCTTCGGAGCGACCTTGGAGGAGACGCAGCTGGCCGACTTGATCGTCCAGGTGATCGACGCTTCGGCGCTCGAAGCCGAGCGCGAAGCGATGATCCGCGCCGTCGACGAGGTGCTCGACGAGATCGGGGTCAGCGACCAGCCGCGGGTGCTGGCGATAAACAAGGTCGACCTGCTGGCCGAGGACGAGCGCGCCGAGCTGCGCTTCCGCCACCCCGAGGGCATCCTCGTCTCGGCCACCACCGCAGAGGGCCTCGAGCTCCTGCGCGAGCGCATCGAGCGCGAGTTCCTGCGCACCCTGCGGCGCGTCGAGCTGCTCGTCCCCTACTCGGAGGGGGCGCGGCTCGCCGAGCTGCATGAGCTCGCCGGCGACCTGGAGCGCGAGGAGACCGCCGAGGGCGTGCGGGTGGTGGTCCGCCTGCCGGCGCCCTTGGCCGAGCGCTATGCCCGCTTTGCCGTCGGCGACGGACACCCCGCCGGGGCACTCGCCGCCACGGGGTCCTCGCACAGCGCGACGCGCCCGTGAGGCTCGCCGTCCAGCGCCTGTCCGAGGCGGCGCGACTGCCCGCGCCGGCATACGACCACGACGCCGCGCTCGACCTGTGCGCGGCCGAGCAGGCGATCCTCGCCCCCGGCCAGCGCGCCTCGGTGGGCACTGGCCTAGCCCTGGAGATCGCGCCGGGCCACGCCGGGCTGGTGCTCCCCCGATCGGGACTGGCCGCGGGGCATGGCATCGCCCTGGTCAACTCCCCGGGTCTCATCGATTGCGGCTACCGGGGCGAGGTCCGGGTGCTGTTGCTCAACACCGACCCCGAGCAGGCGTTCACCGTGGACTCGGGCGACCGCATCGCCCAACTGCTGCTGGTCGAGCTGCCGTCGGTGGAGGTGATCGAGGCCCTGGCGCTGGCGGGGAGCGATCGGGGCACGCGCGGGTTCGGCTCCAGCGGGTAAGGCGCTGGCCAGGGTCGGCAGACCCCCCGGAGGTAGGGTAAGGCGGGCGGGGTTCGAACGAAAGGAGAGAACTATGGCGGTATGTCTGGTGATCGAGCTCCCTGGTGGGCAGCTCGAGCAGTACGACGCGGTGATGGCCAAGCTGGAGGAGAGCGGCGGCAAGCTCGGCGAGGGACAGACCTTCCATTGCGTTGGAGCCACCGAAGACGGCTTCACCGTCATCGACGTGTGGAACTCGCGCGAGGATTTCGACCGCTTCCTGCAGGGGCGCCTCGGTCAGGCCCTCCAGGAGGTCGGTCCTCCCCAGCCGCAGATTCGGGAGATCCCGCTTCACAACGAGATCCGGGCGTAGCCGGGGACGAGCGCCAGCGCCGCTCGGCGCCGCCCGGCCGCGTCAGGCCGTGCTACACCCCCGCGGCGCGCCGGGCGCTGAGGTGGGCCTGGCGCTCTAGCTCGTCGTCGAGGGGCTCGAGGGCGTCGAGCCCCAGGGCGCGCCGGATCAGCCAATCGGCAAACCAGGCGTTCTTGGGCAGCAGGGGCCCGTGCAGGTAGGTGCCGATCACGTTGCCCCGACGCACCCCCTCCTGGCCGCTGGCGCCGTCGTTGCCGTTGCCCCGCAGCACGCGACCGAGCGGCTGCTCGCCCGGGCCCAGAACGGTGCGTCCGCCGTGGTTCTCAAATCCGGCGAGCACGCGCGGACCCGGCTCGCCGTCCAGCTCGACCTCGATCGCGACGTTGCCGATCAGGCGGGGACCCTCCTCGCGCACGGTGCGCAGGTCCACCAGGCCGACCCCGGCGACCTCCTGGGCGCCGAGCACGTAGGCGTGCCCGAGCAGCTGGTATCCGCCGCACACCGCGAGCACTACCGCGCCGCGCTCGGCGGCGGCGTGGAGGGCACCCGACTTGACCTCGACCAGGTCCCGGGCGCACAGCAGCTGGTCGCGATCCTGCCCCCCGCCGATGTAGAACAGGTCGTGCTCGTCGGAGGACAGCTCGTCGCCCAGGCCAACGCCGACCAGACGAAAGCCGATCTTCCGCCAGGCGCAGCGCCATTGAAGCATCAGCATGTTGCCCCGGTCGGCGTAGATGTTCATCAGGTCGGGGTACAGGGCACAGACCCGCAGCTCAGCCACCGAACATCACCACCACGCTGCCCACGTGATCGTCGGTGGGCGCGATAACCCGCGCCGGCCGGGGCTCGAGGCCGTGCGCGGCCCCCTCGGCCTCCAGCGCGCTGGCGCCGACCCGGTCGAGGGCGATGCGGTGAACCGTGGCCCGGTCCTCGCGGCGCCCGGCGCCCACCGCCCGCCGGCGCTCGAGCACGAGCTGGCGCCCTTGGCGCCGGACGGCCACCGGATGGCTGGCAAACGTCCTTCCCCGGCGGCGCAGGACCTCGGGCTCGAGCACCGCCTCCTCGGCGCTCTCGAACGGGACGATGTCCTCGACCACGGCGCAGGCCAGCAGGCCCCCGTCCCGCAGGTGCGTGCGCGCGCAACCCAGGAAGCGCGAACGCCCATCGCGCCCGTCGAGCAGCTGTATCACCTGCATGGCGGCGACGATGAGAGCGTAGGAGTGCCCGAGCTCGAAGGCCCGGGCGTCTCCCACCACCGTGCGCACGGGTAGCCCGGCGGCGCGCTTGCGCAGGGCGGCGAGCAGTTCGGCGTCGTTGTCGAGCGCGGTCACCTCATGGCCCGCCCGAGCGAGCTCGAGCGCCACCCGGCCCGTACCGGCGCCGACGTCGAGAACCGGACCCTCGGCGGCCGCCGCGAGCTCGAGCCAGAGGGGCAGGTCGGCGCGGTAGTGCCCGCACTCGAGGTCGTGCCAGATCACCTGTTCGGCCGCGGCGCTCATGCGAACGAGTCCCGAACCTGTCCCCGCGCGGCGAGCAGTTCGCGCAGCGAGAGCATCGCCGTGTAGGTGGGCACGGCGTACAGCGGGCGCCCGTCGGGCAGCCCGGCCAGCGCCGCGTCGAGCGCCGCATCCAACGCGGGTTCCACCCGGATGCGCGCTGGCGGCACGCCCGCGTACTTGAGGCGCAACCCCAGCTCGGCGGCCCGCGTCCCGGTGCACGTGGCCCGTCTGATGCGCGGTGCCAGCACCTCGAAGTCGGCGTCCCAGATCCAGGACACGTCGCGCCCGTCGGCGACCTTGTCGTTGAGGATGCCCAGCAGATCGTGCTCGCCCGCCTCCAGCGTCAGCGTGCGGGCGACCTCGTTGGCGCCCGCCGGGTTCTTGACCAGCAGGATGGCCAGCCTCCGCTCGCCGATCATCACGGTCTCGGCGCGACCGAAGGCGGGCTTGACTCGTTCCAGTCCGGCGGCCGCCTCGGCCAGCGAACGGCCCAGCGACAGGGCCAGGGCGGTGGCCGACAGGGCGTTGTAGACGTTGTAGAGGCCGGGCAGCGGCAACTCGACGGCGGCGCGATGCTGGCCATGGCGCAGGTCAAAGCGCGCGCCCCGCAGGCCGCGCAGCTCGACTCGCTCGGCGGCCAGGGTCGGCTGGGGGCGCTCGGCACCACAGTTGGGGCACCGATAGACGCCCAGGTGCCCGAGGTAGACGGCCTCGTAGCGATAGGGAGTCCCACAGCGCCGACAGTGCTTAGAGTCCGAGGCGTGCTCCAACCCGGGCAGAGCGACCGTCGGATCCTCGACCCCGAAGTACAGGACGCCGGATCGCGACCGCCCGAGGTCGGCGATCAGCGGGTCGTCGGCGTTGAGCGCCAGCGCGGTGTCCGCCGGGGCCCCCTCGACGACCTGCACCCAGCGGTCGGCGATCGTCTCCAGCTCCCCGTAGCGGTCGAGCTGATCGCGAAACAGGTTGGACAGCACCAGCGCGCGGGGCGCGAGCTCGCCCACCACCTGCTCGAGCCAGAACTCGTCCACCTCGAACAGGCCGAGCTCGCCGGTCATACCGCCCCGCCGCAGCGCCTCGAGCAGCGCCGAGGCCACGCCGCCCGCCATGTTGGCGCCGGCGCGGTTGTGCACCAGGCGCACGCCGGCGCCGGTGAGAATCGAGGCGGCCATCGCGGCGGTCGTGGTCTTGCCGTTGGTGGCTGAGATCACCGCGCTGCCCTGGGGCAGCCGCCCGGACAGGCGCGCCAGCGCGCCGCGATCGAGGCGCATGAGCAGCCGGCCGGGCAGGCTGGTGGCCCCCCGACCACCGAGTCGCAGGACCCCGGCGACGCCGCGCGCGAGGGCGATGCGCGGATCGAGCCTGGGGTCGGTCATGATCGGGTGGTCGGGGCGGGCGGAGCCGGTAAAAGCGGCGCCGTCGACTGGGCCCGTACCAGCACGCGCAGGGCGCCGGGACAGGCGCGCACGGTCACGGGCAGGTCACCGATGGGATCCCCGTCGGCGTACATGGCGAACGGCCGGTCGGCCGACACGCGCAACTCGGCGCAGCGCTTTACCTCGATGGTGGGCTCGTGGATGTGCTCGCCGCGGAACACCTTGGGCAGCGTGGCCAGAAAGCGCCGGCGCGAGGCGTGACGGGAGATGACGACGTCGAGCAGGCCGTCGTCGAGCTCGGCGTCCGGCGCCAGGTACATCCCGCCGCCGTAGGCCTTGGAGTTGGCCGCCGCCACGCTGAAGCCGGTAAACGACTCCGGTCGGCCGTCCAGCTCGAGGTCAAAGGTGGCCGGGCGCCATGTCGCCAGCGCCCGCAGCGCGCCGTAGGCGTAGACCAGGTTGCCCAGCCGGCTGGGCGCCCGGTTGGCGATCTCGTTGGCGACCGAGTCGAACCCCACGCTGGCGATCCCGATGAACGTCCGCGCCGCCCCGGCGGGCTCCTGTACCTCACCCAGGTCGATGGCGCGCTCATGGCCGTGGGCGATCACCTCACACGCCGCGACCGGCTCCGGGGGCAGGCCCAGGACGCGGGCGAGGTCGTTGCCCCGACCCCCGGGCAGAAGGCCGAGAACCGCGTCCGGATGGCGACGAAGCTCATGGGCCACGGCGCCGGTGAGGCCGTCTCCCCCGAGGGTGACCGTCGTCTCGCCCGCGCCCGCCGCCTCGCCGGCCACCGTGCGGGCGTGGCTCAGGTCGCGCGTCTTCACGGTGCGGCAGGCCAGCCCCGTGCGGGCGAAGGCGGCCTCGACCGGCGGCAGGGCACGGGCGGCGCGGCCGCCGCCCGCAGACGGGTTGACGATCAGGCAGACGCGGCGCGCCACGGGTCCACAAGGCTAGTTGGCTTGCGCCTGGCGCTCAGCGTCGCGCGGTCCAGCCCTGCGCGTCCATGAAGCGGGTGACCTCCTCGGGCCGGTCGGTCACCACGTAGGCCTCGATCACGGCGCCTTCGGCGTTGATCGTGATCGACAGCCCCGACTCCACCCGGCGGACCTTGGAGATCGTGGCAACCGGCCGGCCCGAGCCCATGCGGGGCTTGACGCGTCCGGTGGCCACGCGGTGGACCGCTTCGTGGTCGGCCAGGCGGTCGAGCAGCCTGCGGTAGGCCTTGCCCGAGCTGTGCTTGTGGTGGGTGCGCCGCCGGGGGGGCACTTCTCTATCCTGGCCGGCCGTGCCGGCGGGGGGAAACCGAGCGCCCGCGACCGCCGCCGCCGGCCTGCTGGCGGCGGCGCTGGCGCTCGCCGGCTGTGGGGGCTCCGGCTCCTCCTCGCGGGCGCGCGTGCCCCCGACGCCGGGGTGCCGGCACGTCCAGGCGCCCGGCCCCAAGCGGCTGGCGCCCCTGCCCCGCCCCACCGGGCGGCTCGATCCCGCTCACACCTATGTGGCTCGCATGAGCACCTCGTGCGGGGAGATCGACATCCAGCTCGCCGTCGGCCATTCGCCGCGGACGGCGTCGTCGTTCGCCTACCTGGTGCGGCGGGGCTTCTATGACGGGCTGACCTTCCATCGCATCTCCCACCCCAACGGCGACTTCGTCATCCAGGGCGGGGACCCCCGCGGCGACGGCAGCGGCGGACCGGGCTACAGAGTGGTCGAGGCACCCCCGCCGGGAACCCGCTACACGCGGGGGGTGGTGGCCATGGCCAAGACTATGTCCGAGCCGGCGGGGGCGTCGGGTAGCCAGTTCTACATCGTCACCGCCCAGGACGCGATGCTCCCGCCGGACTACGCGGTGCTCGGGCACGTGATCGCCGGGGACGAGATCCTCTCCCGGATCGCCGCGGTGCCCACCGGTGGGCCCACCGGACAGCAGCCGCTGATGCCCGTGGTGATCGAGAAGGTAGTGGTCCAGCAGAGCTAGGTGCCGTCGGCGCGGGCGCGCGCCTTGGCGGCCGCCTGGCGGCGTCGGCCGACGAAGCCGAGCACCCCGAGAACCGCCGCCACCAGCAGGAAGCCCAGCAGCAGCCCCGAGCCGATCCCCAGCCCGCCGCCGAAGGGCAGCGAGATCAACTCGACCAGGCCGAGCCCGACCGCGAGCAGCGCGGCCACCAGAACGAGGACGGTCAGCACACCCCGGGCGCGCAGGAGCACGCCGGCCGGGGACGGTGGAGCGATCAGCCCCATCAGCCGCAGGAGCAGCAGCTGACGTCCGCTGGGGGGCGCCTGCCCGAGCCGCTCGACGGCTTCCTTGAGATCGTCGGGGCGTCGCTCGGCCAGGGCCAGCGACGCGTCGGCCATACGCCGCAGCTGCATGCGCTCCTGGGGGCGGGCGGCGGCGATCGCACGCTGAAAGTAGCTGCGCGAGGCCTTGGCGTCATAGCGCTCGGCGGCGCGCGCGCCGAGGATGGCCAGGGCGGCGGACTTGAACTTGGTCTCGGCCTCGAGCTCCTCGTCAGACAGGCCCTCCAGCCGAGCCATCGCCTCTGCGGCGCCGCGCTGCTCGATGCGGATCTGACGCTGCTTGGCCATCGCGGCGACAGTCTAGAGGCGGGGCTGAGAGCTGCCGTATGCTGCCGTCACCGTGGATCTCGCCCGCCAACTGCACCAGGTCAACCGGGGGATGGTGCTGTTCGACCTGGCGCTGGGAGGCGGCGCCCTGCTGGCGCCCGCCGCCACGCTGCGCATCCTCGGCCACCAGCCGCCATCAGAGGACGCGCTTCACCTGTTTCGTCGCTGCGGCCCGATCTGGCTGACGTTTGCCGCCGCCCACGCCGTGGCGGCGGTGCGCGACCGCCCGCAGGACTGGTGGGCGCTGGCCTGGCTGAGGGCGACCGAGATCGCCACCGATTCGGTGTGGGCGAACTCCCCGGCCCTGAGCCGACCGGGCGCGCGCCTGGGCCTGCGTCTGGCCGGGGCGGCCAATCTCGCCTACACGCTGGGGTTCGCCGGGCTGGCGACCCGATCTCGTGCCCGGGGGCGCTAGGCGGCGCTGGCTGCGCCGCGCGCTCGCGGGCGCCGCGCTAGCCGCGGCCGCCGCCGGTCCGGGCGCCAGCACGGCGCTGGGGCACGTCCCCGACGCGGGCGCTCCCAGCGCCGGCGCGGCGGGACGCAAGCGCCGTTATGACCGTGAGAAGGCGCGGGCACGCGCCAAGGCCGCGCGCCGCCAGCGTCGCCGAAACCGCTGAGTGCCCGGGTCAGCCGGACGGTGGCGGGCCGGCGGGGGATCCGCTTTGCGCCACTGTTATGTCCACCGGCGTCGAGCTCCCGGCCGCGTTTAGGTCGTCGGCGCGGGTACGGGCGATGAGCCGATATGACCCCGGCGCGGGCACGGTGATCGAGCCCGAGTAGCGTCCGCCGGCGGCGGCGAAGCGGTCGCTGGCCAGCAGCCGGGACCCGCCGGGCTCCGAGGCGTAGACGTCGAGGACGACGGCGGGCTTGGCCGGCTCGACCGCGCCGGCGACCGCGACCACGAGCGAGGCTGGCTGGGGGCTGGCGGACAGCGTGATCGCGGCGCTCACGGCGACGACGGCACCCTCGGAGACCGCGGCGGCGTGGACGCCGTCGCCGGCGAAGAGGGCCCGGACCTCGGCGGAGTGGGGGAGGGAGAGCTGCGTCGTCCAGCTACCGTCGGGGGCGGTGGAGGCGTGACCGGCCGCGACCGACCGCGGACCGCGCACCTGGACTAGGACGGTGGCGCCGGAGATCGGGCTGCCGTCGCGCTGGATCAGGCGGCCGCCGCAGGGCGCCTGCAGGTAGGGACCGGGAGAGGCGGGGGCGGCGAGGGCAAGCAGGGAGACCCGGCTGCCGGTCAGGCGTCGCGCCGAGCGGCGCAGGGCGGGGAGCCGGTGGTAGAGGCGGTCGCCGGGACAATCGGTCGAATCGCCGTCCCGGTGGCCCGCGATCCGCGGTAGGAAGACGTGGGCCCCGCCGCGAAACGGCGTGTACTGCGCGCCGTCGGGATCGACGCGCACCCGTACGCGTCCCCCGGTCGGCTGGCCGTGCAGGGCGAGCTTCCAGGCCAGTAGGTGAGCGAGGGCGCGCAGGGCGCCGGTCGGCGGCAGCTCGCTCTGGAAGCTGCCCAAGACGGCGACGCCGGTAGACGCGGTGTTGTAGGCGCCGGCCTGGGCGCCCACCACCGCGTCGTGGGCCCCCCCGGCCCGTCCCTCCCACACACGCCCGTAGCGATCGACGAGGAAGTTGTAGCCGATGTCCTTCCAGCCGAGGACGTCGCGGTGGTAGTGGGCGATCGCCCGCAGCAGCGCGGGTACCTCGTGGCGCCCGTACCCGTTGGCGTTCTCGGTGTGGTGGACGAAGGCCAGGGCGATCCGGCCGTACCCGATCGGCCCGTGCGGGCGCTCGGCCGCGCCCGCCCACACGCGCCGGGCGATGATCGCCGGCTGCCCCGGGCCGGCGTCCAGGCGCGGCGTGAGCAGGGCCAGAGCCGCCACGCCAGCCAGGCGCTCGCGCGCCCAGTCGCGCGCCGAGGCGACGGGATCGCCGGCCACCAGCTGTGCGCGTGCCCCGCGCAGTGCCCGCGACGCACGCACCTGCACCGCCCGGGCGCCGGCGCACCACACCGGCTCGCCCGCCCGGGTGGCCGGCGCGGCGTCGGGGCCGTGTCCGGCTAAGCCCGCCGCCACCCACGGGCTCCAGCCCCGCGGCCCCAGCGCCCGGAGCTCGATGCGGACGTCCGCCGGGGCCTCCCACTGCACTCCGGCTACGTCGACCGGCCGGGCGGAGTAGACCGGCTCACGGCGCAGCCAGCCCTCGCCGTCGGGGCGCCAGCGCCCGGTCAGAGGGCGGCTGCTGACCCGCGGGGCGGGGGTGGCCGCCGCGGCGGGAAGGCGTCCGCGCCCGGTGAGCAGCCAGCCCAACCCGGCCAGCGCCCCGACCACCACGCCACGGCGGGTGAACGGCACCGTCGCCATCCCCTAAACCGATACCCGATCGGGCGCCCCCGGGGCGCCACCGGACCTCAGCCGTCGCGGCCGGCTTGGTGCGCGGAGCTGTGGCTGTGGACGCAGCGCCACATGGCCCCGTGGCCGCCGTAGCGGTGCGCGAATCCGTGGGGGCCGAGCTGGATGCGCTCGGCGGCGCACAATTGGTGGGCGGCCGAGTCGTAGTGAGCCTGGGCGGCGGGAAGCGTGCCACCGACGGCGGCGACCCCGAGCACGACCAGGCAGAGTCCAAGCTTTTTCATGTTCCCCAGCGATATCGGCGGCTAGCGAGGACGAGTTGAGCCCATCGGGACAGGCTTCAGGAAATTCGGGCTTGCGCCCGGGTTTTTCGAAACACGAAGTTCACACGGGGGCGAAGCTCCGTGGTGTGCCGCGCCGCAGAGCGCCAGAGTCTGTGCGACGCGTGGGACGGGCGCGGGCCTGCGGCCGCCTAGTTCAGCGCCGGAGCCTCACGGTGCGCGAGAGCCGGACGGACCGGCCGGCGCCGTCGGTGAGCGTCAGGCGGATGGTCAATTTCACCGCTTTGGCCCTGGCCAGCTTGCGGGCGGCTCTTCGGTTTAGCTTGATCCGCAGGACGCGGGTGCCCGCGGCGATCGTGAACGTGCCCCGGCCGATGATGGTGAACCGGGCGCGGCGCTTGTTGTGCTTGTTGTGAGCGGCGAGCGAGGCGGTCGTGGGGCCCGAGAGGCGCAGAGCTCGGGTGGCGGAGGTAGGCATCAACACCACGAACGACGCTCGCGCGCTAGTGGTCGCGGACAGCCTGATCAGCAGGCCGCGCCTGAGCACCGCGTTGCGTCCCCGCAGGTGGGCGGACAGGACGGTCGCGCTGGCCGCCAGCGCCGCGGCGCGGGCCGGAGATGCCGGGGGACTGGGTAGAGGGGTGGGCGCGGCGCTCGCACTCGGTGTGCTGGCCGGGGCGGCGGTGGGTGTCGAGCCTGATGCGGGCGCGGGGGCGGGGGCGGGGGCGGTCACGGTCACCACGTGGTTGGCGGTCCCCGTCTGACCCCCGTTATCGGTGACGGTGAGCGTGACCGTGTAGTTGCCCGGATTGGCGTAGGCGTGGGTGACCGTCTGGCCAGTGGCCGGTGCGCTCCCATCTCCGAAGTTCCAGCTGTAGCTCGCGATCGTGCCGTCGGGATCGCTGGCCGTCCCGGTGAAGCTGACCGGCGTGTTTGGGCTCACCGGGTTCGGGGCGGCCGTGAAGTCCGCGCTGGGCGGAGCATCGGTCGACAGGGCGAAGTTCTGCGTAGCCCACGTCGCATTGCCGGTCGAGGAGAGTCCGTTGAACTGGTTGCTGCCCCACACGACGTCGACGTGGCTGGGGTCGACGCTGGCGCCGGAGTAGTCGCCCCAGCGGCAGCTCGTTGAAGGGGGAGACGTCTGGCTGGGGCAGGAGAAGTCGGCGTCGACGCCCGGGCTGGTGACCAGCGTGATCGCGCTGTCCATCGTGTTCACCGGCGTGGTGGGGCTGCGCGACTGGGCCTTGACCTGCACGCGCTGTGCGCTACCCCCGGCGTCGTAGTCGACCGCGGCGCCGCCGTTGGCCATGGGGGCGATCGCTCCGTTGAAGGCGAACCCGGCCAGGTCGGTGACCTGACCCTGCTGGCGAAGCGACAATGGAGGTCCGGGCACGATCTCGTACCACTGCACGGCGGAGCCCGCGCCGCTGGCGACGGCGTGCGAGGCCCAGACCGCCTGTGCTCCCCCGGCGGCGGCGTTCGGGTCGCGCGCGGCCACTGCAGCGATCAGGCGCGTGTCGCTGGTGTCGATCGTGTCGATCGGGTTGGCCGGGCTTGGTTGGGGGACGCTCGGGGGCAGCGTATAGGGCATCACCGAGACCGCGCCGGCCTCGCTGAGGCCAGCTGGTGCTCCCCCGGTGACCTGGAAGACCACGATCTTCGAGCCGGTCCCAGAGAACGCGGTGGCCTGGTCGGCGGCCACGATGAACCCTCCGGAGGAGGCATCCGCGACGGTGGCGGGTTCGGGGGTGGAGATCGTGTGCTGGGTGGCGGTCGAGGTCAGCGGCGTGTTGGCGAGGCTGGGGAACGAGCTGAAGGTGGGGGCCACGCTGGCGCAGTCGCTGATCGGCGACGTCGGCTTGCTCGCGACGAGGATGCGGGCGGTGAGGAACACGTTGCCGCTGGGGTCGAAGGCGTTGGCACCGATCGTGATGTGGCTGGCGTCCAGGCCGAGCTTCGGATAATCGTCGAACTCGTTGTTGGGGCTGGGCACCGTGTACCTGCACCACCCGTTGACCAAGTCGGAGGGGTCGCCCGTCTTTGAGAAGCCGACGTAGAGCTCGTTGGTGGGGCTTCCGTCACAGCGCAGGACCACGTAGAACCAACGGTCGGCCTGGGGGTCGTATTTGACGTTGGGATCGCAAACGCCGGTAGAGGCGGCCGAGCTTGCGGTGAAGACGTTGAGCTCGCGCAACGCGGGGCTGACCAGCGTCGCGCGGTTGTAGACCGCGATCTCGTGGTTGACCACCTCCACGTAGTGATTGAGTCCGATGGCGCCCGTGGTGTCCGGAGGCGTCAGCCGGTTAGACGGCGCCACATCGGACGCCGCGAGCCCCGGGGTGTTGAGGCCATCGAACACCACCGCGGCATGCGGTGTTTGAGGCGAGGACGCCGCTCGGGGACCGCTGGCCGCGCGCGCGGCCGCGGCACGCTTCTGCTGGGCATAGAGCGCCGAAGGTGCTCCCCGGCGCGCGACGATCCCCGACCGTCCGACGGCGCCCTCCGTCGGGCTCGTCGTGGCCGCGCCACCTCGCGCGATCTGGGCGTGGATGGGAACCCCCGGAGCAACCCGGTGGGGGGCGGCCCACCCTTGAGCGGGCGCGAAGACCGCGATCGTGGCCGCGAGAACGGCTGATCGCCCGACCAAGCGGCGCGGGCCGGCGCGCTCGCACAGCGAGGCCCTCACCGGGACGTCCGTGTCCATGTGCGCACTACTCAACGAGGGTAGCCGCGACCGCAGCTTGCCCTACCCGGAGGCGTTTCAGAGGGCTACTCCAGGCAGCCCAGATCGCCGCGGCGCTGGTGGCCAGCCCACCGGTGCCCCGCTGTGCGCCTGGCGGGGTGGACGCGGCGTGCGGCCCGGAGTAGCGTGGGCCCGTGCCCGGTTGACGTTGACCGCTTGCCTACGCGCTGTATCCGCGTCCGCCGCCTCGAGCGCCCACTACGCCCCGGGGACGTGCGGTAGTTCGCCTAGCGCACGGGGGCGGGCACGTCCGGTCATCCTTCTGGCGTCCCCGCGCAGAAGTGGCACCCCGCCGTTGAGCCTGCGATGCTAGCGCTGTAAGCCCGGAGATCATGGAGAGATCAGCGACGGCGGACACGGTGTGGCCGTGAGCGAAGGCCCCCAGTGCTCGGCATGCGGAACAGTCAACCCGCCGGGCGCCCGGTTCTGCGCCGGCTGTGGCCAGCCGCTCGAGCGGCGCTGCCCCCAGTGCGGTGAGCCCGTTCCGCCCGGTGGGCGCTTCTGCGTGAGCTGCGGCGCGGCGCAGGAAGCAGGGTCTGCGCCATCCGTGCCGCACCCGCGCCCCGAGGCAGGTCCGAGCGCGGCCGAGGAGCGGCGCACGGTGACGGTCCTATTCGCCGACCTCTCCGGCTATACCGCCGTGGCCGAGCGGCTCGACCCAGAGTCGGTCAAGGCGCTGCTGGACGGCGCGCTGCAACGACTGGGCGAGGAGGTCGAGCGCTATGGAGGCACGGTCGACAAGTACATCGGCGACAACGTGATGGCCATCTTCGGAGCGCCGGTGGCCCACGAGGACGACGCCGAGCGCGCGGTGCGGGCCGCCCTGGCGATGCAAGCGGCGATGGACGAGGTCAACGAGCGCTACGCCGCTGCGCACCGGACGCAGCTGAGCCTCCGGGTCGGGGTCAACACGGGCGAGGTGCTCGCCGGTCAGATCGGGGCCGGCTACACGGTGATCGGCGACGCGGTAAACGTCGCCTCGCGATTGCAAACCGCGGCGGCGCTCGGCGCGGTGGCCGTGGGCGAGCGCACGGTGACTGCGACCAGCGGCGCGGTGGCCTATCGCGAGCTGGGGGCGCTCGAGCTCAAGGGTAAGAGCGAGCCGGTCCTAGCCTGGGAGGCGGTGGGCCTGATCGGCGGCCCTACCCCGCACGCTCGCCCCGAGCACGACGTGGCCTTCGTCGGCCGCGACGGCGAGCTCGGCCTGCTGGCGTCTGTCTTTGAGCGTGTGGCCGTGGACCGTCGACCGCAGCTGGTGACGCTCGTGGGCGAGGCCGGAGTTGGTAAGTCCCGCCTGCTGCGTGAGCTCCAGCGCAAGCTGGTAAATGGCGACCAGGCGCCGCTCCTGCGCACCGGGCGGTGCCCGCCGTATGGCTCGAGGATCGGGTTCTGGCCGTTGACCGAGATTCTGCGCACCGAGGGCGTTCTTCTCGGCGATCCGCGGATGCGTGGATGGGATGGCGCGCCAGGCGCCGTTGGTCCTGGCCTTCGAGGACATCCACTGGGCGGACGACGGCCTGCTCGACCTGATCGAGCACCTGGCCCGCTCGGTACGGGCCCCGGTGCTCATCGTGTGCCTTGCCCGGGAGGAGCTGCTCGAGCGCCGGCCGAAGTGGGGCGGCGCGCGGCGCAGCATGACGACCATGCTCCTGGAGCCGCTCGACGAGCGGCGCACGAGCGAGCTGGTCGACGTGCTGCTCGCCGGCCAAGACCTGCGCGAGGAGGTCGTCGCGGCGATCGCGTCCCGGTCCGCGGGCAACCCGTTCTTCGCCGAAGAGCTGGTCCAACGCCTGGCCGAGGCCGGCGACCTCGCTGCGCCGGAGCTGCCCGACACGGTTCAGGGTCTGCTCACGGCTCGTCTCGACTCGCTCGAACCGCTGGAACGTCGCGTAGTCCAGCACGCGGCGGTGCTGGGCCGCAGCTTTCCCGAGGTTTCCCTGCTCTCCGTAGACGCCGACGGCGAGCCAGCGCTGCGCGACGCGATCGACGCGCTTCAGGAGAAGGGGATCTTCGTTGCCGGGGAGGCCGACGCCGGGCCCGGTTCCGCCGAGCTGGCGTTCAAGCACGTGCTGATCCGCGACGCCGCGTACTCGATGTTGCCCAAGGCGGTGCGAGCGCGCAAGCACTTCGAGGTCGCCCACCAGATCGAGGCCCGGGCGGGCGAGCGCACCGACGAAGTGGTCCCGCTGCTCGCCGAGCACTACGGTCGTGCGGCCAGGCTCGGCGAGCAGGTGCCCCTCGAACCCGCCGAGTACGAGCCGATGCGCGCGCGGGCGCTGCTGTTTCTGGAGGCGGCCGGCGACGCCGCCGCCGCGCTCTATTCCAACGCGCAGGCGCTCATGCACTACCAGGCGGCCCAAGAGCTCGCCAACCAAGGCGCGGTGGAGGCTCGCATGGGGAGCAAGCTCGGCGACGTGGCGCTGAGGCTGGGGCGAGTCGACGCCGCCCTGGAGGCGTGGAAGAGAAGCGTCGAGTACCACGCCGGGATCGGGGAGCTCGAGGCCGTCGCGGATCTTCATCGACGGATCGGCGCCGCCCTCGCCCACAAGGGCGACCGCAAGAGCGCGATCGAGCACCATCAGCTTGGCATCAACCTGATCAAGGAGCAGGCGCCGACGCTGACGCTCGTACGGCTCTACGAGGACGCGGCGCTGCTCTACATGAACACGGGCGACAACATGCTCGCCATATACGCCGCCGAGAAAGCACTGCGGTTGGCCGAGGAGCTCGGCGAAGCGCGGGCGGCCAGTCGTGCGCACGGAATCTTCGGCCGGGTCTTCGGCCGGGTGGGGGACAGGGAGCGGGCGCGCGAGAGCCTCGAGCGCGCCGTTGAGCTGGCGCGCGCCTCGACCGAGCTCGAGACGATCCTCGCCCTCATCGCGCTCGGCGACCATCGAGAGATCTCCGACGCCGACTACGCCGGGGCCGAGGCCAGTTATCGCGAAGCCTTGACGATCGCGCAGCGCATCGGTGACGTCCCGGCCGAGATCGAGCTCCACGCCGACTTGGCCCAGCTCGCCGTCTACCGGCCCGATTGGGAGGCGGTGCGGGCATCCAGCGACGCCAGCGCAGAACTCGCCGAACGCGAGGGCCTGGTCGGCAAGCTGTCTCTGTCGATCGCCCTGCGCGGCGTCCTGTGCTGGCGCGAGGCGAACTGGACCGACGCCGAGCGCCACTACCGCCGAGCCCTAGAGCTGGCCGAGCGGGTGGGCTGGTCGGAGGTGGCGTGCTCGGCCTTGATCGGACTGGCCATCACCCTGCGCGACCGCGGCGACCTGGATGCGGCCGCCGCCGAGCTCGAACGAGCGGTCGAGCTCTGTGACCGGGCCGGTCTCACGGCCCAGCTGACGCAGGTAACCGCGCTGCGGGCCGTAGTACTGGCCCTCGCCGGCCGGGCCGCCGACGCACGCCAAGCGTCGCAGAGCGCGACCGAGCTCGCCGAGCGCCTCCGCTACCCGGTCGCCGAGGCTGCCGCGCTCGAGGCGTCCGCTGCGGTGACAGACGGCGCAGACGGGGGCGAGCTTGCCCATCGAGCCCGCGATGCCTGGCGAGCAATCGGCCGCCCGCTGGAGGCGGCGCGATGTGAACTGCTCGCCGGCCGCTTGCTCGAAGGTAGCGACATCGCGACCGCCGTTAGCGCCTTTGAAGCCGCAGGGCGCGAGTTCAACCTGCTGGGGGTCTCCCACCTCGCCCAAGCGGCCGGCGCGCGAGCGGCTCAGCTGTCACAGGGCGCGCCCGCGGAAGCGACGAGGCAGCCCGGATAGCGCCGCCAGGCCCGTCGACCAGCGGCGTCGCCGGTGCCTTATTTCGTCAACCGGTTGTCGGTTTCGTAGCGAATCCTCTCGTAAGCTGCTGGGGCATTGGAGCGCAATGGGTTGATCCCCGCGGCGACTGCCATTGCGGTGCTCATCTATCGCGATGTGCGGGCCGCCGCGAGCTGGCTGACCCAGGACGGAAGAGCCGATGACACGACATGGGCAGCCGGACGCCGCGGCGCTCGTTGGTAGGTGGGGCTCGTGTGGCTGAAGAAGGCGCGCACTAACGCCCTGCTCGCGCCGCTTGCGGCGGTGATCGCGGGCGAGGTCACCGATGGCCAGGTCGAGGGGTCCTATCAGGGTTACGCCGTTCAGGCATGCCCACGCCGCGGCTATCCAATGCAGCTTGGCGGCGGCGCGGACACCGCCCCGCCGCCGCCGGACGTCAACAGCTTTGAGGTGACGCTGGCGGGGGTTGCCGGCGCGAGTGTGTGGCGGTGCCAGAGCTCCTCCGGCTCTCTCCTGCACGGGATTGCGTCGCAAGTTACGACGGGGAGAATGCTGGGCGCCTTCCACCCGGGAGAGTTCAAGTTCGAAGGGGTGGACGTACGGCGGGAGGCGGCGTCGGGCGCCTGGATGGGGCTGATCGGACGCCTGGGCATCCCTGCCCCAGCGGTCACGGCCGATGACGCGCTGCAGCAGCGGCTGATCGCCGCCGGCCTGTTCGACGAGATGACGGCGCTGCGGTGGGGCGGGCACCCCTATCTGCCCAAAGTAGCGTTCACACCGCCGGGCCGCGAGATAGCACGGGAGTGGCTTGAATCCGATGCCCTCGACCCGACCGAGCCGCTGCAAGCAGCGCTCAGCCAACGCATGGCCGAGCTCGATCAGAAGAGCCCGGGCCGGCTAATGCTCGAGGTCGAGATGGGCAAGGACCGCGTCCCGAGCTCCGAACAATTCCGCGAGCTGCTCGAGGCGGAGATCCGGATCGCCCGGATCAACACGCAAGCGAACCCGCCAAGGGACTCGGGACAGCAGGCATAGGCATTCGCGCACACGCCAGTCGAAACGACCGCATCTCGCCGACGATCGCTATGCGCCTATGAGTGGCCTCAAAGACGGCGAGTGCTTCGGCGACGACGCAGTACTCGGAGTAGGCCCGCTCGGCCCACGCGCCAGCTCCGAGCTCGGCGTCACTGGTCTCGAGATGGGGCGACTTGCAGGTCGCCCGGATCTTTACCCGCGAGACCTGCCTCGCCGTGAGCGCGGTACTCAGCCCGACGCCGACGCGAGGCGCAATCGTCAGCGCCGATGGGCTGCGACTCCACGCGCGCCGCGGAAGGTGGCAGCCACTTCTCGTGTGGCGACCTCCGCGCCTAGGGGATAGATGTGGAGGGCGTCCACTCCCGAGATCGTGGCGAGTTCCGTCGCGAGTTCTGTGGCGAGCTCGAGCCCGCCGCCCGTGCTGATTTGCCGGTAGATCGCCTCTGGGAGCAGACACCCTGGCAAGCGCTGCGCGCGGTCGGCCATCCGCTGGTTTCGGAGCAGCGCGACGCTCGCATAGAAGCGGATATCGGCCAGGAGGTCTTTGGTTCGGTCGAGGAATTCGCGGAGCCTCTCGAGGTCGAAGATCATCTGCGACTGAACGAATTCGGCTCCTGCAGCGCACTTGCGTTCGAGCAGTCCGATCTCCCGGTTGAGATCCTCCGCAAACGGGTTGACCACAGCACCGATGGCCAGTTCGTGTGGGGCTGCCCACCGCTTGACCTCGGCTATGAGCGACGTTGTCGTGAGGTCCTGCACATGCGGGACGCCCTCGACTTGGTCGCCGTAGAGGCAGAGAACCCCTTCCGTACCGAGTGCCGCCGCGCCCACAACCTGTGATTGCAGCGCTAGCCGGTTGCGGTCGCGACATGAGACGTGAACGATCGTCTCGACGCCCTGTTCGCGCGCCAGAGCGACTGCCGCCAGAGGCGACATCCGCGGCTGCCCTGCATGGTTGTCCGTCAGCCCGACGACATCGACGGTGTCGGCGAGCGCCGCGATCCTCTCACGAACTCGTAGCGCGTCCGGGGTCCCGGGAAGCGAGATTTCCGCGGACGTCAGTGCAGTCAACGGCATCCAGGCAGGCTAGCCGCAAACCAGTGTCAGCCAGGCTGAGCCCGGCGAGCATCGCTCCCGCTTCGTCGAACAGACCAAAGATCTGAGTGCGTCTGCGACCGTCCTGGATTGGGAAGGCGCGCATCTCGCCGACGACTGCTTTCGCGAGCTGAGGGTGCCGGGCCTAGCGACTGCATCGGTGACCGAGGAGCTGTCCGGGTCGGCCTGCGTAGCGCCCTCCTTGTGGCGAATTGGGGGACGCGACCCGTCCGTGAGCCGAGACCCGCATTCGTGCTCGCGCAGGTACTCGCTGCGCCGAGGTCCCGCTGCACGTTGCGCACCAACGCGAGCTGAGCGGTTGGTGTGGATCTCTCGTGGCCGCAGTCACCCTGGAAGAGTTGTCCCACGCCGCGGGCGAGACGACTGCCTGAGGGGCGATCGAGCAGTCGATCATGAGCGGCGCGGCTGCCTGTACTCACAGGCAGGCACAAGCTTGGGACACGGCGCTCGTCACCACGGGCCGCATCGGGTTCAGCCCGAGGTTCTCAAGCTTTGCGTCGTCCTCAAGTCGAGATCGTCGGCCAGGTCATCACGCTGAGATTGGGGCCCTAGCCGAATGAGCGCTCCTCGAGCACCGCGTAAACCCCGTTGGCTCCGACGGACTTGACGAGCTCATCGGCCGCTCGCCGGCGGTCCTCGTAGTCGCCGACCTCCTCTTGGTGGCTCGCGCGCAGCTCTTCGGGCGTGCCGTCGAAGAATCCGAAGGTGATCACCTCGTCCTCGTCGTCGACGTTCCGGAGCGCGTAAAAGCGCGTCCAACCTGGCGGCGCGTCAGCAGGAATGAAGGCCTTCTTGAAGTCCTCCACGGACCCGGGCTTCAACTTGCGTACGGTCAATGCGCAAAGCATCGCCTCTCCTTTCGTTGATCCTCTGACTTGGTGCGATGGCATGCTTGATCCAGGAGAATGGGTTGGTGCGTATCGAGCGCTCCCGTGAGAACGTGTTCATGGTCACGGCGACCAGTCAGGAGCTGTCCGCGTTGGTTGCCGCCGCGCGGATGGCGTTGGGGGCGATGCGCGCCGCACCCCGAACCCCCTCCACCTGAGGCGATGGAGATCCTCGAGCGCGTGCTGCGTGAGTTTGACCTCGCTCGGGAGCGCTTAGCCGGGGGTCCGACCACTGGCGGCTGACATCGGCTCGGCACCCGGCCAGCCGCCTCGGCCTGGAATTAGGCCGGTACCCCGGACGCCATCTCCTGGCGAAGGTGAGCTGCGATCCGGTCGAACTCCTCGGTGAACGCGTCGTAGTCAAACTGGAGCGTGTTGAGGTAGGTGCTCCAGCCCATTGTGTGCTTGGCGATCAGCGCGGTTTCGTTGATCTCCTCCTCCGAGGCGCCGAACAAGCGCGCTGCCTCTGCGTGGAAGTACGCGCAGTACCGGCACCGAGTCGCGCCGGATACGGCCAGGCCGATCATCTCCTTGTACTTATTGGGGATGGCGGTCTGGTCTGAGAGCATCAGCGACTTGAAGCTGGCCCATTCGGTGGGGAGCAGGTAGTCCGGGACTCGCTGGAAGAACTCGGGGACGAGGCCAAAGACCTGCTCGATGTCCCGATCTGCCTCGCGACGATCCTCGACGGCTGACATAACGTGACCTCCTGGTAGTTGGGTTTGGCTTAGCTCTTCCCCGCAGCCGACGACGAGCGCCCGAGACGACGGTCTCGCGACTGGCGCGTTGCTGTGAGGATCCCGAAGTTCGACATGCAGAACGGCGTGAGATAGGTCAGCGCGACCTTCAGCCACGTGAGCAGCGTCGCGTTGCCTGCCAGCACGTCCATGAGCTGGTTCATCGCGAAGAACACGGTTCCCACGGTCAACGCGACGGTGACCGTTCGCTTGAGATGTGGGCGATAGGTCACTACCGCAGCCATCTCATACCATCCCGACCATCCCGGGACCGCTTCGTTCGATGTGCTCATTTCATGCCTCTGGATTGAACTGATCGGGAGCCTAAGGAGGCACGGCACGCGATACATCCGTACATGTACTGAACTTGCTCAGATCCCCAGTTCGGGCGCTCGTCGGATCAACTCGCTCTTGGATCGCACGCCAACCTTGACGTACACGTTCGCCAGATGGGTCTCGACCGTCCGTTCGCTGATCACCAGCTGCGCGGCAATCTGCGCGGCGGTCTGACCTCGGGAGGCCAGCAGCGCCACCTCCCGTTCCCGCTGGGTGAGGGCATCGATCCCGGTCATCGACCTGTGCCTCGGCCGGCGCTTGCGACCTGTGAGGAAGATCTCCATTTCGGTGAGTATCGGCTCCAACTCGCCGGCCGGGATTCGGTGATCAACACCGGGCAGCTCGACATACCGGGCATCCCGAATGCGGTCTGCCAGATAACGGCCGTGCGCCACGACGATCCAGTTGTCGCCCGTCCGGTGCAGGATCAGCGTCGGCACCCGCAACTCAGGGAGCAGCTCACGCACGTCGATCTCCGTGTTCATCCGGATCACCCCCTGCGCCATCGCCGGGCTCGCCGACATCCGCAGGTACCGCGCCCACCAGCGCTTCAGCGCGTCGTCGTCGGCCGGGCTAGGAGTCCACCACTCCCCTGTCGCCCATGCATCCCCCATCCGAGCGAGGAAGCCCTCCAACTCGTCCGGCTCAAGCCCCCACGGATAGTCCGGCGCAGCCAGCCGTCGGGCCCACGAGCCGTACAACACCAGCGCCTGCACCCGGTCAGGGTGACGGTGGGCGAACAAGATCGACAGCGTTCCTCCCTCGGAGATCCCGAAGATCCCCGCCCGGGACGATCCAGCCGCGTCCATCACCGCCCGGATGTCGTCCATCCGCTCGTCCATCGTCGGAGGGCCGGTCACCGGATCGGACATCCCCGTGCCGCGCTTGTCGAACACGATCAGGCGGGAAAACGACGCCAGCCTGGAGAGGAAGCGAGCGAAGTTCGGCTCCTCCCACGCCACCTCGACGTGGGAGACAAATCCCGGCACCAAAACTAGATCGGGCGGCCCTTCGCCAAGCACCTGATAGGCGACGTTCACCGAATCGCTCTTCGCGTACCTGGTCTCCGGCGGCACCATTCGACTCTAACCCGGGCAGCACGCCGAACTCCACTCGCCCGAACTCCACTCACGCGCGGGCTCGGTCGCATCGCGCGAACTACCAATTACGTGGGAGAACGCATCCGTCCCAGCCGGATGCCGAAACCCGCTTTGCCGTCGGACAGTTCCGTGGACGCGACGGGCAGCTTCCCCGCTCCGCGCGGAAACCTGGCATCTCGCGGACGATTGCTTTCGCCTTCCCGGGGCGGTCAATGTGCGAGTGCCTTGGCGACGCTGCGCGCACGGGGTGGGAGTGGGCGCCCGCGTCAGCCGTTCTCGCGAAGCTTGGCAACGAACTCCGCTGGTGTGAGTATCGGCAAGTCCTCCCGCAGGCTGAGGGGGTGCTGGTCGCCTGTGACCAGGAACGCGCGCCGGGCGATTGCCAGGGCGAGGAGGTAGTCGTCGTCGGGGTCGGGCGAGCGGACTGGAGCTGGGTCGGGTGGATCCTCGGCGAGCGTTGCGTGGTCGCGGACCCAGCTGACGAAGGCAGCGGCTTTCTCGGCGGGGATCCGTTTGCGGAGCTTTGGGTACGCGAGCGCGCGTGTGAGCTCGGCGATCAGCAGTTCGGACACGACCATTTCAAACGCGCCGTCGCGGTTGTTGCGGAGGATCTCGGCCGACGGACCTCGCGCCGAGAGCGCAGCTGAGATCAGGACGTTGACGTCAACGACGGCGCGCACCAGATGCCCGTCGACGAGGTCTGGTCGCGTGTTGGGCCTCGAGCGCGAGTTCGGCGGCCTTGGCTTCGGACATGGTCGCTCCGGACCACAGGTCGTCGAGCACGTCGAGCTTGAGATCGCGGCGGAGCGATTCCTCGATCACCGCACTGTCGGAGACCCCGGTGCGTGCGGCGCGGATCTTGACCCATTTGAGGACGTCTCCATCGATCGTGAGCGTTGTCCTGACCTTCGCCATAGCCGCATCGTAGCATCATGATGCGATTATGCAATGACGCCCGAGCATGTTGGGTTGTCGATCGTCGTCCAGAGGAGGACGTCATGGAATCTGTACCGCTGCTGGATTGCGCGGGACGACGCCGCTCGCCGGCGACTTTGTCCAGGCTTCCACCAAGACCGCCCGCCACGCAACAAGGGCCTTCGATATCCGCCGGATCCGCCAACCGTGGAGGAGATCATCGCGGTGATGCCAGCGATGAGGCGATCAGCACCCAGGTCTGCGTGATGTCGGCGGGCGCCGGGCCCGCGGCAGCGTTGGTCCAGTCGATCAGGTACGGGACGCCGGCGGCGACGATGACGTTCTCGGGATGCAGATCCAGATGCAGCAGCGCCTGGCCCTCGCCAAACGGGGACGGAAGCCAGGCCGGTGCGGTGATCGCGTGCAGCCGGCCGTGCAGGCAAGACGACCGATCGCCGCGTTAGACGGCAGGGGGTTTCTGCCTCTAGTTCACATAATCGGCGTTATCGAGCATTGATAGTGCGAGACCTACGAGGAGCTGACCAACTCCGACGGCCGGTGCGCTGCTGCTCCTCGCGTTTGCGAGGGCTCCTCCGGCTATTTAGCACCGCGCAGGTGCGGGCGTAAGGCGCGTTCGTAGGCCGCGAGCAGGCAGTATTGTGGGCGGCCCGATGCGGTTGATGACACGGAGACAGTTCGCGCTCCGGACAGGCCAGCTCGTCGGCGCGGCGGCCGTGACATCCCAGCTAGAGTGGCTGGCCGCCTGCGGGAAGGCGGCACCGAAGCAGGCCCAGTGGCGGGCGTTGGCCCGCCGCCTGCGGGGTTCTCTAGTTCTACCCGGTGATGAGAGCTACGCGCGGCTGCGTCTGCCGTTCAACCGCCGCTACGCATCAGTCCATCCGTCAGGAATCGCCATGTGCGCCGGCCAATCCGACGTTCGCCAGGCGCTTGAGTGGTCGCAGGAGCACGACGTGCCGATCGCAGCGCGGTCGGGAGGGCACAGCTACGCCGGCTACTCGACCACCCCAGGACTGGTGATCGATGTCAGTCGACTCAACACTGTCCAGGTGAACGAGGCGGACGGCACTATCTCGGTCGGCGGAGGCGCGCGCAACACCGACGTCTATGACGGACTTCAGCCCCACAACGTGGCGATTTCCGCGGGACGATGCCCGAGCGTCGGGATCAGCGGCCTGGCACTCGGAGGTGGCTTCGGCTTCAGCTCGCGAAAGCTCGGCCTGACGAGCGACCACCTACTGGAAACACGGCTCGTCCTGGCATCAGGGAAGCGGGTGACGTGCAGCGCGCGCGAGAACTCCGACCTGTTCTGGGCCTGCCGCGGTGGCGGTGGCGGCAACTTCGGGATCAACACGGCCTTCAGGTTTGCAACCCACCCCGTAGGGCGCGTGTCGATATATGACCTCGCGTGGGACTGGCGCGACGCCTCCGAGGTCGCTCCGGCGTTGCAGACGGTGCTGCTGCACGCGCCGGACGAGCTCTCCATGCGGCTCGGCATGGGCAAGGCTGGCGGGGGACCGCAGGCCCACCGCGCTCCCCCGAAGATGACAGCGCTCGGGCAGTACTTCGGCCCGCCGGACGCGCTCACCGAGTTGCTGAGGCCGGCTTTGCGGGCGGCGCCAACGACGAAGCGCCTGATTGCTGCGCGCACGTTCTGGCAGGCCAAGGACTACTTCTTCCACACAACGCCGCGCGACCAGTTCATGGAGAAGTCCAGCTACATCATCAAGCCTCTCTCCGATCGTGGCTTTCAGACGATGATGCGCTGGGTCGAACGCTGGCCTGGCAGCCTCAACGAAGACGGGGGCAGCATGGCGCTATTCGGCTGGGGCGGCGCGATCAACCGTGTTCCCGCACCCGAGACTGCTTTCGTACATCGCGACGCGATCTTCCTAATGGCCTACGCGACGGAATGGACAGAACGAGACACCCGCGCGTCGGTCGCCGCTGGTCTCGACTGGATCGAGGGGTTCTTCGCCGCCATGAAACCCCATGTGGCGGCGCGCTCTTACCAGAACTTCATCGACAGCCGGCTACCGAACTGGGAGAGCGCCTATTACGGCCAGAACCTCGAGCGGCTCATCCAGGTAAAGCGACGGTTTGACCCTGGTGATCGCTTCCATTTCGCGCAGAGCATCCCTACGCGAGGGTAATCCGTTTCGCCTGACCTGGCTCGTCACGATGCCGAAGCGGTGTCCCGGGGATCGCGTTGCGGCCTGAGACGCCGCTGCGATGAGTTTCGGCGGGTCCGATGGTCTCAGTGCGTGTGATCCCAACCCCAGGAGGATGTCGTGACTAGCACTAAGACTCGTGTCAACAAGATCAGCACCGTGGTTATCCCGGTGTCCGATCAGGACCGTGCCATCGACTTCTATGTTGAGAAGCTCGGCTTTGAGAAGCGCATCGATGTGCCGTTCGGCAACGGCTACCGCTGGGTCGAGGTGGCGTCGGGCGACGCGGTGACTACCATCGCCCTGGCCCCCCCGCCCCCGGGCAAGCCGACGGGCAATCGCGAGACGGGCATTGGTCTGCAGACCGATGACATCGATGCCTACCACGCTGAGCTGAAGGCCAGTGGCGTGGACGTCGACCCCGAGGTCAGCCGCACGCTCTCTCTTCAGGGGTGGTGCAGCTCGCGAAGGCGAGCGATGAGCGCGCGCGCCTAGCGCTTGACAACGTTGTGGATCTCGAGCACCTCGGGCTCGCCTGGGTCAATCCCGATTTCAGCGAGCACCGGCATTAGGCGCTGGCCGAAAGCCTCGAGCTGTTCCCGTGAGTCCCAGATCTCGCTGACCCGGAGGTTCCCCTCCGCTCCGAAGCAGACGTGGTAATCGAGGCCATCCGGGGGAAAGTCGCCGGCGTCTGTGAGGCGGCGGATGCTTTCGTCGTACTGCTCGGCCGTCAAAGAGGCTGGGGCGAAGCGGATAAGGACGCTCACGGCAAGATCCTCCTTAGCTCAGGGCGAGAAGGACCATATCCGAGCTTCGAGCCGGACCACCTGCAGGTACGAGCGGCGAGAGTCGACCCCCTCTGGTTGGCGTGAGGAGTCAACTCGCGAGACGCTCTGCCAGCTCGTGTAGCTGCCCCACCGATTCGTCCGCCTGGGGATCCTCGCGAGCCGGAGAGCCCGGGCCGTACTCGAGCGGCCGGTCAAGGAATGCGGTCCGCAGCCCCGCGCTGCGGGCGCCCTTGAGGTCCGCGGGGTGGGCGGCCACCAGCATGAGCTCGCCTGGCTTTACCCCGAGCAGGCACGCCGGGGTCTGGTACGCCTCGGGCGCCGGCTTGTAGGCGCGCCACATCTCCGTCGAGAGCAAGCAGTCGAAGCGCAAGTCGCCATGGCGCGCGAGGTCGACGAGCAGGGCCAGATGGCCGTTGGAGAGCGCCGCCGTCACGCGCTGGCGGCGCAACGCGTCCAGGCCGGCCCGCACATCGGGCCACGGATTCAGCTGGTGCCAGGCGCCCACTAGCCGACTTCGCTCCTGCGCGGAGAGGTCCATGCCCCGCTCGCTAAGTAGATCTGTGAGGGTTACGAGATGAAGCTCGTCGAAGTTCCCCCACGGCCGCGCACCGCTGTTGACCTCGGCGAGGATCGGCCACAAGCGCGCGCGCCATGCATCGGCCAGTTCCTCCGGATCACCCGACACTCCGCTCGCGCGAAACGCATCGGCAATCCCCGAGCGCCAGTCAACGAGAGTCCCGAACACGTCGAATACAAGCGCGCGCACGGTCATCGGTTGGTCATTCTGGTTCCCCAGAATCGGTGCTTGGTCAGAGCTGCAGCGCCAACAGGCCGTCCCGCTCGCGCTCGATCAGCCGGATGACCCAGGCGAGGCGCCGTCCGTGGCGGTGCAGAGCCTTGGCGTTGGTGGCCGCCACGACGCCCGCCTTGTCCACCCCTCCTGGGCGGTTGTCATACCAGGGGTTGACCGCCCGCGCGCCGAAGCCTGGGGACACGATCAACGCGCCCATGTCATAGAGCTGGGAATTGAGTACGTGCACCGCTTCGCGCGCCCGCTCGTCCCCGATCGGCAGCGCGACGAGCGATGACCCCACCGAGTGGCCAAACAGACCGATGAGGTCCTGTTCGCTCGTCATAGCCCGCGCCGCGTCGCGCAGAGCCTCGAGATGTTCGGTCGCGCGCGGGCCGTCGCATTCGGCGGCCAGGACCACGCCGGCGGCTGCCCGCACCCGGCTGACAATCCGGGAGGCCTCTTCGCGACGCATAGCCCGATCGAGAGCGCTGACCGATATCTCGGCGCCCCCTTCCGCCACCCCTTCGGCGAACGCCCCCAGCATCGCCTCGAGGGGCTGGTTCTTGTCCCCCAGAACCACCACCTCAACCATCGAGCGGCCCTCTGGCGGGCTCATATCCGGCTCCCCTGCCCCTCGACGTCCGCCGCCCAGCGAAGTGCTGGGTTCCGGTCGCATCTGTTGGCCATGCTCGTGTCCTTCGCTCGTCAGTCCGGCGTCTGCTGGGCAGATCGGTAGTACTCGATCGCCCCGGTGCGCTCGAGGTCGTCGAGCAGGATCGCCTCGACGTCGAGGGTTAGGCCGATCTCGTTGCCGACCACCACTCCCCCACCGGGAAGCTCATCCTGCCAGGAGACGCCAAAGTCGTGCCGGTTGATGTGACCGGTGGCCTCGAATCCGATCCGACGCAGGTCGCCCCGGTTCTCGTCGCCGACCCAAAACGGGGTCCTCCACTCACCGAGGTAGGCGAGATCGAGAGGAACGGTCTGCGTCACGCCGCGGATCGTGAGCTCGACGCTGACCTGGAAGTGGGTGTCACCGGTGCGCTCGACGAATCTTCCGCTGAACGTGATCTTGGGGTGATGCTCGACATCGAGGAAGTCCGCGCTACGGAGGTGGACGTCGCGGTCGGGCTCACCGGTCCAGATCCGCGCCGCATCGATCTCGCCCTCGAACGTCGCACTCAAGCACCGCTCCCAGTCCAGCTCGAGGGTGCCATGGATGTCCTTGAACAAGCCCCGGACCCAGGTAACCATCATGTGCCGGGCCCGAAACTCAGCCTCGGTATGGCCGGGTTCGAAGATCCAGGTCGCCACGACCTCACCCTATCGGCGCGCCGAGCATCCGGCCAGCTCGTGCCAGCGGTTGGGCCATCGGGGCGGTGGGCGGGCTACCGGACCGCGCCGTGGCCCTCAGTGTGCGCGAGCCTGCTTGCGAGCCGTGTGGCGGGAGATCGGTCGCCGACCCCAATCGGCGCGCAGGGCAAAGTCGACCAGGCGATTGAAATAGTCGGCCAGCGGGGCGGGTCGAATGCCCTGCTGTGCGAGCGTCGAGCGGGTGGCGCGATCTTCGAACCAGGTGTCGATCTCGAAGTACGGGAAGTACACCTCGCTGCGCCTCAGCGTCCGGCGGCGCCGTGCCGCGCCCGTCCGCACGGTGACCGGATGCACGAGCCGTCGATAGAGGCTCGGCGGCACAGTCACCGGCGGCCGGCGCTCAAAGCGCTCGGCGGCGAGGTCGATCAGCTCCCCGACGGTAGCCGCGTCGTCGCTCGCCGTCAGGTGGTAGGTGCGCCCGTCGCCCGGCCGGCGGTGGGCGAGGGCGAAGATGGCGTCGGCCACGTAGTCCACCGAGACCACATCCACCGGCGCCGTCCGCCGCGCGGGGACGGCGGCGTAAGCGCCGCGCGCAAACGCGCGAAGCGGTCCGTAGAGGACATTGAAGGTTTGCGTCCATCCGCTGCGGCGATCGCCGACGATGATGCTCGGACGAAAGATGCTGATCGGCAACTCGCCGAGACGCTCCCGGACCAGCCGCTCGGCTTCGAACTTCGAGCATTCGTAGGCGTTGCGAAACGTCTGCCCAACATCGAAATCCCCCTCGTCGAAGCTTCCGGCGTGCTCGCCCGCCACGTACGCGGTCGAGATGTATGAGAACGAGCGCAGCCACCCCCGCCGCGCACCGAGCGCCGCCAGCTCGAGCATGCGCCGCGTGCCCTCGACGTTGATCGAGCGCGACTCGGGGAGGCCAAGCTCGAACGACACCGATGCCGCGCCGTGGATGATGTCGGTCACCTCGTCGGCGAGCCAGTCGAGCGACCCCAGGCCCAGCGCCGGGTGGGTCACGTCGCCGGGCACGGCAACGATCCGGTCCTCGTAGGCGCACGGGTCGCCAACGAGCGAGGCCACCGTCGCGCGCAGCCGCTCCCTGGCGTGGCGCTCGTCGCCGGCCCTGACGAGCGCGTAGACCGTCCGGCGCGTGCGCTCGAGAAACCTCGCGAGCAGCTCCATCCCCACGAAGCCCGTCGCTCCCGTGAGCAAGACCCCCTCCTCCCCACCAAACACCGAGCGGTCCCTAGTCCCCACCGCCTGATCCTGCATGCCTTCCTCCTCTCGCCAAAAAAGGCATCGTGGATCGTCGCGAGCGGCCTCCTGTTGACATCCCCCGGGTCTGGGCCGCCGAAACGCGTCGACGGCGATACTTAGCCTGGGTTTAGGGGTGGGCCCGGGGCGCTCCCCGGCCGGGCGCTTCGAGCACCCGCCCGCGCCGCCCCGCCGCTTGAGCCCGGCCATACTTGGCGACCTATCGCCGTCGAGAAAGGTTGGAGGTCTCTCCCTGTCCGCCCCATACACCATCAAGCAGCTCCCCCAGGTCGAGGACTCTGCGGTTCGGTTCGGGATGTCCGAGGTCCAGGAGGCGCGCTTCGCCTACCAAGCCCTCGAATGCGAGGACACGGGGTTCAGCTATCACCGAGTCAAGCCCGGCCGGCGCCAGGCCTTTGCCCATAAGCACGACCAGGCTGAGGAGGTCTACGTCGTCCTCGCCGGCGCCGGGCGAGTAAAGCTCGACGACGACATCGTGAGCGTCGAAGAGCTCGACGCCCTACGTGTAGCGCCGGGGGTGATTCGTCAGTTCGAAGCGGGTCCGGACGGGATGGAGCTGCTCGCCTTCGGGGCACGCCACGCGGGCGATGGCGAGATCATCCCGGACTGGTGGTCGGAATGATGGACAAGGCCAGCGCTGGATGCGAGCTGGACCCGACGCTTATGCTCGGCCCGGACGCTCCGCCAGACGAGCTGAGTACCCACCCCGCCGGGGGTGCCAGCCAAACCCAAACTCAAACTCAAACTCAAACTCAAAAAGGGGATCGCCATGGACACCGTCAACCGCCAGTTCCGGCTCGCCGCCCGACCGGTCGGACTTCCCCAGCCGAGCGATTGGAACCTCACCCAGGAGCCGGTGCCGGACCCCGGTGAGGGCGAGGTAGTCGTCAAGAACCAGTTCATCTCCCTGGATCCGGCGATGCGTGGGTGGATGAACGAAGGCAGGTCCTACATCGCGCCGGTCCAGATCGGCGAGGTGATGCGCGCGCTGGGCGCCGGCGAGGTCGTCGCATCCAACAATGCGGACCTCGCTCGCGGCGACGCGGTCACCGGTCTGCTCGGCGTCCAGGAATACACCGTCACTCACGGCAACGCCGTCACCAAGGTCGATACCGAGCTCGCGCCCCTGCCGGTGTACCTCGGCACCCTCGGCATGCCTGGCATGACCGCCTACTTCGGGCTGCTGGACATCGGGCAGCCGAAGAACGGCGAGATGGTAGTGGTCTCGGGCGCCGCCGGCGCGGTGGGCGGAATGGTGGGCCAGCTCGCCAAGCTCAAGGGCGCCCACGCGGTAGGCATCGCCGGCGGATCAGAGAAGTGTCGTCATATCGTCGACGAGCTGGGCTTCGACGCGGCCATCGACTACAAGGCCGAGCAAGTCGAGGCGGCGCTGGGCGAGCACTGTCCCCAGGGCATCGATGTCTACTTCGACAACGTCGGCGGTGACATCCTCGACGCGGCCCTGGCGCACCTGGCCCGCCACGGCCGAGTCGTGATCTGCGGCGCGATCTCGCAGTACAACGCCACGGACGCCATGACGGGCCCGTCGAACTACCTCTCGCTGCTGGTCAACCACGCGACGATGACCGGGTTCGTGGTCAGCGACTACGGGGACCGCTACGCCGAAGGAGCTCGCGAGATGGCGGAATGGCTGGCGGCCGGCAAGATCAAATCGCGCGAGGACGTCGCCGAGGGACTGGAGAGCTTTCCCGACACGCTTCTGCGCCTGTTCAAGGGCCAGAACACCGGCAAGCTCGTCCTCAAGGTCGCCTAGGACGGTTGGACCGAGCCCGGATCTGGCGCCCGCCCCACCGCTTGGCAGCCATGGGGATGGCGCGTCCGAGAACGCCGCGGTGCCGGGCTACCGCCGCGTAGGCGAGCTCGGCGAGTGCGGGACGCCGGCGCAGCAGTGCACCGGCGAGGGACAGGCCCGGGATGGCCTCGAGAACCTGGGCCAGGGCGCGTCCGGCCGAGGTCCGCCGCCCCCCCTTAGCGACGACATGGAGGCTGGCCATGCGAGCGGCCGGGGGCAGATCCCAGAGCAGATCGGCGCCCTCCTGGCTCTGGAGCGCAACCGGCTGAAGCCGCGCGCGACGGTCGAGCGTCAGCAGCGCCCCCATCATCGTCACGCACAGGGCGCACTCGGCGTCATAGAGCACGGTTAGCCAGCGTCGGGCCGTGGCGAGCTCTGAGCCGCTCGCCGGCGCCGGCGAGCGGCTGCGCCGTGGCGTTTGCCGATCAGCCGAAGATGTCGTCGACCAGCCCCTCCCCCATGCCGATCCCGGCGCCCATGCCCAGGCCGGTGGCCATCGACTGCCCAAAGCCGCCGTGGAGGAAGCCGCCGAACATCCCGCCCGGCTGCGGAGCCTGCTGGATCTGCTGGGGCGGTGGAGGGGCCGTGGCCATCTGGTTGGCCTGGTTGGCCACGAAGCCGTGGATCGCCTGCAGCAGCGCGTTGATCTGCACCTGCTCGTCCTTGATGTCCAGGGCGACCTGCTTGAGGTCCAGGAGCCAGTCCTTGGCCTCGGCGTTGCCCGCCTGCTGGGCAGCCTGGAGCTTTTGCGCCAAGGTCTGCACGGACTGGGCGACGTCCTGGAATTCCTGCTGGAGCTGCTGATATTCCTGATCGATGGTCTGCGTATCCATGGCCGGCATGGTGGCATGGATTCAGCGCGGGTGGATTCCGCCATCCACGCTGATCACCTGGTTGGTGACGTAGCCGTTGCGCAGCACCGCCATCGCCAGGTCGGCCACTTCCCCAGGCCGGCCCAGTCGCCCCACCGGGACGCGCTCTGAGAGCGCACCGGGATCTCCGGGCAGCATCCCCGTCTGCTCGATCAGAGCGGGGGCGATCGCGTTGACGGTCACGCCGTCGGCGGCGACGCGGGCGGCCAGGAAATGTGCCAGGCCGTGCAGGCCGGCCTTCGACGAGGCGTAGTGAGGGCCCACGATCCCGCCCGTCAGTCCGGCCACCGACGAGGTGAAGAGTATCCGCCCGAATCGGCGCTCGCGCATGCCGGGGAGGCTGCGGCGGGCTAGCAGGTAGGGCGCACGAAGGTTCACGGCCAGCGTTTCATCGAACGCCGCCGCGTCCACGTCCTCCCAGGACGCCGGCCGGCTGAGCCCGGCGTTGGCGGCAAGCACGTCCACCGGCCCGAGCTCGCGCTCGACGCTGCCCACCAGCTGCTCGGCGGTGTCGGCCGCGCGCAGGTCGGCACCGATGGCGGTGGCGCGACCACCGCTGCCGGCGATGTCGGCGACGACGTCCTCGGCCGCCCCGCGGTTGGCGGCGTAATGAACCGCCACGGCGGCGCCCGCCGCGGCGAGCCGGCGGCTCAGCTCAGCGCCGATCCCGCCGCTGCCGCCGGTGATCAGCGCGACCCGGCCCGCGAACTCCCGCTCGGTCATCGAGCCCACAGGCTAGTGGGCCGAGCTCGGCCCGGCCGTGCCCGATGGGGGCGGCGGTTTGGCTAGGACCAGAACTCGTCGCTGTAGGCCGGCTTGGCGTCCACCATCCAGAGCTCGGCAATCTGGTCGTCGAGGACCCGGGCCAGGAAGGCGGCGAAGTTGTGCAGGGTCCTACCCCGCCGCTCGGCCTGGATCTCGATCATCGTCATCACGCGCTCGTCGTCGATCACCACGACCTGAGTGATTGCCGTCTTCAGCCGCGCCCCGGCCGGGTCGGGCAACCGCGCCATGAACCCCTCGTGCCCGTGCACCCGATCGACCCCGCCCTCGGCGTTGGTGATGTAGCTCACCGCGTCCTCGGCCAACAGCGATCTCATGGTCTCGAGATCGCCTTCGCCGTAGGCGCCGAAGAATCCCCTGGCCAGGCGGTCCAGGTCGCCGCCGGGCATCGCCAGGTCGCGGGGGCGCCTAGGCCGCGACCGCGGGCAGGCCCAGGCCGATCACCTTCAGCCGCCGCGACAGGGCGGTGTAGGCGAACTCGTTCTGCTCCTGGGACGTGTAGCCCATGTAGGTGAAGTCCTCGCCCAGGGTGTAGCCGGGGGGTACCAGCACGCCGGCGGCGGCCGGGAGCGTCTCGGCGAGCTTGTCCTGGGCGCGCCGGGCGAGCCCGGGGTCCTTGCACTTCTGCTGGAGGTACCAGGTGCCGTAGGCCACGTGCCGATGCTCGTCGCGGGCGATTTTCCTGAAGCCTTCGAGGTGGCCGGGCAGGATCCCATTCTTTTCCATGTAGTCGGTCTGGAAGTACTGCCCGGTCAGGGCGAGCATTCCCTCGATGACCATGTGGTAGGTGACGATGTAGTCGACCTTGGCCTCGAGGTCGCGCGGGTTCTCGATCAGGGTTTGGTTGACCTCTACCAGGTGCTCGTCGAACAGCACTCGGTAGGCGTCATTGAGGTCTGTGCGGGCGGCATCCAAACGCTGCTCGTAGGTCCCGTCGTACTGGAGAACCTGCTCGTAGAGGTTGTTGAAGTGCTGGGCGTGGCGCGCCTCGTCGACCTGCTGGGTGCACAGGAACGCCTCCTCGTGCTGGCTGTCATACGCCATCACCAGTCCGCTGAACTGGGTGGCCACCCGCTCCTCGCCCACGAAGAACGCCGACAGGCCGTACATCATCTCCTGGCGCTGCTCCTCGCTCATTTCCTCCCAGTCGCGCCGGTCCTGGCTGAAGTCGATCACGCCCGACTGCCACTGCTGGCGCTCCCAGAGCCGATAGAGCTCCTGGGGATCCATGAGCGTCACCGAGCCCAGCTTGGACTCGTCGGTGATGGTCGCGACGTCGCCTTGCTGGGTCAGGTCGAGAAGAGACGGCACGTGATCCTCCAGAGGTCAGGGGTGGGGCTGGGCTATGCCCCGGGCGGTCCCATTCTCGCAGCTTTCGACACGCTGTCAGCCCGAGTTGGCGGGCCCCGGCGAGGGATCGGTCGGCCCCTCCCCCGCCGCCGGTCAGCGCCTGGAAGACTTTCGCCGATGCGCCAGCGCGGCCCGCTCCTGGCCCGACTCGCCGGGCTTTCGGGGTGAGCCGGACCGCTCGACGCCCCAAGGCGGGGGTGGCGATTCTCGGCGTCCGCATCGAGGCCCACGTGCTGTGGCTGGTCAAGTGGCACTACCTGCGCCTGGTCCAGCGCCTCCGCGAGGCGCTCCTGGCGCCGGCCGACATCGTCGTTTGGGGGCTGACGCGAAAGCTCTCCGTCGAGACCCGGCGGAGCTGGCAGAGACGGGGCCACCTGAGCCTCTTGGACCCGCTCCTCTCGCGCGGGCACCTGCGTATCCCCTTCGGACTGGCCGAGGGGATGTTGCTCTCCACCGCGCACCTGGACCTGGGCGGCGCCCAGACCTACGCCATGGTGCGCGGCGTGCACGAGCCGACGGTCCAGGAAGCCCTTCGTCGCACGCTGAGGTCCGGCGACGTCTTCTATGACATCGGAGCCAACATCGGCATCACGGGCCTGGCCGCGGCGCGGCTGGTCGGCCGCGGCGGACACGTGGTGAGCGTCGAGCCCGAGGCGGCCAACGTGCGCGCGCTCCACGCCCACATGCGCCTGAACCAGCTGTGTGGCTGGCTGGTCATCGAGGCGGCCGCCACTTCGAGGTCGGCGCCCGTCGAGGTCATCGGCGTCGAGGACAGCCTATGGACCCGGCTGGCCTCGGTGGGCGAGCATCCGCACGAGCGCCGGCGCATGATCGTGCGCGGAGTCGCCCTGGATGATCTGGTCGCCTCCGGTGAAGCCCCGCCGCCCCAGGTGATCAAGATAGACGTCGAAGGAGCCGAGCTCGACGTGCTCGAGGGCATGGGCACGATCCTGGCCGTCCACCGCCCAGCGCTCGTCGTCGAGATGCACGGAAAGAACCAGGCCGTGTGCGAGCTGCTGGCCCAGGCGGGTTACCGGATCACCAACCTCGATGGCCCGCAAGCACCGAGCCAGGCCGGCGAGCAGGTCCACGTCTTGGCCGAGCCCGCCTAGCGCCCGCGGCCAGCCGGGACCAGGCGGACCTAGCGCCGTCAGCGAGAGCCCAGCGACAGCCGGACCACGGTCCCCCCGGCCCCCGTGCGGAGCTGCACGAGGTCACACACCTCGTTGGCCAGCCACACCCCGCGACCGCCGAGCTGCTCCGGCGAAGGCCGGCTACGTCCCACCAGCGGGTCGCCGATGCGTCCGCGGTCCCGTATCTCGCAGACGAGTCGCGGGCCGCGTCGCCAGACGAGCAGGTCACCTCGCCCGCCGCCGTGCAGGATGCTGTTGGAAGCGATCTCGCTTACCGCGAGCACCAGGTCGTTGGCGCGCTCAGACGGGATGCCCATTCCCCGAGCGCCACCGGAGATCAGCCGCCGGATCATCCCCACGTCGTGGGGACCGAAGCCCACCCGCCAGGCGTCGGCCGGCGGCGGCGCCAGCTCGCCGTCGAACCGCGCGAGCGCACCGAGCGGGTCCAGGTAGGACGCGCTCTCGCGCGGCGCCCCGTTCTCCCAGATGATGGGATGCGTGGCGCACGCGCGGCGCACGGCGCGGCGGTCCAGTGACGCTACGTCGTAGGGGCAGAGCAGACGAAACCGTGGCGCGTCGCGAAACGCCAGATTGAGCAGGGCTTCGTGGCGGGCGCACTCGAGGAGCTCCTCGTCGCTGCGCTCGGCCCAGGCGGGCTCGCCGACCCCCCGCACCGGCAAATCCCCATCGCCGTGCTGGGCGAGGAACGCGCGCCATTCCGAGATGATGCGCGCCGGATTGCGCCCGATCCGGGCCATGTCGAGCAGGAGGATGCGGGCGGTGTCGGGTCCTAGCTCCGCTTCGATCCAGGCGAGACGCTCGCCCGGCGCGGCCACCAGGACGGGCTCGCCGGCGTCGAGGCCCTCGCGGATGAAGGGCAGGGTGCCGGTGAGGAAGCCCTCGCGGCCCGTGTAGAGCAAAGCCTCGTGAGAGAACGAGCCGCGGCGGATGCGAGGGGGGGACGTTGCCGTGGCGATGGTGATTTCTTTCGCTGACCGGGCCTCGTTTGCAGACCCAGCGAGCGGCCGTTGCTGCCAGCCCGGTACTGCCCGATTTCGGGGCGTGCTAATCGCCGCCGGGCGCCTCGCCGCGGTGACGTCTGAGCGCCGGACGTGCAACTCCCCGTGCACGGGCAGGAAGTTGCGGCCAGCGCGCGAGGCCGGCGTTACCTTGCCCGCGCCCGGCCCCCCACGGTGGGCGGGTGGAAGTCCACCGTCGCACCGGACCGCCCCCCGACGCGGCGGGGGACCGGCGACCGCCCGTCATGCGCCACCACGTCCGCCTCCTTTCCGTCTTGGGCCGCCCCGCCAGCGCCGCGGTCCTCGCCGTCGGCGCCGTCGCAGCGGTGCCCGCCGCCGGCAGCGGCGACGTCATCAGCCGCTTTACCAGCGCTCGCCAGCAGGCTCAGTCCCTGCGCGGCGCCATCGAGCACGAGACGCAGCGGATCGAGGGCTTCAACGGGCGCATCGGCCTGGCCCGGGCGCGATTGAGCGCCCTGCAGCAGAGCCTGAACGTCGAGCAGGCCCAGCTCGACGCGCTGCGCGGCCAGCTCGACTACGCCCGCACGCACGTGGTGGCGCTGGGCGCGGCGCTGGTGCGCGACCGTCGGGCGCTGGCCCAGCAGCTGATCGCCTCCTACGAGGCGCCCCCACCCGACGTGGTCACCGTGGCGGTGGAGAGCCGGGGCTTCGCCGACCTGCTCGAGCGCGTCGATGACCTCAAACGGGTCTCGCGGGAAAACGCCGCGGCGATCGTGCGGGTGCGCCTACGTTCGCAGGAGCTGGCGGTCCAGGCCACGCGCCTAGCCGGACTCGAGGCGCGCCAGCACCGCATCACCGCGGCCAAGCTCATCCAGCGCGACGAGGTAGCTCGGCTGCACATCGCTTTGCTCGAGCGCCAGCACGGGCTCGTGCGCTCGCGGACGGCCAAGCGGTCTCGTCTGCGGCGGCTCAATCGCACCGCCAAGCGGCTCGAGCGCCAGCTCTCGCGGCTGGGGCTCGACGCCAGCGGCGGCCTGTCCTTCACCGGCGCCCACGACGGCAACTCGGGTTTCTTCCCCGCGCCCGGCACCAGCTACACGGTCGGCTCGGAGCCCGAGATCGCCACGCGCCTGGACGCCCTGGGCCGGGCCCTGGGCCTCCACCTGATCGGGATCTCCGGCTACCGCAGCCCAGGACACTCGGTGGCCGTGGGCGGCTTTGCCGACGACCCGCACACGCGGGGAGAGGCCTCCGATACGCCGGGCGTCGAAGGGGTCCCCGAGTCGGTGCTCAACCGCTTTGGCCTCACCCGGCCATTCGGCGGCGCCGCCGAGGCCGACCACATCCAGCTCGCCGGCAGCATCTAGACGGTCGCCCCGGCCCGCGCCCGCCCGCCCGCCCGAACTTGACATACCGCTCGGTATCCAGATACCGTTGCGTATGCGTGGAGGCGACTACTACCAGCTCTACCTTCCTGTTCTGCGACCTGGTCGGCTTCACCGCGCTGGCCGACGAGCAGGGCGACCAGCGCGCAGCCGAGGTGGCGGCGGGCCTGTACTCGGCGGTGCGGCCGCTGCTCGCCCCCTACGGCGCCGAGGAGATAAAGACGATCGGCGACGCGATGATGCTCCGCTGCCCGGAAGCGGGCGCGGCGATCCGCCTGGGCGTGCAGATCGTCGACGAGCTCGGCGCCGCCCCCGCCCTGCCGCCGGTGCGCGTCGGCGTGCACACCGGCCCGGCGATCCACTCCGACGGCGACTGGTACGGGGCCACGGTCAACGTCGCCGCCCGGCTGTGCTCGGCCGCCGGCGGCGGCGAGGTGCTGGTCTCCGACCAAACGCGCCGGGGCGCCGAGCGCCTGCGGGGCATCACGTGGGGCGAGGAGCGCCTGCATTGGCTCAAGAACGTCACCCGCCCCGTCGGTGCCCATGTGGCCCTGGGCCGGGCGCCAGCGACCGGGCTGGCGGGCATCCGCGCCCTCGCGCCCGGCCTCCGGCGTTGGGTCGCCGCGGCCGCCGTGGGCGCCGGACGGCGCCTGTCGGCCTCGGCCCGGCGCGCCGTGGTCAACCTGAGCTGCCCCAGCAGCTCCCTCTCCCCTCCCCTACCCCCCTCGCGGTGGGCGCCATGAGCCGGGCGAGCCTTCCTCCCGGCCCTCGTCTTCCCCGGGCGATGCAGACCGTCAGGTGGGTCAAGCGCCCGACCGCCTACCTGGAGTCATGTCGCATGCGCTACGGCGACGTGTTCACCATGCGCCTGATGCACGAGGGAACCTGGGTGCTGTTCTCTCACCCCGAGGCGGTCAAGCAGATCTTCACCGGGTCGCCCGAGGTCTTTCACGCCGGCGAGGCCAACTCGATCCTGGCGCCGGTGCTCGGCTCGCACTCCGTGCTGGTGCTCGACGAGCGTCCGCACATGGTCCAGCGCAAGCTGATGCTGCCCGCCTTCCACGGCGAGCGCATGCACCGCTACCGCGAGCTGATCGCCGACGTCGCCTCTCGCGAGCTCTCCCTCTGGCCGCGGCGCGAGGCCGTGGCGCTGGCCCCGCGCATGCAGGCGCTCACGCTCGAGGTGATCATGCGCGCCGTGTTCGGGGTGCGCGAGGCCGACCGCCTCGAGGAGCTGCGCCGGCGGCTGCGGGCATTTCTGGACGCCACCAGCAACCCCCGCGTGTGGGCGGTTCTGGTGCTCCTCGGTCCCGAGCGCGGGGTGGGCACGGCGCCGTTTCGCCGCGCGCTGGGACGAGTGGACGCGGTCATCTACGACGAGATCCGGCGGCGCCGCGAGGCGCCCGACCTCCAGGAGCGCGATGACATTCTGTCGATGCTGCTCGGAGCCCGGCACGAGGACGGCAGCCCGATGACCGATGCCGAACTGCGCGACGAGCTGATGACCTTGCTGGTGGCCGGCCACGAGACCACCGCCAGCGCGCTGTCCTGGGCGCTCGAGCGGCTGGTGCGCCACCCCCATAAGCTCGAGCGCCTGCGCACGGAGGCGCTCGCCGGCGGCGACGAGTACGTCGACGCGGTGGCCAAGGAAACCCTGCGCCTGCGGCCGATCCTGCCGCTCGTGGTTCGTCGCCTAACCGAGCCGGTGGCCATTGCCGGTCACGAGCTGCCCGCTGGCACCACCGTGGCCTGCTGCATCTACCTCATGCACCGCCGGCCCGAGGTCTATCCCGACCCCGGCGCGTTTCGCCCCGAGCGCTTCCTCGAGCAGCCGGCGGGCACCTACACGTGGATCCCGTTCGGGGGCGGCGTGCGGCGCTGTCTGGGCGGCAGCTTCGCCATGTTCGAGATGAAGACGGTTCTGCAGACGCTGGCCGCCAGCGCGTCGCTGGCCCCGGCCGACCCGCGCGCCGAGCACGTGCGGCGGCGCGCTATCACGTTCGTCCCCGAGCGCGGCGCCGAGGTAGTCGTCGGCGATGCCGTGGCGCCTGCCGGGGAGAAGGTGGCGGCCTGATGGCGCGCCGCCTGACCCGCAAGGAGATGCAGGCCAAGACGCGCCGGCTGCTCATGGAGGCCGCGGGCAAGGTGTGCTCCAAGCACGGTCTCCAGCAGGCCTCGATCGACGAGGTCGCCCAGAGCGCCGGCTTTACCAAAGGCGCTTTCTATGCCAACTTCCGCTCCAAGGAGGAGCTGTTCTTGTCGATGCTCGACGAGCGTTTCGCCGAGCGCATGCGCCAGCTCGACGCGGCCACTTCGGACTCGGGCGAGCCGGTGGCCCAGGCGCGCCAAGCGGGCCTTGACTTCGCCCGCAACATGGCGGCCGACCCCGAGTGGAACCGGCTGTTCTTCGAGTTCACCGCCTACGCCGCCCGCAACCAGGAATTTCGCGAGGAGCTGGTCACCCGTTACCGCTCTCTGCGCGAGCACATCGCCGACATCTACCGTCGCCGGGCCGAGGACCTCGGCGGCCCGCCGCCCGTGAGCTCGGACCAGATCGCGCTCATGACGTTCGCCATGGCCAACGGGGTGGCGCTCGAGGGGCTGCTCGAACCCGAACTGGTGACCGACGACCTGTTCGCCACCATGCTTCAGATCTTCATGACCGGGCTGCAAACGCTCGCCGAGAGCTCGGCACCGGTGGACTCGGCCGCCGCCGCAGACCGACCACGCCACGCCAAGGCGCGCTGAGCCGCGCAAGCGTTTTCCGTGCTGGAGACGACCATGCCGGAGAGCGAGCTGGACAACCGGTCCCGGGCGCGGGTCTCGACGCTCGCCGGGGGAATAGCCGCGGGCCTGGCCGGCACCGCCGCAATGTCCGGGATTCAACGGCTCCAAAGGCGCCTCACCGGCCACAACCCGCGCTACCTGCCGGCCTCGGCGATGGCGGAGCTTCTACGGGTCAGACCGCAAGGGCGGGCAGGAACCAGGCGCCTGAATGCGCTCGCCCAGGCTCTGTTCGGCGCCACGTCGGGCACGATGCGGGGCATCGTCGGGCTCACCGGAACCGACGGAACGCGCGCGGTCCTCGGTACGTTTGCCTTGCTGGTCACGACGAGCTACGGCGCCCTCGTCCTCCTTCGCAGCACCGACCCGCCGTGGGCCTGGACCGGGCAAGAGCTCTGCACCGATCTCGTTCACAAGGCGATCCTCGCGGCCGGGGCAAGCGTGGCGTACGAAGCGCTCCATCGCACCGAGCGCGGCCCTGAGCGAAGGAGGTAGGCGAGAAGCGGCCCGCCTAGCGCCGGCGGGCGAAGGAGATGTGGCCCTCGGCGTGGGCGGCCGCCGGGCCATCGGCGACCTCGTGTACCCGGCAGGGACGACGCCTGGCGCAGCGCACGTCGATCGTCCTCGCCCCGGCCTCGGTGGCCACCAGCAGGTCACCGCCGCGCACCCCGGCCCGCAGCAGGTCGGGACCCCGCAGGACGAGCACGCTGTCGGTGCCGGCGGTCGGGCTGCCCGGAGAAGAGCGGTCGGCGAGATAGCCGTCCACGAGCCGACCCAGGGTCTTGGGCACGAACCCGGCGCTCTCCACGCCGGTGTCGCCCCCGGCGGGCAGGCCCGAGGCGACCAGCACCGACGCCCGACCCGACGGAGAGATGGCCAGCACGCTCCCGCCGTGCTCGTCGGGGGCGATCAGCTCGCCGCCGTGGGCGCCGAAGCCCGCGGGGGCGATGGCGATCCCTCCCTCCAGCCGCGGGGCCGAGGAGGTGACCGTGCGCCCGCGCCCGCGGCAGTCGATCGCCAACACCGACGTCTTGGACCCCTTGGCCGCGGTGACCAGCAACCGCCGGCCGAAGCGCCCGGTGGTATCGAACGCGATCCCGTTGGGGAACGATCCCGCCGGCAGGCGCGCGAACACGCCCGCGTGCCCAGTCGCCGTCACCCTCACCACCGAGGGACCCTTCGGCTCGAGCGCGTAGACCGCGTTGCGCCCGTAGCCACAGCGGCCGGCCCGGCGCGGGGAGAGGGCGATGTAGGGCTCGGGGCCGGTCGGGGTTCGGTAGCCGCCGGGCCCGGCGGCGAACGACGCCAACCCGCCGCGCGGGTCGAGCAGCCCGAGCCGGCCGTCATACGCCACCACCAGGCGCCCGTCCGGCCGCGGCGCGCTGAGGTCCACGACCAGGCGGAGGTGGGAGAACGTGCTCCAGTGGGCGGGGACAGTGGCGCCACGCGGGGCCGGGCCGGCCGCCGAGCTGAACGGATCGAGCGCCACCACGGCCGCCGCGCCGGCGGCCAGCGCCGCGGCGGCGAACAGGCGGGCGGGGCGCATGGCCACACGGTAGCCGGCGTCGGCGCAGCCGGGGGCCGGGCGCGGTAGCGTCCGGCGACGAGGATCGGCGCCGGGAAGGGGTGTGATGGCCGCGGGCAAGGTACGGAGGAGGGTCGTCGCCGCGGCGGCGGTCTGTGTCGTGGCGATTGGCACGCTGGCCGTGCCCGCCGGGGCGTCGGCCGAGGGGGGCGCCTACCAGCAGGACGACGGGCTGGGCTTCCACGACATCCTCCCGCCGGGCACCAACGGTCTCGACAACGCCCTGAGCCTGGCCCAGTTCGAGACCGGCGGCACCCGCCCGGCGCACAACGACGATCAGCTGGCCATGTACCGCGACCTGCTCTTCGCCGCGCCCCACATGCCGGCGGCGGATCTAGGCAAGTACTACAAGGACTCGAGCTTCGGCGTCGCGCCGGGCAACGTGGAGCGCACCTACTCACCGCGCGCCGACGTGACGATCGTGCGCGACAAGTCCTTCGGCGTGCCGCATGTCTACGGCACCACCCGTGCCGGCGTGATGTTCGGCGCCGGCTACGTGGCCGGCGAGGACCGCCTCTTCTTCATCGACGTGCTGCGCAACGCGGGCAAGGCGCAGCTCTCCTCGTTCGCCGGTGGATCCAATGTGGCGATGGATCGCAGCCAGCTTGCCGACGCGCCCTATTCCGACGCCGAGCTGCAGGCCCAGTTCGACGCCCTGCCCGCCGAATACGGCGTCGAGGGCCAGCAGGTCCACGACGACGGTGAGAACTTCGTCGCCGGGCTCAACCAGTACGTCACCGACGCCAAGCTCGACCTCACCGGCCAGAAGATGCCGGCCGAATACGCGGCCATCGGTCGCCCCCAGGGCCCCGGCCCCTTCACGCCCGCCGACCTGATCGCCGAGGCGTCGCTGATCGGGGCGGCGCTGGGCAACGGCGGCGGCGACCAGCTCAGCTGGGGTCAGATCCTGCAGAGCTTTCAGGCGCGCTTCGGCGCCGGCGCCGGCTCGGTGCTGTGGCGCGACTGGCGAGAGCCCAACGACCCCGAGGCGCCGACGACCGTCCAGCGCGGGTCGTTCCCGTTCGGGCTCACCCCCAAGCACCCCGATCCCAACAGCCTGGCCCTGCCCGACGCCAACTCGTTGACCCGGCCCTCGGAGGTCACCGCGGCCAGCGGCTCGGGCGGCCCGGTCGGTCCGGCCGCGGCGCGCCGTCGCGGCGGAACCCTAGGCGGCTTGCTGGCGTTCCCGGGCGACATGTCCAACGCGCTGCTGGTGTCCGGAGCCCACACCACCTCCGGCCATCCGGTGGCCGTGATGGGACCGCAGGTGGGCTACTGGTCGCCCGAGATCCTCATGGAGGAGGACCTCCACGGACCGGGCATCGACGCCCGCGGGGCCGCCTTCCCGGGGGTCAACTTCTACGTCGAGCTGGGGCGGGGGCGCGACTACGCCTGGAGTGCCACCTCGGCGGGCCAGGCGATCACCGACAACTTCGCCGTGCCGCTGTGCAACCTCGACGGATCGCCCCCCACCAAGGACTCGAGCGCCTACCTGTTCCGCGGCCAGTGCGTGCCCATGGACTCGGTATCGCGCACCAACTCCTGGGTGCCCAACCCCGGCGACATGACCGCGCCGGGCAGCGAGACGATCACCGTGCAGCGCACGCGCTACGGATCGGTGATCGGTCGCGCGACGGCAGGCGGCAAGCCGGTCGCCTACACCCGCCTGCGCACGACCTACAACCATGAGGTCGACTCGGCTCTGGGCTTTCTCGAGCTCAACGATCCCGGCCGCATCCGCGCCCCAGAGGACTTCCAGCGCGCGGCCTACAAGATCGGCTACACGTTCAACTGGTTCTACGTGGACAGCCGCCACGTGGCCTACCTGAACTCGGGGGCCAACCCGGTGCGCGACGCGCGGGTGGACCCGCTGCTGCCGGCCTGGGCCCAGTACGAGTGGCGGGGGTTTGACCCCTCCCGCAACACCACCGACTACACCCCGATCGACCAGCATCCCCAGGTGCTCGACCAGTCGTTCATCACCTCCTGGAACAACAAGCAGGCCCTCGACTTCGGCGCGGCCGACGGTTTCTACGGTCCGGTCTACCGCTCACAGCCGCTCGACGACCGGATCCGCGCGAGCATCGCTGGCGGGCGCCGGATGTCCCTCGCCGACCTGGTCAACGACATGGAGGACGCCGGCACGGTCGACCTGCGGGCCGACAAGGACCTGCCATGGGTTCTCAAGGTCATCGATACAGCGCCGGTGACCGACCCGAGGCTCGCCGACGCGGTGGGCAAGCTCAAGGCGTGGGTGGCGGACGGCTCCCATCGCCGCGCTCCCACCCCGAGCGCGCCCTACGACCACTCCGACGCGATCACGATCCTCGACGCCTGGTGGCCGCTGATGGTCCAGGGCGAGTTCCAGCCCGCGCTGGGCGAATCGCTCTACAAGCAGCTCCGCGACCAGTTCGACATCGACAACCCTCCCAACAACGGCGGCGCCCATCTGGGGTCGGCCTACGACAACGGCTGGTACAGCTATGTGCAAAAGGACCTGCGCGATCTGCTCGCGCCGGCGGGCGCCGCCAAAGGCAAGGCCAAGCCTCGGTGCCGTCGCGTGCGCCGGGCGGTGCGCCGTCACGGCAGGGCGCTCCGACGCCACGGCCGCGTGGTGCGCAGGACCGTGCGCGTGTGCCCGAAGAAGAAGAGGAAGAAGAAGACGGCCAGGCGCCCCCGCCCGCGGGGTAGGTCAAAGCACCGGAGCAGCGCGGCGCAGGACGCCAAGCGCCACCCCCGCGCCAAGCGCAAGCGGCGCAAGCCCAAGCGCCCCGCCCGGCGACCTGCCGCTCGCCCGGCGGTGCTCCAGCCCTACCACCGGGTCTACTGCGGCGGCGGGAAGGTCGCGGCCTGCCGGGCGATGCTCCTGAGCACGCTGGCCCATGCGCTAGATGTCGATCGGGCCAAGCTATACGCCGACCAGCAGTGCGCCTCGGCCGGCATGGGCGGAGACCAGAAGTGCTTTGACGACCTCGGCTTTCGCGCCATCGGCGCGATCACCCAGCCGCTGACTCCGTGGATCAACCGCCCGACTTACCAGCAGGCGCTCGAGATCCAGAACCAGGTTGCGCGCTGATCGCGCTCGGCTGATCTGCTCTCAGCCGCTCGCCGCCCGGCGCTCCGCCGGCGTGCCGCGCAACGGCCACCGCGATGCCGGTCCGGACGGCCGCCGAATCCGCTCCGGTCGCCCCGGCGGCAGGCGCTCCAGCACATCACGGTGCTCGTCGGCCCGCAGCTGCTCGGCGACGGTGCGGGTCGCCGCCTCGATCACCTGGTGCCGGTTGCGACGGCTCATGAGATTGGGCCCCATGGCGTCGAGGTCCTCGCGCGTTGGTTGGACGAGGACCACGCGGACGCCTTGCTCGCGCAGCAGCCGCGCCTCGCGCCCCAGTGTGCGACCCGAAGTGTCGCGAAAGACGCCGGCCACGCGGTCCACCGGGTTCCAAGCGTGCGGAGGATGCAGCGAAGACGTGGGGTTCAGGCAGATCACGGCGTCGAGGGGCTCTCTGGCGAGCAGGTCCAGGTTCGACGTCGACCACAGACCTCCGTCGACGTAGCGCCGGCCGTCGATGGTTACCGGTCGGTAAAACCCGGGGATCGCGCACGAGGCGGCGACGGCGTCGTACAGGTGGGCCTCGGGGCTGTCGGGACGACCGAGCACCGTGCGCCGTCCGGTGGCGTAGTCGCAGGCGACGATCCACAGATTGGGGTGCCTGGCCCATCCGGAGGGCACGGCTCGGCGGACGATGTCCTTCAGCGGCGCGGTCGAGAGCAAGCCCTGGGGCATGCTTCCGCCGATCAGAGCGGACAGCGAGCGCGGACTGGGGCGCACGACCGCCGACAGCATCAGCCGCCAGGATCCGGGCCAGGGCCGGGGCAGGCCATCGAGTCGGTAGCCGGCTCCACCGGAGCGGTCGGCCTCGGCCGCGGGCCGTCCGCGCGCGTCGCGCAGCCCGTCAAAGCGCTCCCCCGCCGAGTGGGCGACCATGAACCACGGCGGCACGCCGTTGGCTATGAGCGCCCCCAGCATCGAGCCGGCCGAGGTCCCGACGATGTAGTCCGCGCTGGCGGGGTCCCAGCCCGTTTCGGTCGCCAGCGCGTACAGACCGCCGGTCAGCCAGGCCCCGCCCTGGACGCCACCGGCCCCGAGAACGAGTCCGATCCGCACGGGCTCAGACTATCGGGCGCTTCGGCCGCTCGAGCGGTGCGTGCGGCGCTTGGGGTGCTTGCGGCGTCGGTGGGGCCGCGGCTTTGCCCGAGCGGGACGCCGGGTACAGGCGGCCGGCTTGTGGCGCGCCGGCTTGCGCTTGGCGTGGCGGCGAGCGCTGCTGCGCGCCTTGGCAGATGGCTTGTGCTTGCGGCGACGACGCGCCTTCTTCTTCTTGGGCTTCTTCTTCGGCTTGGCCGCCTTGCACTTGGGCTTCGCCCGCGCGATCACCGTGCTCAGGGGGACGGTCTTTACTCCGGCTACCGCCGTGGCGCCCGGTGGTAGCGGCAGCGGCACGTTCGACTGGATGCCGTTGCCGCTGGTTTCGCGCGTGAGCAGGAACACCGTCAGGTTGCTCACCGTGAGCGAAAACGGCGCGTTGGAGGCGCGCCCGTAGGGGGCGTCGCGTCCCAGCAATTGAAGCTTGGGGACGTGTCCGGCGGCGAAGTGCCAGGCCCCGGGGTGAAGCTGGAAGACCTGCGGGCCGCTGGCGGCCGGGCGATACAGGGCTCGCGCGACGAGCGTCTGGTTGCCCGACGGATCGACGTCCCACAGGCGAGCGGCCACTTCGCTGTGGACCGCGTTGTCGGCGGTGATGTCCATCTGGGCGGCGACCACCGGCGCTCCGTCGATCGTGTATCCACCCCCGACAACGCCGGGCAGCCGGTAGTTGGCCGTGCCGGCCTCATCCGAGGCCGAGGTCGTGGCGCACGCGTCTCCGCTGGCCACCGGGTCGATCGCCTTGGCCACGCTGGGGTCGCCACCGGCGGACTGCACGGTCTGGGCGTCGGGGAAGTTGCGGACCAGGGCCCCGGGGTGCTGGCTCAGCCAGTCGCCGGTGGTGAACGGTCCGTCCGAGGGCGCCGACTTGGGGCAGGTCTGGGTCAGGGTCTGGACGTACTGGCCCGGATCGGGACCGTCGCCGCGCACGTAGTGGTCAAACCAGGCGACGATGTTGGCCGACAGCCGTGCCGCGTCGGCCGCCTTTTTGGCGCCGCGCATGTGCCCGTAGTCGAGGTACATCAGCGACACCGGCACGCCCGGGTACAGGGCGCGCATCGAGTTGTAGTAGCGCACCGTCTCGTCGACCGGGAAGAGGTCGTCGGTGAAGCCGTTGGAGAGCAGCAGCGGCGCGGGGGGCTCGCTCGGCGACCCGGCGGCGCCAACCAGCATGTGAAACGGGCTGCGGTATCGGGCGAACTGGTCGAAGATGAACGGGAGGTCGGGGTTGGACTCATAGGGTTCGCCGGCGTTGGTGTCGGCGAACCATCGGGTCAGGTCGTGCTCTTGGTCGGCGCCGGGCGGCGCGTAGTAGCCCGTGGCTTGCCCCTGCGCATAGAGGCCGGCGACGAAGGACTGCTTTACGATGCCGATCGGCGTGCGATCGTCGTTGGGCTGGGCGTAGGCGTAATCCAGGGTGCGCCCGTTGGGAACCAGCGAGTAGGTCAGATCACTCCACGGGATCGTGGGCGCCCCGCCGGCCAGCCGCATGGGGGTGCCGTTGGGACTCCTCCACGCGGTAAGCGACCCGTCGGGGTTCATCATCCGATCGTGCAGCGTGGCCAGCATCAGCGACATGCCGCCGCCGTAGGAGGGGCCGACCGAGCCGATGCGCACCGGATCGACCAGGCCCTGGTCGACCAGCAGCCCGGCCAGGTACTGGGTGTCGCGCACCTCGAAGCGGGTGTCGAGCAGCTTGATCCACCCCTGCTGGCAGGCCTGGGCATATCCGGGGTCCGCGATCTGCGCGGCGGTGATCACCGCCGCCGCGCGGGAGCTGGCCGAGCCGCAGGAGTCGCCGAAGCCGCGGTCGCTGTAGCTGATCACGGCGTAGCCGCGCTGGGCCCACTGGTGCGAGGTGGGGATCCAGGAGGCCTCGTGGTCCTCGAGGCCGCTCTTGTGTCCGCCGTAGCCGTGGGGGATCAGGACGAGCGGATACGGGCCGTCGCTGCCGCCCGATGCGGGCGGAAGCGTGACGTTGACGTCGAGCGGGGTGCCGTCGAAGCTCGGGACGCGGTTGTCGTTGGGGGGTGTCGAGGAGCCCTGGCAAAAGCGCACGCCGTCGCTCAGCGGCTGGCCGCACGGGATGCCGTGGGTCTTGGCCTGCGAGAAGACCGTCGTCGCCTGGGCAGAGGCCGCCCCCCAGCCGAGGACGGCCAGGGTCAGCGTGGCGATAGCTGCTGCCGCCGATCTCACCATCAGACCCTCCTTGATCTACCCACGGAGCAGTGCGTTTCACCGCTGCAAAGGACTAGGGTAGCGCCGAGGTCAGCTCCAGAACCAGCCGTGACAGCCGAGCGCCCTGCCAGGCCAGCGGGGAGTCGCCCTCGGGCTCGACATGAAGCGGCGCACCCAGCTCGGCGGCGTAGCGCTCGGCGGTGCCCAGCGGGTGGCCGGGATCGGCCTCGTCGCGGCTGCCGACCACCAGCGTCGGCAGAGCGAGCGCGGCTAGGTCCGCCCAAGCGGCGAACCGGCGTGAGCGAGGCACGACGGACAGCGCATCGGCCACGGCGTCGGGATGCTCGTGCGCGGCCAGGCGCTTACGGATCGCGGTGAGCACCGTCTCCCGCCAGGCGGGTGCCACCCCCGGATCGCCGTAGGCGGCGATCAAGCCCTCGACTCCGCCCTGACGAAGCCCGGCGGCGAGACGATCCCAGCGCGCCAGATCCGCGGGCCGTCCGTGTCGCTCAGGGTCATAGGCGGGGGTGACCAGAGCCAGTCCCTGCACCCGTCCGGGGTCGGTCAGCGCGAGTGCGAGCGCCGTGTGTGCTCCCATCGACGCGCCGACGAGGAGCGCCCGTGAGACGCCGAGACCATCGAGCACCGCGCGCAAGTCGCCGCGCAGGTCGGCGTACGTATAGGCACCCGGGCAATCGGCGGGCGAGGACTGCCCGTGTCCTCGGGCGTCGTAGGCAACGACACGTCGCCCCGCCCGGCGCAGCACGTTCGAGCCCATGACCACGTAGCGGCGGGTGGCGGTGAGCCCGTGCAAGAGCAGGACCGTCGGCCCCTGGCCGTCCTCATGGGCAGACAGTCGGGCACCCTCGGACTTGACTATGTGGTCCTGCATCCCGGGAGCACTAGCACGGCATCTGCCAACCTGTGGCCATGACCGTGGTCGACGTCTCCGAGCAGGACTTTCAGCGAGAGGTCATCGAGCGCTCGACGGCGCTGCCGGTCGTGGTGGACTTCTGGGCCGCTTGGTGTGGGCCATGCAAGGCGCTCGGCCCGCTGCTCGAGGCCGAAGCCGAGCGCCGGGAGGGCAAGGTAGTTCTGGCCAAGGTAGACACCGACGCCAACCCCGGCCTGTCGCAGAGCTTCGGCATCCAGGGCATCCCGGCGGTCAAGGCCTTCTCCGGCGGCAAGGTGGTGGACGAGTTCGTCGGCGCCCAGCCCCCTCCGGCGGTCCAGCGCTTCTTTGATCGGCTGGTCCCCTCCCGCGCCGACGAGCTGGCCGCCGCCGGCGATGAGGCCTCGCTACGCGAGGCACTCTCGCTGGAACCGGGGCGCGCCGACGCCGCGGTGGCGCTGGCACGCCTGCTGCGCGACCGCGACGAGCGCGAAGAGGCGCTCGCCGTGCTCGAGCCGGTCACCGGCAGCTTCCAGGCCGACGGGCTGGCCGCCCGCCTTCGCCTGGAGCAGGCCGCCCACGCCGAGGAGGCCAGCTCGGCGACCGCTGGGGACGGCGCCGCGGCCGAGAGCGGCCTCGCCGGGCAGCTCGCCGCCGGGCTTAGCGCCCTAGACCGGGGCGAGACCGAGCGTGGCGTCGAGCTCCTGCTCGAGGCTCTCGCCCAGCCCGGGGCGCCACGCGAGGAGCTTCGCCAAGTGATCGTCGGGGCCCTGGAGGAGCTCGGCGTCGAGCACCCGGCCGCCCGCGACGCGCGGCGTCGGCTGGCGGCGGCGCTCTACTGACGCCCGATAGCCAGGCGGGGACGAAGCCGCCGCTGACGCGCCTGTGGTCCGCCGCCGCGCTGGCTGCTCACCCGCCGAACTCGGTCACGTAGATCGCGGGCTCTTCGTTGCCGCGCTCTGGTGTTACGCCGAGACCGATGGTGCGAAAGCCGCCGTAGAGGATGTTGCTGCGGTGGTCGGGGCTGTGCATCCACATGCCCACTACCACCTGCGGAGAGGCGGGCTTGGTCGACATGGCGAGGTTCTCGCCCAGCGGGCAGCGGCTGGTGCGGCAGCGATAGCGCTGGTGGGCGATGCGCTGCCCAGGGTCTTGCCCGGTAGGCGAGGTGTGCGAAAAGTAACCGTGGGCCGACATGTCGCGGGCGTACGCGGTCGCCGCGCGCCCCAAACGGCGGTCGACGCCAAGCGGATGCTCGCCGCGTTGGCGCCGCTCGCGATTAAGCAGGCACACGGTCGCCGAGCTCAGCGTCCGATACGAGGCACTGCCCGGCTCGGCACCGGCGCCCGGACAATCATCACGCCCAGCGCCCATTGCGCTGGCCCCTATGGAAGATGTCAAGCCGGCGATCGCGCTCGCCGACAGACAGCTCACCAGCGCGCGCGGCCCGCCACACCGTCTACGTCCGCCGGGGCGGGGCGGGATGCCGGGGTGTGCACGCGCGGACTCGCTGACGTTCCGAGGACCTCTCACGTCAATCACTCCTCGTCTTTCTGGCCTACGGGGTTAGTCGCCGGGACTCGCGCCGGAAAGCCCGCGCTACGCCGAAAAACGGGCCATTTGCCCGGCCGGGAGAACCGGCCTTGATCCCCGCTCGCCATCCGCCGGAGCGGACGCGACTCGGCTGCTTCAGCTGTTGGTTTCTACCTTTTGGCCTACCCGGGCTCGCGCCGCTGACCCGGCCCGTGTCTCGCCGCTGACCGGGGCCCCAGCGTCAATACCGACCTGGCGCGGCGGCGACCTACGCCGGCTGGGCGGCGGCCGCGATCTCGCCGATCAGCGCCGCCGATTGCGCCGGGCGCTCCCAGAAGAACAGGTGCCCGACGCCATCCATGAGCTCCAGGCGGGCCCCCGGGATCGCACTGGCTATCCAGCGTGCGTTCTCCGCCGGAAGCATGCGATCCTCGGTTCCGTGAATCACCAGCGTGGGGACGCGCACCTCGCCGAGCCGCTGGCTTGTGTCGTGGCCGGAGATCGCGCGCATCTGCTCCATGATCACCGGGATGGCCACCGGAAGGGCCAGGGCGATGCGGCGAAAGCCGGCGTAGTGCTCGGGCTCGGCGGCATAGCGCGCCGAGACGTTGACCGCGAACCCGGCGCGGATGGCCTGCTCGCGGTCGCCTGAGCTCCAGCTTTGCATGAGCTCGGTGATCACCGCAGGCTCGGTGAGACGTTGTTCGGCGCCTCCCGCGTAGGTGCAGCCCAGGGTCAGGCTGCGCAGACGCTCGGGGTGCCTGACCGCGAGCTCCTGGGCGACCATGCCTCCCATCGAGATGCCCACCACGTGGGCCGAGTCCCATCCGAGCTGTGCCATCAGCGCGGCGGCGTCGTCGGCCAGTTGGGCGATCGTGAAGGGCGCCTCCACCCGGCTGGACTTCCCCACGCCGCGGTGGTCGTAAGCCACGACGTCAAACGAAGGCTCCAGCTCGGACAAGAACGGCTCGCCCCAATGTAGGTGCGTGCCGCTCATGCCCATGATCAGCAGCAGCGGGGCGCCGTTCCCACGGCGCTCATAGCTGAGCTCGACGTTCGGGGTGCGGGCGATCGGCATGGGATTAGGCGTGCACCCTAGACGGCCAGCCGCAGCTGGGGCTGCATGTCGTCCCCGGCGTGGGCCGTGCCGCCGGATCCGTCGGCGCGGGCTTCGCCGGAGGGGCTTGGGTCGACGAACCCCGCGACCCTTACCCCGAGCAGGCGCACCGGGCGGGGCGGCGCGTAAGCGCGCAGGAGCTCTCGGGCCACGGCCGAGACGGTCTCTTCTGCGCAGGTCGCATCATCCAGCGTCCGTGCGCGCGTCACCGTGGTCCAGTCGTCGAGCCGGACCTTGATCCCGATGGTGCGGCCGCGGAGGCCGCGCGCCCCCAGGCGGGCGCACAGGCCGGCGCTGAGGCGCTCGAGCGTTCGCTCCAGCTCAGACCGGTCGCCGACGTCGACGTCGAAGGTGGTTTCGCTCGACTGGGACTTGGTCGCGCGCACCGTCTGCACCCCGCCGGTGTCCTCGAAGTGGCCCCGGTGGTGCAGGTAGCGGCCCTGGCGCTCGCCGAAGACGGCGGCCAGGCCCTCGGCGGCGTACTCGCGCAGCTGGGCGATGGTGGCGATCCCCAGCGACGCCAGCCGCTCGGCGGTCTTGGGGCCGATGCCCGGGAGCAGGCTCGGGGAGGCAGAGGCGAAGCGCTCGCACGCCTGTTCCCGCGTGAGGGCCACCATGCCGCCCGGCTTCTCGCAGTCCGAGGCGATCTTGGCCACCAGCTTGTTCGGCCCGATCCCCACCGAGGCCCCGAGCCCGGTCCGCGCCCGGATCTCGGCCACCAGGCGCCGCATCGCGGCCTTGGGCGCGACCAGGTCGCCGAGGTCGAGGTAGCCCTCGTCCAGGCCCACCTGCTCTACCCGCTCGATCTGCTCGTGGACCAGCGCCCACACTCGCTGAGAGGCGGCCCGGTAGGCGCCGAAGTCGGGGGGCACGGTGATCGCCGCGGGGCAGAGCCGCCGGGCTTGGGACACCGGCATCGCCGAGTGCACGCCGAAGGCGCGCGCTTCGTAGGTGGCCGTGGTCACCACCGCCCGGGGACTCGACCCGGACACGATCACCGGCTTGCCCCGCAGCTCGGGGCGGCGCAGCAGCTCGACGGAGACGTAGAACGCGTCCATGTCGAGGTGGGCGATGCGCGGCATGCCCGGATTCTCGCGCTCGAGCCGGTCAGCCCCCGGCGCCTAGGACGCGCGTCATGTCACGCGCCGCGCGCCAGGTCCCGCCGAGCGTACCGGTGACCTTGGAGCGCCCGGTGCGCGGCAGGTAAGGGACCGGGACCTCGGCGACGCGCCACCCCGCGGCCGCGGCGCGCAAGACCATCTCCAGCGGCCAGCCAAAGGCCCGGTCGGTCATGCCCAGCTCGAGCATCCGCACCCGCCGGGCGGCCCGCATTGGGCCGAGATCCGACAGCGGCGCGCCGGTGCGGCGCCGCACCCGCCAGGCGAGAAAGCGATTGGCGGCACGGGCATGGGCCGGCCACGTCCCACGCCTGGCGTCGCGGCGGCCGAGGACGAGATCGGCGCCGCCGCCGAGCACGGGCTCGGCGACCAGGGGCAGATGGGTGGGGTCCAGAGAGCCGTCGCAGTCCATGAACGCCACCGTGTCGCTCTCGGCGGCGCACAGGCCTGCCCAGCACGCCGCCCCGAAGCCCCGACGCGGTTCGTACACCACCCGGGCGCCCAGGCGGGCGGCAACCTGCGCCGACGCGTCGCGGGAGCCGTTGTCGACCACCAGGGGGACGAAATCCGCCGGCATCCGCGCGAGGACCCACGGCAGCGCCTCGGCCTCGTCGAGCACGGGCAGGATGACCTCGACGGCCGCGCCCGCTCTAGCGTGTGCGGGCATGCTCGTCCTGGTGACCGGCGGCGCCGGATTCGTCGGCTCGCACGTGGTGGACGCACTGCTCGACGCCGGGCACGCGGTGCGCTGCCTCGATGTGCTGCACCCGGCGGCGCACGCCGGTGCCCCGCCCTACCTGCGGTCCGAGGCCGAATGGATGGCCGCCGATCTGCGCGATCCCCAGCGCGCGACCCGGGCGGTGATCGGCGTGGACGCCGTGTGCCACCAGGCGGCGATGGTCGGGCTGGGCAGCGATATCACCGACGTCTCCGACTACGTCGACCACAACCTGATGGGCACAGCCAACCTCCTGCGCGCGCTGGCCGAGCGCTCGTTTGCCGGCCGGCTGGTCCTCGCCTCGAGCATGGTGGTCTATGGCGAGGGACGCTACCGCTGCCCCGCGCACGGGGAGTTGACCCCCGGCCCCCGGCGGCGCGTCGACCTGGAGGCCGGGCGATTCGATCCCCCATGCCCGCGCTGTGGGCGCGGGCTGGAACCGGTGGCGGTCACCGAGGACGCCGCCACCGACCCCCGCAACGTCTACGCCGCCACCAAGCTGGCCCAGGAGCACCTGTGCGCCGCCTTCGCGCGCGAGCGCGAAGACGTGGCCCTGACCGCGCTGCGCTACCACAACGTCTACGGCCCCCGGATGCCCCGTGACACCCCCTATGCCGGCGTGGCCAGCATCTTTCGCAGCGACCTGGAGGCGGGCCACCCGCCGCAGGTGTTCGAGGACGGGGCCCAGCTGCGCGACTTCGTGCACGTCGCCGATGTCGCCCGCGCCAACCTGATCGCCCTGGCGCGACCCGAGCCCGCACGCGGCGTGTTCAACGTGGCCAGCGGCCGCCCGCGGACGGTGGGCGATATGGCGCAAACGCTGGCCCGGGCCTTTGGGACGGCGGCTCGGGCGCCGGAGATCACCGGCCGGTTTCGCCTCGGCGACGTTCGCCACGTCTTTGCCAACGCCGACCGAGGTCGTCGGCGGCTGGGGTTCGCCGCCCGGGTGTCCTTCGAGGCCGGGATCGCCGAGTTCGCCCGCGCGCCGCTGCGCGAGGCACGGTCGAGCTGAGTCACAGCAGGGGGTCAAATCCGAGCAGCGGCAGGCGCACCACCAGCATCCACAGCATGAGAGCGAGCGTCGCGGTCCGCAGGCGCCCGCTCGGCGAGGCGCCCGCCAGCGGCAGCAGCGTGGTGAGATACCAGGGCTCCAGCGAGTTGATCGCCAGCAGCCCGGCCAGCGTGGCCCACCCGGCCGCCTGTACCCAGCCCTCCCCCCGCCGCCGCACCAGGGCGACCAGCAGCGCGAGCATGGCGATCAGCGCCACCCCCGAGCACGCCGCTCGCACGCCGGCGCCGGGGCCGGTGCCCAGCACCCGGCCGACCACGTCGGGTCCGCTGTAGTCGATCACGTAGCGCCGGCCGGTGGCGAGCATGGCCGGCACATCGAGTACGTGGAAGCCGAACAGGGGCACGGTCACCGCGGCGATCAGCGCCAGGGCCGCCGCCACCCCTGCGAGCGCCCAGCCGGGGCGCCGCCGGGCAGCGACCAGGTAAGGCAGGGCGACGGCGCCCGAGATCTTGACCGCGGCACCGACCACCCCGAGCGCGCCGGCCGAGGCGCGGGCTCCGGCCGCGTCGGCCGCCAGCACCCCGGCCAGCGCCAGCGCCACCAGCAGGTCGGTGTGCGCTCCGCCCACCGCCCAAACCACGACGACGGGATTGAGCCCCACCAGCACGGCGGCCGCGCGCCCGGACAGGCCTCGGCGCCGCGCGGCGGTGCTCACCGCCCACACCATGGCCAGGCTGATCGTCGCCATCGCCCCCTTGAGCACCCACACCGCGCCGGTGGGGCTCAGTGCGGCCAGGGGGAACGTGAGGATCGTGAAAAGCGGGCCGTACGGGCTGGTGATGTGCCGCCAGTAGATCAGCGGCAGCAGGGGGTCTCGAGGGACACTGGCCGGCACGTGGGTGTACGGGTTGAGCCCGTGCAGCAGGTACAGCCGCGGGTAGGCCAGGTAGTGGAACAAGTCCGACGAGAGCAGCGGAGGGGCGAGCGCCATCGCCACGTGGACGAGCACGATCGCCGCGGCTACCAAGCGGAGGTCCAGACGGGCAGCCCGCCACAGGGCGAGCAGATAGCCGGCGAGCATGATCAGCAAGCAGACGCTGAAACCGTCGCCGCTGAGCTCGGGGCCGAGACCGTGCAGCGGCCCGGCCACCCAGCGCGGCTCGGGACTGACGCCGGTGTCGACGATCGTCGATCCGCTGGCCGAGCCGACCGCCAGCCATATCCCGGCCAGCACGATCGCGGCCAGGGCGGCGGTCCCGGTCGCGTCCAGGCGTGGGCGCGGCGCTCGCGCGTTCACGCGCTGGTGCGCCATCGTCGCGGCGGGGGCTTCAGTCGAAGCGGAAATGGGTGCCGACCGACGGGGCGTCGGCCCGCTGCGCCGCGGGAAGCGCGGCCGCCAGGGTGGAGGCGAACACGGCGGAGCTCGCGCCGATCAGGCGCTCGAGCTCGGACATCGGGGTGGGCTCGGGCCGGACCCCGTTGGCGTAGTCGGTGACATAGCCGACCAGGGCGTACGGGATCTCGGCTTCGCCGGCGAGCACCGTCTCCGGGCCCGCCGTCTGGCTGACCGCGGTGACTCCGCACGCCGCCAGCATGCGAATCTCGGCCCGGGTGTTGAAGCGGGGGCCGTCGACGTGCCCGTAGCAGCCGCCATCGCGAACGCGATGCCCGGCGGCGGCGGCGCCGTCCAGGAGCGCCGCCCGCAGCGGCTCAGAGAAGGGGCGGTCGCAGATCCAATGGCCCCGACCCGGGCCGCCGGGCTCGGTGTGAAGCGTGCACAGCGAGCCGTCCGACAGGCGATTGGAGAGGAAGTACAGGTCGTCGAAGACCACCAGCGAGCCCAGCCCCAGATCCGGGTCCACGGCGCCGCACACGGTCACCCCCAGCACCGCCTCGGCGCCGAGTTGGCGCAGCGCCCAGACGTTGGCCTGGTGGGTGACATGGCTCGAGAGGCGGGCGTGTCCCTCGCCATGGCGAGAGATGTGCATGACCTCGACCCCGCCCAGGTCGCCGCGGTGTACGGCGACCTCGCCGAACGCCGTGTCCACCGCCACCGGCTCGGCTCGAAACCCGGGCAGGGCATAGGTGCCCGATCCCGTGATGACGGCGATCGCCACGGCGGGCATCGTACGCGCCCGCCGTGGCGAAGCAGGTCAGCGGCTGACCCAGACCCGGCCGATGTCGCCGAAGCCCAGCCGCTGCTTGGCGGCGGCGGTCAGGTCGAACTCGCGGTCGCCCGAGTAGGGGCCGCGGTCGACCACCCGCAGGCGCACCCGTCGGCGGCCGTAGCGGATGGTCAGCCACGTGCCGCACGGGAGCGTGCGGTGGGCGACCCCGAGGGTCTTGGGTCCCAACCTCCCCCCGCAGGCCAACGCCGAGCCGTAGAGCTCAGACCCGAACCAGGACGCCAGCGCCGGGCGATAGACGTCGATGCGCCCCACCTCGCTGGAGCTGGGGGCGTTGACCGAGTCGCCGTCGAAACGCAGGCGCACCGGGGCGGGCGTCGTCTGGCGGGGAGCCCAGCGCAGACGAAAACCCCCGCCCGCGCCGGTGCGGGCTCGGGCCAGCGGGTACCAGCGGCGCCCGCGCCGCGCCTGCAGGACCACCGTTCGCCCAGCCCGAGCCGGGCGTAGCGCTCCGCTCAACTGGACGGGACGGCCAGCCAGCAGCTCCGGGTGGGGGACGTTCGGCGTGAGCCGGGCAGACACCGCCACCGACTGCTCCGGGCCGCTGGTGGCGCTCGCGGCGGAGCGAGGATCGACCACGACGCCCGGAGGCACCGCCGCAGGACGCGCCCTCTCGCCCCCGGCCACGACCCGCAGGGATCCGTTGGCCGGCGGAGCGACCCACACCCGATAGCCGCCCGCTGCTCCGGCGGTGGCCCCGGTGAGCGGGCGCCAGGCGCCGTGACGGGGGCGAAACTCGACGATCACCGGCTGGCCCGGAGTGGCACCGAGAAGGCGTCCCGCCAGCAGCAGACGCTGCCCGTCGAGCAGATGGCGAGCGGGACCCGGGGAGCCGGGCGCCGGGCGCCGGGGGCTGGCGCCGGCGATCGCGTGGGCAAGCAGCGGGGGTGTGGCGGTGGCGATACAGGCGGTGCCCAGCGCGCCTAGCGTTACCGCGGCGCGGCGGGCACGCGCATCCAGGTGCGGCCTCATACAAAGACCTCCTCGTGTGCGCGCCTACGGGGTTAGCTGTCGGGCTCGCGCCGCGAACGCCGCTGGCGTCATCGGCTGGCGCTACGGCCGCAGCAGCGGCCGATTCGCCCGGGCCGGGCCAGCCGACGGCCCGGCGGTTGGGCTCCCCGCTCGCCCCCTGACGGCAGGAGGCGACTCGGCAGACAGAACAACGGTTCGGGAGGCTAGTGCTCCGTCCGCCGGCATCTGTGACGGGCATCACACGGCAGGCGAGCGCCCAGCCCGGTCGGGCGGGGTTTGACGGAGCCCGGCGCAACGGCGAGAATCGCCGCGTGTCCAACCTCGATCGCCTGACCGGTCTCGACGCCACCTTCCTGCATCTCGAGCAGTCGGGTCGCGCCCACATGCACGTGGCGTCGATCCTCGTCTTTCAAGGACAGCCGCCCACCTATCCGGAGCTGATCGAGCACGTGGTCGGCCGCTTGCACCTGGTCCCGCGCTACCGCCAGCGCCTGGCCGACGTGCCCTTCGGGCAGGGTCGCCCGGTATGGGTCGACGATCCGCACTTCAAGGCCCACTACCACCTGCGGCACACCGCGCTGCCGCCCCCCGGCGGCCCAGAGGAGCTCAAGCGCCTCGCCGGGCGGCTGTTCTCCCAGCCGCTGGACCGCGGCAAGCCGCTGTGGGAGGTGTGGATGGTCGAGGGCCTGGCCGGAGACCGCTTTGCCCTGATCGGCAAGACCCACCACGCGCTGGTGGACGGTGTCTCGGGCGTCGACATCACCACGATCCTGTTCGATGCCACCGACTCGCCCGCCCCGGTGGCACCCGAGCACGAGCCCTGGGCACCCCGTCCGGTGCCCTCCCCTCCCGAGCTGCTGGCCCGGGCGCTGGTGGAGCGAGCCACCGTGCCCGGGGAGATGGTTCGCGGGGCGCGGGCGGCCCTGCGGGCGCCACGCCAGGTAGCCACCGGCGTGCGCGACCGCCTGGTGGGGATCGGGGCGATGGCCTGGGCGGGCGTGAACCCAGCGCCCCCCTCGCCGCTCAACGTGCCGATCGGTCCCCACCGCCGTTACGCGTGGGTAGACGCCGACCTGACCCGCCTGAAGGCGATCAAGGATGCGCTGGGCGGCAAGGTCAACGACGTCGTGCTCACCTCCGTGGCCATGGCCCTGGGCGAGTACCTGCGCGGCCAGGGCCACGACACCGACGGGGTGGTCCTCAAGGCGATGGTGCCCGTGTCGGTCCGGACGGAGGTCGAGCGCGGTGCCCTGGGCAACCGGGTGGCGGCGATGTGGGCGCCGCTGCCCGTCGGTGAGCGCGACGCCCGAGCCTGCTTTGACCAGGTCCACGCGGCCATGGCCGATCTAAAGGAGTCCGGCCAGGCGGTCGGAGCCCAGGTGCTCACCGGGCTGACCGGCTTGGCGCCGACCACGATTCTCAGCCAGGCCGCTCGGCTGCAGGCGCGTCAGCGCTTCTTCAACCTGGTGGTGACCAACGTCCCTGGTCCCCAGATCCCCCTCTATCTCCTCGGCCGTCCGCTGGAGGCGATCTACCCCGTGGCGCCGCTGGCCGAGAACCAGGCTCTGTGCATCGCAGTGATGAGCTACTGCGGACGCATGGGGTTCGGGCTGTTGGCCGACTACGACGCGCTGCCCGCGCTCGACACGCTGGCCGATGGGCTCGAGCGCGCCCTCGACGACCTCTCGGCGGTGGCCCTGGGCGCGGCGGCGCCCCGACGCCGCCGGGCGCGGACCGGCCCCTCAGGCGGGACCCGCGCGCGCGCGAGCGCGCGTCGGCGCGCCGATGGCCCGCCGCGCGCCCCGGCACCCGCCGCGAGTACGCCGAGCGCGGGCAACGGCTCCGGGGGGCCCGCCGGGTCTGGCTCGGACGGGTGAGGGCTCGCCGCCCGGCCATCGCGGTGGCCGCCGCGCTGGCCGCCATCCTCGCGATTGCGGGGCTGGTAGTGATCCTGGCCGCCCATGACTCCTCCACCGTGCATCACCCCTCGGGGCCCGGCATCCGTGAGCCCGACCAGGGCGCGCGCCACGTGCGGGCTCCCGCGGCGGGCTTTCACTACGCGAGCGATCCCCCCACCAGCGGGCCCCACGTCCCGATCGTGCCCAGGGCCGAGGACGGCCAGCTGAGCACCGACCAGCTGCTGGAGGGGCTGGAGCTGGGCGACGTGGTCATCCGCTACGGCGATCCGACGGCGCGTGCGGCATTGGTCGCGCTGGCCCAGCGGGCCGCCGGGCGCTTCTCGCGCGCCCTCTCGGCCTCGGGCCAGGCGGTGATCCTCGACCGCCGGCCGGGCTGGCCCGGGATCACCGCCGTGGCGTGGCGTCGCCTGCTCCGGGCGAGCTCTCCCGCGGACACACGACTGCCGGCGTTCGTGGAGGCCTGGCTGGGCCGGGGCGCGACGCGCTGATGGCGCCGGGACCGGTGGTGAGGGTCGCGCTGGCCCAGCTCGACTGCGTCGTCGGCGATATTCCCGGCAACGCGGGCCGCATCGAGGACGCCGTCGAGCGCGCCCGCGAGGCCGGCGCTCACCTGGTGGTCACCCCGGAGCTGGCGCTCACCGGCTACCCGCCCGAGGACCTGCTGCTCAAGGAACACTTCCTCGCCGACGCCCGGGCGGCGCTCGAGCGCCTGGCCCGCGCCTGCCACGACGTCGTGGCACTGGTCGGGTTCCCCGAGCGCGAGGTCGACGTCTTTAACGCCGCCGCCGTTCTGTCCGAGGGACAGGTCGCCGGCGTGTACCGCAAGGTGTTCCTGCCCAACTACGGGGTGTTCGATGAGCAGCGTTACTTTCGGTCGGGCGAGGTCGCGGGCACCTTTGACCTGGGCCCGGTGCGCGTCGGCGTCACGATCTGCGAGGACATCTGGGAGTCCGGCCCGCCGGCCTCGGACGAGGCGGCGGCGGGCGCCGCGCTGCTCATCAACCTGTCCGCCTCGCCCTACCACGCGGGCAAGGGCCTCGAGCGCGAGCGCATGGTGAGCCAGCGGGCGCGCGACCACCTGATGGCGGTGGCGTTCTGCAACCTGGTCGGGGGCCAGGACGAGCTCGTGTTCGACGGCCACTCCATCGTGGTCGACCATCGGGGCGAGCTGCGCGGCCGCGCCGAGCAGTTCAAGGAGGACCTGCTCGTCTGCGACGTCGACGTAGGCGCGGCACGCGCGGAGCGTCTGCGCGACGCGCGCCTGCGTCCGAGCGCCGGACGCTCGCCGCCGCGCGTCCAGACGCTGGCCGTTGTGGCGGCCGAGCTTTCGGACGGCTCGGGCGAGCCGGGCCGCATCACGCCGCCGATCGAGCCGCCCGAGGATGAGATCTATCGCGCGCTGACGCTGGGGCTGCACGACTATGTGGTCAAGAACGGCTTCGAGCACGTGGTCTTAGGGCTGTCCGGAGGGATCGACTCGGCGCTGGTCGCCTGCATCGCGGTGGACGCCCTGGGCCCCGAGGCGGTGACGGTTGCGATCATGCCCTCGCCCTTCTCGTCGGATGCGACCCAGGCCGACGCCCGCACGCTGGCGGCCAACCTCGGAGTCGACGTGCTCGAGTTCGACATCGCCTCGGCGATGGCCGCCTACCGCGGCGTGCTGCAGGAGGCCTTCGCCGGTCGCCCGGAGGACGTGGCCGAGGAGAACCTGCAGGCGCGCATCCGCGGCAACCTGCTGATGGCGCTGTCTAACAAGTTTCGCTGGCTGGTCCTCACCACCGGAAACAAGTCCGAGCTGTCGGTGGGTTACTCCACCCTGTACGGAGACCTGGCCGGCGGCTTTGCCGTGATCAAGGATGTGCCCAAGACGGTGGTCTACCGGCTGGCCCACCGGCGCAACGCGCGCGACGGCGAGCCCGGGCCGATCCCACCGACGATCCTCGAACGCGCGCCCTCGGCCGAGTTGCGCCACGGGCAGCGTGATGAGGACTCGTTGCCCCCCTACGACCTGCTCGATCGCATCCTGGAGGGTTACGTCGAGCTCGATCAGGGGCGCGAGCAGCTCATCGCCCGGGGCCTGCCCGAAACCGAGGTCGACCACGCCATCCGGTTGGTGGATCTGGCCGAGTACAAGCGCCGTCAGGCGCCGCCGGGCATCAAGATCACCCCCCGCGCCTTCGGCCGCGACCGACGCGTGCCGATCACCAACCGCTACGGCGGCTGACGGCCCAGCTCAGCCCTTCCCCGGCGGGGCCGGCGGCGGCGACCCGGCGGGGCGCACGGCGATCGTCATGCGGGTGAGCGCGCACAGCCGCCCGCGGTCGTCGGTGATCTCCACGTCCCACAGCCACGTGGTGCGCCCCCGGTGCCGGCGGCGCGCGTGGGCGTGCACGGTGCCTTCGGTGATAGGCCGCAGGAAGCTCGTCTGGTTGGCCAGGCCGACGGCCAGCTTGCCCTCCGCGGCGACGGCAAAGTGGGTGGCCATCGAGGCCAGCGACTCGGCGATCGAGGCGTAGACCCCGCCGTGGACCAGACCCATGGGCTGCTTGATCTCGTCCCGCACCGGAACCTCGGCGTATAGCTCCTCCTCGGAGTGCGACAGGACCACGAGCCCGATCGCCCCGTCGAAGCCGTGCTCGAGCTTGACGCGCTGGGGCGGTCCGTCGCTCTCGGGCGACGCCGGCGCAGCCACCCCTACTTGCTCCGCGGCACCCAGCTAAAGCGCCACAGGGCGACCACCAGTCCGGCCACCCCCCAGCCCGCTACGACGAGGAGATCCCGCCCCGAGAACCCGACGCCGTGGGTGGCCGGGTCAAACGACGTGAACATTGCCTTGGCCAGATGCCTGACCGGGAACACGTCGGCGACGTCGATCAGCCAACCGGGGATGTTCTTGTCGGGGATGAAGATTCCCGAGATGAAGTACAGGGGCAGGACGACGGCCTGGGTCACCGGCTGGGCGGCGTCGGCCGAGGCGACAAAGCTGGCCAGGCCGAAGGCCAGCGCGCAGAACGCGGCCGAGCCGAGCACCACCGCCACCGCCAGCGCGGGCAGGGTGTGTCCGGGGAGGCTGACCCCGTAGGCCAGGCGGCCGACCACGATCAGCAGCACGACGATCGCCACCGAGATCACCACCGAGGACAGCGCCCGCCCGGTGATCAGGACCCAGGCGGAGATCGGCGCGGCGCGCCGGCGCTTGAGGATCCCGCTCTCGCGCTGGGTGGTGATGGCGATCATGAGATTTACGAACGACGCCGAGATCACCCCCAGGGCGACGATGTGCCCGACGTAGTAGGTCGATTGCTTGACCACGTGGCCGCCGATCCGGGTGGTGTCGTTGCCGAACACCGAGGAGAGCAGGACCAGGAAGATGACCGGCAACGCCAAGGTGAAGAAACGCGCCTGGGGGTTGCGCCAGAACGCCAGCAGCTCGTACCGGAACTGGTGCAGGACCAGCCCGCCCAAGGGACGCGGTGCGGCGTGGGCAGTGGCGCTCACTGCTGCGCCCCGGTTAGCCGCAGGTAGATCTCCTCGAGCGTCGGGCGCCCCACCGAGATGTCGTCCAGTCGGTATCCGTGCGCCAGCGCCCATTCGGAGAGTACGTGCAGGGCGCGGACCGGCTCGGCGGTCCGCACGAGCACCTGGCGACCGGCGTGCTCGGTGTTTGGGCCCAGACCGTCGGGGAGCTGGGCGCGCTCGGTGCCGGTGGGCAGGGCGAACCGAATCTCGCTGCCCCCGCGGTCGCGTCCGCCCAGCGTCTGGGGGGTGCCCTCGGAGACGATCTGCCCGACGGCCAGCACCGCGATGCGGTCGGCCAGATACTCGGCCTCCTCCATGTAGTGCGTGGTGAGGAAGATCGTCTTGCCCAGCCGGCGCAGGCCCTCGATCACCTCCCAGGCCGCGCGGCGAGCGGAGGGGTCAAAGCCGGTGGTGGGCTCGTCCAGGAACACCAGGTCGGGGTCGCCGATCAGCGCCAGCGCCACGTCGACCCGGCGCTGCTGGCCGCCCGACAGATGCCCGCAGCGGGCGTCTGCCTTCTCGGCCAGCTCGACCAGGGCAATGGTCTCGTCCACCGCGCGGGGACTCGGGTAGTAACCGGCGTAGAGCTGCAGGCACTCCCGCACGGTCAACTCGGGCTCCACCTGGGATTCCTGCAGCACCACGCCGACCCGCGCACGCCAGTCGCGGTCCGCGCGCCCCGGATCTTCGCCCAGCACCGATACGTCGCCGGCGCTACGCGCACGGTAGCCCTCGAGGATCTCCACGGTGGTCGTCTTCCCCGCCCCGTTGGGCCCGAGGAAGGCGAAGATCTCGCCGTGGCGGATTTCGAGATCGATGCCCCGCACCGCCTCGAAGTCGCCGTAGGCCATGCGCAGGCCCCGGACGCTGATGACCACCTCGCCCGCCATCTTGCGGGCCGGCCTATCGACCTGGCCCGTAGCGCTCCCCGGCTGGGACTCGGGGGTTTCCGAGGACGTCCGGGGAGAGATCCCCATGGCCGCATCCTTACACGTCGCGCTCCACTACCCTTACGCCGCCGATGGCCCGGATCGAAGCCCTGCCACCCGATCAGCGCGCCGTCCTGACCCTGGTGCTCAAGCAGGGGCGAAGCTATGAGGAGCTCGCCTCGCTCCTGCGGATCGACGAGGAAACCGTGCGCGAGCGGGCCCATGCCGCGGTCGACGCGTTGGGCCCCAGCGAGGGCGAGATTCCCGACCCCGCGCACCGCGCGGACATCGCCGACTTCCTGCTGGGCCAGCAGCCCGCCTCACGGCGGGCGGCGACGCGGTCCTTCCTCGAGCGCTCGGCGGCGGGGCGGGCCTGGGCCCGGGTCGTGGCCGGCGAGTTGCGGCCGATCAGCGAGGGCGCCCTGCCCGAGATCCCGGCCGAAGCGGAGGAGATGGAGGAGGCCTTCGACGCCCTGCACGCGCGCGAGCACGCCGACCGGCGCAGCTCGCGGCTGGGAGGCGCCCTGCTGCTGGGCGGGCTGGGCATCCTCGTCGCCGTGGTGCTGATCCTCGTCCTCACCGGCGGGGGCAAGAAGAGCAACACCAACCCGGCGGTGAGTCCCGCCCCCAGCACCGACCAGGCGAGCGGCCCGACCGGCGCCACCGGCCAGCCCCAGGTCGTCGCCCAGATCAACCTGAGCCCTCCGCGCTCGGGCGGCAGGGCCCTGGGGGTGGCCAACGTCCTGACCCAGGGCGGCCAGCGGGCATTGGCCCTCCAGGCCCAGGGCCTACCCCCTTCGAGCACCAACTCGTTCTATGCGGTCTGGCTCTACAACTCCCAGACCGACGCCCAGCGCCTTGGCTTCGCCCCCCCGGTGAGTCGCAACGGGCGCTTGCAGGCCGTCTCGGCCCTGCCCGACACCGCCGCACGCTTTCACCAGCTGGTAATCACCGCCGAGACCGCGCGTCAGCCCAGCCAGCCCGGGCACATCGTCCTGGCCGGACCAATCAGCCTGCAGTAGCGATCAGCTTGCCGGGGTTCATGATCCCGGCGGGATCCAGCTCCCGCTTGGCCGCGCCGAGCAGGGCGAGCCCGGCGCGCCCGACCTCGGGCTCGAGGAAGGGTGCGTGGTCGACGCCCACCGCGTGGTGATGGGTGATCGTCGCCCCGGCGCCCACGATCGCCCGCGACGCCGCCTGCTTGGCCGCGGCCCACTGCTCGAGCTCGGCGCCCTCCTGCTGGCGGGCGAGGAAGGTGAAGTACAGCGACGCGCCCGACTCGTAGACGTGGGAGACGTGGCACAGGACCAGGGACGGCGTCCCCCGGGCGCTCAGGGTGCTGCGCAGCGCGCCGCCCACCGCCCCGTGCACGGCGCCCAGGGAAGACCAGGGCGCCGCGGTCTCTAGCGTCTCGGCCATCACCCCGCGGTCCAGGAGCTGGTCGCGCAGATACGGGGCGGCATAGCGGGTCGCGCTCCACGCCTGCCCCGGTCGGCGGCCGAGCGAGACCCCGCCGTGCTCGCGCAGAAGTGCCAGGCTCGCCGCCCGCCGGGCGGCCACGTCGTCGGCGTCCCCCAGCCAGCCGACGATCGCCAACGCCCCCTCGGCGTATCCCCGCAGGCGCAGGTAGGCCTCGCCCAGCCGGCGGGTGGGGCTCTCGCCGGCGAGCGCCAGATTGACCCGCGTCTCCTCCTCGTCGGACAGGCGGGCCACGTCGGGGGCCACCTGCGCCTGGCGCGCGGCGCGAAACGCCTCCATCCCCTCGGCGAAGCCGTGGAAGGCCACGCCCTCATAGCGCGCCGCGCTCGGCGCGGGCCGGACGCGCAAGTCGAGCTCGGTGATCACGCCCAGGATGCCCTCCGAGCCGATCCACAGCTCGCGCAGGTCGGGGCCCGCCGCGCTCGCCGGCCGGGCGGGCAGCGCGAACTCGGCGGCCGGCGCGGCGCCCCGCAGCCCGAGCACCATCTCCTCGAAGCGGCCGAAGCCCGTGGACGCCTGCCCGGCAGAGCGAGTGGCGGCGCAGCCCCCCACCGAGACGAACTCGTAGCTCTGGGGGAAATGCCCCAGCGATAGGCCGCGCCCGGCGAGGGCCGACTCGAGCTCAGCCACGCGCGTGCCGCCCCGCACCCGGGCGGTCAGCGACACGTGATCGAGCGCCTCGATGCCCGCCAGCCGCCTTAGGTCGAGCGCGAGCACCGCCGCCAGCCCACCCCGCCGGGGAGCCACGCCTCCCACGACGCTCGTCCCCCCGCCGAACGGCACCACCGCCACGCGGTCGCCCGTGCAGGCAGCCAGCACCGCCGCCACCTGCTCGTGCGAGGCGGGCAGCACGACGGCATCGGGCGCGCCGGCGATCTGCCCCGCGCGCAGACGCACGAGGTCGGGGTAGCCGCGGCCGGCGGCGTGGGCCACCCGGGCCAGTCGGTCGTCGCGCACGCCGTCTGCGCCCACGATCTGGCTCAGGCGTGCGCGAACGGAGGGGTCAAGCCGGGACGGCTCGAGCTCGACGTCCTCGAGCGCCACGGGGGCCAGGCGCCGCTCGGGAAGACCCAGCTCGGCCCGGAGGCCGTCGAGGGCGCCTGGCCCGAGCGTGTCCTGCGCAGACGGCTCGGCCCACCCCCACCACCGCAGCTCAGGCAAGGATCCGCTCCAGGCCGTCCAGGGCGGCGTCGAGCTGGTTGCGGGCCGCGCGCCGGACCATGAACGAGCCCAGGCGGGCCATACCGCGTAGGCTCTGGCGCAGCTCCACCACTACGCGGGTGCCGCGCTCGCCGGGAGCGAGCTCAACGGTCGTGTAGGCCTCGCGCAGGATGCTGGCAAAGGGCGTCCCGTGCACATCCTGGGCCCAGGTGCAGCGCCGGGCGGGGTCCGATTCGACGATGCGGTGGTCGGCGCGGACCACGCGTCCGCGGTCGGTGAGCATGACCACCGTAAAGGCGCCGCCGTGGACGCCCTCCACCCGCTGAACCCGGGGCCACCAGCGCGGGAGGTGGTGGGGGTCGGCCACCACCTCCCACAGCCGCTGGGGAGCCACTTCCAGCGTGCGGGCGCGGCGGGTCACGGGCACGGCGGCGGGCCTCGTCTCCTAGCCGTCATAGCGCAGCAGCGCGTGGACCTCGTGTCCGCGCAGCTGCTCGCGCCCCCCCAGGAAGCCGAGCTCGATCAAAAAGCCGCACCCAGCCACCGTCCCCCCGACCTGTTCGACCAGGCGACAGAGCGCGCTGGCCGTGCCCCCGGTGGCCAGCAGGTCGTCGTGTACCAGCACTCGCGCCCCGTGCGCCACCGCGTCGGTGTGCAGCTCGAGCTGGTCGCTCCCGTACTCCAGCGCGTACTCGGCGGCCACCGTGTCGTAGGGGAGCTTGCCCGGCTTGCGGGCCAGGACGAAACCGGCGCCCAGCTCGAGGGCCAGCGGTGGCCCGAGGAGAAACCCTCGCGCCTCGGCGGCGATCACGTACTCGGGGCGCAGCGGTCGCGCCAGGTCCGCCAGCCGGGTGACCGCCTCGCCCAGCGCGGCCGGGTCGGCCATCAGCGGGGTGATGTCCTTAAAGACGATGCCCGACCGGGGGAAGTCGGGGATGTCGCGAATACGAGCCTGGAGATCGATCGCCGTCAGCCGGCCAGCCGGCGCAGGTCGCGGATCAGCAGCAGGTGCTTGAGGTGGGTGGCGACCGCGGCCAGGTTCTCGAGCGCCTCCAGCGCCTCCTTGCGCCGCTGGGGGTTGCGGGAGCGCAGAGCCGGGGCGAGGATCTGCTGCAACAGCGCCGCCTCTCGATCTGCTGAAGAGCGCAGCACCCGCAGGTTGCGTCCCCCCACCCCATAGTGGGCGAGCTCGCCCGCCGCGCGGATGATCTCGCGCTCGGCCTGGTCGTAGCGGCGTACGCCATCGCGCACCTCGCCCTTGACCACGCCGTAATCCTCGAGCTCGCGCACGAGCTTGGGGTCGGCGCCGGTCTCCTCGAGCACGTCCTCCAGGGGCAGCAGGGCGCCGGAGTCGCGCACGCTCACCGTGGGGCGCACAGCCCGACGGCGCGCCGGCCCGCCGCCGACGTCGGCACCCGCCCCGCGCCCGGTGGCGAGCTCTTGGCGGATCACCCGCAGGGGCAGGAACTCGTCGCGCTGGAGGCGCAGGATGGTGCGCAGCCGAGTCACGTCGGCGGCCGAGTACAGGCGATAGCCGCCCGGGGTGCGCCGCGGCGAGAGCAGCTTCTGGTCCTCCAGATAGCGGATCTTGGAGATCGAGATGTCCGGGAACTCCTGGGCCAGCGCCTTGCACACGGCGCCGATGGTCAGCGCCTTGGGCCGGGGCGCGGCCGGCTCGGGGGCGCCGTCGGGGAGCTCGAGGTCGGGGACGCTGGCGGGCACGGCGGCGCCTAACGCGACAGGAAGGTGAGCTTGTACTTGCCGATCTGAAGCTCGTCGCCGTCCTCGAGGCGATGGGATTCGATCCGCGAGCGGTTGACGTAGGTCCCGTTCAGCGAGCCACAGTCGTCGAGGTAGTAGTCGCCCGAGCGCTGCACCAGCACGGCGTGGTCGCGCGAGACGGTGATGTCGTCCAGGAAGATGCCGGCGTCGGGGCGGCGGCCGATCGTCAGGCGGTCACCCTGAAGGGGAAAGCTCTCCCCCGTGCGCCCGCCTCCCGAGCGGATGACCAGCGCCGCGCCCTCGGCCACCACGTCGTCGAGCTCCACCGGGATCAGCTCGCCGGTCTCGCCCACGCGGTAGGTGGCCGTGGTCTCCTCGCCCGCCGGCTCGGGCCGGGTGAGGGCGCTCCCGCACTTCTGGCAGTAGTTGGCCGCCTCGTCGTTGACGAAGCCGCACTCCGGGCAGTGGATAGCCACCAGGATCCCCGGACGGCTACTCGGCCTCGACCGGGGCCTCTCCCCCGGCTCGCCCGGCGAGGATGTCCGTCAGCCGCTGGACGTCTGCGCCGGTGATCACGTCCTCGCCCCCTTCGTGCTTCTTGCGCAGCCGGTTGACCAGCTCGGCTCGCAGGATGTCGATCTTGCCGTGCAGGATGCGCCGCCGGTAGGAGATGTCCACCTCCTCCTCGGTCAGCTGCTGGATCAGCTCTTTGAGCTCGGGGTCCGACAGCGACCCAAGGTCCGGAAACGTGTCCATGGCTGCGATCTCCTTCGGGCCGGGGCGGGGCGGCCAGCAGCCGCGCCGGTGATGGCGTCCTGGATGGCGCCGAGGGTGCGCCAGTATACCCGCGGCCGGGTGGGCATCAAGCTCAGCTTGAGGCTGCGTCTGGGCGCAGCTCGCGCAGGCCGGTGCGCAGGTACAGGACGGTCGCCGCCAGCGATAGCGCGATCCCGATGTACAGCAGCACCCGGGCCAGGTCTCCCACCGCGGCCAGGGCGAAGAAGATGGCCGCCATCAACGGCCACACCGACGCTCGCCCCAGCCAGTTGATCTCTAGCGGCAGGCCGCGGCGCAGGGCCACCTGGCTGGCGATCAGCATCAGCAGCTCACGCGCGGCCAGCACCCCGATAGCCCACCGGGGAAGCAAGGAGAAGTCCCAGCACACGGCGACGCCAGCCAGGATCAGCGCGCGGTCAACCAGGGGATCGAGGATCGTGCCCAGCCGGCTGTACTGGCCGGTTAGGCGTGCGGCGAGACCATCGGCGTAATCGCTGCCCGCCGCCACGGCAAAGACGGTGGCGGCCAGCCCCGAGCGACCGTCGGAGGAGCGCAGGGCGACGATCACGAAGACGACGATCAACGCGATCCGGAGGAAGCCGATCAGGTTGGGCACCGTCCACGGGTGCAGCGGCGCGCCCGCCCGCGTCTGTGGCGGCGCCGGCCCCGAGCGGTCGATCCCCAGCAGGCGGCGCACGCCGCGCCGGGGCGGGGGGTCTAGGGAAGCGTCTCCCACAGGCTCCGTATTTCCTGGGTGGGGTCCTCGGAGATGGGAATGCCCTCCCGCGCCTGGCGACCGCGGCGCACCTGGACCTCGACGGTGCCCGACTCGAGCGAGCGCCGGCCCAAGGTCAGCCGCAGCGGGCACCCCAGCAGCTCGGCGTCGGCGAACTTCTCGCCCGGGCCGGCGTCGCGGTCGTCGTACAGGACGTCGAGTCCGCCTTCCACCAGCTGCCCATACAGCTGCTCGGCGGCGCGGCGCTCGGCGCCGTCGGCCTTGCCCACCGCGATCAGGGAAACAGCGAACGGGGCGATCGTCCGAGGCCAGGAGATTCCCTGCTCGTCGGCGAACTGCTCCACCGCGGCGGCGGCGATGCGCGCCGGGCCGATCCCGTAGGAGCCCATCCAGATCGGCTGCTCCCGGCCGTGCTCGTCGAGATAACTCGCGCCCAGGGCCTCGGAGTAGCGGGTGCCGAGCTGGAAGATGTTGCCCACCTCGATCGCCGGCTCGATGCGGATCGCCTGCCCATCGACCGTGTCGCCCGCCTCGACGCGGCGCACGTCGGCGCGCCGGAAGGAGAAGTCGCGGCCGGGGACCGCGCCGCGCAGGTGGCGGTCGGGGCGGTTGGCGCCGGTGACGTAGGCCCCTTCGGCGACCGCCTCGTCGACCAGGACCGGCACCCGGGCGTCGATGCCCACCGGGCCGATGAACCCGGGGGGACCGAGCTGCTCGGCGATCTCTTCCTCGTGGGCCGGGCGCGCGCGCTCGCCGAGCGCCCGCGCCAGCTTGAGCTCGTTGACCCGGTGATCGCCCCGCACCATCACCAGCACCATGCCCGCGCTGTCTGCCACTACCGGATAGGCCTTGAGCAGCGCCCCCGGCTCAACGCCCAAGGCGCCGGCCACCTGCTCGACGGTAACCAGACCCGGCGTGGAGAGCTCCACCGGCTGCTCGCCGGCGTCCGGGAGCGAGACGGGCACGGCGTCGGCGGCCGCCACCTCGACGTTGGCCGCGTAGCCGGGGGCCAGCGCGACCTCGTTCTCCCCCGCCGGGCAGGGCGCCATGTACTCATGGGCAGCGGTGCCGCCCATGATCCCCACGTCTGACACCACCCGGTACCACTCCAGGCCGCAGCGGTCGAGCATGCGGTCGTAGGCCTCGATGTGGCGCTGGTAGCTGGCCGCCAGCCCATCGGGGTCGCGGTCGAAGCTGTAGGAGTCCTTCATGATGAACTCGCGCGTGCGCAATACGCCGGCGCGGGGCCGAGGCTCGTCGCGCTCCTTTACCTGGAAGTGGTAGAGGATCTTTGGCAGATCGCGGTATGAGCGCACCAGGGAGGCAACGTGGAAGGTGACCGCCTCCTCGTGGGTCATGGCGAGCACCAGCTCGGCCCGGCGGCGGTCCAGGAGCTTGAACAGCTCATCGATCTCATAGCGCCCGCTGCGGCGCCATAGATCGGCCGGCTGAAGGACCGGCATCAGCATCTCCTGGCCCCCGATCGCATCCATCTCCTGACGTACGACGGCCTCGACTCGCCGGTGCACCCGCCAGCCCGCGGGCAGCCACGTCCACAAGCCGGCGCCCATCTGACGGACCAGCCCGGCCCTGACCATGAGCTTGTGCGAGACGGCCTCGGCGTCGGCGGGCGCCTGTCGCTCCGTGGGCAGGAGGTATTGCGACAGTCGCGTCACCGCGCCGGAAGCCTAGCCGCCGCCCCGCGGTCCCGGGTCCCGGCGAAGACGCCGCTACTTTCCTCTAGTCTCACGGTCTAGTTGGGGGCGGCTTTTGCCGCCCCCGTTCATCTTCAACTTCGCCCCCCAGGCAGGCCAAAAGCCGATGTTGCGCATACCGCTCACCCTCCGTAGCGCCCGCGCGGCCGTGGCCCTCGCCGCGCTGACCACCAGCGTCGCCGGCGCCACCTTGGCGGCGCATCCGCCGGCGGCGCACGCGAGCCCCTACCTGATCTCGATGATGATGGACGACGACCGCCTCCTCTACCGCAGCGACCGCACCCGCGATCTGGCCCTGGCACAGATGAAGGCGATTGGGGTGCAGTACGTGCGCGTGACGCTGCTGTGGTCGACGGTGGCCAACAATTCCCGCTCGCATGATCCGGCCCACTACCCGGCGCGCAACTGGGACCGCTACGACAAGCTCGTCCAGCACGCCCGCGGCCTGGGTCTCGGGGTGTACTTCGACGTCACCGGGCCGGGCCCGCCGTGGACCCACGGTCGCGCCCCCAGTGCCCACACGCGGACCACGTGGATGCCCAAGGCGCCCGAGTTCTACACGTTCGTCCGCTACGTCGGCCGGCGCTACTCGGGGCGGTTCCGCAATCGCCTGCGTCAGCGCCTGCCCCGCGTTGCGATGTGGGCGCTGTGGAACGAGCCCAACCAGGGAGGCTGGCTGAGCCCGCAGTGGCTGCACGGCAAGCCCTACTCCCCGATCCTCTACCGCGAGCTCTACCTGTCCGGCCGCAAGGCGCTCGACGACAGCGGACACCGAAACGACTTCATCATGGCCGGGGAAACCGCCCCCCTCGGCGTGGCCCGCCACACCACGACCTCGGGGATGTACCCCAAGATCTTCGTGCGGGAGTTGTTCTGCATGGACCCGGGCAACCGCCAGGGTTGCAACGCGTTCGACAAGTTCGGGCCGCTGCGGGCGTCGGCGTGGGCGCACCACTTCTACACCAAGAAGCTGCCGCCGACTCGGCGCGACGGCCCCGACTCGATCACCATCGCCAACATCTCCGACCTGGGGACGCTGCTCGACAGCGCCGCCGCCACCACCGGACACGTGGCCAAGGGACTGCCGCTGATGTCCACCGAGTTCGGCTATGAGACCAACCCGCCCGATCCCCTCAACGGCATCCCGCTGGCCCGCCAGTCCCAGTACATCAACGAGGGCGACTACCTCGCCTTCATCAACCCCCGCGTCGGCTCCCAGACCCAGTTCCTGCTCTTCGACGCGCCGCCGCTGAGGCAGTTTCGCCGGGGCAGCCGCAAGTACTGGTTCACCTACCAAACCGGCCTGCTGTTCGCCAACGGCCGGCCCAAGCCGGCCTACGCCGCCTACCAGCTGCCGTTCATCGCCAACCCGGCGGGCACCGACCCGGCCACCGGACAGCGCCAGGTGTCGGTCTGGGGTCAGCTGCGCTTCCGCCCCCGCCCCGGGCCGGTGGGCGTGTTCGACCTCAACGACTTCGTGCTCATCGAGTGGCGGCCTCCGAGCTCCAAGAGCTGGCGGCGGGTGGGGGTGCCGTTGCCGGCGAGCAACTTCTACGGCGACAACCCCGGCGGGTTCTTCCAGGGCAAGGTCGACGTCCCCGGACCCGGGTTCGTACGCGCCCACTGGCTGGCTGCGGCCAAGCCCCGCAACCGCGCCAGCCGCGAGGTGCCGGTCGGCTAGGCCCGGGTGAAACGCCGCCCGGCGACCGGCGACTCGGCCTCGCTGGGGCGGATGGCGTCCAGCAGTTCGGTATCGGCGTGCTCGTCGTCGGCCGCGGCGGCCTCCATCGCCGCCAGGCGCTCGGGCGTGAGCTGATCGGCGTTCTCGGCCTCGATCCGGGCCAGCCAGGCTGCGCCCTCGGAGGACTCGCGCTCGTCGACCACCACCCGCCGGGAGTGGGCGTACTTGTCGATCTCGGCGAACAGGGCGTCGACCAGCTCGTCCTGGGGGACCTTGCGCAGGGCCTTGCCCCGGGAGAAGATCAGCCCCTCGTTGCGGGCCCCGGTGATCCCGAAGTCGGCGTGGGAGGCCTCGCCGATGCCGTTGACCGCGCATCCCAGGACCGCCACCTCGATCGGGTCGTCATAGGCCTCCAGGCGGCGCTCGATCTCGGCCACCACGCTGTCCATGTCGAACTGCAGGCGCCCGCAGGTCGGGCAGGCGATCAGCACCGGCCCGCGCTGGCGCAGCCCCAGGGACTTGAGGATCTCCCAGGCGACCTTGACCTCCTCCTCGGCGTGAAAGGTCGAAAGCGAGATCCGGATCGTGTCCCCCACCCCGTCGGCGAGCAGGGCGCCCAGCCCTACGGCCGACTTGAGCGACCCCGACCACTTGGTGCCCGCCTCGGTGATCCCCAGATGCAGCGGATAGGGAATGCGCTGGGACAGGAGCCGGTTGGCGGCGATCGTGTTGGGCACGCTGGTCGACTTGATCGAGACCTTGAAGTCCTCGAACCCCAGGCGCTCCATGAGCGCGACGAACTCGCCCGCGGCCGACACCAGGGCCTCGACCGGGTTCTCCTCCTCGAGCGCGTGCAGGTGCTTGGGCAGCGAGCCCGAGTTGACCCCGATGCGCAGCGGGGTCTGCGCCGCGCGGGCCCGCTCGACCACCTGGGCGACCTTGTCCGGGCCGCCGATGTTGCCCGGGTTGATCCGCACGCAGTGGGCCCCGGCGTCTAGCGCCTTGAGCGCCAGCGTGTAGTTGAAGTGGATGTCGGCGATCACCGGGATCGGCGCCTGGGCGACGATCGTGCGCAGCGCCTCGACGTCCTGGTCGCGCGGGACGGCCACCCGCACCAGATCGGCCCCCGCGTCGGCCACCCGGCGGATCTGCTCCATGGTGGGCTGCAGGTTGGCCGTCTCGGTCTTGGTCATCGTCTGCACCGCCACGGGCGCGCCGCCCCCGATGGGGACGCCGCCGACCATGATCTGGCGAACCGAAGCCATGTCCGGATTGTAGGTGTACCGTTTACGCGCCGGGATCCCTGGGTAATCGGAGCCCGACACCAGGCAGGGCAGGGGTATGCCTTGCCGTTCAAGGAAGCGGGCGCTACGGCGCTACGGACAGGTTCGGGAACGGGAGGAAAGGCTTCATGAGTCACGAGGGGTACAGGCGCGCGGCGCGCGCGTGCGTCGCCGTCGTCATCTTTGGGGCGCTGCTCGTCGCCGCACCGGCGGCGTGGGCGGGCCGTATTTCGTACAACGTGCTGCCCGGTAGCGGCTATACGGTCAAGCACGAGGGACGCAACGGCATCGTCAAGGTCACCTACGACACCTGCCTGGCCGCGGGCCAGCCGACCTCGTTTCCGCTCGTGGTCACGGCGTCGGCGTCCGGGCCGGTTTCGCCCAAGGTGATGAAGGAGCTCGGTCCGGGCAGCATCCGCTTCGACCCGGCGTCGGCGAACCTCGTAAGCGGCCAGGCGCAGGCGTTCACGGTCACCCTGATCCCGGCGGGGGCAGCCCACGGTGGCGGCCCCGCGTACCGGTTCAAGCTGGCCGCCGCGCCCGGGCATGGCCTGGGCGAGGGCCCCGGCGTGATGGTGCGCATCGCCTGTGTCCTGCGCCCCGGCGTGTCGTGTCCGCCGGGCGCGCGCACGGCCGCCAGACCAGCGGGGCACGGCGACGAGCACGGTCGCGACCAAAACGACCTCGCCGAGCCGGGCAAGAGCGACGCCGACGAGGAGGCGGCGGCCAACGCCGAAGGTCCGGCCTGTGCCGCGACCCCGTCGGGCGGGTGCCCACCGGCCTCGCCCGGGGCGCCCACCACCGCTCCCACCCCGGGCGCCAGCGGAAGGCCCGGCTCCAAGGGCTCAGGGCCCGGCTCCAAGGGCTCCGGCGCCCCCGGTGGCCCTAGTGCCAAGTCCAGGGGTCACCACAGCCACGCAGCCCGCAAGGGCGGAAACCGCGGAAACGGCGGAAACGGCGGTAACGGACGCGGACGCGGCAACGCCGCCACGCCCCCGCCCGCGGCGGCCACCGGCTGCCCGGTCGTTCTCTCTCCGTCGGCGGCCTCACAGCCGCTCGCGGCGCCTACCATCGGTCGCTTCGGCGTGCTGAACTCGCGGGAGACGGCGGCGCCGGCTCGCTGTGTGGCCACGCCCAAGCACATGCGCGTGCACGCCGGTGAGACAACCGCGATCCGCGTGCGGGTCAGCGCCAGCTCGGTCGGGATCCGGCGGGCGCTGGTGCGGGTCATCTTCCCGGGCGGACGGGTGATCCGTCGCACCGGAGCGGGAGGCGTCGCGGTCTTCCATATCCGGCCCACTCGCACCGGTCGCGTGACGATCCAGTCAGACGTGTGCTTTGGCGCCACCCGGTCCAAGGTCCTGGCCTTCCGGCGCTCCGGGCGTGTCGCCGCGCCGGTGTTCACGGGCTAGGCCGGTGCCCGACCGCGCACGGATGCCGAAACCCACCTGCAGCCCGGCGCCCACGTGGCGCCGGGCCCGGTGGGTGTGCGGGGCGGGGGTGGTCGCCGGCCTGGCGGCGGCGATCGCCGCTTCCGCTCCCGCCACTGCCGCCGGGCCTCGGGTGGGGGCGCAGAACCTCTACCACCCCGGGCACGACGCCGTCTGGGCCTACATGAACTACGCGGTGCCCGCGCGGGCCGCCCCCCGTGCTCGCGCCCGTAAGGTGGCCAGGCTCAAGCTGCGGACCGAGGACCGCACCGACGAGCTAGTCCTGATTAGGGCGCAGACCAGGGTGCGCGGTCAGGTCTGGTTCAAGGTCGAGCTTCCGATCCGTCCCGCGGGCCGCACCGGTTGGATCCCTTCCTGGGCAGTCGGCGAGCCCCACCATACCTCCCGGCTCGTCCGCATCGACACCCGCCGCCTCCGGCTGACCGTGGTCGGGGGGGGCCGGGTCCTGATGGCGGTCCCGATCGGCATCGGGCGGCCGGCCGCCCCCACACCGCACGGCAGCTTCTACGTTCGCGACCGCCTGGTGAACTCTGATCCCACCGGTTTCTACGGGCCTTTGGCGTTCGGGCTGAGCGCGAAGTCGGCCAAGCTCACCGACTGGCCCCACGGGGGCGTGATCGGCATCCACGGCACCAGCCTGCCCAAGCTCATCCCCGGGCGGCCCTCACACGGCTGCATCCGTTTGCGCAACGCCGACGACCTGCGCTTCGACCGCCTGGTCACCGTCGGCGTCCCGGTAGTGATCTCCTAGCGTCCGGCGCCCGCCGACGGGCCACCGTTAGCCTCGGGCCGGCGATGGGCCAATCCCCGACCGACGTCTACGCCACCGCGCGGGGCCCGCTGGCGCGCGCCGCGTCGCCGATCGCCGGCCACCTGCGCCTGCGCCGCCATCGCCGCCTGTTCCCCCTGGCCGCCCTGCCCCCCGGCGGCCGGGTCATCGACATCGGCTGCGGACGCCTGGGCCTGCGCGGGCTGGAGCCGGCGCTGGACATCACCGGGGTAGACGTGGTCGAGCGCCCGGAATACCCGGGCCCGTTCGTCCGCGCCGACGCCGCCGCCGGCCTGCCGTTCGCCGACCGGGAGTTCGATCTCGCCTACTGCTCGAGCGTGCTCGAGCACGTCGCGCCGGCGCGGCGCCCGGCGTTCGCCGCCGAGCTGCGCCGGGTGGCCGGGGGCTGGTTCGTGCAGACGCCCGCGTTCGGGTTCCCGATCGAGCCCCACTCGCTGCTGCCCGCCGCGCACTGGCTGCCTCCCCGCCTGCGCCGCCGCTACTGGCGCCTGGGGGCCGCCGGGCACTGGGAGGAGGTCGTGCTGTTGCGCCGCGCCGAGCTGGAGGCGCTGTTCGGCCCTGCCCGCCCCGAGCGCCTGGGGCCGCTGGTCAAGAGCTGGGTGTGCGTGCGCCCGGTGCAACGTTAGGGTCATCGCCCGTGGCCGACGTCCAGCCCACCCCCGATCCGGACCTGCCGCTGGGGACGTCCATCACCGCCGCTCCCTCGGCGGTTTCCCCCCCGCCGCTCATCAACGTCGCCGACTACGAGCGGCTCGCCGCCGAGCGCCTGGACGCGGGCGTGCTCGGCTACTTCGCCGGCGGGGCAGGGGACGAGCGCACCCTGCGCGAGAACGTAGCCGCCTACCGCCGCTGGCACCTGCGCCCCCGCGTGCTGGTCGACGTGAGCGCCGCCAGCGCCGCCACCACGGTCCTGGGCACCCCGGTCTCCATGCCGGTGCTGGTGGCGCCGGTGGCCCTGCAGCGCCTGCTCGACCCCCAGGGCGAGCCCGCCACCGCCCGGGCGGCCGCCGCCGCACAGACGATCTTCTGCCTGTCGACCCTGGCCACCTCGCGGCCCGCGGAGATCGCCGCGCGGGCGCCGGACTGCCAGCGCTGGTTTCAGGTCTATTGCCTGCGCGACCGAGGGGTGACGCGCGCTTTGGTGCAGGAGGCCATCGAGGGTGGGTTCTCGGCCCTGGCCCTCACCGTCGACGCCCCCCGCGGCGGTCCTCGTGAGCGCGACCTGCGCACCGGGTTCGCCGTGCCCGCCGACGTCGACATGCCCGCGGTGCGCGCCGCGGTCGGTGGGCCGAGCTGTCCCACGCCGACCGAGTTCTTCTCCCTGGTGGATACCAGCGTGACCTGGCCCGTGCTCGAGGAGCTGGCCGGCGAGACGAGCCTGCCCGTGATCGTCAAGGGGGTGCAGACCGCCGAGGACGCCCGCCTGGCGTGCGAGCACGGCGCCGCGGCGGTGGTGGTCTCAAATCACGGCGGGCGCCAGCTCGACGGCGTGCCGGCCACGATCGAGATCCTGCCCGAGGTGGCCGAGGCGGTCGGCGGGCGACTGGAGGTGCTCCTCGACGGGGGCATCCGCCGGGGGACCGACGTGCTCACCGCGCTGGCGCTGGGCGCCCGCGCCGTGCTCGTGGGGCGCCCGGTGGCATGGGGGCTGGCGGTGGGCGGAGAGGACGGGGCGCGCGCGGTGCTCGAGCTGTTGCGCGAGGAGCTCGAGCTCGGGCTGGCCCTGCTCGGCTGCCCCACCCCCCAGGACGTCACGCGCGCGCACGTGGCGCGCGCCGCGTTCTAGGCGTAGAGCGCCTCGATCTCCCGGGCGTACTTCTCGGCGATCGGCTTGCGCTTGAGCTTCATCGTCGGGGTCAGCTCATCGCCGCCCGGGTGCCAGTCGCCGGCGACGACGTGGAACTTCTTTACCTGCTCCACCCGGGCCAGCTTCTCGTTGGCGGCGTTGACCGCCTCCTGCACCGCGGCGATCACCTTCTCATCCCCGGCGAGTTGGTCGAGGCCGTCGACCTCGATGCCGTGCTGGGAGGCCCACACGGGGGCAAAATCGGCGTCCAGAACCACTAGGGCGGTGTTGTAGGAGCGGCCATCGCCGATCACGCACACCTGACCCACGATCGGGCTCGAGCTCTTGAGCGTGGCCTCGATGTTGGCGGGCGACATGTTCTTGCCCGCCGCGTTGATGATGATCTCCTTCTTGCGGTCGACGATCCGCAGGTAGCCGTCCTCGTCGAACTCCCCGATGTCGCCGGTGTGCATCCAGCCGTCGTCGTCGATGGCCTCGGCCGTCTTGTCGGGCAGGTTGCGGTAGCCGAGCATGACCACCCCGCCGCGCACCAGCACCTCGCCATCGTCGGCGAGCTTGACCTCCAGGCCCGGCGCCGCCGGACCCACGGTGCCGATCTTGATCCGCTCGGGCGGGTTGACCGTGCCCGCCCCGCAGGTCTCGGACATCCCCCACAGCTCGGCCAGGGGGATCCCGATGGCGTGGAAGAACTCGAGCACCTCCACCGGGGTGGGCGCCGCGCCGACGTTCACCGCTCGCACCTGGTCGAGCCCCAGCTGGGCGCGCAACTTGGAAAAGATCTGCTTGTCGGCCTCGGCGACCTGCGCGGCCAGCTGGTCGGGGATCGGTTCGCCTCGCTGCTCGAGGCGCACCTTCTCCAGCGCGGCTCCCAGCGCTGCTTCGCTGGCCTGGCGCTGCTCGTCGGGGAGGCCGTGGGTCATCGACTCCAGCCCGGACTTGAGCTTCTCCCAGATCCGGGGAACGGCGAAGAACCAGGTGGGACGCACGCTGGGCAGGAAGGCCACGATCTGGCGAGGGTCGGGGCAGCACGTGATCTCCGCGGCGAACACGACGGGCAGGTAGTGGTGCGCGGCCCGTTCGGCGATGTGGGCCGCGGGGAGCCAGGAGATGACGCGCGAACCGGGCTCGAGCTCGACCATGTCCTCGATCGACTGCACAGCGGCGAGCAGGTTGCGGTGCGCCAGCTCCACCCCCTTGGGGGGGCCGGTGGTGCCCGAGGTGTAGATCAGCGTGAGCACGTCGTCGGGCTGGACGCCGGCCACCGCGGCCTCGACGTCGAACTGGGGGTTGGCCCCTTCGACGTCCGAAAGGGCCAGCACGCCCTCGGGGAGCCCCTCCTCGGGAGGGTCGATCACGATCAGGTGCTCGAGGTCGGGCAGGTCGCGCCGAGCGATGGTGAAGTTCTCCAGGAACTGGCGCTCGATGACGGCCACCCGCGCGCCCGCGTCGGAGACCACGAACTGGATCTGGTTGGGCGCGTAGGTGGGATAGATCGAGAACGGCGCCGCCCCGAGCATCATCGCCGCCAGGTCGACGACGTGAAACTCGGGCCGGTTGGTGAGCATGATGGCCACCGCGTCGCCGTGCTCCACGCCGAGGCCGGCCAGGCCACCGGCCAGGGCGTCCACCCGCTCGCGCAGCTGCCCCCAGGTCAGGCTGACCTCGTCGTCCTTGGTCCTCACCGCCACCTGATCGGAAAAATCGGTGGACGTCATGCGAAACGCCTCGGCCAGGCTCGACGCCTGGGCGGCCCTCGTCTTCGTCGCCGCGGGGGCGCTGCTGGCGGTGCTCATGCGGTTGCTCTCCTCCCGGGAGAAAGGACCTGGAACTGACGGGGTGTCGAGGAGCACACGCTAGCGCAGGCCGGCGCCTGCCGCGCGCGCCGCGAAGGTCCGTCAGCGGACGTGAAAGCCGCCGTTCTGAAGCGTGGATATGTCGTTGGTGAACCCGGTGATGACCACGAAGATCACCAGCACCACCCCTACGGCGCTCCAGCGCTGCATGAAGTCCAGCGAGATCGGCCTGCCGCCGCGAAGCTTCTCTCCCACCGCCCAGAAAACGTGCCCTCCGTCGAGGGGCAGAAACGGGAACAGGTTGACGATCGCCAGTGACAGCGAGACGATCGCCAGCAAAAGCAGGCCTTGGACGAACCCCAGCTTGAAGGATTCCTGGGTCACTTTCGAGATCCCGACCGCGCCGTGCACCTGGGAACGGGCCTGGGAGCTGAACAAAAACCGGGCGAACGTCGAGACCGTGTTGCTGGTGACGGACCACATCTCCTGCCCCGCGTAGCCCACCGAGTTGACCGGGTTTGTGCTCACCTTGTGATCGACGAAGCCGAAGCCCACGCGCATACGACCAGCCTTGGCGTCGTAGCGCGGGTAGAGCGAGAAGGTCAAGTTCCTCGGCCCGCGCCGCACGGTGATCCGGACCGGCGTCCTCGCGCGGCACCCCGGCGCGACTCGGCCCGGACAGCTGTGCGAGGCGATCCGATCCGATAGCTCTAGGAGCGTTCCCCCGTGCCCGTCGACGGCCACTAACTTGTCGCCGGACGCTAGGTGCCCGAACGCCGGCGCGTTGGCGTCAACCTGGCCCACGCGGGAGGAGCCCTCGACGTAGCCGTTGTGGAGGAACACGGCCCACAACAGAGCCAGCGCGATGAAAATGTTCATCCCCGGACCCGCCAGGATCACCACCACGCGCTTCCACACTGGCTGGCGGAAATAGGATCGCGGGGCGACGTCCTCGGGCACCTCCTCGGTCGGGTTCATGCCGGTGATCTTCACGTAGCCTCCCGCGGGGATCGGCCCGATCGCGTACTCGGTCTCCCCGCGGCGCACCTTGACCAACGGCTTGCCGAAGAACAACGAGAAACGCTCCACCCGCATCCCCACCGCTTTGGCCGCCAGGAAGTGGCCGTACTCATGCAGCAGGATTAGGAAGATGAAGCCGGCGATGGCCAGGGCCCAGGTCACCGCTCCAGTGTGCCCGATAACGAGGAGGGCGCCCCGGGGCGCCCTCCTCGCCTAGTCCTGGGTGTCAGGCGCGCCGCTAGTAGACCGCGCCCCGCCTGCTGTGGCCAAAGAACATCAGGATCGCCACCAGCGCGAGCAGCAGTACGAGCGGATGCACCGCCACGCCGCCCACGATGGCGAGGATCAGAAGGATCACCGCCAGGGTCAGGAGCATCTGAGCACCTCCTTTCGCTCGCCCCTGAATTACCCGCGATCGGTGCGGCTCACCCCTACCGGGCGGCCCCGCCCAGGGTCAGCCCCTGGACGAGCTCGGCGGCCACCGCGCGCGCCTCGCGGTCGGCCTCATACAGCGAATCGAACGCCCGCACCGGCGCGGGGGGGATCCGCTCCAGCGCCCCTTCGATCACCTCCCAGATGCCCGGGAACGCCAGCCGGCCGCCGAGGAAGGCGTGGACGGCCACCTCGTTGGCCGCGTTGAGCACGCACGGTGAGGTGCCCCCCGCGCGCCCGGCGGCGCGGGCCAGCGCGAGACAGGGAAACCCCGCCTCGTCGACGGGCTCGAAGGCGAGCTCGGCGACGGCGGCCAGGTCGAGCGTGTCCACGGGGACGTCTACGCGCTCGGGGTAGTGCAGGGCGAAGGAGATCGGCACGCGCATGTCCGGATAGCCGAGGTGGGCGAGCGTGGCGCCATCGCACAGGTGCACGAAGCCGTGCACGATGGACTGCGGATGGACGATCACGTCCAGCCGGTCATACGCGAGCCCGAACAGGTGGTGGGCCTCGATCAGCTCCAGCCCCTTGTTCATCAGCGTGGCCGAGTCGATCGTGATCTTGCCGCCCATCGACCATGTGGGGTGGGCGAGCGCCTCCTCGACGGTTACGTGGGCGAGCGCCTCCCGCCGCCGGCCGCGGAACGGGCCCCCGGAGGCGGTCAGCACCAGACGCTCGACCGTCCCCGGTCCCTCGTCCGCGAGCAGTTGAAACAGGGCCGAGTGCTCGGAGTCCACGGGCAGGAGCTTGGCGCCGGTGGCCTCGGCCAGCGCGGTGACCAGCTCCCCCCCCACCACCAGCGACTCCTTGTTGGCCAATGCCAGGTCGATGCCCTCGCCCAGCGCCGCCACGGTCGGCCCCAGGCCGGCCGAGCCGACGAGGGCGTTCAGGACCAGGTCGGCTCCCGACTCGACGACCAGACGCACCAGGCCCTCGGGGCCGGTCAGGACTTCCCCCTCCGTCCACGCCTGGGCCGCGCGCGCCCCGGCATCCGGGTCGGCCAAGGCCACCCGCGGCACCCCGTGGGCGGTGGCCTGCTCGACCAGCCGCTCCCACGAGGACTCGGCCGACAGCCCGACCACCCGCAGGTCGTCAGAGCGCGCGACGACGTCGAGCGCCTGCACGCCGATCGACCCGGTCGCGCCGAGAATCACTAGCCGCCGCGCGCCGCCGCCGGTCATCCGATCATCGCGTTCCAGATGTAGTAGCCGGTCACGGCGGTGAACAGAACGGCGTCCAGGCGGTCCAGTGCTCCGCCGTGGGCGCCGAACACCCGGCCGGTGTCCTTGGCCCCGGCGTCGCGCTTGATGTAGGACTCAAACAGGTCCCCCACCGGCGCGGCCACGGCCACGCCGAGCCCGAGCAGCAGGGCCTTGCCCCCGGGCAGCCAGTCCTGGTAGGTGGAGGCCAGCCACACCCCGAGCACGCTGGCGACCATCCCGAACAGCAGCCCCTCGACCGTCTTGGACGGAGACAGGCGCGGGGCCAGCGGGCGGCGGCCAAAGGTCCGGCCCCCCAGGTAGGCGCCGGTGTCGCCCAGGAAGGTGCCCACCAGCACGTCGACGATCACCCCGCTTCCGTGCGGCAGCCGGCGCAGCAGCACCGCGTGGGCCAGAGCCAGGCCGATCCACCACAGGGCGAGCAGGGTGATGGCCATGCCCACCGTCCCGCTTCGAACCTGGAGCAGCGTGAGCCCGAACAGCACGGGCACGATCGCCACCGCCATGAGCAGCACGTTGAACTGGCTGCCGTAGTTGGCGGCCAGCAGCAGGGCGGCCAGCCCCAGGAACGCCGCCAGGCGCACCGGCCCCTCGGGGTCGAGCATCCGAAACAGCTCGTGCATGCACAGGGCCCCCAGCGCGATGAGCCCCAGCGTGAACACCAGCCCCCCCTCGACCACCAGGAAGATGGCCAGCCCGATGGCGGGAAGAGCCGACAGGACGCGGGCCCAGAAGTCCGACCTGGTGTTGCGTCGGCGCGCCCGCCCGGCGCGCCGCGACCGCGGCGGACCGCCGCCGCGCCCGGACCGCCGCGCCCGGCCGCTCGGGCCGGGCGGAGGTCTACGCCCCGAAGTGCTTCGGGGGGCCGGCATCAGCGTCCACCGAATCGGCGGCGGCGGCGGGCGAACTCGGCCAGCGACTCCTCGAACGCCCGCCGCGAGAAGTCGGGCCACAGCTCGTCGCGGAAGACCAGCTCCGAGTAGGCCGACTGCCACAGCAGGTAGTTGGACAGCCGGCGCTCGCCGCTGGTGCGGATGATGAGATCCGGATCGTGCATCTCGGGCGCGTAGAGCAGCTCCCGGAACTCGTCCTCGCCGCCGCCCCGATAGCGGCGGGCGGCGTCGAGGATCTCCGCCCGGCCGCCGTAGTTAAAGGCCACGAACAGGGTGATCCGCCGGTTGGCGTCGGTCAGCTCCTGGGCCCAGCGCATCTGCGCCTGCAGGCTGTCGCTCACCCCCTCGCGGCGCCCGACGAAGCGCATGCGCACGCCCTCGTCGTGCAGCTCCGGGGTCTCGCGAGCGATGCGCTCAGAGAACATGGCCATCAGCCCCTCGACCTCGGCCACCGGCCGCGACCAGTTCTCGGTGGAGAAGCTGTACACCGTCAGCTCGGCCACGCCCAGCTCGACGGCGTCGCGCAGGCGCGCCTTGACCGTGTCGGCGCCGGCCTGGTGACCGTCGAGGACGGGCAGGTTGCGCGCTCGCGCCCAGCGCCCGTTGCCGTCGGTGATGATGGCCACGTAGCGAGCATGGGTCCCCGGCTCGTCGCCGGCATCCTGGGCCCGCGAGGCCGCCGCCCGGTCCTCGGCGGGTCCGCCCGCGGTCATCACACCTCGAGGATCTCCTCTTCCTTGCTCTTGAGCAGGCCCTCGAGCTCACCCACCTTCTCGTCGGTGAGCTTCTGGAGCTCGACTTCGGCGCGATGCTCGTCGTCGGAGCCGGCCTCTCCCGCTTCCTTGAGCTCGCGCAGATCGTGCATCACGTCACGGCGAATGTTGCGGATCGCCACCCGGCCCTCCTCGGCGATGTGCCGGGCGACCTTGACCAGCTCGCGGCGACGCTCCTCGGTCAGCTCGGGGATCACCAGCCGGATCAGGTTGCCGTCGTTGGAGGGGTTGAGCCCCAGATCGGACTCGTTGATCGCCTTCTCGATCGACTTGATGGCCGACTTGTCATAGGGCTGGATGCTCAGCAACCGGGCTTCGGGCGCCGAGATCCCGGCCAGCTGGCGCAGCGGCGTGGGGGCGCCGTAGTAGTCGACCACCACGCGGTCCAGCAGCGCCGGGCTGGCGCGACCGGTGCGCACCGACGCGAACTCGTGGTTGGTGGACTCCACCGACTTGCCCATGCGCTCGCGGGCGTCCGCCAGGAGCTCGTTGATCATGCGGGCGTATGGACCATGTGGCTGGGACCGGGCAGCGCGCTAGGAGGTGACCAACGTCCCCACGCGCTCGCCGGAGATTATCCGGGAGATGTTGCGCTCGTCATCCATGTTGAAGACATAGATCGGAAGCGCGTTCTCCATGCACAGCGTGAGCGCGGTGGCGTCCATCACCCCGAGCCGCCTCTGGATCGCGTCCATGTGGCTGATCTGGGGAATGAACTCGGCGCCGTGGTCCACCGCCGGATCGGCGCTGTAGACGCCCTCCACGCCGTTCTTGGCCATCAGGATGGCCTGGGCGTGGATCTCCGAGGCGCGCAGGGCGGCGGCCGTGTCGGTGGTGAAGAACGGGTTGCCGGTGCCGGCGGCGAAGATCACCACGCGGCCCTTCTCCAGGTGGCGCATCGCCCGCCGGCGGATGTACGGCTCGGCCACCTCGGAGATCGTGATCGCCGACTGCACACGGGTGTGGATCGCCTCGCGCTCGAAGGCGTCCTGGAGGGCTAGCGCGTTGAGCAGGGTGGCCAGCATGCCCATGTAGTCGGCGGTGGCCCGGTCCATCCCCGCCGCGGTGCCCGCCATCCCGCGATAGATGTTGCCCGCGCCGATCACCACCGCCAGCTCCACCCCCTGCCCGTGGACGACGGCGACTTCGCGGGCGAGCGCGCTGATGCGTTGGGGATCGGCGCCGTAGGCCAGGTCGCCCATCAGCGACTCGCCCGAAAGCTTTAGCAGGACCCGTTTGAACGCCGGTTGATTCATCCCCTTGGCGGGGCCGCTGTTGCCCTAGTCCCCCACCGCGAAGCGCGCGAAGCGGCGGATGACCACGTTCTCTCCCGTCTTCGCCGCCAGCTCGGCCCGCAGCTCTTCGATCGTGCGGCCCTCGTAGTCGTCGCCGCGGACGTGCGGCTGGTTCAGCAGCACGACCTCCTCGAGCCACTTGCGCAGCTTGCCCTCGGCGATGCGCGGACGCACTTCTTCGGGCTTGTCGGCGGCCTGCTCCTGGAAGATCCGCAGCTCGCGCTGGCGGTCGGCCTCGGGCACGTCGTCCTCTGAGACGTACAGAGGCGCGGCCGCCGCCACGTGCAGGGCTATCTCCTTGGCGAAGGCGATGAAGTCGGGGGTCCGCGCCACGAAGTCCGTCTCGCAGGCGATCTCGACGAGCACCCCCACCTGGCGGTTGGTGTGGATGTAGCTCTGGACCGTGCCCTCGCTGGCGGAGCGCTCGCCGCGCTTGGCCGCCTGCGCCTGGCCGCGCACGCGCAGGAGCTCGATCGCCTTGTCGACGTCGCCGTCGGCCTCGGCCAGCGCGTTCTTGCAATCCATCATGCCGGCGCCGGTGCGCTCGCGCAGCGCCTTTACGTCCTGGGCGGAGATGTCGACCGCCATCAGGATGACTCTGCCTCGCCGGGAACGGGACCGGTGGCGGGCGCCCCGGTAGGAGCGCCCCCCTCGGCGGCTGCCGCGGCGGCGGCCTCGCGCTCGGCCTGCTCCTCGGCCTCGCGGCGGGCCTGCTCCTCGGCCTCGCGGCGCGCCTTCTCCTCGGCCTCGCGGCGCGCCTTCTCCTCGGCCTCGCGGCGCGCCCGGTCCTCCTCGGCGCGAAACACCGAGTGTCCCTGGCTGACGACCGAGCCGATCGCCTGGGTGATCAGGGCGCAGGAGCGGATCGCGTCGTCGTTTCCGGGGACCACGTAGTCGATCCCGTCCGGGTCGCAGTTGGTGTCGACCAAGCCGATGATCGGGATGCGCAGCCGCTGGGCCTCGCGCACGGCGATCGCCTCGGTCTTCAGATCCGCGACGAACACCGCGTCGGGCACGCGCTGCATGTTCTTGACGCCGCCCAGGTTGGCGCGCAGCTTGCCCAGATCGGCCTGCGCCGCCATGCGCTCGCGGGTGGGCAGCAGCTCGAGCTGGCCCTCGGCCTCGTAGCGCTCGAGATCACCCAGGCGCTTGATGCGCTGGTTGATGGTGGCGAAGTTGGTCAGCAGCCCCCCCAGCCAGCGATGGTTGACGTAGGGCATGTCGGCGCCGCGGGCGGTCTCCTCGATCGCGTCGCGGGCCTGCTTCTTGGTGCCCACGAACAGGACGGTCCCGCCCCGGTGGGCCAGCTCGGAGGCGAAGCGCTGGGCCTCCTCGAGCAGGGCCGCGGTCTTGAGCAGGTCGATGATGTAGATGCCGCCGCGCTCGCCGTAGATGAAGCGGCGCATCTTCGGATTCCAGCGGCGGGTCTGGTGGCCGAAGTGCACGCCGGCCTCCAGCAGCTCCCTGATTCCTACCGAAGCCACGAGGTACTCCCTTGTCGGTGTGTTCGGGGCCGCCTGCTCGTGTGGACCCGAGATCCATCTCCCGGGCAGGGCCACTGCCGAGTGGTCCAGGCGGATCGTTTACGTGAGGGCGCAAGTCTAGAGGCTGGCGGCAGTCTGGGCCCGCGCGAGGGCCTCCCGCAGGTCCTCGGGCAGCGGTGAGGTCAGCTCGAGCGCCTCGCCGCTGATCGGGTGCTCGAAGGCGAGCCGTTCGGCATGCAGGAACTGGCGCTCTAGCCCCAGCACGCCGGCGCGGCCATAGACCGAGTCCCCGCACACGGGATGGCCGATGGCGGCTAGGTGCACCCGGATCTGGTGGGTGCGTCCGGTCTGCAGGCTCACGCGCAGCAGACTGGCGGCGGGCAGGGCTCGCTCCAGGGCAAAGCGGGTGAGCGCCGGGCGCGGCCGGTCGGTATCGGTGGAGATCCGGGTGCGGTCGCGGCGGTCGCGTCCGATCGGGGCGTCGATGGTCCCCGTGCGCGCCGGCGGGCGGCCCTCCACCAGGGCCACGTACTCGCGCGCGATGCGGCGCCGGCCGAGTGCGTCTTGCAGGCGGCGGTGGGC
>VAYS01000012.1:0-70600 GCA_005883215.1 Actinomycetota bacterium
CGACCTCGCAGCGCTCGGCAAAATCGGGGTAGATCACATGGTCCTCGGGTCCGTAGAGGGCCAGGGTGGGGACCGGGTTTCGCTCGAAGAACCGCGGCGCCTCGGACAGCTCACGCGACCCGAGCGCCGACTCGTAGAGCCCGAATGACGCCCGCAGCTTCTCGGCGTCGGCGAAGGGCTCGGTCATGAAGTCCACGTCCTCCTCGGAGAACGCACCGGGCGCCGCCCAGAACCGATGCCCGTACATCCCGGCCACGTAGCGCCGCCGCTTCTGCGCCGTGTCGAGCTCCGCCGCCAGCCCGTCCGCGTCCCGGCCCTGGCGCATGAAGTAGTCGCTCGCCATCCGCGAGCGCCGCGGCGGCTGCGCCTCGATCCCGGCCGCCGCGTACTCCTCCGGCAGGATCGGCAGCACCGTGTTGAACAGCACCTGGCGCACCACGAACCCTTCGAAGCGAAGCCCCAGATCCTGGATCACCACCCCGCCGTAGTCGCCCCCGCACGCGGCGCAGCGCTCGTGTCCCAGCACGTCGTGCACCAGCGCGTACAAATCGCGGGCGCTGGCCGCCATGTCGTAGTGCCCGTCGGGCGCCAACCCCGACTGGCCAAACCCGCGCAGGTCGGGGACCACCACCTCGAAGCCCGCCTCGGCCAGCGGCCGCACGTTGCGCCACCAGATCCGCATCGTCTCCGGCCACCCGTGCACGAGCAGCAGCGGATAGCCGCCCACCCCCTCGCGCACATAGGCCAGCTCGAGGCCGGGACGCACCTCGGCCCGCTCGATCGCGAACGACTCGGGGTCCGGCCCCTCTTCGCTCATCGTCCCGCGGTTACCGTCGCGCCGCCGCCGGCTCGGGCTCCGCCGCCCCGCCGGGGCCGCCATCCGGTCCGGCCTCTCCCGCCGGCTCGCCCGGGCGCCGCCGCGCCAAACGCGATGGCCACCACACGCGCCAGTCGAACTCGAGCACCAGCGCCGGCACCAGGATCGTCCGCACGAGGAAGGTGTCGAGCAGCACCCCGAAGGCGATCACGAACCCGAGCTCGGTCAGCCCCACCAGCGGCAGCGAGGCCAGCGCCGAGAACGTCCCGGCCAGCACGATGCCCGCCGAGGTGATCACCGCCCCGGTCACCGCCAGCGCCCGGAGCATCCCCTGACGCGTGCCCACGCGCAGCGCCTCCTCCCGGGCGCGCGCCATCAGGAAGATGTTGTAGTCCACCCCTAGGGCGACCAGGAAGACGTAGGTGAACAACGGAAAGGCCGCGTCCTCGCCCTGGAACCCGAACACGTTGTCAAACAGGAACACCCCGGTGCCCAGCGCCGCCCCATAGGACAGCAGCACGGTGGCGATCAATAGCAGCGGCGCGGTGATCGCCTGCAGCAGCAGCGCCAGGACCAGGAACACCACCACGATGATCGCGGGCATGATCAGCCGGTTGTCGCGAGCGGCGAAGACCTTGAAGTCCCGTGTCTCCGCGGTCGCCCCGCCGATCAGCGCCCCCGAGCCGCCCGCCGCCCGCGCCACCTTGCGCAACCGCACGACGTCGTCGAACGCCGCCTGGCTGTAGGGATCGGCGTTGAGTGTGAGCCGGAAGATCGACCCCGGCGGCCCCGCCACCACCGGGCCCAGCGCATGCGGGCCGCGGGCGACGCCCGGCGCCCGCGCCAGCGCCGCCCGCACCGCCTTCACCCGAGCCGGGTCGCGCACCACGATATCCAGCGGGGTGCTCGCCCCGGCCGGGAACGCCTTGGCGATCAGATCCTGTCCCTGCCGGGACTCGACCGCCCCCCGAAAGCCATGCGCCTGGGTCAGGTTGCTGTTGAGGTCGACGGCGCCGACGCACAGCACGGCGAGGAGCACCACCGCCCCCAGCGCAATCGGCCGGTGCCGGGCGTCGACCCGCTCGGCGATCCCCCGCCACATGCCCCGCGTCTCCGACGCCCCCTCGGTCCCGAACCGGGGGATGAAGGGCCAGAACGCCCGCCGCCCGCAGATCGCCAGCAGCGCCGGGAGCAAGGTCAGGGACGACACGAGCGCCAGCGCGATCCCCATCGCGGCCACCGGCGCCAGTCCTCGTGACCCGTTGACGTCGGCCATCAGCAGGCACAGCATCCCCAAGATCACCGTGCTCCCCGAGGCCAGGATCACCGGCCCGGCCCGCCGCAGCGCCACCCCGAGGGCCTCGTGGCGGTCCTCGTGCCGGCGTAGCTCCTCCCGGTAGCGAGCCACCAGCAGCAGGGCATAGTCGGTCCCCGCGCCGAACACGAGCACCAGCAGGATCCCCGCCGTCTGCCCGTTGATGGTGATGCCCGCCTTGGCCAGCGCATACCCCAGGGCCCGCGACGCGTTCTCGGCCAGGCCCACCGACACCAGCGGGATTGCCCAAAAGATCGGCGACCGGTAGATCAGGATAAGCAGCACGAAGACCAGGGCCACGGTCACGTACAGCAGCGTCCCGTTGATGTTCGAGAAGACCTTGACCGCGTCGTAGGAGCTGCCCCCCGGCCCCGTCACCTTCACCTGCAGGCCACCCGGGATCCCGCCGTGGACCACGTCGCGGATCCTCCCGACCGCGCTCTTGAGCAGGTCGCCCTTGCCCCTGGGCTGCACTGGGATGTCGAGCAGCGCTGTCGTCCGGTCCGGGGAGGCGATCGGCGCACGAGAGGGCAGCACCGCCGTCGGCGGGTGGGCGTCGATCGTCGCCCGATCGCGAGCCACCTTGGCCCGATCGGTCGCCGTCAGGCCCCCGCCGCGCCGATAGACCACGATCGTGTCGGCCAGCAGGTGCCCGCCCTCCAGGCGCTTGACCACCGCGTCGGCCTTGCTCGACTCCGCCTTGCCCGGCAGGTAGTCGCTCGGCTCGTTCTTCTGCACCGACTCGAACTTGCCGCTCACCGAGCCCGCGGCGCCCGCGATCACCAGCCACACCACCGCCGCGATCCACTTGCCGCGTCGCAGGCCCCTGATGGAAAGCATCCCGCGGGCCATCGGCGTCCAAGACTATGAAATGGGCTTCGCCCAGAGGGGCTTCGCCCGGGAGAGTTGGCGCAATGGCGGCGCTAACCTCAGCCGCACCCCATGGCCGAGCAACGCTACGACCCATCCCGGATCGAGCCCCGCTGGCAGCAGGTGTGGGCCGCCGAGCGCACCTGGGAAGTGCCCAACGACCCCGGCGGTGACCGCCGAGCCAAGTCATATGTGCTCGAGATGCTGCCCTACCCGAGCGGGGAGCCCCACATCGGTCACCTCAAGACCTACGCGGTCGGCGACGCCATCGCCCACTTTCACCGCCGGACCGGACACCGCGTGCTGCATCCCATGGGCTATGACGCCTTTGGGCTGCCCGCCGAGAACCACGCGATCAAGACCGGCGAGCACCCCCGCGCCTCGACCGCCTCTTCGATCAAGTCATTTCAGCGCCAGTTCCGATCCTGGGGCATCTCGATCGACTGGTCGCGCGAGTTCGGCACCCACGAGCCGCGCTACTACCGCTGGACCCAGTGGATCTTCCTCGCCCTGTTCGAAGCCGGGTTGGCTTACCGCAAGGAGGCCGCGGTCAAGTGGTGTCCCAACGACGCCACCGTCCTGGCCAACGAGCAGGTGATCGACGGACACTGCGAGCGCTGCGGCGCCGAGGTCGAGGTGCGCCAGCTCGAGCAGTGGTTCTTCCGCATCACCGACTACGCCGACCGGCTGCTCGACGACCTCGGCGGCATCGACTGGCCCGAGCACGTCAAGACCATGCAGCGCAACTGGATCGGGCGCTCGGAGGGCGCCGAGGTCGTCTTCCGCTGCCAGGAGCTCGGCATCGACTACCCCGTGTTCACCACCCGCCCGGACACGCTGTTTGGGGCGACGTTCTTCGTCCTGGCCCCCGAGCATCCCGACGCCCTGCGTCTGGCCCGGGGCACCGAGCACGAGGAGGCCGTGCGCGACTACGTCAACCGCGCGGCTGGCGAGTCCAGCGAGGAGCGCGGCGCCCTGGAGCGCCCCAAGACCGGCGTCGCGGTCGGCCGCACGGTCACCAATCCGGTCAACGGCGAGCAGCTCCCGGTGTTCGTGGCCGACTACGTGCTGATGGAGTACGGCACCGGGGCGATCATGGCGGTGCCCGCCCACGACGAGCGCGACTTCGCCTTCGCCCAGGCCCACGGGCTGCCCGTGCGCCGCGTGGTAGCCGGGCCCGAGGGCTCCACCTCCCCCGACGACCTGCCCTACGCCGGCGACGGAGCGATGGTCGACTCCCATCCTCATTCCGAATTGCAGGGCCTCCACAGCCGCGACGCGCTCGCGCGGATCGTCGGGTGGCTGGATGCCGAGGGCAAGGGCCACGCCTCGGTCAGCTACCGGCTGCGCGACTGGCTGGTCTCCCGCCAGCGCTACTGGGGGTGCCCGATCCCGATCGTCTACTGCGCGCGCTGCGGCACGGTGCCCGTCCCCACCGACCAGCTCCCGGTCGAGCTGCCCGACATCGCCGACTACGCCCCCCGTGGGCGCTCCCCGCTGGACGCCGCCGAAGACTGGGTGGCCACCACCTGCCCCAACTGCGGCGGCCCGGCCCGGCGCGAGACCGACACCATGGACACCTTCGTCGACTCGTCCTGGTACTTCCTGCGCTACTGCGACGCCAGCAACGACCAGGCCGCCTGGGACCCCACCGTGCTGGCCGAGTGGATGCCGGTCGATCAGTACATCGGCGGGGTCGAGCACGCGATCTTGCACCTCATGTACGCGCGCTTCTTCTGCAAGGCGCTGGCCGACCTCGGCCACCTGGGCTTCCAGGAGCCCTTCCAGGCGCTGTTCACCCAGGGCATGGTCACCAAGGACGGCGCCAAGATGTCCAAGTCCAAGGGCAACGTCGTCTCGCCGGCGGCGATCGTCAAGCGCTACGGGGCCGACACCGCCCGCGCCTACATCCTGTTCGTCGGCCCGCCCGACCAAGATGCCGACTGGTCCGACGAGGGCGTGGAGGGCGTGTATCGCTTCCTGGGCCGGCTCTGGCGCCTGTCGGCCGAGGCCGCCGATCTCGCCGGATCACCCCCCGACGCCTCCGCCCCCGTCCTGGACGCACCCGCCGGGGCCGAAGGCGATGACCTGGAGCTGCTGCGCAAGGCCCACTGGGCGATCGAGAAGGTCACCGGCGACATACGCGGTCGCTTCGCCTTCAACACGGCGATCGCCGCGATCATGGAGCTCACCAACGAGTGCTCGCGCCTACGCGAGAGGGTCGATCCACAGACGCTGCGCGCGGCGCTGGCCACGGCCAACTCGCTGCTGTTCTCCTTTGCCCCGCACGCCGCCGCCGACGGCTACGAGCGCCTCACCGGCCGCCGGGTGTGGGAGGAGCCCTGGCCCGAGGCCGAGCCGGCGCTGCTCGAGCGGCCGACGTTCGAGCTCGTATGCCAGATAAACGGCAAGGTTCGCGACCGGGTCCAGGCCGCCGCCGACGCCTCCGAGGAGGAGCTCAAGGAGCTGTGCCGCAACGCCCCCAACGTCCAGGCCCACCTCGACGGGCACGAGATCGTCAAGGAGGTCGTCGTTCCCCGGCGCCTCGTCAACTTCGTCGTCCGGTGAGCCGGGCGGCCCGGGTCCGCGTGTGACCGCTGCCAGCCCCCGCCCGACGGCCACGGCACCGTACGTGGCGGTGATCGGACCGGATCCCGCCACCGACCAGGAGGCGAACATGGCCGAGGAGGTCGGCCGCCGACTCGCCGAAGCCGGCGCGGTGGTGGTGTGCGGCGGGCACGGAGGGGTCATGGAGGCCGCCTGCCGGGGGGCGACTGCGGCGGGCGGGCTGACGGTGGGGATCCTGCCCGGGAGCGACCGCGCCGCCGCCAACCGCTTTCTCACCTTCGCCATCCCCACCGGCATGGGGGAGCTTCGCAACGGCCTCGTGGTGCGCGCCGCCGACGCGCTGATCGCCGTGGGCGGCGCCTACGGCACGCTCTCGGAGATCGCGCTCGGGCTGAAGATCGGCCGCCCGGTCATCGGCCTGGGCACCTGGGAGCTGGCCCGCGCCGGCGCGCCCGACAGCGGGATCATGCTCGCCGACTCGCCGCAGCAGGCGGTTGGTGCGGCGCTGGCGCGCGACCAAGGCTCAAGCCAGCCCTAGGACGCCCATTGCGGCATCCCCCTGGCGCGCTTGTGTCCGCCCCACGGGGGATTGGTCATCGGGGAGCGCAAGGAACACCGCAGGACGAGATGACTAGGCCCCGAGGCGCTCCTCCTCCATCCGTCCACCGCGCCACGGGGCGCTTGGCGACGGCGTCCGCGCGGCCGACCCTCGCTCACAGGACGAGCGCGCCGCATCGTGCCTGCCAGACGCTCACACCCCGGTTATCTGCTCTCCCTCGCGGGCGGCATCGGCCTGGCCGTCGACCTGTTCCAGCCCTGGTACTCGTTTCGCATCCCGGGCGCCGCAATCGACCAGGCCGACGCACTGGCGGGGCGGTTCGGTCAGTTCGGCGGCCTCATCCACCAGGGCGTTCAGATCGTCGCCCACACCAACTTCAAGCTGAGCGCCTGGCAGGCCTTCAAGGTGATCCAGGTCGTGCTGCTGATCTGGGCCGTGGTCGCGGTCTGCCTGAGCGTGCTCAGCCTCCTCGACCAGGCCCAGGGAGTAAACCGGTGGATCACCCACGCCGGCACCGTGGCCTGCGCCCTGATCGTCTTTCGAATGGTGGTACGCCCGGGCCCCACCCTTGCGGGCACCCCGCTGCTGCACCTGGAGCCCGGCGCGTGGCTGGGCCTGCTGGCCGCCGCGGCGATCCTCGCCGGCGGGCTCATCGAGTCGGTGGCCTCGGGCCCGCGCGCTCGGATCAAGGCGCCGGTTCCGGCGCCCGGGTGGCAAGCGCGCGCCGCGGCTGGAGGTTCGGCGAGCGCCGTCCCGGCGGCGGGCGCCCCGGCGGCGGGCGCCCCGGCGGCGGGCGCCCCGGCGGCGAGCGCCGGCGCCTCGGGCACCGAGGCCGCCGGCGGCTGGCTCTACGGCCGCCAGCTCTCCTGAAGCCGGGTCGTCGGCGCCCGGGCCTAGACTCGGCTCGGTGCCGAGCTTCAAGCCCGCCTACCTGATCTGCGGCGACGATCACGGTCGCATCGGTGAGCGCCGAGCCCGCCTGCGTGCGCTGGCCCAGGAGCTGAGCGGATCCGGCGGCGTCGAGGTGCTGGAAGGCGAGGACGCCGAGGCCGAGGCCGTCGCCGCGGCCCTGTCGGCCATGACCCTGGCGCTGGGTCGCCGCTTCGTGATCGTCGACGGGGCCGAGCGCCTCAAGGAGCGCGACGTCAAGGCGCACCTGGCACCGGCCCTGGCCAGCCTGCCCGACGGGACGACGGTCGCCTTCTTCGCCCGCGAGGAGGGACGTACCAAGGCGCCCGACGCGCTTCACCAGGCGGTGCAGGCGGCCGGCGGCGAGGTCAGCCACGAGAGCGGGGTAAAGCCCTGGGAGCTGGCGGGCTGGGTAGCCAAGCAGGCGGGCTCGCTCGACCTCTCGCTGGGCGCCCGCGCCGCGCGCCTGCTCGTGGCCCAGGTGGGCGAGCGCCAGCAGCGGCTGCTGCGCGAGCTGGAGAAGCTGTCGCTCGAGCTCGGGCCCGGGGCGAGCCCGTCGGCCGAGGACCTCGAGGAGCGCGCGGCCAAGTCGGCCGAGCGCCGGGTGTGGACGCTGGCCGATGCGCTGGTCGCTCGCGACCGCGCCCGCGCCGTCGCCCTGTTGCTCGCCCTGCGCGCCCAGGGCGAGCGCCTCCCGTCGCTGCTCTACTGGGCCACCCAGCGCCTGCGCCTGGCCCTGGAGGTAGCCATCCGGCTGGCCGCCGGCGAGCCGCCGGCGACCGTGCGCCGGAGCCTGCGCATGCCGCCCAAGGCGGCCGAGCGCTTCGTCTCCGATGTCGGGGGCAGCGACCCCGACCACCTGCGGGCGGCGCTCGAGGCGATCGCCCAGCTCGAGGTCGACTCGCGCGGCGGGGGAACGCTCGAGGAGGACACCGCCGCGTTGCTGGCGGTCGAGGCGGTCTGCGCCTAGGCGCGATGCGCCGGGCGGCGCCGCGTCAGTACGGGCTCAGCCGGAGGAGGCGCCTGTGCGCACGCGCTCGGCCCTGGACTTCTTGCGCGCGCCGGTGTTGCGGTGAAGGGCTCCGCGCTTGACCGCCTTGTCGATCGTGCGCTGAAGCTCGGTGAACTCGGCGTCGGCGGCCGCCCGATCGCCACTGGCCGCCGCTCGCTCGAGGCGGTGAAAGTAGGTCTTGACCCGCGACTTGTAGCGCAGGTTCTCCTGCCGCTCGCGCTCGGAGCGCTGGATCCGCTTGATCTGCGAGTGGATGTTGGCCATGCGTCTGGGCCACGGCCGCGGGCAGAAGCGCGATCGCCGCGGCCGAAGCGGCCCGTACTATAGCCCCCGGTGGACAGCCCCGGCCGCGAACGACCGTCCGACCCACCGCGCGGTCAGGCCCGGCAGGAGGACGACGATTGGCGCCTGGCCTCGGCGGTCACCGGGGTCTCCGAGGAGCCCTTTGAGGGCCTGCAGGCCGAGGCCGCCGCCCAACGCGCCCACGCCGGGAGGGTGCGGCGGGCCGAGGGCAGGCGAATCGCGCGCAACACCGCGATCTTCTCGGTGGCCACCGGGCTGTCGCGCATCGCCGGCCTGGTGCGCGAGATCGTCGCCTCCAGCTACTTCGCCACCAGCGGCGCCTTCTCGGCCTTCACGCTCGCCTTCCAGGTGCCCAACCTGGTGCGCAGCCTGTTCGCCGATGCCGCCCTTCAGGCCGCCTTCGTGCCCGTGTTCACCGAGCTGCTCGAGCACGGCCGGCGCCGCGACGCGTTCCGGCTGGCCTCCACGCTGTTCCTGCTCATCCTCGCCGCGCTGGGCGCGCTCGCCGCGCTGTTCATCCTCACCGCTGGCTGGATCATGCCGCTGTTCACCGGCACCCACTTCAACGGCGCGCTCGACCATCTCACGGTCGGCCTGTCGCGGGTCCTGTTCCCGATCGTGGTGCTGCTCGGTCTCAACGGCTTGGTGGTCGGGATCCTCAACGCCTATGACCACTTCTCGATCCCGGCGATCGCGCCGCTGGTGTGGAACGTGGTCATCATCGTCCTGCTGGTGGCCCTGCGGCCGCTGTTCGGCGGCTCGGACCAGCTCTACGCCTATGCCATCGGGGTGCTGGTCGCCACCGTGGTGCAGTTCGCCATGGCGGTACCGGTGCTCGGGCGCATCGACTTTCGTCTGCGTATCGCCTTCGACTGGCGCGACGAGCGCGTGCGCCGGGTACTCGGCCTGATGCTTCCGGTGACGCTGGGGCTGGGGGTGATCAATTTCGACCTGCTCATCAACTCGACCCAGGGGACGCTGGTGTCCGACCAGGCGCCGCGCGCCATCGACGCCGCGTTTCGCATCTACATGCTCCCCCAGGGGATGTTCAGCGTGGCGCTGGCCACCGTGCTGTTCCCCGCCCTCAGCCGCCTGGCGGCGCGCCGGGACTACCTCGGCCTGGGGGCGACGATGTCAAACGGCGTGCGCCAGATCTTCCTGCTGCTCGTGCCCGCGGCGGCGTTCACGCTTGCGCTGGCCACGCCCATCGTGCGCCTCATCTACCAGCACGGCTCCTTCCACGGGCACTCGACCGACCAGGTCTCCCTGGCACTGTTCTGGTTCTCGTTCAGCCTTCCCTTCGCGGGGGCCAACCTGCTGCTGACCCGCACGTTCTTCTCTCTGCAGCGGCCGTGGATCCCCACCGCGCTGGCGTCGGGCAGCATCGTCGTGGACGCCGCGATCGGGTTTGCCCTGTACAAGCCGGTCGGCTTGGCGGGACCAGTGATCGGTACGGTCGTCTCCAACGCGGCGATGACCGCCGCCCAGGTGCTGTACCTGCGCCGTCTGCTGGGCCGAGGCCTGCAGGGGCGGCGCACGCTCGTCGCCGTCGTCCAGATTGTCCTGGCCGCCGCGCTCATGGGCGGCGTGGCCTGGGGCGTCTGGCGCTCGCTGGACGAGGTCCTGGGCGCGACGCTGGTGGCCCAGATCATCTCGGTGGGGGTGGCGGCCCTGGCCGCGCTGCTCGTCTACGCCGGGACCGTGTTGCTGATCCGCATGCCCGAGGCGCTTCAGATCCGCGCGCTCGTGTTGCGCCGCCTCGGGCGAGCCCCCGCCTGATCTAGGAGCGTCCTCGCCCGACGGTTGCATCCTGGTCGCTCTGGGCCACGTAGTCGGAGGCGGTGGCGCGCAGGATCTCGACCATCGCCTCGGCGGCCGGGGCCCGTCCGGGCCCGGCGGCGGTGGCGGCGAGCACCCGCCGGACCGGTGGGCGGGGAGCCAGCTCTAGCGCCGCCACCCCGGCGGTGGGGCTTCCGAGCGCCAGCGAGGGAATCAGGGCCACCCCCGCCCCGGCGGCGACCAGGCCCTGGATGAGCAGGTAGTCGTCGGTCTCGAAGTAGACGTCGGGCTCAAAGCCGGCGCGCTGGCACGCCGCCTGGACGTGGCGGGCGGCGTCGCTACCCGGGCTGGTCTGGATCCAGCGCTCGGCGCGCAACTCGCGCAGGCGGATCGAAGCCCGCTCGGCCAGGGGGTGCTGGGCGGGCACGACGGCGTGCATGCGATCGTCGAGCAGGGCGACGCGCTGGAGCTCGGCCTCGGCGCCCTGGGGCGCCCCTCGCGGCGGGCCCGAGGGCTCGCCGAACTCCACCAGCAGAGCGACGTCAAGCGCCCCCGAGCGCAGCTGGGGGAGCATCTCCTCGGGCTCGGCCTCGATCAGGCTGAGCTCGACGCCGGGATGGGCGTGGCGAAAGCGCGCGACCGCCTGGGGCATGACCGTCGCCCCCGCGGTGGGGAACGTCCCCAGCCGCAGCCGCCCGGCGCGCAGCCCGGCCAGCGCCGCCAGGTCCTCCTCGGCGGCGTCCAGACGGGCGAAGACCGCCTCGGCGTGGGCGAGCAGTACTTCGCCCGCCTGGGTCAGCCCCACGGGCCGGCGCGAACGGTCGACGAGGGACAGCCCCACCTCGCTCTCCAGCGCCGCGATCTGCTGGGAGATCGCGGGCTGGGTGTAGGCCAGGGCGGCCGCCGCCCCGGAGAACGACCCCTCGCGTGCGACGGCTTGCAGGACCCGGATGCGGGGAACGGAGAGCATAACCAACAATTATGGCAGCTCCCACGGACCCGACCTGCGGTTATGCCACCGATCCGCTCACCAGCCGGCGGCCCACGGTCACCCGCTGGCGGTGACCTGCTTCTCGTTTTTCACCTTGCGCAGCGTCAGGTGGGCCGAGGTGGAGACCGTTCCGGCAAACCCCGCCTCGTGAAACGTCCGGCGGCCGTCCAAATGCAGTCGCGTCCTTGCCCCCCGAAAGTGCCGTCGCCGGTAGCTCGCCAAGGGAAACGCCTTGGCCAGCAGAAGGTCGGTGAACCTCGGTCCCGCACAGTGGCTGGCGAACGGATCTCCGGCGAGACCCGGGGCTAGCGTCTGCAGTTCGCGTGCGCCCAAGCTCGCGGGCAGGCCGACACTCAGCCGGACGCGATGCGCGCCGGCCGGTAGGCCGATCAACGTGGCCGAACTCGCCGCCCGGTCCGTGCACGGCTGGGCTACTCCGACCTGCGCCACCGTAGACGCCGTGGTTCCGCCGACCAGCTCTATGAACACCAGGTCATTCGCAACGAAGGCCAGGCCCCCGCCCACACCCGATAGCGAGAATGGCGGTCCCTTCAGCGTGAACTGCTCGGTGCCTGAGAACCCGCAGCGACCGGTGGACGCGCATCCTGGCCCGCCGTCGCCATGGAAGCTGACCGCTATTCCGATAGCGGCTCGGGCCACCCGGAAGAACCGCAGCGGCGGAGTCCGAGCCTTTGCCCCCGACGCCGGGCTCGCCGGCCCCGCCGCCAGCACCGCCGTCGCGGCCAGCGCGGCCGCCAGCCCCGCGCCCCCCGCCCGTGAGCGCGCACCTCCACCCGGCCCCGTCTCCCCCCGCACGCCAGAGCACGATACGCCCCCGCTCGCCCGCGGGCAAACGCCAAGGCCCCCGGTCCGAACGACGCCAAGGACACCGGTCTGAACGGGAGGGCGCCTAGGCTTGGAGTCGCCATGGACCAGGCCCGCGTCCGCAACTTCTGCATCATCGCCCACATCGACCACGGCAAGTCGACCCTGGCCGATCGCATCCTCGAGCTCACCCGGACGGTCGATAGGCGCTCGATGCGCGCCCAGGTGCTGGACACCATGGACCTCGAGCGCGAGCGCGGCATCACCATCAAGGCCCAGGCCGTGCGCGTGCTCTACACCGCCCAGGGCGGCGAGACCTACCAGCTGCATCTGATCGACACCCCCGGACACGTCGACTTCAGCTACGAGGTCTCGCGCTCGCTGGCCGCCTGCGAAGGCGCGCTGCTGGTGGTCGACGCCTCCCAGGGCGTCGAGGCCCAGACGGTGGCCAACACCTACCTGGCGGTGGAGTCGGGCCTGGAGCTGATCCCCTGCCTGAACAAGATCGACCTCCCGGGGGCCGAGCCCGAGCGCGTCGGCCGCGAGGTCGCCGAGCTGCTCGGCGAGGCGCCGCAGGAGATCCTGCGCATCTCGGGCAAGACCGGGGAGGGCGTCTGCGAGGTGCTCGACCAGCTCGTGGCGCGGGTGCCGCCCCCCGGCGGCGACCCGCAGGCGCCGCCCCGGGCGCTGATCTTCGACTCCGAGTTCGACCAGTACCGCGGTGTGGTCGCCTACATCCGCGTCGTCGACGGCAGCTTCGCCAAGGGACAGCAGATCCGGGCGATGGCTGCGGGCACCGAGGCCGACATCGACGACATCGGCTTCTTCACGCCGCAGATGACGCCCGCCGGCGCGCTGGGCCCCGGGGAGGTGGGCTACCTCATCACCGGCATCAAGGACGTGACCCGCCTACGGGTGGGTGACACCCTGACCACGCGCGCCAACCCGGCCTCCGAGCCCCTGCCCGGCTATCGCGAGGTCAAGCCGATGGTGTTCTGCGGGCTCTTCCCGATCGACTCCGAGCAGTTCCCAGAGCTTCGCGAAGCGCTGGAAAGGCTCACGCTCAACGACGCCGCGCTGTTCTGGGAGCCGGAGACCTCCGACGCGCTGGGCTTCGGATTCCGCTGCGGCTTCCTCGGCCTGCTGCACATGGACATCGTGCGCGAGCGCCTGGAGCGTGAGTACGACCTCGCGCTGCTGGCCACCATGCCCTCGGTCGGCTTTGAGGTCACGCTAACCGACGGAGGCGAACTCGAGGTCCACAACCCCTCCGACTTTCCCGATCCCGCCCGCATCGCCGAAGTGCGCGAGCCCTTCGTGCGGGCTTCGGTGCTGTGCCCGAAGGAGCACATCGGTGCGGTAATGGAGCTCTGCCAGGAGCGCCGGGGCGAGCACTCCGGCATGCACTATCTGTCCCCCGAGCGCGTGCAGATCGGCTACGACCTGCCGCTGGCGGAGATCGTGCTCGACTTCTTTGATCAGCTCAAGTCGCGCACCCGCGGCTATGCCTCGCTCGACTACGAGCTGATCGGGATGCGCGCCTCTGACCTGGTCAAGCTCGACGTGTTGCTGGGCGGCGATCCGGTCGACGCCCTGTCGATGATCGTCCACCGGGAGAAGGCCTACGCGATGGGCCGCATGCTCGCCGAGAAGCTGCGGTCGCGGATCCCGCGCCAGCAGTACGACGTGCCCATCCAGGCGGCGATCGGCTCGCACATCATCGCCCGCGAGACGGTCAAGGCCTATCGCAAGGACGTGACCGCCAAGTGCTACGGCGGCGACATCACCCGCAAGCGCAAGCTGCTCGAACAGCAGAAGGAAGGCAAGCGGCGCATGAAGCAGGTCGGGCGCATCGAGGTGCCCCAGGAAGCGTTCCTGGCGGTCCTGGAACTTGAGGGCGAGCCGGCGTCGCGATAGCCGCTGGCCGGCGACTGCACGCGTCCGCCGACGCCGGCCAGCGGCGACACGGTCCTAGGCGGAGGTTTCCGCCTCCACCTCCTTGTGCAGGACAACCTGGAAGCGATCGACTCTCGGCTCGCGCGACGGCTCCGCCGTCTTGACCGCGGCGGCGCGTGCGTCGGCTCCCGCCTGCTCACTCGCCCGCAGGTTGGACTCGCTGTCCCAGAACGTGATGGCGTTGGCCATGCCGTCCGCGCGGTTGACCAACACCAGGACGCCACGGAAGCCGTCCTGGTTTTCGAGCTTGGGTAGCTCGTCCTCCTCGAACTGCTCGAGCGTGCGGTCGATTCGCTCGGGCGGAAGCCCGACGAACCGGCTCACTCGTGCGTGCATGACACCCTCCTATCCGGCCGCCCGCTGGCTGCCCCTCGTAGCCCATGGCGATGCGGACCGCGGCTTTCTATTACCCGGAATGCTCGAGTGGCGCGCACCTTTTTGACCGCCGGGTGAGCCACGAGCCCCGGGCGCCGTGCGCGGTCGGCTTCGCGCAGGTCTAATCTCCGGCGCGCAGTGGCCAGGCGATATCCCGCTTCTGACGCGGCGCGCAGCCCGCGGATCTCCGAGCTAACCCTCGGCGACGACGCCGAGTTGTGGGAGGCGCTGGGCTTCGCGGTGCAGGGGGACGGCTTCCCGATCGGCTCGGTGACCGCGCGCCTGGCCGGGAGCGAGTCGGGTCCGGGCATCGTGGGCTGGTCGCTTCGGGACATCCGCACCAACGACCTCGACGGTCTGCCCACCACGGTCGCCTACGGAGATCCGCCGGCGCCGGCGGCCGAGCATCCCAACGGCGCCCTGTCCATCGATCACGTGGTGGTGGTCACCCCGAGCCTCGACCGGACCGCCGCCGCGTTTGACGACGCCGGCGTACCGCTACGCCGCGTGCGTGAGGCGGGTACCCCGGAGCAACCGATGCGCCAGGGCTTCCTGCGCCTGGGCGAGGTGATCCTGGAGCTGGTCCAGCCTCCCCCCGGCGCCGAGGTCCGGGTGGGGGCGGTGAGCATGCCCGCCCCCGAGGAGCGCGATCCGGCGCGCTTCTGGGGGGTTGTGTTCGTCGTCTCTGACCTCGATCGGCTCGCGTCCGTGCTCGGCGAGCGCCTGGGAGAGGCCCGTCCCGCGGTCCAGCCGGCCCGGCGCATCGCCACGCTTCAGGCCACCGCAGGATCGACCGTGCCGGTGGCGTTCATAACCCCCCAGCCCGCCCCCGATCCGGCCCGCCGCTGAGCTAGTCGCCCAGGACCTTGATCACCATGCGCTTGGCCCGCCGGCCGTCGAACTCGCAGTAGAAGACCTGCTGCCAGGGCCCCAGGTCCAGGCGCCCCTCGGTGATGGGCAGGACGACCTGGTGGTGGACGAGCAGGTTCTTCAGGTGGGCGTCGCCGTTGTCCTCTCCGCCGCGGTGGTGGCGGTAGTCACCCGGGTTGGGCAGGAGCGCGCGGGCCACGTCGCCGTCGGGATCCTTCCAACTGGGAGGCGCCAGCTTGTCGAGCCATTCGAGCGTGTCCTCCTGGAGCCCGGGCTCGTCGTCGTTGACCCACACGCCGGCGGTGATGTGCATGGCCGAGACCAGCACCATCCCCTCGGTCACGCCCGACTCGTCGACGGCCGTCTGGACCTCCTCGGTGATGCGCACGAACTCCCGGCGCTCGGGGGTGGTGAAGGTGCGGTGAACGGTGTGCGACTTCAATGGGCCTCCTTCGCTGGCGTCAACGCGACATCATGCCCGCCGTGGACCTCGGGCTCACCGAACGTCGCTGCGTCGTGACCGGCGCCAGCCGGGGCATCGGCCTGGCCACGGCCGAGCGCCTGTGCGCCGAAGGGGCGCATGTGCTCCTGGTGGCCCGCGGCGAAGGCGACCTGCGGTCGGCGGCCAAGCGCTGTGATTCGGCGCCGGCGGGGTCGGCCGATTGGATGGCGATCGACGTCACCCAGCCGGAGGCCGCCGCAGAGGTGGTGGCGTGCGCCCGCGAGCAGCTGGGCGGGCTGGACGTGCTAGTCAACAACGCGGGCACGAGCGCGGCGCGCTCGTTGGGGGAGCTCACTGACGCCGAGTGGCAGGCCCAGTGGGAGCTGCACGTGATGGCGCCCATGCGCCTGATGCGCGAGGCGTGCGAGGGGATGGCCGAGCGGGAGTGGGGGAGGGTGGTGAACGTGTGCTCCTCGGCGGGCAAGCGCCCGTCGCTGACCAACGTGGCCTACTCGGTGACCAAGGCGGCCCAGCTGTCGCTGTCGCGCGCCTTCGCCGACGCCTACGCCGCCCGCGGCGTGCTGGTCAACGCCGTGGCACCGGGCGCCGTGGCCACCGAGCTGTGGATGCAGGAGGGGGGCCTGGCCGACCAGGGCGCGCGGGCGCGGGGGATCGCCCGCGAGCAGGTGCTCGACGACCAGCGGGCCAAGATTCCCCTGGGGCGTTTCGCCGAGCCGGCGGAGATCGCCGCGGTGATCGTCTTCCTGTGCTCGGAGCAGGCGAGCACGGTGGCCGGCGCCGCGTGGTCGGCCGACGGCGGGACGGTCCCGGTCATCCTCTAGACACCGGCGGCGCCCCCCGCCGAGACCGGCCGGCGGGCTCCTCAGGTCTCGAGCGTCCCCACGATCACCGCCTCGGACGCCGGCCGGCCGCCGCCGCTCGGGGGGTCGGAGGTGTCGAAGTCCACGTCCTCGCCCCGCAGCTGGCGGTGAAAGTTCTTGCTCGGTGCGTGGAGGTTGAGAAACCGCGCCACCTCCGGGCCCTCGTTTCGAAACGTGTGCACCACCTCGGGCGGAACCAGGACGAACGTGCCGGCCCGCGCCACGACTCGCTCGAGGTCGGATCCGAGCTCGAACACCAGCTCGCCGTCGAGCACGAAGAACGAGTCCACGTGCTGGTGGTGAACGTGGGCCTCGGGGCCGCTCTCCCCGCGCGTGTAGATCGAGTGGGTGACGGCGAGCGCATCGGTCCCGGCCAGGATCGCCACCCGGCGCCCTGGCTCATCGGTGACCACGTCGCCGCCGGGCACCTTCACCGACATTCCAGGGCGCTCCGGCGGCCCAGGCTCAGGACGAGCGCGAGCGCCGCTTCTGGCCCACCGCGCGGATGAGCTGGGCCTTGCCCATCTTGGAGCGGCCCGCGATGCCGAGCCGGGCGGCCTCGCGGCGCAGCTCGGTCACCGTCATCGCTCCGGCGCCGCTGCCGGTGCCCCGCGACGCGCCCCGCTTGCGGGCCGCCGCCTTGGCGCCCTCGCGCCCGAGCGCGGTGCGGGTCTTGCTCGACAGCTTGGTGATGGTCTTCTTGCGGCGGGCGCCGGACTGGGCCTTCTTGACGTTCCGCCGCGCGGCCTGTCGCTGCTTTTGGGTTGCCATAAACCAACGGCCTGGTACCCGCGCCCGGCCAGAGCCATTCGTGGTCGGCCCGCGCCCCGCCGGGGCCCGCGGGCAAGCGCCCCGCGGACCGCGCGATCCTCTACCGTCCCGCTGGTGGGGACCGTCCGTCAGATCGCTGCCCGGAGCGCGGTGGCCACCGCCCTGGCCGGGGCCACCCTGGGGTTGGCTCCCGTCGCCGGCCCGGCGCCCGCCGCCTCGGCCGCTAGTCCCCGAGCGACCGCCGCCCGAAGCGGCCAGGCGCCGCGCGCCCGGATCGACCGCAAGCACCGCCGCCCGGGCTGTGGCAGCTTCTGCCGCCAAGCCGGCGGCTTCGGCGCCGGCCCGGGCCCGGCTCCTCCGCCCAACGTGATCATCCCCCGCCAGACGGCCCGGATCACCTCCTCCGGGACCGTGTTCCTGCGCATGCGCTGCGTGAAGCCCGGCGGCTGCCGCGGGGCGATCCTGCTCTCCGGCTCCGACCCGCCCGGCGATCTCGGACGCTCGGACCTGCGGCTTAAGCGGGGCAAGGCCAGACGCGTAGAGGTGGCGCTGTCCTCAGCCGGGGCGGCCTACGTCCGCGCTCGGGGACGGGCGCGGCGGGTCTTCGCCACGGCGGATCTGGTCAAGGGCCCGATCTCCACGAGCGAGCCGCTGACGCTGCTCGCGCCGCGGCGCCGGGCCCGCTCGCGGGCCGCCCCCGCCGCGCGAGAGGCGTCCGCCGGGGCCCCCGCCGGGCGCGAGGCCCGCTCCAAGCGGCGTCGCCCCGGCTGCGGGACGTTCTGTCGCCAGGCGGGTGGCTTTGGCGCGGGCGGGGGCAACTACAAGCCCAAGGTCACCGTGGTCATCCCTCGCCAGCGGGCCCGGGTCACCTCCCAGCGCACGGTCCTGCTGCGGATGCGCTGTCTGCGCCGCGCCGGTTGCCGGGGCGCCGTCCTGCTCACCGGGCCGGTCGCCGCGCCGGAGCTGGGACGCTCTGACCTGCGGCTGGCCTTCGGACGGGCCCGGCGGGTGGAGGTCGACGTCTCGGCCCCGGGTCTGGCCTACCTGCGCCGGCACCGACGCGTGCGCGGGGTCTACGCGATCGCGGTCGTGGTCGGGGTGGCGGACCCCTCGGCCAGCAAGCCGCTGACCCTCCTTGCCCCCCGACGCGGCTGAGCGCCCGCCGGACGGCGGCCCGCGGCGAAACCGCCGCGGCGCCCGGCGCCAGTCCGGCCGCCGGCGCGCCGCGCTGGCGGTCGCGGCGGTGGCACTGGCGGCGGGCCTCGTCACCTGGGCCGTGGGCGCCCTGGGGTCGCTCGAGCTAAACACGATCGACGCCCGCTTTCAGATCCGGCCCGACCCCGGCCGGCCCCACGATGTCGCGCTGGTGGGGATCGATAACGCGACCGTGACGCGCTACGGTCGCCCGCCGCTCCCCCGCCGGCTCGACGCCCAGGTCATCGCGCGGATCCACGCCGCCGGCGCGCGCGTGATCGCCTCGGACCTGCAGTTCGTCGGCCGAACCGACCCGCGCGACGACCAGGCGCTGGAGCAGGCGATCTCAAGCGCGCGCCCGATGGCCTTGGCCACCCAGGAGACCGACAACGGGCCCAACCCGGTGTTCGACGGCCACCCCCCGGTGGCCCAGCTCGGCGCCAAGCTCGCCGCGATCGGCATACCCACCGACTCCGACGGCAAGATCCGCCGCTACTTCTACGCGCCGGTCGAGCTCCCCACGCTGGCGGTGCGGGCGGCCGAGCTGGCCACCGGCCGTCGCGTCAGCCAGCACGGTTTCCCGAACAACAAGGCCTGGGTCGACTACCTGGGGCCGCCAGGCACGGTGCCCACCTACTCGTTCGCCGACGTGCTGGCGGGCCGGTTCGCCCCCGACGCCTTCCGGGGGCGCGTGGTGGTGCTCGGCATCACCACCCCGATCGCCCAGGACATCGTCCAGACGCCGGTCACGACCACCCCGATGCCCGGGCCCGAGCTGCAGGCGACCGCCATCCACACCGTCCTGCACCATTTCCCGCTGCGATCGGTGCCCGGATGGGTCGACGTGGCGGTCATCGTGCTCGCTGGGCTGATAAGCCCGCTGGTCAGCCTCCGGGGCTCGCTCGGTCTGACCGTGCTGGCCCTGCTCGCCACCCTGGCCGCGATCGCGGTCGGCGCCCAGCTGAGCTTCGACGCCGGCCGGATCGTGACCGCCAGCTATCCGGCGCTGGCCGCGCTCGTCGGCGGCGCCGGCTCGGCGGTGGCCGAGTTCTACGCCGAGCGCCGGGAACGAAGGCGAGTGCGCGAGCTGTTCTCCCGCTTCGTCCCCGCCGAGGTCGTCGACCAGGTGATCGAGCGGACCGACGAGGATCTGCGCCTGGGCGGCGTGCGCCGCGAGTGCACCGCGCTGTTCTGCGACCTGCGCGGCTTCACCACCTTCTCCGAAGCCCAGGATCCCCAGCGGCTGGTCGAGATCGTCAACGTCTACATGTCCGAGATGGGCGCGGCGATCCTCGCCCACGGCGGCACCCTGGTGAGCTACATGGGCGACGGGATCATGGCCCTGTTCGGGGCGCCGCTGGAGCAGTCCGACCACGCCGACCGCGCGCTGGGCGCCGCCCGCGACATGATCGGGGAGGCCCTGCCGCGGTTTAACGCCTGGCTGGCCGAGCAGGGCCTTGACCACCAGTTCCGCATGGGCATCGGGCTCAACAGCGGCCAGGTGATGTCGGGCAACGTCGGCTCGGAGAACCGGCTCGAGTACACGGCGATGGGCGACACCGTCAACACCGCCTCCCGCGTGGAGGGCCTGACCAAGAACGCCGACACCCAGCTGCTGGTCACCGACGCTACCCGCGGGGCGCTGTCCGACCCGCCCGCGGACCTGGAGTTCGTCGACGAGTACCCCGTGCGCGGGCGCCAGGCCCACGTGCGCCTGTGGACCCTGCCCGCCGCCCGCTGACGGCGCGATGAGCGATAGGGGCAGCTCCGCTGCCCGGTTTCGTGGGCGCCGCTAGGAGCGACCCTGCTCTCGGCGCTCGGCGCGGCGGTCGCGCCAGCTGAGGATCGCCAGCCAGGCGACCACGGCGATCACCGGCGCCACGAACGCCAGCTGGAAGTACCAGTGGCCCAGGTGCGCCATGACGGTCACGATCGCGCTGATAGCAGCCACAGCCCCAAGCTAGTGAACCCGACCATCACCGCCAGCATCCAGTACTGCGAGCGGGTCGCCGCGCGGACCCGGTCGTAGATGACCAGGGCCCGGTCGTGGGCGAACGTCAGCCCCGCCGCGTGCCCCACTACCAGGGCGGCTACCTGCACGTACCAGATCCAGGTGGTGCTGATCAGGTTGAGGTCTACCCGGGCGTGCGCGGTGCCGAACAGGTTGGACCCCTTGCCCAGCGGATCGGAGACCAGGTAGCCCATCGCCTGACCCTGAAAGAGCAAGAGCGAGAAGTAGTGCGCCACCAGATAGGCCAGGGCGATCGGCACCAGCGAGTGCACGAAGCGGGTGGCCAGCTCGTCCGTCCCGTGCTGGTGGTCGACCGTGCGCATGCCCTCGATGCCGAGCCGGTAAAGACCGCCGATCAGCCCCACCATCACCACCAGGCCCACGCTGTAGGCCAGCTCCAGCGCGGCGTTCTGGCCCAGGCCGAGGTTGGAGAACAAGTCTTGGATGTGGGGCTCGACGTTGGTCCACACCGACGTCTGCCCCAGACCGTCGAAGCTCGTGGAGCCGATCATGGCGGCCAGCATCGGGACCGTCCCGGGGACCAGGTCGAGATGGGTCACGCCGACCCCGATCGCCCGCCGGCGCAGCTCGCCGTCCTGCCAGTGCAGCGGCGACAGGCGTGCGAACAGGCCGAAGTAGACCGAGAAGCCGTCCCCGCGCTCGGTCCACACCTGCGAGCCCCAGGTGGCGATCGCCGCCAGCATCAGCCCGGCGTAGATCAGGCCGATGATCGCCAGCGCCTGGGCCTTGGTGCGACCGGTGTAGACCAGCTCCACCCAGGCGTAGGAGAGGATGCCCGCCACCGCCGGCCAGCGCCCCAGCCACTCCGGATAGGGTCGATGCGCCACGGGACGCGAGCGGACCGCTCCCACGAGCCAGCCCGCCGCCCGCCCGGCCGCGCGCCAGGGATTGAAGGCACGAAAGACGTCGCCGAACAGGACGCTGGCGAACGGCAGCCCCACCCAGAAGATGACGAAGAAGAAGGTCGGGTCGAAGTTGCGGTTGGGGTCCTGATTTCCGGCGAAGCCGGCGTAGACGAACAGCACGAAGATCGCGATCCCCACCGCCCCGCAGGGGATCTCCAGCCAGCGCGGATAACCCAGGAGCACCCGCTCGGGGAGGCGGTCGAGCAGCGGCTTGCGCCACAAGGCGCCCAGCGCGACGAACGAGACCACCAGCACCAGCGCCGCCCCCCAGGCAAACAGCCAGCTGGGGATCGGCAGGTCTGCCTTTCCCGAGATGCCGTGGGCACCGGCGCTAGCCGGAAACAGCGCCCCGGCGAGCGCTAGCGCGCCGCCGAGGGCGAGCGCCGGCCGGAGCCGGCGGCCGGCAGGCGCGACCGCCCGCCGGCCCATGGCCGGAGTCATTTGGGAAACACCTGGAGGAAGGCGATCTGCCGCGAGTCCTTCTCCAGCTCGATGATGAACGTCCCCTGCGTGTTCGCCGTAAAGCGGAAGTGGACGGTCCCGTTGGCGGGGACGCCCTGGTGCAGGTCATAGCCGTGGATGTGGATCTCCTCGGCGGTGGTTGACTTGACCGTGATGTCGGCGGTCTGGCCCTGCGTGTAGCGGATCGTCTTTACCCCGCCCTGGGGCTGGCTGTTGACCACGGTCAGCGTGACCGGGCCGCTGGTGCTGGTGCTCGAGCTACAGCCGGAGAAGGCCGCCGAGGCGCCCAGCAGGGCGACCGCCCCGAGGCAGAGCACGCTGTTGCGCAGGTGCGAAAGCATGAGATCGAAACCTCCGTCAGATCGATGGCAACGGGACCGCCGAGGCGACCCCGGCGGCGATCAGCTCACGGAGGGAGACGGCGGGCCGCGGCCGGCGAGGTGCCGGGCCAGGGCGGTCAGGCAGGGCAGGAACGGATCGACGGGGCGGCGCACCGGGCTCTCCGCTCGGGGCGCCACCGCCAGGCCACCGGCTACCCGGACGGGAACGAGCGGCCGCCGACCCGCCCGCGCGGCCAGCGCGACGCACCCGCCGAGCAGCACGCTGAGCGGAATCGCCACCCAGCCACCGGCTCCGTCGATGACCCCGACACCGCTCGGCCCCTGCCCCCCCAACGCGGACTCGATCGTCTCCTGGCCCACGAACAGGACCAGCAGCACGGCGGCGGCGGCCAGCGCCAGGCGCCACAGGGCGACCTGGTCTGCGCCGCGATCGCGCGTAGGCCTTCCCGCCAGGCGCAGGACCATCCCGCCCAGCGCGAGCGCCACCACCGCCGCGGCGGCCGGCACGGCCAGCGATAGGTACCCGTGCCGCTCCAGTCCGTCGGCGCCGCCGCCGGGCGCGAGCACGAAGCGCAGCTCGTGCACCGACAGCGTGCCCGCGATCAGGAGCGCGCCGATACGGAGTCGCGATCCCGGTCTCACGGACGGGATTCTATGCTCGGCTCGATGAATGACGAGCCGGGGGCGAGGCGATCGTCCTCGCCCGGATGACCAGACCGCCGGCCCGGGCGCGCGCGGCTGCGGGCGTCCCCGCGCTGGCGTGGACGCTGGTCGCCGCCGGCGGCGGCTGCGGGCACGGCTCTCCGGGGTCCGGCCAACCGGCGCCGAGGGGCACCGTGAGGCTGCCCCCCAGCTACCAGCCCCGCTCCATCGGTCGGGGGCCCGCCTTCCGTCCCCCGCCGCTGGGCGCGGCCGCCCGCGCCGGGCGCCCGATCCGGGCCCTCGGCGGCGCCGACCTGCGCTGCGGCCCGCTGTCTCGGACTCGCTTCGCCGCCCATGTGGAGCTGTTCGCCCACGGTCGGGTGGTGGCCATCCCGGCGGGCATCGGTGTGGCACCGCCCCTGCGGCGCGATGGAGCGCGCGTCCTGGGTGGGCGTTGCTCCTACCCGCTGCGCAGCTCTGAGCCGACCGGCGTGATCGAGGTCTCTGGCGGCGGCGGGCGCCCGGTCCTCGGGGACCTGTTCGCGGTGTGGGGCCAGCCGCTGTCCCTAGCCCGGCTGGCGGGCTTTGCCGCCGGACCCGGGGGGGTCCGCGCCTACGTTGACGGCCACCGCCACGCCGGCGACCCCCGGCGCGTGGCGTTGTCGCCCCACGCCCAGATCGTGCTCGAGGTCGGCGGCTTCGTGCCGCCCCACCCGGTCTACCGCTTCCCGCCCGGACGGTGAGGCCGCCGGGTCCGGCCGTCCGCGCTGGGCCGGCGGGCCGCGCGCGGGCGCGCGCCGCGGACCGAATACCCTGGCGTCGAGCCGTGGCCGCTTCGTGGGCAATTCGCTTCGTGGCGCTCGGGGCGGCGTGCGCCGCCGTCGCCGTGCTGCCCGCCTCCGCCGCCGCCGACGCCGATCCCGCCTCGGACACGCTCCTGGTGCAGAACGTCTTCACCCCCTACAGCCCCCAGGTATCCCAGTCGATGAGCAAGGCGCTCACCGATATCACCGCCCAGGCTCAGCGCGCGGGGTTTCCCATCAAGGTGGCGATCGTCGCCGGCCCGACCGATCTCGGCGGTGTGCCCGACATGTTCGGAAAGCCCCAGCCCTACGCCAGCTTCCTGGCCTCGGAGATCTCCTTCAACCGCAAGCAGCCCACGCTGGTGGTGATGCCGGCCGGGATCGGGACGGCCAATATCCCGAGCGCCTCCGCCGTCGCCGGGCTGCACGTGAGCACCGCGGGGCCCGGCGCCGACGGCCTGGGCCAGACCGCGCTGTCGGCGATCGAGCGGCTGTCGGCCGCCAACGGGCATCCGGTCAAGGCACCCAAGGTGAGCTCCGGCCGCGGCGGCTCGTCGGGCGTATCGCCGGTCCTGGCCTTCGGCGCCCCGGTCGGGCTGATCATTGTCGCCGCCCTCCTCATCGGGCTGGGCCGGCGCCGGCTCCCCGAAGACGACGAGCTCGAGCGGGACGAGACCGACGAGGACGAGCTCGCCGAGCAGGAGCCCGGGCGCCGACCCGAGCACGAGCCCCGGCCATGATCGACATCGGTGCGGGCGGACCCTTCCGGGTGAGCGCCCGGGCTCGCGTAGCGATCGCGCTCGCCGCGAGCGCTCTGGCGGCGTCGGCACTCGGCGCCTGCGGATCGAGCTCGAGCTCATCGGGGGCGGGCGGCGGGTCGGGCTCCGGGACCGCCGCTGCCGGCCCCCATTCGCGCCCGGCGCCGCGCCGGGTCCCCGCGCTAGCGCTTCCCCCCAATCCGCGGCCCCGCAGCGTCCGCGTTCCGATCCTCACCTATCACCGCGTCCATGTCTACGCCACCGAGCTGACCAAGTCGACGCCCGACCTGACGGTCGAGCCCACCGTGTTCGCCGCCGAGGTCGCGGCGCTGGATCGCCGCGGCTACCACGCGATCGGCCAGGGCCAGCTCTACGCGGCGCTGTTCGAGGGCCGTCCGCTGCCCCCCAAACCGGTGCTGATCAGCGTGGACGACGGGTACGTCGACGGGCTCAAGGAAATCCTGCCTGTGCTCCGTCGCCACCACATGGTTGCCACCTTCTACATCATCACCGGCCGCTTCCACGAGCCCGGGTTCCTCACCGCCGGCCAGGTACGCCAGCTCGACGGCGCGGGCATGGACATCGGCGCCCACACCCGCACCCACGTCAGCCTGCCCGCGCTATCCGGCGCCGCGCTCACCTCGCAGGTGGCCGGCTCGCGTCGCGATCTCGAGCGCGTCCTCGGCCACCCGGTCGACTACTTCGCCTACCCCTACGGAGCGGTCGACGCCAACGTCATCGCGTCGGTGCGGCGGGCGGGCTTCGTCCTCGCCGTCACCACCCAGGGTGGCACCCGCGAGTCCTCGCTGGCCCCCCTGACCATGCCCCGCATCCACGTGGGGCGGGCGATGACGCCGGCGTCGGTGCTGGCGGCGGTCGCGGGCTGAGCGTCGCCGCGGGCCAGGTCACTGCCCGCGTGCGGCGTAGTTGACTATCGAGCGGTCGATCAGCCATTCCACCGGCGCGCGGTCATCGGTCCACACCGGCCCCCCGCGCGGGGCCGGGCGCAGCCGGGCCCGCGCCGTCTGCGCCGGCCCGGTCAGCTCGGGGGGCAAGTCGGTGGGCAGCGCGGGGTGACCGGCGCTCGCTCGATCGCCCGCGAGCAGGAGCGTGTTCTCGGGCTCGACCGGGTCGCTGGTGACGACGGCGAAGTCCGCGCGCATCGTCGCCGCCAGCGCCCGTTCCAGCGCGTGCGACGTCGAGGGATGTCCGACGTTGACCACCACCACGCCGCCGGGCGTCAGCCGCCGGGCGACCAGGGCGAAGAACTCGCGGGTGGTCAGGTAGAAGGGGATGTAGGGCTGGCGGTAGGCGTCGATCAGGATCGCGTCGTAGCGGCGGGAGGTCGAGCGCAGATAGGGCCGGGCGTCGGCGGTGATCACGCGCAGGTGCGGCGCGACCATGTCGAAGTAGCGGCGGCCGATGTCGCTCAGGCGTCCGTCGAGCTCCACCGCGTCGATACGCGTCCGGGGAAAGAAGTGGCCCAGCTGGCGTACCGACGTGCCCCCCGCATTGCCGAGCACGGCCACGGCCATCGGCGCGCGCCCGCGCAAGAGCAGCGGGTCGAGCATCATCCCGTCCCAGTAGTTGCCGGTCAGCCACCCCTGGGCGGGCAGCTCGGAGTGAACGGCCAGGCCCTCGTCGAGCTCGAGCGTGCGGACCCCGTCGGGGGCCTGCAGGACGCGGGCGTACTGATAGGGGGTCTCGGTCTCATAGATCACCCGGGCGCCATTGGCGCTCGCCTTGATCGTCCCAGTGGGAAGCGCCACCAGCACCACCGGGACGGCCAGCAGGGCGCGCCAGCGCCAGCGCAGCGCCGGTGCGGCGACCAGGGCCAGGCATAGGGCGAAGAGCTCGAACGTGCGGCGGGTGCCCACGAACGGGACCAGCCCGAGCGCGGCGGCGAACACGCCCACCAGCGAGCCGGCCGTGGAGAGCGCGTACAGGCGACCGGCGACCCGTCCGCTTTCGCGGGGATCGCGCAGGGCGATGCGAAGCGCCCACGGAGCGGCGCACCCGAGCAGCGCGACCGGCACGGCGACGAGGACCAGCACGCCGGCCAGCGAGCCCAGGAAGGCCCCCGCCGAGAGCGAGGAGAACGCCTTCACCGACACGCTGAGCAGCGGCTGGGACACCACTGGCACCAGCGCCAACAGCACCCCGGCGGCGAGCACGACCGCGCACAGCGAGCGCCGGTCGGGGCGGCGGTCGGCGGCCCGCCCGCCGAGCCAGTAGCCGAGCGACAGGGCCACGAGCACGGTCCCGATCGTGTTCGCCCACACGATCGTCGAGGCGCCGAACCAGGGGGCCAGCAGCCGCGCGGCGGCGATCTCGGCTCCCAGGCTGGCGGCGCCGACCACGACCACGATCAGTTCCAGCGGCGGCCAGCGTCCGTCCTCTGCGGTGGCCGCACGGCCGGGGGCGCTCACGCCGCCCATCGTACGGGCGAGCCCGTCGGCGGTCCGGCCGGGCTCAGCCGCCGTCGGGGGCCGCGGTCGCCCGGCGCACGGCCCGGCGAATGCCGGCGAACGACTCGCCTTTCTCGACATAGCCGTTGGCCCCGGCGTCGCGCACCTGGGTGCCCATGCGCGCCTCACTGAAGCCGGAGAGCACGATGATCGAGCAGCTCGGCGCCGCTTCGCGCAGACGGGGAATGGTCTCCAGGCCGTCGCGGTCGGGCATCGCCAGGTCGAGCAGGATCACGTCGGCGGCCGTGGACACCACCCCTTCGATCGCGGTCTCGCCGTCGCCCGCCTCGCCCACGACGTGTAGCACGGGATCCTCCTCGAGCGCGAAGCGCATGAGCGCGCGGAACTCCGGCACGTCGTCGCATAGGAACACGCGAATGGTGTCGCGCTTTTCGCCAATTCCTTGACCCAGGCCGGCCGGCCCCTGCTCCTGACCACCATCCGTGGACATGCCGAAGGGCGTCATGGCCTCCCTACTATCGACGATCGTCCTCGTTGAGAAGATTCCCACTTTTCATGAGCTCAACACGGCGTCAATCGTGGTCGGCGGGAAGCGTGAGCACTAGGCGGGCTCCGGTGCCCGGCGGGCGCTCGGCGCGCACGCAACCACCGTGGGTCTCGGCGACCTGACGCACGATCGCCAGCCCCAGGCCCGAGCCCGGTCGGCCCCGCGCCTCCGGCGCCCGGTAGAAACGATCAAAGACGTGGCCGAGATCCTCCTCGGGGATGCCCGGCCCGTGATCGCGGATCGCCACCTCGCCGTCGCGCACGGTGACCTCTACCTCGCCACCGGCCGGGCTGAATTTGATCGCGTTGTCGAGCAGGTTGTTGACCGCCCGGGCCAGGCGCTCGGGCACTCCCTCCACTACGCTCGGCTCGCTCTGAAGGCGCAGCTGCACGCCATGGGCATGGCGCCGGGCGCGCTCGACGGACTCGCTGACCAGCTCGTCCAGCCGTACCGACCTCGTCGGGTGCGCGGGGGCGTCGCCCCGGGCGAGCTCGATCACGTCCGACATGAGCTCGGTGAGCTCCTCGATCTGGCGGTGCACGTCGTCGAGCAGATTGCGCCGCTCGCTCTCGCTCATCGTGTCGGCTCGCTCGAGCACCTCGAAGTTGGTGCGCAGGCTGGTCAGCGGGGTGCGCAGCTCGTGCGAGGCGTCGGCCACCAGCTGGCGCTGGGCCTGCGCCGAACGATTCAGCGCCTCGGTAGAGCGCTGCAGGGTCTCCAGCATCGAGTTGAAGCTCACCGCCAGGCGACTGAGTTCGTCGCGGCCGCTCACCTCGATTCGCCGCCCCAGGTCCTGGGTGGCGTCGACGTGCTCGGTGGCCTCGGTGAGCCGCCGGACCGGGATCAGCGTGGTGCGGGCCACGAACCATCCCAAGGCGGCGGCCAACCCCACTCCCACCGTCCCCAGCACGAGCAGGATCAGACGCATCCGACCCAGCACGTGGTCCACCTCGTTGAGGGGGCGGGCGATCTCCACCGCTCCGTGCCCGGGGATCGCGGCCGAGACGATGCGCACATGGCTTCCGGCCACGTGGGCGTCGCGCAGAAACGTCTTGCCGCTTCCGCGCGCCAGGGCCTGCACCTTGGGATCGACGGGCAAGGCGATCGTCTCGCCCCGGGGTCGCACGAGCCGGCCGTTGGTCATGACGAACTGGGCGTAGCCGGTGGGACCCCCGAGGACGGGCCGCGGGAGGCGGGGCCCGCTGCCCAGGCCCCTGTCCCCCCCCGGCGCCGAGCCGCGTCGGCGGTGGCGAAAACGCTCGCCCCCGAACGGCTCGTCGCCGCGGCGCGCGGCCTCGCTGGCCACGAAGCTGGCCTGGCGACGCAGCCCGGTATCGACCTGGCCCCGCAGCTGGCTGCGCACGGCGAAATAGCTCAAGATCGACGCGAGCACGATCGCAACGGCGACGGCCGCCGCGGCGGCGATCGTGATCCGCCGGCGAAGCGACATCAGTGGCGCCCAGGGGCCATCAGTCGCGCAGGATGTAGCCCACGCCGCGCACCGTGTGCAGGAGCCGAGGCTCACCGCCGGCCTCGGTCTTGCGCCGCAGGTAACCCATGTAGACGGCGAGCGAGTTGGACGTTTCGCCGAAGTCATAGCCCCACACCCGTTCGAAGATCACCGAGCGCGTGAGCACTTGGCGCGGGTTGCGCATGAACAGCTCGAGCAACGAGAACTCGGTGCGCGAGAGCGTGATCGAGCGGTCCCCGCGGAGCACTTCGTGCGCGCCCGGATCGAGCACGAGATCGGCGAAGCGAAGCTGCCCGTCGCCGACGCCGTCGCCGGCGCGGCGGGTGACCGCCCGCAGGCGGGCGAGCAGTTCGCGCAGGGCAAACGGCTTGACCAGATAGTCGTCGGCGCCGGCGTCCAGGCCGGCCACCCGGTCATCGACGGTCTCGCGGGCGGTGAGCATCAGCACCGGCGTGCGGTCCCCCTCGCCGCGCATGTGCGAGCAGACCCGCAGGCCGTCGATCCGGGGCAGGCCGATGTCCAGGATCACGGCGTCGAAACGCGCCTGGTCCAGCGCGCGTAGCGCCTGCTCGCCGTCCTCGACGGCGTCGACCTCGTAGCGCTCCAGGCGCAACGCCCGCTGCAACGCCGTGCGGACAGCGGGCTCGTCGTCGACGACCAGCACGCGCACGCTCAACCTCTTCCCGGGCACAGGGGGCTCATAGGGCTCCAGGCACTAGGGTCGGGCAACCGCACAAGAGCAAGCTAAGAAGCGCTCGAGGCCGCGGACGGCGCCGGCGCCGGGGGAGAGGCCGTGGCGGGGGAGGAGGCGGACGCCGAGACACCCGTCGGCGGTGAGGGCGGCCGGCCCCGCAGGTAGGCGGCGACCCACATGAGGGCAAAGGTGCCGACCACGAGCAGCAGGGGCCCGGAGTCGTTGGTGATCGATCCGGCCACCGATCCCACCGCGCCGCCCCAGAAGCAAGCCTGCCACGCCGGCGCGTTCCTGACCGACGCCAGCGCTCGGCGCCGGTGGCGCAGGGCGTAGGCGAAGGCGAGCGCGCAGATCACGGTGTCCAGGGGATATAGGCCGTGGCGCAGGACCTCCCAGGCCAGTTCCAGCCGGCGGGCGAGGGTGGTGAGGACCTCGTCGAGCCCGTTGGCGTGAAGCACCGACCTGGTGAAGTGTCCCCCGGCGCCGGTCCCCAGATCCACCAGCGCGACCGCGGCCAGGAGCGCGACGGGCACGCCGACGGCCAAGATCCCCGCCCGCAAGCGCGGACCGCCCGGCAGCATCACCACCGCCCCCGCCGCCGTCGCTCCGCCGATCGTAAACACCGCGCCGACGTTTCCGCCCAACGGGCCCAGCGAGGCGAGCAGGGTCAGCAGTAGGCCGGCGGCGATGAACACGGCGAAGTCGCGTCGGGTGGCGGGCCGTACCGGCAGCGCAGCGGCGACGCCGGCGAGCAGGACGATCGATAGGCCCGACGCCGCCTCGTTGCCCAGGCCGTAGTAGCGCGATCCAAACAAGGGGTTCGGGCCCAGCAGCGAGTCGACGATCAGCGGCGACCCCCGCGCCAGATCGATCGTGTAGGCGACGAGCATCGCCGCCGCCGGCAGCACCGGTCCCCGCGGCCAGGGCGCCAGGCGGTCGGTGGCCAGCGCGAGCACGAACGCGCCCCCGATGACGATCGCCATCTCAACCAGGCGACCGGGCCGCAGCGGCCCGGCGACGAGCACGGTCGTGGCCGCCCACAACACCGCCAATCCACCGAGCCGCAGCGCCGTTATCCGGCCAGCCGCGTCCCAGATCAGCCCGAACAGCAGAGCGACCGCCAGCCACACGAGCAGGAACACCTGAACGGCCAGCAGCCGCCGCCCGCTGATCACGCGCAGGCGCGCGTCAAGCGATTGGAGCTCGGACACGCTGCGTCTCCCGCTGACCCGCCACGGCGATCCCTTCATCGCCGAGGGGATCGCCAGCCCGAGCTCGCGGAGCACGGTGGCCGAAACGTCGATTCCCGCCACGATCCCCACCCGACGGGTCGAGTCCGACGTCAGCTTGCCGGAGCGCCCGGGCAGCCCGGCGGCGGCGGCGGCCAGCATCTGCGGGCTGGTCTGCTGATGCGGGGTGGTGTAGGGCGGCTGCTTGACCACGAGCACAACCTCGCCCGGAGCGCGCGCGGCCAGCAGGCGGTCAAGGAAGGCCAACCCGGCCGGGGCGCGGGGGAGGTCGACGACGACGAAGCGCCGCTCGCTGAGCGCGCGACCAACCCGCTGGGGCAGCGTCACCTCCGTTCCGGTGAGAACGCGGGCGATCCGCCCGCCGCGGTCGGCTGCCACCACGGCGTCATCCTGCAGCGTGGTACCGATGGGAACGTAGGCGGCTCCGCCCGGGATCGACGCCGCGAGCAGGCCGGGCTCGATCGTCTGGGGCGCGCTGTCGCCCCGGGCCGCGACCTGGCGCCAGGTAGGCACCCTGGCGCCCGCCCCCGAGGGCACGACGACCAGCCCCGGCGGGTCCTTGGGTCGATAGGTGCTGCGCGACACGCGGGTGCCCTGGGTCATGTCAAGCAGCGCCTGCTGCTCGGAGAAGTTGCCCTGGTTGGGTCCGAGCAGGCCTAGTGCGGGCAGGCGCCTATCGCGGCTCATGAGCTCGAGCAACGTGGGGTTGTGCGGATCGGGAGTCTCATAGCGGGGCGGAGGGACGAACGCCAGCACCACCCGGCGGGCGCCGGCGCTCGCGCCGGGGCCTCCGCCGCGAGGGGCGCTCGCCCCGCTCGCGGATCCACCGGGGGCGGTCGCCAGGAGCGCCAGTGCGAGCACGCCCGCGACGATCGCCCCGCGCGCCTGCGCGCGGCGCACTTGCGCGCGGCGCACGCTAGAGGTCACAGGCCGCAGGGCCCGCCCTTGAATCTCGAGTCTCCGGGCGGGTAGAGCGGGGGCGGCAGCTCGGGCCCAGCGGCTGGGCTCGGGTTGAGCGGACGCACCGCCTTGGCGGCGCGCAGCGCCCGTCCGGGGTTGTCGGCGAACACGTCGATGGTCAAGCAGCCGGTGTAGAGCTCGATCGACTTGCCGTGTTCGTACACCACCGCCGGGACGCCCCGGATGGTCGCGGCCCGCTGGTCGCCCAGGCCGTCGTTGGAGTGTGGCCTATAGAGAACGGTGTTGACCTCGAGGGGCAGCGTGCAGCCTCCGCTGGTTATGCCCTGGTGGTGGATGCAGTCGCCGTAGTAGACGCGCATGCCAAGCGCGGGCTCGTAGTCGGCGGGCCGGTCGGCCGCCGTGAGCTGAAAGCCCTCGAACTTGCGGCCCGCCCAGTAGACGGTGTAGAGCTGGAAGTGGCGAGTGCCGGCCAGCGCCCGGGGGTCGATGGGTCGAGCGGGGTGGGTGTGGCATCCGCTCAGCCCGAAGCCGGCCACCAGCAGGGACGTCGCCGTGACGGCGCGGGTGAACGACGGCAGGTCGGGCCGACGGGGCACCGGCGCTCAGACCCCCACGGTGTCCGGCGCGGCGCGGTCGCCGCGGCGCACGCGGATGGGCGGCGGGGGCGGGGGCCGCCGCCCGGCCGCCGCGCGGATGCCCACGAACGACCAAACGCTCAGCGCGGCGAGCGCCAGCACGGTGGCCAGGGTGAGGGCCAGCAGCAACACGTCGCCGATCGGTCCCAGCGGTGAGGCCCGGGGTCCGGACAGCGGGCGGAATAGGGGCGTGGCGGCGAATAGCGCCGCGGCGGTGGCGAACGCCGGCTTGCGGGTGCCGTCGTAGGCGATCAGTCCCTTGTGATGGATCGAGTCCAGGGGGATGTCGCGCCGGTGGGCGCCACCATCCCAGTTGGGTTTGACCGCGAACTCGCGCAGCGTCCAGTAGATCGCCCCGTTCATGAACGGCAGCGAGGCCACCGCCTGCAGCGTGCGGCGAAGGTACTGCTGCTGGAAGGCGTAGGTCTGCTTCTGGGAGGCCGGGCCGTCGACGTTGGCCTCGGCGCCGAACTCGGTCATCACCATCGCCTGCTGGGGATAGCGCCGGTGCATCAGGCGCAGGTAGGGGGCCAGGTCCTCCAGCCGGGCGGTCGAGTGGTCGCGGTGGCCCGGATACCACCCGAAGTAGTTGTTGATCCCGAGCAGATCGAAGCTCGCGTAGGTGTGCTCGGGCGGATAGCCGGGATAGCTGAGTAGGTCCAGCGCCACCGGGACGCTCGGATCGAGATCGCGCGCCTCGCGTGCGCCCGCCTCCATGTAGGCGCGGGTGCTCGGAACGTGGTCGGGGTCGGGCGAGAGCTCGTTGGCGACCGAGTCGGCAATAACGGAGGCGTGCGGCCGGGCCTGGAGGATGGTCTGACCAAGGGTGGCCAGCGCGGCGGTCCGCTGGGCCTCGTACACCAGCAGCTCGTCGCGGTGATAGATCGGAGCCTGGCTCCAGACCATGATGCCTGCGCGGTCGAGCCGGTCGAGCAGTCGCGGGTCGAGCGGGTACTGGGCCCGGGTGATGTTGGCGTGGACCGCGCGCAGGTCGGCCACGATCGTGTCCATGTCGGAGTCGGTCAGCGCCGGGCCGTGCCCGAGCACGTCCTCCTCGATCGAGGCCCCGCGTACGTCGATGGCGCGCCCGTTGAGGTACAGGCGCCCGTCGTGGACGGCCACGGCGTGCAGCCCGGCCGAGAGCGTCTGGCGCTGGACCTCGGCTCCGCCGAGCAGGGGGCTGACCTGGGCGCGGTACAGGCGCGGGTGACCGGGCTCCCACAGCTGCGGCGCGCCAGGGACGGGAACGGCGAAACGCACCCGCTCCTGGGCCCCGGGAGCGAGCCGCGGGCCGCGGCGGGTGACCGCGGCCACGTCGCCCGACTCCGGCGCGTGCGCGCTGACCCGGACCTCGGGCTGCTGCACGGTCGGGCTGTGGTTTTGCACCCACGCGTCGAAGACGAATGCCGCCGAGCGGCATGGACCGGGGGCGCCGCAGTCGACGCGAGAGAGCAGCGCCGGGTCGGTGACGGTCACCGGGGGCTGGGGTAGGAGCTGGACCGGCCGGGTGATCCCGCCCCAGTTCCACCAGCCCTCGCGGGGCTCGGCGCCCTTGCGGTTGTCCACGCGCACCACCACCTCGTTGGCCGCTCCCGCGCGCAGTCCGGCCAGGGGGACGTCAAACGGCGTGTAGGGGTCGTTGTGGGCGGCGAGCAGGCGCCCGTTCAGCCACACCTGGGCGCTGCGGCGCACCTGCTCAAATCGCAGCGCCCACCCGTACCCCGAGGGCGTCGGCGGCGGGCGCACCGACGTGCGGTACCAGCCCACCGTGCCGGAGAACAGCTGGGGCAGGGGCCGGGGGTCAAAGACGTGGGGAACGGTGACCGCGGACCACCCGTCCCCGCCCCCGGCGGGCAGGCCGAGCGCGCCGCCGCGGTCGGCGGGATCGGGGTGAAACTGCCAGCCCGCCGACAGCGTGATCGCGGCCGGTGGGGGGGCGGGACGGGCCGATGCCGGGCCGGGCACGACGGCCGCCCAGGCCAGCAGGCAGCAGACGAGCAGGGCTTGGCGCAAGAAGGACATCATGGCGCACGGGACGGCGAGGGGGCCACGAGGCGTCATTCTTTGCCCGCGTGGCGGCTTTCCTGGCCTCGATCGGTGACACGGTCACCACCTTCCTGGACGCGGCCGGGCAGTTCTTCGTCGACCTGCTTCATCTGCATTGGATCTCGCTGCTGATCTCGCTGGCGCTGTTCTCGGGCTTTCTCGTCGCCCGGTCGCGCGCGACGTTCAATGCCCTGCGTGCCGCCTATCCCGAGGAGACCTTCCAGTGGCGGCGGGTGTGGGGCGCCTACGTCGCCGCCTTCGGCCTCAACGGGATCGTGCCCGCCGGCAGCGGAAGCATCGTCCAGCTGGTGTTGACCCGCAACTCGATACCCAACTCGAGCTTCTCCACCGTGACCTCGGCGCTGTGCGTGGGCGCCATCTACGACGGCCTGATCTACACCGGCGCCACGGTCTACGCCCTCACCCAGGCGACGCTGCCCTTCCCCAAACCCAAGGACTTCGCCTCGCTGTCGTCGTTTGACCTGGCGTTCTTCTCCCGCCACCCCGGGGCTACGCTGTTCGCCCTGACCCTGCTGGGCGAGCTGGTCGTCCTCGGCTTTGCCCTCCTGTCGGCGCGGGTGCGCGCCTTCTGGCTCAAGGTCCGCCAGGGGCTGGCGATCCTGCGCCAGCCCCGGCGCTACTTCGTGGGCATGATCCTGCCCCAGTCGCTGGGCTGGCTGTTGCGCATCGGCTCCTATTGGTACCTGCTGGAGGCCTTTCACATCGGCGGCTCTTTGCGGGGCGCCCTGCTCGTGCTCGCCGCTCAGGCGATCGCCTCCATCGTTCCCTTCACCCCCGGGGGGGTGGGGGTCCAGCAGGCGCTGCTGCTGGTGGCGTTCTCCTCGACCGGACACACCGACAGCGTGGCCGTGTTCTCGGTCGGCCAGCAGATTGCGACCACCGGGCTCACGCTGGCGCTCGGGTTCGTGGCGCTGGTGAGCATCTTTCGCTACCGCAGCTTCCGCGAGGTCGTCCGCGACACCCGCCGCACGCGGCAGGTCGAGCGCGCCGCCGAGACGACCCCGGCCTGAGGCTGGTCGCTGCCGCCGTCGGCGGGCTCGGGGCTCAAGCGAACTGGAGGATGGTGATGACCAGCAGCGCGAGCGACAGCGTTGAGGTCCACAGCACGGTGCCCGCGGCGAGCAGATCGAAACCGCGCCGGTTGCGATGCTCGCCCAGCAACTCGCGGTTCCGGGCCAGGCGCCAGATGAACACCAGGACGATGGGAAGCAGGGCTCCGTTGACGATCTGGACGCCGACCAACAGGCCGATGACCGGGATGCCGGGGATCATCGCCACCAGCGCCGAGACGGCGATGATGACCGTGATGGCGCCCACGAACACCGGGGCCTCGCGCGGATCGCGGGACAGGCCCTTCTCGTACCCGAGTGCTTCGGCGATCACATAGGCGCCGGTAACTGGCAGCACGGCGGCGGCCAGGAGGCTGGCTCCGAGCAGGCCGATGCCGAACAACAGCTCGGCGTACTGACCGGCGAAGGGCTTCAGCGCGCGCGCGGCGTCGGCGGCGGTGCCCACGTCGTGGCGCCCGTGCAAAAACAGGGTGGCGCCGGTGGCGATGATGATGAAGGCGGCGATCAGGTTGGCGAACAGCGAGCCGCTGATCACCTCGGCTCGCTCGGCGCCCAACCGCTCGGGTCCGATCCCCCGCTCCACCACCGCGGACTGGAGGTAGAGCTGCATGTAGGGGGTGATCGTGGTCCCTGCGGTGGCGATGAACAGCAGGATGTAGGTCGAGCTCAGGTGGATGCTGGGAGCGACCGACTGGCGGGCGACCTCGCCCCAATGGGGATGGGCCAGGATCGCCGCCACCGGGTAGGCGAGGAACGGGATCGTCATGGCCAGGAAGATGCGTTCGGCGACCTTGTAGGAGCCGCGCACCACCAGCGCCCAGATGGCGATGGCGGCCAAGGGCACCGAAACCTGCGCCGGCACGCCGGCCAACCCCAGCGCCGCCCCGGTACCGACGAAGTCCGAGGTGCAGATCCCGATGCTGGTCAGCAGGAAAGCGACAGAGGCCACCGCCGACCAGCGCACGCCGAACTGCTCGCGGATGAGCTCGGCCAGCCCCTTACCGGTGACCGCGCCCATGCGAGCGGCCATCTCCTGGACGACGACCAGGGAGACGGTGATGGGAATCATCACCCACAGCAGCCCGTAGCCGTACCGGGCGCCGTCGGACGCGTAGGTCGCGATCCCCCCGGCGTCGTTGCCGGCGTTGGCCGCGATCAGCCCGGGGCCGAGAAAGCCCAGCAGCGCGAGGAGCCGGAGCCGCGGTCTAGGTCGACCGCGAAGCGCCAGTACCTGGCGCAGGCGCCCCAGCCCAGCCCGCAGCGCGCGGCCGCGCGGCTGCGGGGCACTGTGCTCGTCGGCCCGTACTCGGACCGACATCTCCGGAGAGCTCCACGGGCTGGGCGTGCATCGCCGGCCAGTCTAGGGACTCGCGCCGGTCTGGCGCGGGCGCCCTCACTCGCTGCCCAGCAGCCCGAACCGCCGGCGCCAGCCGGTAGGGAGCATCACCTCGAGGACGTCATCGACGGTGACCACGCCCACCGGGCGGCCCGCTTCGTCGACCACCGGCGCCACCATCAGGTTGAAGTCGGCCATCACCCGAGCCACCTCCTCGAAGTCGGCCTCGACGTCGAGCTGGGCGGCGACCGGTTGGGCGACGTCGACCAGTCGCTTCTCGGATGGCTCGCGCAGGAGCGCCGGCAGGGAGGCCGTTCCGGACAGATGCCCCTCGCCGTCGAGCGCGAAGACCGCCCCCAGGGCCTCGTCCGGGCACTGCGCGGCGCGCACCCGGTCCAGGGCGGCGCCCACGGTGGTTTCCGCGGACAGGGCCAGGAAGTCCGGGCTCATCAGGCCGCCCGCGGTCGCCGGATCGTGGCCCAGCAGCACGCGCAGCTTGCGCCGCTGGACATGGGGCAAGAGCTCGAGCACCGCTTGGCGCCGCTCGTCGTCGAGATCGTCGAGCAGGTCGGCGGCGTCGTCGGGCTCCATGGTGGCGAGCACCTGCGCCGCCTCGGCGTCGGAGCGCTCGTGCAGGAACTCGACCTGGTGCTGGGGGTCCAGCTCCTCAAACACGTCGGCCTCGAGCTCGCGGTCTGACCCCACCGCCTCAATGATCTCCTCGCCCTCGGAATGGGAGGCCGCCTCCACCAGGTCGGCGATCTGCGCCGGGTGCAGCGTGGCCAGCTTGGGGTGGGGGACCCGGAGGCGCAGGGTGGGAACGTGGCCGACGAACGGCTCGACGCTGGCCCAGTCCAGGAACTGCTCGGTTGTGATGCGGGCGCCAAACCGGCGCGGCAGCAGGCGCCGCAGGGCGCCCTTGAGGGTGGTGTCGACTCCGATCACCCGCCATACGCCGTCCACCTGGGCGAGCTCGATGTCGTTGGCCCGTACCAGGCGGGCGCCGTCGACGTTGATCAGCTGGCGGTCGAGCACGTCCTTGCGCAGGAGCACCTCGCCGGGGCGCCGCTCGAAGCGCCGCATGTGCAGGTGCTCCCCGGCGAGGCGCACCTGCCCGAACTCCAGCGCGGCGATGTGGTCGGCGGGGACGAACAGCTCGCGTTCGGCGAGGCGCACCCGCAGCCCGCTGATCGGGGGATACCCGCGGTCGTCGAGACGGACGATCAGGTCGTCGACGCGACCGAGCTGCTCGCCGGCGCGGTCGAGCAGCGTGCCCGGCACCACCATCGAGAGGTGCAGCGTCGGCGCGACAGCCCGGTCTGGGGAGGCGGAAGCGGTCTCGCGCTCCATCGCTGCGGTCAGCCTACCCACACCCGGCCCGACCGAGCGCCCGCCGAGTGTCCGGGGTGGACCCTAGCCCGGCGCGGACCCGTCGGACTGGTGCTCGGAGAACGCCTTCTCGAGTCGCTCGATGACCTGCGGTATCTGGCGCCGCAGGTGGTCGAGGTCCCAGTGGGTGAAGGTGACCAGGCGCATCGGCGTCTTGGAGACGACGGTGGCGTTGCGAAGCGATCGTTCCATCACACCGGCCTCGCCGAAGACCTCGCCCGGCCCCAGCTCGGCGATCTCCTTGCCGTCCTGGCGGACCGAGGCCTTGCCCTCCTGGATGATGAAGAAGTCGTAGGAGTAGTCGCCCTCGCGGACGATCTCCCGATCCTCGCCCACCGAGGCCTCCGCCGCCCGGGCGGCCAGGACCTTCAGATCCTCATCCGACAAATCGGAAAAGAAGGAGATGCTCTTCAGGACCTGCGGATCCACGCCAACCACTCCCTTCTCGCTTTTCGTGCCCGCCGGGAGCGTGTAACTCGCACCCGTGGGGGCGGGTAACCTAGACCACCGTCCGCCGGGTGTGCGCGCGCTGTCGCACCGCCCAGGGCGAGGCCGGCGTCGAGCACCCTAACCGCCCGCGACGCGCGGCGCCAGGCGGACGGGCAACGCATGCGACCGATCGCTGGGACAACCACACCGGGCCTGCGGCGCTCGTCGATGCTCGCCCCGCTGCTCGCCGCCGCGCTGGCGGGCGCCTGGCTGCTCATCCAGCTGCGGACCCCCGACCTGGCCGCCCAGGCCTACCGGGTCGGCCTGTTCGTCCGCGACGGCTTCGGCGTGTGGGACAACAACTGGTACGCCGGCCACCACCTACCCGGCTACAGCCTGCTGTTCCCGCCGCTCGCGGCGCTGCTTGGGCTGCGCGTCGTCGGAGCGCTGGGAGCCGTGGCCTCGGCGGTGCTGTTCGACCGTCTGGCCCGGGGCCACTTCGGCGCCCGGGCCCGGTGGGGGGTCCTGTGGTTCGCGGCGGCCACCGTCACCGACCTGTTGATCGGGCGCCTGACCTTTGGCCTCGGGGTGGCGCTGGGGCTTGGCGCGCTGCTTGCCCTCCAGCGCCAGCGCCGCTGGCTGGCGGTCGGGCTGGCCGTCCTGTGCGCCGCCGCCAGCCCGGTGGCGGGGGTGTTCCTGGTCCTGGCCGGGGCGGCCTACGCGCTTTCGACGCGGCGCTGGAGCGCCGGCTCCCTGGTGGTGCTGCCCGGGCTGGCGGTGGTTGGCGCCCTGGCCGTGGCCTTCCCCGAAGGGGGCCACCAGCCATTCTCAGGTGGGGCGTTTCGCGCGGCGCTGATCCTTCCCCTCCTGGCCATCGCCCTGGTGCCTCGCCGCGAGCGCACGCTGTGGGTGGGTGCCGCGCTGTATGCGCTGGCGGTGATCGCCTGCGACGCGTTTAGCACGCCGATGGGAGGAAACGTCGCCCGGCTGGGGGTGATGTTCTGTGGACCCCTGCTGCTGTGCGCCACCGCGCGCCTGCCGGCGGCCGAGCTCGACGGGCCGGCGCGCGCGCTGGTCTCGCGGCTGCCCGGGCGCCTGGCCTTCGCTCCGATCGTGGCGGTGGCGGCGGCGCTTGCCGTCTGGCAGTGGAACGGACCGGTGCGCGAAGTGGTTAAGGGCGTCTCCGACGACTCGGTCAGCTCCTCCTACTACCGACCCCTGATCGGCTTCCTGGATCGCCACCGCGACCCGGTGGCGCGCCTGGAGGTCCCGTTCACGCTGACCCATTGGGACGCGGAGGTCCTGGGCCCGCGCTTTGCCCTGGCCCGGGGCTGGGAGCGCCAGCTGGACACCAAGTACGACGCCCTGTTCTACGACCACTCCCTTTCGCCCGGCTCCTACCGGGCCTGGCTGCTGGCGGCGGGCGTGCGCTACGTGGCCCTGCCCGACGTGCGCCTGGACCCGTCCAGCCGAGCCGAGGGCCAGCTGATCCGCGCTGGACTTCCTTTCCTGCGCCCGGTGTGGCACAGCGCCCACTGGCGGGTGTATGAGTTCGTGGACAGCCGGCCGCTCGCGACGGGACCCGGCCGGCTGACCGAGCTCGGTGCGGAGGACTTTCGCCTCAGCGTGCGCCACGCCGGCTGGGTATGGGTGCGCGTGCACTTCACCCCCTATTGGCGCATCGCCCAGGGCGCGGGCTGTGTTGAGCGCGCCGGGGGAGATTGGACCCTGGTCCGCTCGGATCGGCCGGGGCCGATGCGGGTGGTCGCCGACTTCAGCGTCGGCCGACTGTTTGACCGCGGCCCCCGCTGCACCGTCGGCGCGCAGGCGTGAGCGCCGGCCGCCGCGCCTCGCGGGCGCTGCTCGTCGCGGTGGCCCTGGGGGCGCCGCTCGGGGGATGCGGAGGAGGTCCGTCGGGATCGGCCGGCGGCGGGGAAGGGCAGGCGTCGCGCGCGCTGAGATGGCTGGTGCCGACCCACGGGTCGGCTCCCTCGGTGGCGCAGGAGAACGGACACCGCGGCACCGACGCCTGGCGCCTGCCCGGCGGGCACTCGCGCGGGCACATCGACGCCTACGTCTCGGCGCAAGACGCCCTGCCTGGCAGCGTGCAGCGCATCTACGTGCGCGCCCCCCGGGCCCGCACCGTGACCATGCGCATCTTTCGCATGGGCTGGTATGGCGGGGCGGGCGGGCGCGAGATCCTCACCACCGCGCCGCTGGCGGTCTCGCGCCAGCCGCCGTGCGCGCACGACCAGCGCACCGGGCTGACCGAGTGCCGCTGGCACCCCACTCTTTCGTTGACGCTTCCCCGCTCGCTGCCCAGCGGCGTCTACCTGGTCAAGATCGCCGATGACCGCCGGGGCGAGCGCTACTGCCTGTTCGTGCTCGAACCCGAGCGCCCCACACCGATGCTGGCCCAGATCTCCACCGCCAGCTGGGAGGCCTACAACTACTGGGGAGGCGACAGCCTGTATCCGGGCGGTCACCGGGTGGGGGTGACCGGCGGTACCCAGGGCGTCGAGGTCTCCTACGACCGCCCCTATGACAGCGTCGACGGGGCAGGGCAGTACTTCAGGGTCGATGCCCCCACCGTGCGGTTCCTGGAACGCTACGGCTATCCGATCTCCTATATAACCGGGACCGGTCTTGACCGCTCACCCCGGCTCGCGCTCGGTGCCCGCGCGCTGATGGACATCGGTCACTCCGAGTACTGGTCCCAGCGCGCCGAGCGCGCTTTCGAGCGGGCGCGCGACCGGGGTATCAACCTGGCCTTCCTCAGCTCGGACACGCTCGCCTGGCGGGTGCGCTACGCGCCGGCCACCCCGTCCTCGAGCGAGACCGGCGAGCCGGGGCACGTGATCGTCGCCTACAAGGAGCGCGCGGCGCTGGATCCGGTACGGGCGCCGCCGACGGGCGCCTTTCCCCATAACGGGGCTCCGCTGACCGGGAGCGCCTACGTCGGCTGCATTACCGCACGGGTGCCGAATCGCCTGAAGGCCACCTATCGGCTCTACGCCTGGTCGCCTGCCCCCGGGCTATCGCCCCCCTGGCTGTTCGCCGGGACGGGGTTCACGCCCGGGGCGCGGGTGATGGGCATCCTCGGTTACGAGCTCGACCAGCGCGTGGCGGCCAGCCCGCCCGGGACCCAGGTGCTGGGATCGGGCAGCGCGCCGTGCATGTCTGGCGTGGGCCTGGGGCAGACCACCCTGTACCGGGCGGCGTCGGGGGCCCTGGTGTTCGCCACCGGGACGGTGGGGTGGGCGCTGGGTCTAGATCCCCAGCCTGACGTCTCCCCGGATGCTCCCCGGCGCGAGGATCCGCGCCTCATACGCCTCACCCGCAACCTGCTCGAGCGCGTCGTTCAGGGCCCGGCGGGCGCCTGACGCCGCCCGGCCGGTGGGCCACCGGGGGTGGCGCGCCGGGGCGGGCGCGGCGCTCCGGCCACCCGGAACCTGACGGTGACTGCGGCGAAGCGGTTCTGGCGCACGCGGGCTTCGACGTCGCGTCCGGTGGGGGCGCCCGGGCGCGCCTCGCGGACCGGGTGCAGGATGTAGAACCCTGGAGCCAGGCGCAGGCGGAAGTGCCCGTCGACGCCGGCGCGGTGCCCGGTGACCACCTCGTGCGCGCCGCGGCGCGTGACCGTGACCAGGCCGGCGTAGGGGCGCCCGCCGAGCCGCACGTAGACGTCCAGGCCCGAAGTGGGCTCCGTAGATAGCAGGGCGACGACCACCATCGCCGCGATCAGCAGCCCGGGGACCACCGGCGAGCGCCACAGCCAGCTGCGTACCCCGCCGGCGTCTGCGCTCATCATCGCACCGTACCCGCGGCCGGCGCACCTGCGGGGCGTGCGCCCGACAGGCCCCCGAGCCACAGGGAGAAAGACAGCAGTCCCCACAGCTGACGGCTGAGGTCCTCGCGGCCGCTGACGTGAGCCTCGAGCACGCGTCCCACCACCGCCGGATCGAAGTAGCCCTCACGGCGAACCCGCTCGGGTGAAAGCACCTCGCGCGCGAAGGGGACGAGCTCACCCCGCAGCCACGCGGCGGCGGGGATCGAAAACCCGCGCTTCTTGGCCCGGTAGACGTCGCGCGGCACGAGCGGCGCCACCGCCCGGCGCAGCAGCCACTTCTTCTGCCAGCCGCGGACCTTGTGCCGGGTGGCGAGGCCGTGGGCGAAGTCCGCCACCTCGTGATCGAGGAACGGAACCCGCACCTCCAGCGAGTGGGCCATGCTCATGCGGTCGGTTTTCACCAGCAGGTCGTCGACGAGGTAGACGCCGACGTCGACGTCCTGCAGCCGGGCGAGCTCGTCGGCGCCCTCGGTCTCGGCGTAGCGGGCGCGCAGCAGGTCGACCGGGTCGAAGACGTCGTGGGCGCCGTCCTGACCCTTGGCGGCGGCCAGCAGCTCGGCGCGAACGTCGGCGGCGAAGATCTCCTTAAAGCCGTGGTGGCGCTCGAGCGCGGGCAGGTGGGCGGCCCGTACGAAGCGCTTGGCCTTGTAGTCGAAGCTGGCCTTGGCGTCGGAGCTGGGCAGCCGCTCGACCAGCGGTCGCAGCGCCCGGGCGGCCGGCCCGGTGCGCTGAGCGATCAGGTCGGCGAGGTAGGTCTCATAGCCCCCGAACAGCTCGTCGCCACCCTCTCCCGAGATCGCGACTTTGACGTGGGAGGCGGCCAGGCGCGAGACCAGGTAGGTGGGCAGGGAGGACGAGTCGGCGAACGGCTCGTCGAAGCAGGCCGCGATCTCGGCGATCAGCTCGGCGCCGTTGGGGGAGACCACCAGCTCGTGGTGGTCGGTGCCATAGCGGCGGGCCACCAGACCGGCGAGGTCGAGCTCGTTGAACGAGCGCTCGCGAAAGCCGATCGAGAACGTGCTGATGCGCTGACGCGACTCGCTAGCCGCCAGCGCGGCCAACATCGAGGAGTCGATCCCGCCCGACAGCAGAACGCCGACCGGGACGTCGGAGACCAGGTGAGCCCGCACCGAGTCGCGCAGTCGTTCGCGCAGCTCGGCGGCAAGCCCTCGCGCCGGCTCGCGCCGCAGCGCGCTCGCCCGCCGCGGGGCCGGACGCGCCCAGCGCGCCACGACCGGCTCCTGCCCCGGGCGCCAGCGCAGGAGGTGCCCGGCGGGGAGCTTGCGCGCCGCGGCGAAGATGGTCATCGGCGCCGGCACGGAGTTGAAGGTCAAAAACGACTCCAGCGCGTGGGGATCGACCTCGCGCGAGAATCCGGGCAGGGCGACCAGCGCCTTGAGCTCGGAGGCGAAGGCCAGGCGCTCTGGCTCGGCGCTGTAGTAGAGGGGTTTGATCCCGAACGGGTCGCGCGCGAGCAGCAGCTGGCGTTCGCCACTGTCCCACAGGGCGATCGCGAACATGCCGCGCAGCCGGGCGAGGAATTCCTCGCCCTCTTGCTCGTAGAGGTGGGCGAGCACCTCGGTGTCGCCGCGCGAGGCGAAGCGGTGGCCTCGGGCCTGCAGCTCGCGGTGCAGCTCCTGGTGGTTGTAGATCTCGCCGTTCTGGACCACGCAGATGCGGCGGTCCTCGCTGTAGACGGGCTGGTCCCCGTGCTCGAGGTCGATGATCGCCAGTCTTCGCGCGGCCAGCGCCACCGGGCCGTCGATTGTCAGGCCGGTGCTGTCGGGCCCCCGGTGCACGAGCGTGGCGCTCATCGTCTCCACGGCGGCGCGGTCGGGTGGTGCGCCGGCCCGCGCGGCGATCCCGCAGATGCCGCACATGCTCAGTGGCCCTCGAGTGTGCGGCGCAAGACCGTCGAGCTGGCCCGGCCGAGGATGTGCGCTGCGGTCGCGGCGGCTACCGCCAGATAGAGGCGGACCGAGCGGTCGGCGATGTACTCGAAGTCGTGGTGCAGCTTCTCCGACCAGGTCATCTCCCGGGTCACCCGCAGCTGGGCCAGGCCCGTCACCCCGGGCCGCACGACCAGCCGCTGCCAGTAGGCAGGGATCTCCTCGGCCAGCTCGCCGAAGAAGGTCGGGCGGATGGGGCGCGGACCGACCAGGCTCATGTCGCCAGCGAGCACGTTGAGCAGTTGCGGCATCTCATCGACGTGGGTGGCTCGCAGGACGCGGCCTAGGCGGGTGACCTCCTCGCCGGTCAGCCGTGTGAGCTCTTGCCCCAGGAACGGCCCCAGGCGAGACTCGGCGTCGGGGCGCAGGGTGCGGAACTTGCGCATGACGAAGATGCGTCCACCTCGGCCAACGCGCGCACCTCGATAGAGGGCCGGCGGTCCTGAGGTGATCCTGATCGCCCCGGCGACCAGGATCAGCAGCGGCCCGAGCATGGCCAACGCGGCCCCAGCGAGGACGAGGTCCAACGCCCGCAGCACCGTGTCGACCGGCCGGCGCTCGAACGTGTGCGCCATCCGCTCGTAGCGCTCTACGAGCGACGGCTCGGCCTCATCCGCTGCCTGCACCACGCGGAGCGTCGGCTTGTGCTCGGCGGGCGCTTGATCACGGCGCGGGCGGCGCATCCGGTTCAGTGCTCCCATCGTCGTTTCAGGCCACGGCCTCGGTGATCATCGACGCCAGCAGGGCGGGATCGCGGCGCGTGGGCCCCCAGGTGACCGAACGCTTGGAGATCTCTATTGCGCGGGGATCGGCCAGCGGGCGCAGCCGCCCTTCGCGCATGAGCGCCTCGTCGACGCCTCCGAGGCGCCCGCCGTAGGTGGTGTAGACCGGGGTGCCGAGGGCCACCGCCTCGCGGTTCATGGTCCCGCCGGCCGAGATGACCAGGTCGGCGAGCGCGATCAGGCTCTGGGCGTCGACGGCGCCTCCGGGTACGACGACCGAGGGCAGTGCCAGTGCGCGGACGTAGGCGCGCTGGGCCTCTGTGCGGGGGATCACGACGGCCTGAACGTCGTCCCGGTGGCCGAGGAGGTCGAGCACCTGGGGGAATAGGCGATTGGAGCGCCGGTGATACAGGGACACGTCGGGCGGGGGGCGGACCACGACCAGCACACGCGACGTGTCCAGTGAGAGCCGCTCAAGGACGGCGGGGTCGGGCTCGAAGTCACTGAGGTAGTACTCCTCCTTGAGCCCAGGGAATTGGGCCAGCTTGCTCGGTCCGACGCCGTAGCGGCGCAGCCGCTCGGGTGGAATCCGGTCAGGCGTCATCACCCGGCGGGCCAAGCGACAGCCGATCTGGTGCTGCTGGGTTGCCCACTCGTAGTCGAACATGTTCACCGCGGGGATCCGCAGGGTCGCAGCGGCCAGGGCCAGGTCGTTGGAGCCGTGCGCAACGGCCAGGTCAAATCCCGAGCGGCCCAGGCGACGCATCGACAGAGTGCGTCGGAGTAGAGCAGTGAGCTTGCGCGTGCGCGAGGCCCCACCGTGCTCGCCGACTGCGCGGTAGGGGATTCCCAGGCGCTCGAGCAGTGGCAGCGTCTGCGCGTAGTCCCGGGCGGTCACCTCCGTCTCGTGCCCCGCCTCCCGCAGTCGGTCGAGGATGGGCCGGAAGACGATCGGATGGGCGGGGGCGGTCATGTCGACCCAGATCCTCACCTCGGTCCCGGCACGTTAGCCGACCTCACCGACGGGGCCGGGGGGACGGTCGGGAGCGTCCTCGATCGCGCCCTCCGGGCCGCCATCAGGGAATGATCTTCTGGAGTTGGCCCGACGGATGGTGCCGGCGCCTGTGGGGTCGCCGCGGCGCGGGCCGAGGGGCCGGGCGGGGAGCCGGGCGGGGGGCCGGCTTGGGCGCGGCGGGCGCCGGCCTGGGCGGCACCGGGGTAAACGTCGCGAGCGAGGTGGCCGGGTATCCGGGCAGACCCCCTTGCGCGGCGGAAACCGGGGGCTTGGCCGGGGGTTTGGCCGGCGCGGGTGGCTTGGCCGGGGGCTTGGCCGGGGCGGGTGGCTTAGCCGGAGGCTTGGCCGGCGCGGGTGGCTTGGCCGGGGGCTTGGCCGGCGCGGGTGGCTTGGCCGGGGGTTTGGCCGGCGCGGGTGGCTTGGCCGGGGGTTTGGCCGGCGCGGGTGGCTTGGCCGGGGGCTTGGCCGGCGCGGGAGGCTTGGCCGGCGCGGGTGGCTTGGCCGGAGGCTTGGCCGGGGCGGGCGGCTTGCTTGGGGGTTTGGCCGGAGCCCGCGTGCCGCTCGTACTGGAGATGACCTGTGCGCGTGTCGAGCCCGAGCGTCGAGCGCCGACCGAGATCGGCGAAGTACACGATGTTGCCGACAATCGTGGGGGAGCCCGAGATGCGACCGCGGGCATCTCGCTGCCACCGGATACCGCCGGTGTGCGCGTCGAGCGCATAGAAGTTTCCGTCGTAGGAGCCGATGTAGACGGTCGGGCCGAGACCGGGAGTCTCGGTCACGGCGGGCGACGAGTACACGTATGCGCCCGTCTGATGAGCCCAGTCGAGCTTGCCGCTACCCGCGTCGAATGCGTACACCCGGCCATTGGTGTTGCCGATGAAGACGCGTCCGTAGCGCAGCGCGGGGGTGGAGTAGAACTCGCCGTCGCCGAGCAGCCCACCGCCGCCGGAGGTGACCCATACCCGATGCCCGTCGTTCTCGCGGACCGCCTGCACGTGGCCCCCGTAGTCGCCGAAGTAGAGCAGTCCGTGGCGCAGCGTCGGGCTTGCCTTGACCGCCCCCCCGGCGTGGTAGGTCCAGACGACATGACCGTTGCGAGCGTCCATCGCGTAGACGGTTCCGCCTTCGGAGCCGAAGTAGAGCCGGCCCCCGTCCAGCAGGGGAGAGGATTCGGTTCGCGAGACGATGTCGCGTGTCCACTTGATCCGGCCGCTGTTGGCGTCGAGTGACATGACGCGTCCGGCGCTTCCGCCGCGATCGCGCTCGAGGATGGTGACGTAGACGGCGTCGCCCCCGGCGGCGGGCGCGGAGGCCGACAGAGCGCCGAGCTTGCGCGCCCAGCGAAGCTTGCCGGTTTCCTTGTCGACGGCGTTGAGGATCGCGTCGTCGTTGAGCTGAAAGAGCTTGCCTCCGCTGATGACCGGCGGAAACTCCAACAGCGCGTGGGTGCCGGCAAACGTCCACCGCTTCTGAAACGGGGGACGAACCTGGGTGCTCGGAAAGAACCGCGTGTGGTCCTTGGTGTAGCCGTACAGGGGCCAGGCGAAGCGGTCCGGGCCCTTGGGGGGAGCCTTCGGCGCCGCCTCGGGGATAAACCGAGCGTGGGGATGCAGGACATCCCCCCGCTGGGCGCGGTAGTAGGCGTAGGCGGCGACCGCGGTCGCGGCCACGGCGAGTGCAAGCGCGATCAGGACCACCCGCCCTCGCCTACTCGCAATCATGCGGAGAGGCCGGATCATGAGAAATCGGCCGCCGCGGCGCATGCGGCGACTAAGGACCGGGCCACCGGTTTTGGCGCCCAGACCAATCCCGGAACATAGCGGACGCGGCGGCTGTCGCCGCCGTGCTCAGGCGGCGATGCGTCCGCCCGAATCCTCGCTGCGACGACGTCGCCCACGCCGGCGCACCCGCCGCACGCCTCGCCGCCCCAGGACTCGTCGCGGTCGCCACGGGGTCTTGCGGGTGGCGCTGTCGGCGGCTGGAGGGCGCTCGGCCGGAGTCGTCAGGCGCCGATGGGCACCCTGCCCTACCCGCAGCAACGCGCTCAGCACGGCCAGCACCCCGGTCCACAGCAGCAGGATGCAGAGGGGCACGAGCGCCACGCCGGCCACCATGGCGATCGTGTCGTCGGCCCCGGACGCCCACCGCCACGCGAGGAAGTCGAGTCCCGCGACTAAGAGGACGACCGCCGGTACTCGGGCAGGCATCGCACAGGACCTTACCCGGGCCGCCCGACGGGGACGATTTTTTTACGGTCCGCAGGCCAAGCGACGGCGCCGCAATCGCCGTGCTCCAGCAGCTTTACCCCTTCTTTGGGCCTGCGTTCCTAGACTGCCGCCGCAATGGCGGATCTGCTCGCTCGTTCGGTCCTCCTGGCTCCCGCCGCGGTGGCGCGCGCGGCCGCGCGCCGGATGCCCGATGACGAACAGCGCTGGATGCTTCACCAGCCGCGCCAAGTGCGGGCGAGCTATGTACGTCAGGTCCTCGAGCCGGGTGACGGGGACCCACTGCACCAGCAGGTCTGGATGCTGCGCCAGCCCAGGAGCGTGCGGCAGAGCTTCATCCGCGAAGTCCTTAGCCGGCTTCCCGAGCCGCCCCGGCAGGAGATGTGGATGCTGCGCCAGCCCGATCGCGTGCGGGAGAGCTTCATCCGCGAGGTGCTGGAGCCGCGTGCACGCTGAGACCCGTTCGGCGACCTTTGTGCCCGGGCTGCTGGACGGACAGGTGGCGCTGGTCACCGGGGGCGGCACCGGGCTCGGACTAGCGACCGCGCGTGAGCTCGCGGCGTGTGGCGCCAGCGTTCTGATAACCGGACGTCGCCAAGAGCCGTTGGAACGGGCCGCCGGAGAGATCGGCGCGCCCTGCTCATGGGCGACCGGCGACGTTCGCGATCCGAGCGACGCCGCCAAGGTGATCGACACCGCGCTCGAGCGCCACGGCCGGCTGGACACGTTGGTTAACAACGCCGGCGGCCAGTACTTCGTCCCCGCCGAGGCGATCGCCGGCAAGGGCTGGCAGGCGGTGATGGCGCTTAATGTGTCGGGGACCTTGCTGATGGCGCGCACCGCGGCCGAGCGGGCCATGCGGCCGGCCGGCGGGGGCATGATCGTCAACGTGACGCTCTCGCCCCATCACGGGCTTCCGGGGATGACGCACTCGAGCGCTGCGCGCGCCGCGGTCGAGGGTCTGACCCGAGCGTTGGCGGCCGAGTGGGTGCCGCACAGGATCGCGGTGACCGCCGCCGCGGCCGGACACTTCGAGACCGAGGCGATTCGCAAGTACCCCGAGCAGGTTCGCCGCGGCGCCGCGCGCACGGTGCCACTACAGCGGCTGGGGCGCCCCGAGGAGCACGCGTGGCTAATCGCCTTGCTCGCGTCACCGCTCGGACGGGCACTCAACGGCTCGGTGGTCACCCTCGACGGCGGACGTGACAACTGGTTCGGTCCCTGGCCGCCCCCGACGCTCACCGACGAGACCGGGCGAAGCTGGCCACTCCCTCGGCGAAATCGGGCGCGCTGAACGATTTCGCCATTAGCCGGTTTGCGTTCTCGAGCGCCGCGCCCAGGTCGCGAGCGAGATCGGCATAGACCTGACTCTTCATCGCGGCCATGCTGGACGGCGCGCAGTTCGTCGCCAGCTCACCGGCGTAGGCGACGGCCTCATCAAGCACGCGCTCGGCGGGGAGCGCCCGGTTGACCATCCCCAGCTGGGCGGCCTCGGCGCCCAGCACGACGCGCCCGGACAGGAGCAGGTCCAGAGCCCGCGCGGGCCCAATCAGGCGGGGCAGGATCCAGGAGATCCCGTGCTCGGCCACCAGCCCGCGGCGAGCGAACGCCGTGGTCAGCTTGGCGTCCTCGGCGGCCAGGCGTAGATCGCACATCAAGGCGTGGACCAAACCCAGCCCGGCGCACGGGCCATTGATCGCGGCAATGATCGGCTTGGGGATGGTGAGCGGAAATGTGTGCGGCCGGGGATCCTGCTGGGCGCGAGCGCCTTCGAGCTCGCCTGCGCCGATTGCTTGCAGGTCGTCCATGTCGGCGCCGGCGCAAAATCCACGGCCGGCGCCGGTGAGGACGATCGCCCGGACGTCGGGCGACGCGGCGCACTCGGAGAGAAGGTCGAAATAACAGCGGTGCATCTCGGCCGTCCAGGCATTGAGCCGCTCCGGCCGATTGAGCGTGAGCACGGCCACTCCGTCGTTGACTTCCTCAAGCACCACTGTGGTCATGCGCCCTCCTCGTTCATGCGCCCGCTCATGCGCTCGGCGTCTCGGGATGCGTAGCCTAAGCCAGGTGAACACGGCTGGAGTGCGTCTGCGCCAGGCGGTCATCGTCGCCGCCGAGCTTGAACCGGCGGTCGAGCGCCTGCGGGCCGAACTTGGTCTGGGCGACCCCTACGCCGATCCGGGCGTCGGGGCGTTCGGGCTGGTCAACGCGGTGATGCCTATCGGCGACTGCTTCATCGAGGTGATCTCCCCTGCGCAGGCGGACACGACGGCCGGACGCTACCTCGAGCGCCACGGGGGTGACGGCGGCTACATGGTCATCTTCCAGCTCGATGACCTGGCTGGCGCCCGGGAGCGCGCGGCGCGAATGGGTATCCGCACCGTGTGGCAGCTCGACCTGCCGGACATATCGGGCACGCACCTGCATCCGGCCGACACGCGCGGAGCGATCGTCTCGCTGGACCGCGCCGACCCACCGGGATCCTGGCGTTGGGCGGGACCCGAGTGGATCGGCCGCACCGGATCGCGGGCGCCGGGAGAGCTGCTTTCGGTGGGAATCGCCGTCGCCGACCCGGGCGCCACGCGTGCCCGTTGGGCCGAGGTCCTGGGCCTCGGTGCTACGCCATCGGAACCGACTAGCGCGTCGCTTCGGCTCGACCGCTCTGAGATCCGCTTCCTGCCCGCCGATCCGTCTGCCGAGCGGCTGGTGGAGATCGGGGTTGCTGTCCCGGATGGGGTGCGGCGCGGTCGCGAGTCCGTCGAGGCTTGCGGTGTGCGCTTCCAGTTGAGCGCCGAATAGGCGGCCACTGCGAACGCGGGGGGAGCAAGCGGCGGACGGGAGTCGAACCCGCGTCATCGCCTTGGAAGGGCGAGGCTCTACCATTGAGCTACCGCCGCGCGTATGAGCCATCCGCGTGGAGCGGGGCTGGCGAAGGCGACAGTTTGGCAGCTTGCCTAGCCGCTTCAGCATCGACGCCTTGGCTTGCTCGGATTGCTCTTAGAATCGGGTGGAGCACCACGGGGAGTGGCGCAGTCTGGTAGCGCACCCGGCTGGGGGCCGGGCGGTCGCAGGTTCAAATCCTGTCTCCCCGATCGAAACCGCAGGTTCAAAAATCCTGGGGTCGACGAGGCATAGGCGTGTCTCTCGCGTAGGAGTGCCTGGGACGTCCTCGGGTGCGGTGTCTGGGGACCGAAAGCCTCTGCCCCGGCGGCGGGCCATCATGGAGACCCATCCGGCGCGGAGAGCGAGCACGAGCTCGTCGGCGCTCAACTCCAGCGTTTTGAGGGCTGCGACGAGACACCCTCGCGATCGAGCACCGGTTCAAACACCAACGGCGGCCCGGTGTCAGCCCATCCGTCGACCTCCGAGCAACGGCCGCTCGCCGTCCGGAGCGGACACGGGCGGACCGAGACTCTCGCGCTCGGATCTGTCGAGAACGACACTCGCTCCCCGCGAGCTGCGCGGCGCCCAGGCTGCCCCGGACTAAGAGCGCGCGGCTCCTGCAACGGACGACCAGGGCAGCGCCATGGCGCAGCGCCCTCGCAGCTCGTTGCGCGACGAGGAGCAACGCGGCCCTGCCCCCCATACGCGGAAGGAGGCGTCGCTCAGCGCGTGCCATCGCTGCTGCTCGTCCGTCGCAGCGAGTGCTCCACGAACATCTTCAACGCCGTAGACGGCTCCCAGCCAAACCTAATGCCAAGCTATCTCATGTGAACCGGTCGGCCTCGGTCCGGCCGCAAGGGGTCAGCTTTCGCCGAGGCGCTTTGCGACCGACCCCTCGGCGAGCGCCGCCTCGCCATCGGGGGCTATTGAGTAGCTCTGCACGCCCGTGCCGACTCCAGAGGAGGTGGCCTTGAGCAGACCGGCGCCTGCCAGCCGTTGCAGGGCCACCGGGACGGAGTCGGCCAGCGGGCGCAAGCTGGGGTGCCTGGGATAGTCGGCCATCAGCCACTGGATGACCTGCATCGCAGCGGTGCCGGAGCGCCCCTTAGCCTTCGCGCCGTTGGGACCGAAGGCAGGCATCAGCTCGGCGGCGAGCTCGGCGGTCGACAGCGATGTGAGGCGCTCGACCTCGGCCTTGCCCTCCGCCTCTTCGGCAGCCTTCTTCTCCTTGTTTCCGAACAGCCCCATGGCACGGCCACGTTAGCGCGAACCAGTCGGCGAGCGGGGCGATAGCCCCGCACTCGCCTCGCCAGGGCGAGGAGAAGCGCTCGCCCAGCTCACTGCACAACCGCAAATGGACGACCAGCGGTCGTCTGGCCGGCCACCGCCCGGGCGCTCCTTTCGCTTGAAGGCCGACAGCGAGTAGGTGGCGTGCCGACGCTCAACGCGTATAGGTCTTAGACCACCTGACGACTGGTCCTCCCTGCCAGCTCCACAGCCGCCAGTAGAAGCGATAGCCGTCGGGTGCGCGCCACTGCGTCACGAGCAGTACGTTGGCTCGGCGCTTTCCGCGAAAGCGCCCCACCATCTCCTGCGAGAGCGGCTCGGGCGCATGCGCCCGCAGCACGCGCCAGCCGGTGCGCCCACCCCAGGAGACCTCCCAGCGGCCGCCGTGGCTGCGCGCGATGTCGGTGCGGCCGTCGCCGTTGAAGTCCGCGAACACGAGCCCGCCCAGGCCCGCGGACATCGGGCGGCGGTTCAGCGGGCGGGGCTGCGTGCGTCCACCCCACGACACCCGCCACTGGCCCCCGCCGCCGGCGGTGAGGACGTCGGTGCGTCCGTCGCCGTTGAAGTCACCGAAGCGCAGCTGGCTCAGCGTCAGCCGCGAGTCCAGCAGCGCACGCCAGGCGCTGGCGGCCCCCGCCGAGTAGTACCAAGCCTTACCGTTGGTTCGGAAGATGTCCGTCTCCCGACCGCCGTCGAAGCTGGGCACGAAGGCGTACTGGGACATAGGGATGTTCGAGCCCGCCGGCCGGGGCCGGAACGGGCCGGTCCCGCCGGACGAGGAGAACCAGGTGTCTCCCACCTGGGTGAAGACGTCGGTGCGCCCGTCGCCGTTGAAGTCGCCCAGGCGCACCTGGTCGAGCGTCCGGGTGGCCTGGTTCAGAAAGCGCCAGGGCGCGCGCCCGGTCCCCGAGTACCACCACCCGGCGCCGGTGGCCTGGAAGACGTCGGTCCGGCCGTCGCCGTCGAAATCGCCCACCGCCAGCTGGCCCCCGGTGTTGGTCCCGTAGCGGTTGGGCGACAGCGTGAGCTTGGACTGGTCGACCGACGGGTCGATCTTGACCGCCGCGCCTAGGTCGGGATGCGTGAGCACGTTGTCCGAGAACACGGCCCCGAGCCTCGGCGGGCCCCGAAGCTGGAACGCGCGGCGTGTGTCGCCCCCCACGCAGACGATGAAGCACGAAGCGCCGTAGTGCTGATCGCCGCGGATCGTGTTCCAGCGGATCTCCTCGTACTCGCCGCCCTGGCCCCCGTAGCCGCTGACGGTGCCGTGCATGTCGAAATGCTGGTTGAAGCTACCCTGGCACGGGAGCTGGTCGTAGAGCAGGAAGTTGCGGTCGGCGATGTAGCCGGTCTGGCCGACTCCGTCGCCGGCGACGGAGTGGCGGTTGTAGTCGAAGAGGTTGCCGTCGATGTAGGCGTAGGCCTTCGCCGAGGGCACGTAACCGCCGCCCACCCCGACGCCATAGCCGCCGCCGGCACACGACACCTGGTTGTGGACGTAGTTGCCGGTGATGCGGATGTGGTCGGCCGTGTCGCGGGTGTTGCCGGCGGCCGTCACGCCGATCCCGGTGTTGGGCCACCCCCAGACCTCGTTGTTGTCGACCACCACGCCGTCTACGAGCACGGGCTTGTTGTCGCCGACCGGATTGCCATCGGGACCGACGACGAAGTACTGCCCCCCGATCTCGATCCCCGAGCTGAAATCGCCGGGGACGCCCTTGGCGTCGGACACGTCGTCGCCTCGCAGCCGCAGCCCGGTCACGCGCGTGTGCGAGCCCAGGTCGAGCATGAACCGCTGCGCGATCTGGTGGTCGAGGAACAGCAACGCACCGTCGGCGGTCGCCGAGCGCCCACTCGCGAGCGTCACACCGTCGGGGATCCGAAGGACCGAACAGTGCTGCGCATCCGGCCCCCCGCGCGAGATCACGTCCGTCGGCGAAGGGCAGTCGGGCTCCATGGGCCTGACCATGGCCAGGTCGATGCGGGCGGAGTTCTCGATCCAGATGTAGCGCTTGGCGGCACACAGGGCGGCCACCAGCTGGTCGCCGGTGCTCACCCGCGCGTCGGGCGTGGCCGCCGGCGCAGCCGCCATCGGCGGGCTGCCCAGCGGAGCGCCGGCGCCCGGGGCGGGTACGGCCCGGGACGGGGCCGCGGTCGGCGGCGGACAGCCGGGCGCAACGCTGGTGCCGGCTCCCCCGGCGCCTGCCGCGGCGGCGTGCGCGCCGGGCGCGCACAGCGCACTCACGGCGCAGACCCACACAAGCACCGCCGGGCGCCCACGGCCCGCCGACCACCTAGCGTCCGAATCCGGCCTCGGCCGGCCACGACACCCAAACACCGCATGAACCTCCGTGTCGGACGGACTCTCTCAGGGGCCTCCATCCGTGTCAATCGCCGAGCGCTCCAAGGTTCGAAACATCGAGCCGCGATGGCACACGACCGCCTTCGCCCATTCCCCGCTCACCTCTCCTCCATCCCGTCTGTCCGTGACTCGCGAAGCGACCACGCGGGCGAAGGCCAATCGTCCGGCTAGTCCTCCCAGCGCCGAGTCGGCTGGTCGACCTTGCCGGCCGACTTATTTCAAATTCCCTGGGAGGACGGCGCCCTACGCCAGGGCGAACGGCGTGCGGCGCGAGGCGGCTTGCCCCGCGGTTGCCGCCCAGCCGACACAAGGCGACGCGCGTAGGAGACATCAAAACAGCCGCCGGATTGCGCGGGCGAATCGCTGGGCGGCTAGGCCCGACAACGGCCCGGCCGCAAGCTCGACCACGAACGACACGGTTCCGGGGAAGCGATGGTTCTGCCAGTTTGAGACGGTCCCGCTGGGCCAACGGATGCGGCGAAAGTGCGCCCCGGCAAGTCGCGCAAAGCGCCGCGCGACGGGGATGCTCTGACCCCAGGCGCGCACTACGTCCTGGGGCTGGTGAAACCAGATCGACACGCTCGGGCGCAGTCGCTCGACCGCCCGCACCGCAAGGCGGCTCTCGCGCTCAGACAGCGGACGCGGTCCCGAGTACTGCGGATCGCCTTGCTGGCCGATCGGTCGCCACTGCGATGGGAAGTTGCGGTTCAGATCGACCCCGCGCGCGTTGCCTCGGACGCCCAGCGCGTGCCCGTCGGGATTGAGGCTCGGGATTAGCCACAGCTGACCGCGGTTCGGGGGCGGCCCCGACAGCAGCCGGTCGATGACACCGAGCCCCGCGCACTCGGTGCCATGGATGCAGCCCACCACCAGCACGACGCTGCCTGACCGGCCGCTGCCGCGCTCGACCAGCCAGATCGGACGGCCGCGCGTGGAGCGACCGAGCAACAACCGCCGCCGCACGGCGCCGCTGGCAGGTGAAGCGCCGCTTGATGCGCCCACCGGGCCCGGCGAGCCCTTTGACCCGCCCGACCGGGCCCCGCTACCGCAGCTTGCGAGACAGACCAGCGTGAGCATCGCCACGGAGGTCACAAGGGCGACCCCGACGGTCGACTGCGTCCCCATCCACCGGTGAGAGAACTGGGCCACCGAACCGCCCGCAAGCTTCACCCCGCGAGCGTACGGGAGAGACGCCGGGTCGGGCCGCGGAGCGCGCGGACCAATCACCCAGGGGTGAGCGTGACGATGGGGTCAGCCGTTAGCGCAGCGGCCTAGTTGTGAGCCCGGTCGCCTAGAAGCTCCTCAACGCTGATCCGGAACGCCGCTCGATAGGACTCTCCTGGCGAAGCGACGATGAGCTCCGGGCCGCCGGCCAGCAGCGCGTTGGTCGGCGCCGTCATCGGCTCCGGGCAGGCGAAGGCTTGGTCGGCGGGCGCATAGAACTGGGCGTAGCCGTAGCCCTGGCAGAACTCGGCGACGATCTGGCGTCTGGGGCCCGCGATCACGAAGCGCCGCGGGGGCCTGAGGTCGGCGAAGCCGTCGTCCCACGACCCATCACCCAGGCGGATCGCGCTGCCATCGAAGGCCTCACTCTCACCGGTGGGAATCATGTGCGCGTCGAGCTCCAGACGCGTCGTGGCCGGGATGCTGATCACACACCGCTCGCGCTCATCGTCGGGCAGGCGCAGGTAGGGGTGATAGCCGAAGCTCACCGGGGTGGGTACGTCTCCGGTGGGCGTCACCGTGGTGGCGATCGTCGCGTCTCGATCGGTGACCCTCACCCGGCAGGAGAGGTGGTGCGGGTAGGGGAAGACCTCCAGGAGCTCGGCCCGCTCCCAGGCGAGGCGGGCGGCGAGCCGCACGCCCCCGTCCTGATGGCCCGCCTCCTCGACCGTAAACGGCAACGCGCTCGGGATCACGCCGTGTATGGGAAGGCCCTTGCCGTCGCCTCGTAGCAGGCGCGAGTCGCGCGAGAGCTGCACCTGACGACCCGCTGCGGAGTAGCCCCAACCGGCCAGCCGGTTGGCCCAGGGATACAGCAGCGGAATACCCATGGTGGCGCCGCGCTCGGCATAAGCCGTCAACCCGCGACGGCGATCGAGCAGCTCGTGGCCGCGGTATCGCAGCGACACGCCGACGAGTGCGGCGTCGGGGACGAGGCTGATGGTCAGGTCCCCGCCGGGGGAGGCCAGTTCGATCGTCGGGTAACCCTCGGCGACGCCCTCGATGACGTGACCGCCCATGCCGACAGCGTGCCCTATGCGGCCGGTGGGCGCCGGACGACCGGCTGCTCAGGGCGGAGAGCCCAGCAAATCGTCGCGCCTTCGGGCCGGCGGGGTTAGGGTTGGGTTCCCATGAGACGGCGGGCGCCAAATCGGGCGCGCCCCGGCGAGGTGAGCCGGTGAGCGGCGATCCCCTGGCCGTCGCCAGCCTGTGCGAGGCGTTTCAGCGCACCGCGGCGAGGCGGCCTCACTCCCCGGCACTCAGGACGCTGGGCGGCGACGTGGAGCTCACCTGGGGCGACTACGCCGACCGTGTGCGGCGCATCGCCACAGGCCTGGCGTCGCTTGGCGTCGGCCGGAGCGACACGGTGGCGCTGATGATGGTCAACTGCCCCGAGTTTCACGTCTGTGACACCGCCGCGCTGCACGTGGGGGCGGTTCCGTTCTCGGTCTACAACACCTCGCCGGCGGACCAGATCGCCCAGCTGTTCGCCAACGCCGCCAACCGAGTGGTGATCTGCGAGCGCCAGTTCCTGGAGCGAGTCATGCAGGCGGTGGCGAACACGGGGGTCGAGCACGTGTTGTGCGTCGACGGCGCCGCCGACGGGGCGACGCCGCTGGGCGACCTCGAGCGCGTTGAGGAAAGCGGCTTCGACTTCGAGGCGGCATGGCGAGCGGTGCGCCCGGACGACCTGCTCACGCTGATCTATACCTCGGGCACGACCGGACCCCCCAAGGGGGTCGAGATCACGCACGCCAACATGCTGGCCGAGCTGCGCGCCACGCAGTCCGTCCTGCCCGTCCAGCCCGGCGATCGCATGATCAGCCACCTACCGGCGGCCCACATCGCCGATCGCTGGGGGTCGCACTACCAGGGGATGACCTTCGGCACCCAGCTGACGTGCGTGGCCGACCCCCGAGCGGTGGCCGCCGCCCTGCCCCAGGTCCGGCCCACGGTCTGGGGCGCCGTGCCCCGCGTCTGGGAGAAGATCCACGCCGCGGTGCAGGCTCGGGTCAAGACCGAGCCCGACCCCGAGCGCGCCCGCGCCCTGGGGTGGGCGATCGAGGCCGGCGCGCGCAAGGTCAGGGCCGAGCAGGCCGCGCTGACCGGCTCAGGCCCCGCCCCCGACGCCGACCTGTTGGCCGAGTACGCGCGCGCCGATGAATTGGTGCTGGGCCCGATGCGCGAGCAGCTCGGGCTCGACGCGGTGCGGGTCGCGGTCTCGGGCGCCGCGCCCACCCCCGTCGCCCTGCTCGAGTTCTTCGCCGCGCTGGGAATCGAGATCTGCGAGCTGTGGGGCATGTCGGAGACCTCCTGCTGCGCCACGATCAACCCGCCGGAGAAGATCAAGATCGGCACCGTCGGCCCCGCCGTCCCCGGCCTCGAGCTGCGGCTGGACGTCGACGGCGAGCTGCTGTGCCGCGGCCCGCTGATCATGCGCGGCTACCGGGGGGAGCCGGCCAAGACGGCCGAGGCCATCGACGCCGACGGCTGGCTGCACACCGGCGACATCGCCGCCATCGACAGCGAGGGCTACGTGACGATCGTCGACCGCAAGAAGGAGCTGATCATCAATGCGGCGGGAAAGAACATGTCCCCGGCCAACATCGAGGCCAAGCTGAAGTCCTCGAGCCCCCTGATCGGTCAGGCCGTCGCCGTCGGTGACGGCCGCCCCTACAACGTCGCGCTGCTGGTGCTCGACCCCGACGCCGCCACCGCCTTTGCCGCCGAGCACCAGCTCCACGACGCCGCGCTGGCCGCCTTGGCCCAGGACGAACGCGTGCGCGCCGCCGTCAAGGCCGGCGTCGGCGCCGCCAACGAGCAGCTGTCGCGCGTCGAGCAGATCAAGCGCTTTGAGATCCTCGCGGTGGACTGGGAGCCCGGGGGCGACGAGCTGACCCCGACGATGAAGCTCAAGCGCAAGCCGATCGCCATGAAGTACGCCGCCGAGATCGACACCCTCTACGCCGAGCGCGCGCCGCGGGCGGCGACCGCCGCCTAGGCCTAGGCGTGGCGGAACAGCGCCCGGGCCACGTTTCTGATCTGGATCTCCTCCGAGCCCTCGGTGATCCGGTAGCGGCGGTGGTGGCGATAGACGTGCTCGAACGGCTTGGCCCGTGTGTAGCCGATGCCACCGTGGACCTGGATCGCGCGGTCGGCGGCTTCGCACGCCAGGCGGTTGGCGCGGTAGTTGCACATCGACACCCGGTCGGGCACTCCCGAGATTCCCTCGCGGTCCATCTCCCAGGCGGTGCGGCGCACGAGCGTGCGCACCAGCTCGGCGTCGGTGTGCAGTTCGACCAGCGGCCACTGGATCGCCTGGCGCTCTGACAGCGGTCGCCCGAACGTGACGCGCTCGCGCGCGTAGCGGACGCTCTCGTCGATGCAGAACTGCGCCGCACCCACTCCCGAGGCGGCCTGGCGGATGCGGTTCTCGTTGACGAACACGAGCATCGCCGCCAGCCCGCCGTCGAGCTGGCCGACGACCGCATCGTCGGGCACGCGCACGTCGGTCAGCCGCACCTCGGAGTGGTCAGAGGGCATGTTGAACGTCCAGTGCTGATAAAGGACCTCGAAGCCGGGGGTGTCGGTGGGGACCAGGAACGCCGTGATCCCGCGCGGCGAGCCCGCCTCGCCTGACGTCCGGGCGAACACCAGGTCGTGGGTGGCCCGGTGCATTCCGGTGTTGAATCGCTTGGCCCCGTTGATGACCCAGTCGCCCCCGTCCGGGGCGGCGGTCGTCTCCAGCCAGGTCGCGTCGCTGCCGTGTCCCGGCTCGGTCAGCCCGAAGCCGATCAGCACTTGGCGTCTGATGATCGGCTCGATCAGCTCGCGCTGGGCGGACGTCCCGACCGCCTCGAGCACCCGTACGATGGGGAAGTTGCCCACGATCGCCGACTCGGTCTGGAGATCGGAGTGCAGGCCGAGCGGCTTGTTGGCCAGGTGCTCGCGCACGCAGGCCATGGCCAGGTTGGTCCCGCCCGCGCCGCCGTGCTCGCGCGCGAGCGAGTAGCGGTAAAGGCCGGCCCGGTCGGCTCGGCCCATCATCTCCTCGAGCAGGTCCTCCCACTCGCGCCGGGGGATGCCGCCGTGCTCGACGTCGGTGCGCGCGAACTCGCGCCGGTGGTCGAAGTACTGCGGATGCTCGGCCTCGAGCGGCGCGATCTCCCGGGCGATGAACTCGTCCAGGTCGGTCAGCAGCCGACCGATCTCCGCTGGGATCTCGAAGTCCATGCTCGCCGGGGCCCCGGCGGCGATCCTAGACGGCCGCGGCGCGGGAGGGGAAGGGCATCGGGCTAGGCTGCGCCGTCAGTGCGCGCCCTCGTCATCTCCGACACGCACTTTGGCGCCTGGACCGGCGAAGACCTGCTGCGCGAACGCCAGAGCCTCGACGTGCTGGCGCCCCACCTCGACGCCATCGACGAGGTCGTCGTCCTGGGCGACCTCTTCGATCTGCTGTTCGCTCGCGCGCGAGACAGTAGCGGTAAAGGCCGGCCCGGTCGGCTCGGCCCATCATCTCCTCGAGCAGGTCCTCCCACTCGCGCCGGGGGATGCCGCCGTGCTCGACGTCGGTGCGCGCGAACTCGCGCCGGTGGTCGAAGTACTGCGGATGCTCGGCCTCGAGCGGCGCGATCTCCCGGGCGATGAACTCGTCCAGGTCGGTCAGCAGCCGACCGATCTCCGCTGGGATCTCGAAGTCCATGCTCGCCGGGGCCCCGGCGGCGATCCTAGACGGCCGCGGCGCGGGAGGGGAAGGGCATCGGGCTAGGCTGCGCCGTCAGTGCGCGCCCTCGTCATCTCCGACACGCACTTTGGCGCCTGGACCGGCGAAGACCTGCTGCGCGAACGCCAGAGCCTCGACGTGCTGGCGCCCCACCTCGACGCCATCGACGAGGTCGTCGTCCTGGGCGACCTCTTCGATCTGCTGTTCGCTCGCGCGCGAGACGCCTTCGGCGCGGCCGGCGGCCTGCTCGACCTCCTGCGCGACAAGCTCCAGGGCAAGCGGCTGGTGTTCGTGGCGGGCAACCACGACCATCACGTGATCACCCGCGAGGCCGAGGTCGAGCTCGAGCTCGAGCTCGCCACGGGGGAGACACCCGAGCGCGCGCGCGAGCGCCTGGATGAGCACTCCTACTTCCGCCGCTTTCTGGCCCGGCGGCTGGAGGGCGTCGCGGTCGAGCACCGCTACCCGGTCTATGTGTTCGGCGGCGTGCTGTGCACGCACGGGCACTATCTGGACCCCCACGCGCGCCGCTCGGGCTCGCTGGGCAGCCGCCTGCTGGGGCGCGCGATCTGGAGGATCGCGCTCGGCGGCCGGGGACTGCCCCGGACGCTCGCGGACTACGAAGCGGTCATCACCCTGCTGACCGAGGAGCTGTACACGCTCGCCCAGCTTCCGCACGGCACCCAGGCCCAGCGCAACGTCTACGCCTGGGCTCAGCGGCTGGGGGCGGTCGCCCGAGCGCTCAAGAGCCCCGGAAGCCTGGTCGGGGCGATCGCGTCGCGCCTCGGGAGCGCGCTGGGCCCCCGAGCTGTCTCCCCGGCCTCGGCGCCCGCGGCGAACGGGCCGGACTCCGGGCGTCAATACCGGGAGGCCCTGGCCCGCGAGGTGAAGCGGCGCGCCGCCGTCGGTGCCCCCGGAAATCCCCTGGACACCAGCTACCCGCTGGCGCGGATGGTCGCCCCCAGCGATCCCCGCGAGCACGCCCTCGAGGCCTTTGACCGGGTCGTCCACACCCTGGGCTGGGACCGCGAGGCGCGGCAGATCGTCTTTGCCCACACCCACCAGCCCGTGGCCGACGTGACCGTGCCCGGGAGCTCGGTCCGCTACTGGAACACCGGGTCCTGGATCTATGAGCCCGACCTCTCCTCGGCTCAGGCCTACCTGGGCTATCTGCGGCGCGCGTGGCCGGGCAGCGTGGTGATCATCGACACCGACGAGCCCCAGCCGCAGCTGCTCGAGCTGCGCCGCCACCTCAACCCCCTGTTCGCCGAAGCCAAGTAGCGTCCCGGCGGTGCGCATCGTCGACCTGTCGGCCCCGATCGTCCCCTCGTCTCCGGAGACGCCCGAGCCGCTGCGCACCGAGCTGACCTTCCGCGACCACGCCGAGGGCGCGGGGACGATCGAGGCGATGTTCGGCGTGCCGGCGCGCCTCCTGCGCGACGGAGAAGGTTGGGCGGTGGAGGAGTTCACCCGCCTGGGCACCCACAACAGCACCCACGTGGACGCCCCCTGGCACTACAACTCGACCATCGGCGGCCAGCCGGCCCAGACCATCGACCAGCTTCCCCTGGAGTGGTTTCTGGGCCCGGGCGTGGTGCTCGACTTCTCGGCCAAGGCCGACGGCGATGCGGTTGGCGCCGCCGAGGTGGAGGCCGAGCTCGGTCGCCTCGGTCATCCCCTGGCCGAGGGCGACATCGTCCTGGTGCGCACCGACCGCGACCGCTACCTCGAGGCTCCGGACTACATCGCCCGCGGCCCCGGCGTGAGCGCCCAGGCCACCCGCTGGCTGTTCGAGCACGGGGTGCGGGTGATGGGCATCGACGCCTGGGGCTGGGACGCGCCGTTGGGGATGCAGGCCGAGGAGGCGCGCAGGCGCGACGAGCCCGGCGTCTTCTGGGCCGCCCACCAGGCCGACCTGCCCTACTGTCAGATCGAGCGGCTGGCCGGCCTCGACCAGCTTCCCCCCACCGGGTTTGAGGTCGCCTGCTTTCCCCTGCGGATCGTGGGGGCGAGCGCGGGACCGGCGCGCGTGGTAGCGATCCTCGAGCGCTGAGCCGGCGGCGCCCGTGACCAACCGGCGACCGCCGCAGCGCTGGCTATCTTCGGACAGCGTGCCACTGCCCTGTAGATCCGTCGCGCGCCGCCCGACCGCAAAGGCCGTCGCCGGTCTGCTTTTGGCCGCGGCCGGGGCGGGATGCGCGCTGGTGGGCGGCGCGGTCGCCGGCGCCGCTCCCCGCCACCCCGCCCCGCCGCGTCGGGCGGCCGCCCGCCGCCCGCCGCCGCCCCCGCCCCTGGCGCCCACCGCGGCCTGGCGGCGGATCGTGTGGGGGATGGGGGATCAGAACTACGAGCTGTTCAGCGACCGGCGCTGGCGCCAGATGCCAATGCGTCACGTGCGCTACTTCGTCCCCTGGGACCTGCGGCGCGAGCCCCGCTACCTGCGCGCAGCCGACCGCTGGCTGCGCACGGCGCGCCGGGCCCACGCCATTCCCCTGATCGCCTTCACCCAGTCCGATCGCCGCGGCCACAGCCGCGACCTGCCCACCCGGGCGCAGTACCGCCATAACGTCGGCTGGATCGTGCATCGCTACTCCTGGGTGCGCGAGTGGACGCCGTGGAATGAGGCCAACCTGCTCGACCAGCCGACCCTGCGCAGCCCGGGCCGGACCGCCGAGTTTTGGAAATACCTGCGCCACCGCTGTCCCACCTGTACCGTCACCTCCCCGTCGCTGGTCGGCTACTCGCACTCGCCGACCCGGTGGCTGCACCGCTTCCTGCGGGCGGCCAAGGGACTCAACGGCCCGTGGGCATTGCACCTCTACAACGACGTCAACGAGTTTCACCCCTACGCCCTCAGCCGCTTCGTGCGACTGCTGCGTGGCCCCCTGTGGGTGACCGAAGCCAACGGCTGGCTGCGCTTCTTTCCTCGGCTCAAGCTCAACTACCGCCGCCAAGAGCGCGCCGTGCGCTACCTGTTTACCCTCGCCGCCCAGGCGTACCCGCGCGTGCAGCGCTGGTACCTGTACCAGTGGTTCGGGTCGCCCGGGCATCTGCGCTGGGACAGCGGGCTGGTCGACCGCCACGCCCGCGCGCGCCCCGCCATGCGCGTCGTCCAGCGCCGCGTGCTTCCCCGCGGCGTGGCGGGCATCCGCTGAGGCCTCGGCGCCGCGGGCCGGGGGCCGGGGGCTTGGCTCCCGCCCCCCTCCGCCTCGCCCCCTCCCGCGCTCAGGGCGCCGGGGCCAGGGCCGCCCGGTGCACCTCGGCCAGCGAGCGGCAGCCGGCCAGCCCCATCGTCAGGTCGAACTCGGCGAGCAGGTTCTCGAGCACCTCGCCAACCCCGGCGGCGCCGGCGATCGCCAGCCCGTACACGTAGGGGCGCCCCACCAGCACCGCGGTCGCCCCCAGGGCCAGCGCCTTGAACGCGTCCGCCCCCGTGCGCACCCCGCTGTCGAGCAGCACCGGCACGCGCCCGCCCACCACCTCGACGATCGCCGGCAGGGCGTCCAGGGTGGCGATCGCCCCGTCCACCTGGCGGCCACCGTGGTTGGAGACGACGATCCCGTCCACGCCCGCCTCCAGGGCGCGGGCGGCGTCGTCGCGATGCAGGATGCCCTTGAGCAGGATCGGCAGCCGGGTGCGCTCGCGCAGGAAGGGCAGGTTCTCCCAGGTCAGCGACGGGCGCGAGTACAGCGCCACGAAGCGTTCGACGGCGGCACGCCCGCGCCCCGAGCGAAGCGTCCTCCAGAACGGCTCCGGATACGCGCGCGTGAGCGAGATCAAGGTCCTTAAGGCCGACAGAGTCGGCCGGGGTCGCGGGGCGTCGGAGGCGCTGCGGGCCGCCCGTTCGACCTCGGCCCCAAAGACCGGGTCTGAGGTGTACTGAGCGATCCCCTGCCCGCGCAGGAAGGGCAAGAAGGCCAGCTCCAGGTCGCCCGGGCGCCAGCCCACGATGGTGGTGTCCAGCGTGACCACGATCGCCTCGCAGCCACAGCGCTCGGCGCGGGTGGCCAGGCTCTCCACCAGCTCGTCGGAGCTGCTCCAGTAAAGCTGCATCCAGCGGGGGCTCTCGCCCAGCGCCCGCGCGCACTCCTCCATCGGCCGCGAGGCCTGGTTGGAGAAGATCATGGGGACGCCCAGCTCGCGCCCGGCGCGGGCCACGGCGGCGTCGGCCTCGCGGTGGGCGAGCTCGAGGACCCCGATGGGGGCGAGCAAAAACGGCGCCGGCAGGCGACGCCCGAACAGCTCCAGCGAGGTGTCGCGCCCGGAGACGTCGCGCAGCATCCGCGGCACGATCCGCCACCGCTCGAATGCCGCTCGGTTGGCCCGCAGCGTCGATCCCGCGCCCGCCCCGGCCCAGATGTAGGCCGCCGCCTCGCGCGACATCGCCGCGCGCGCGCGCTGCTCGAGGCGCTGGGGGTCCAGCGGCACGCCCGGCCGGCGACCGCCCACGCCGCCCAGGTAGATCGCCGTCTGGCGGGCGAGCCCGTTCACGGAGCCGAGCTCTGGCGCGCGGCCGGGTCCAGCAGCGCCGCGCGCAGGACGCGGCCCTCCTCCTCCATCAGCTGCAGCCAGCCGGCGCCGGCGCCGTGGAGGAGGATGCGGCGCTTGACCTCGGCGGTGGCGGCGGGTGGGGCGGCGGCCACCTCGTCGAGCGCCTCGCGTCCGCCGATGCGCGAGACCACCCCGGTGCCCAGCGCCTCCTCGGCGTCGAGCACCCGCCCGCTCAGGCACAGGTCGGCCGCCAGGCCCGGCCCCAGCGCTCGCACCGCCGCCGCGTAGGCGGGCGGGATATGGCGACCGAGCTCGGGAAAGCCAAACCGCGCCGAGGGGGCCGCCACGCGCACGTCGCACACCAGCGCCAGGGCAAAGCCGCCCGCCAGCGCCGGCCCGTTGACCAGGGCCACGGTGGGCTTGGGGCACCGGGCCAGGGCCGAGAAGCAGCGCTCGCTGGAGTCCACCAGGCGCTGCTTGTGGGGCCGGTCGCCGCCGAACTGGGTGACGTCCATGCCCGAGCAGAAGGCGCTGCCCGCGCCGGTGAGCCCAACGGCGGCCACGTCGACGTCGCTCCCGAGACGCTGCAGCGCCTCGGCCAGCCGCTCGCGCAGGTCGATCGACAGCGCGTTTCGCTTCTCCGGGCGGTTGAGCGTCAGCAGCGCGGCGGCGCCGGTGCGCTCCGTGAGCAGGGGCCCGTCCACGCCGCGGCCTAGGAGCCCTCGAGCGCCGACCGGCGCGCGGAGGCGAAGAACATGCGGTAGGCGAAGAAGAAGTAGCCGGCGGCCAGCGCCATGCCCAGCGGCCACCACACCAGCGCGGTTAGCAGCGCGTGGTGGCCGGCGGCCGCGTTGTCCACGGTCAGGCCGTGGGGCCGGTGCTGGCGGGCGGGCAGCACGCTGGGATACAGGCCGGCGGCCATCGTGGTGAGCAGGCCGACGATGAACAGGCCCGAGGCCAAGAAGGCCGCCAGCCACCGCCCGGCGCGGGCCAGAAGCGGCTGGGAGACCAGCGCGCCCACCGCCACGGCGGGGAACACCAGCGTCCACGGGTGGTCGATCAGCTTGTCGAGCATCGCGTGGCGCACGGCGTAGGTGGGGCCGATCAGGGCGACGAACAGCAGCGCCTGGGGCCACCACAGGATCCGGGTCGCTCGCCGGGCGCGTCCGGCCAGGGGGCCCTCGGCGCGAAAGGCCAGGAACGCCGCCCCGTGGCAGGCCAGCACGACCACCCCGAAGGCCCCGATGAGCAGCGCGTACCAGTTGAGGATGTGAAACAGGGACAGGCTGAAGTAGCCGGCGGCGTCGAGGGGCACGCCGCGCACGACGTTGCCCAGGGCCACGCCGAACACCAGCGCCAGGGCGGCCGAGGACAGGCAGAACACGGTGTCGCACGCCCCCCGCCACAGCGGGTGATCGAGCTGGTGGCGCAGCTCGAGCGCCAGCCCGCGCCCCACCAGGAGCCACAGGACGATGATCAGGCCGAAGTAGATGCCGCTGAACGCGGCCGCGTAGGCCCGGGGAAAGGCCAGGAACAGCACTCCGCCGCCGGCGATCAGCCACACCTCGTTGCCGTTCCAGACCGGGCCGATCGCCGCGGTCGCCTGCTCGCGCTCCTCCCCGTCGCGGGCCAGCAGCAGGTGCAGCGCGCCGACGCCGAGGTCAAAGCCGTCGAGCACCACGTACAGGGCGACCATCAGGGCCAAAAAGCAGAACCAGGCGGTGGCCATCATCCCCCTCCCGCCGCGGCGGCGGCTGGGCTGGTGGGCAGGGCGCCGTCGTCGGGCCCCTGGTTGACGATGCGCAGCATCAGGGCCAGGAAGAGGATGCCCACGAACAGGTACAGCCCGCAGAAGCCCAGCAGCGTGAAGATCCCTGTGCCCGCCGGCACCGAGCTGGCGGGCGAGGCGGCGTCGCGGGTGTGCAGCAGGCCGTAGATCACCCATGGCTGGCGGCCAGCCTCGGCCGTCGTCCACCCGGCGATGTTGGCGATGTAGGTGAAGGGGAAGGCGAGCATCAGCGCCCACAGCATCGGCCGCGACCGATACAGCCGCCCGCGCCATAACAGGAACACTGCGAGCCCGGCGATGAGCGCCAGGATGGTCCCCAGCCCGACCATGATGTGGTAGGCGTAATAGACCAGGGGGACCGAGTCGGGCCACTGGTTGGTGGGGATCTGGTTGAGCCCGGTCAGGCGCTCGTTCCAGTTGCGCGAGGTCAGAAACGAGAGGAAGTCGGGCAGGGCCAGGCTGGAGTCCAATCGGCGCGCCTGGGTATCGGGGTTGCCGATGATCACCAGCGGCGCCCCCTTGGCGGTCGGGAACAGCCCCTCCATGGCCGCGAACGCCGACGGCTGCATCTGGGCCACGTTGTGGGCCGAACGGTCCCCGGTGGGGTAGATCTGCAGCGCGCAGAAGATCAGCGCCCCGACCACCCCCACCCGCACCGACAGGCGGGCAAAGCGCTCGTGGCGCCCGGTGAGCAGGAACAAGGCCCCCATGGCGGCGAGCACGAACGCCCCGGTGATGGCGGCGCCGCTCATGTTGTGGGCGTACTGCCAGCCCACCCACCGGTTGGTCAGCAGTCCCCAGAACGAGTTGAGCTGAGCCTGGCCGTGGGGACCGTGGTCCCAGGCGACCGGATGCTGCATCCAGGCGTCGGTGGCGATGATGAAGAACCCCGACAGCCACGATCCGGCGAACACCAGCAGCGAGGAGAGCCAGTGCACCCGGGCGGAGACCCGGTCGCGCCCGGCCAGGAAGATGCCCAGGAACACCGACTCGGCGAAGAACGCGAACACGCCCTCCATGGCCAGCGTCTGTCCGATCACGCCGCCGGCGTAGTTGGAGAAGCTCGCCCAGTTGGTGCCGAACTGGAACTCCATGGGGATGCCGGTGACCACCCCCACGGCGAAGTTGACCGCGAAGATCTTGGCCCAAAAGCGGGCCGCCGCCTCGTGGTCCTCGCGCTCGACGGCGGTCCTGCGCAGCAGCGCAAAGCGCCGGTCCTCGCGCCCCAGATAGGAGACCGTCTTGAGGTAGGCGATGAAGATCGCCAGCCCCATGGTGAGAATCGGGAACAGGTAGTGGAACGTGACGGTGAAGGCGAACTGCAACCGGTCCACCAGCACGTGGCTGCTCACGCATCACCTCCCGCTCGCGTTGGGACGCCGCCCGGCGCCGGGCCGGAAGGCTACTGGGCGCGGATAATGGGGAGATGGCCGACATGACCAGCCCGAGCGGGCGCCAGGAGACCGAGGTCGAGCGCGCGGACCGCAACCTAAACGAGCTGCTCCAGGAGCTGCGGGTGGCGCTGCCGGGGGTCCAGGTCCTGTTCGGTTTCTTGCTCGTGGTCCCGTTCAACCAGGGCTACGGGCGGATGACCGCGTTCGAGCAGAAGCTGTACTTCGGCGCCCTGCTGTGCACGGCGCTCTCCTCGGTCCTGCTGATCGCCCCCACCGTCCACCACCGACTCGAGTTCCGCACCCAGGACAAGGAGTACCTCGTCCTCACCGCCAACCGGCTGACCATCGCCGGGCTCGCCGCGCTGGCTCTGGCCATGTGCGCCGCGCTGCTGCTGATCGCCCACCTGATCTTCGGCGAGGCCGCGGCGATCGTCACCGCGATCGCGGCGGCGGTGGTCTTCGCGGTGATCTGGTACGGGCTCCCCGTGTGGCGGGTCAGGCGGCGCCGGCTCCCCCACCGAGAAGGGGCGTCCGGCCCCGGCGGGCGACGGGGGTCGGACCCTAGGGGGCGGGGAGTCGGACCCTAGGGGGCCGCAAGGGTTCGGCGGATAGGAGCCGCCCGGTGGCGCTCGCCGCGGAGGCGAACGGCGCAGCGCCCCGCCGCGGGCGCCCGGGCGCTTGCGGTTGACTTCCGCCCCTGGCACCGATGCGCCCCCCGATCCGTCGCGCTCGCCCGGCCGCCCCGCGCGCGGCGCTGGCCGTCGCCCTCACCGCCGCGCTGACCGGCGTCCTGTCCGCGGTGCCGGCGCCGGGGGCGCGCGCGGGCATCCCCTTGCCCGGCGGGGGCGGGGCCGGGCCGCCGACCGGCGGGGCGCGCGCACTGATGGCGTTCGTCGAGCCCCCCAACGCGCCGCTTCGGCGCAACTCCTCGGCCCCCGACGACGCGGTGGAGCGTGTGCTCGCCGCCCAGCCGCAACTGGCGCTGGGGATCATCAGCGCCGCCCAGGGGGTCTACTTCCGCGAGCAGGCGTTGCTCGACGTCACCCAGGGCACGCGCGTAGCCGACTCCAGCTACGACCCCTCGGCGCCGCCGCTGCTGGACCTGAGCACGTTCGACCACCGGGGGGCGATCAAGGAGTGGCCGCTGGTCGCGCGCCGCGCCCAGAGCGCGCCCCAGACGATCGTGCCCGGCCTGCTCGCCGCCTCGGTTCCCGGCGGGGCCGCCTACGTGGGCATCAGCCACCAGCGGCCGCTGCCCGCCGTGCTCGCCGCCGATCGCTCCGGGCGCCTGGCGGCGGTGTCGCTGGGCCCCGCCCGCACCCTGCTCGCGCGGGTGGCGGGCGCCCGCGGCCACGCGCTGGTGGTCGTCGACCTGCCCCATGGGCGGGCGGGCCAGCGCCTGCTCGGCGAGCTGCTGGGGAGGCGGCCGCCCTCCGAGCTGGTGCTGGCGATGGAGCGCCCGCCCACCGGGGTGGGCCACGAGCTGGAGTGGATCGGCGCCGCCGGCCTGGGCTCGGGAGAGCTCGAGTCCAAGACCACCAACGTGCGCGGGATGGTGGCCACCATCGACGTGGCACCCACCGTGCTTGGCCATCTGGGGCGGCCGGTGCCCGACGCCATGCGCGGGCGGGCCATGACCGCCGGCGGGGGGCGCGACGCTGGCTCGCTGCGCGCGTTCCGGCGGCGCCTGGCGATCGTCCAGCCGCGGCGCATCGCCACCCTCAAGGCGCTTGCCGCGGCGTGGCTGGCGCTGGCGCTGCTCGCCGGCGCCGTCGGGCGGGGCGTCGGCGTGCGGTGGGCAGGACGCGTGGGGGCGCTGGCCTTCCTGTGGGCGCCGGTCGGCGCCATGGCCGGCGCGCTGGCCGACACCACGCTGCGCCGGGAAGAGCTGCTGATCGGGGCAGTCTGCTTCGGGCTGGGTGCGATCACCGACCGGGTCTTGCCGTGGCCGCGAGGACCGTTCCTGCCCGCCGTGATCGGAATCGCGGCGGTCGCCATCGACGCCCTGGCCGGAACCCATCTGCTGCTGCGCTCCTTGCTCGGTCCCAACCCCAGTTTCGGGGCG
>VAYS01000012.1:70627-145893 GCA_005883215.1 Actinomycetota bacterium
CTCCTGCCGGGCGGCTTTACCCCCCGGCGGGCGGCCGTCGTGCTGGTCAGCCCGGTGATCGCCCTCGGGGCTTTGGTCGTGCTCGACTTGGCCACCGCCGGCGGCCGCGGCCACCTCACCCACAACGTGGTGGAGGCGCACACGCGGACCAACCTGCACGACACGATCGTGCGACGCCTGAACTCAGCCGTCGATGCGCTCGAGCTGGGCCTGATGCCGTTTGCCGTCGCGGCCGCCGTGCTCGTGGTCGTGCTGGCGTTGGTGCTGCGCCGGCGGCTGTTCGGGCCGCTGCCCGACCCGGCCTGGCGGGCGGCGCTGGTGGCCGGGCTGGTCGGTGGGCTGGTGGGGGCGGTGGTGGAGGACTCGGGCCCCGTGCTGTTCGTGGTGGCGGTCTTCGCGCTGGGCTGCCTGACCCTCTACATCCAGGGCGCGCCGGCGCGGCGGCGGCGCTCGACCCGCTTGGCCGGCCCGGGCGCAGACCGCGGTCAAGGACGCGCGGCAGCGGCTACGCGCGCCGGACCCTGATCCGGACGGTGCCCGCGGCGGCGAGCTTGTGGCCGCGGCGGTCGCGCGGAGAGGCGAAGATGCGCACCACGCCGAGCGGGAGGTCGCGCACGCTGGCGCTCCACAGGCTGCCGCGCACACGACGCGCGCTGGCGAAGGCGTCGCGCAGCTGGATGCAGCGCGCGCGCCGGCCGCGCCTCGTGCGTCCACACACGGGCATCGGATGGATCCGCACCAGCACGCTGGACAGCCGGGCGTTGGAGCCGAGGAGCGTGACCGCGATCCGGCACCCCTTAAGGCCGCAGGTGACGTTGGTCACCCGTGTGCGCAGGGGCGAGCTCGTGGCGTGCGACGGAGTAGGGGTCGGCGGCGGTGAAGGCGCCGGGGCGGGGGTGGGGAGCCCGACCTGGGAGGAGATCCACCCCGCCTCAGCGGCCACGCGGGTGTAGACCCCCGGGATCGTGGGGTCGCCGCAGGTGGCTCCCCCGAACGCGACGAGCCCCACCTCGCGGACGATGGCTCCGTCGGAGGCGACCAGGGGACCCCCGCTGTCGCCGCGGCAGGAGTCGGGCACGCCCGCCGGGCTGCCCGCGCACATCATCACGCTCGGGTCGTAGCCGTCGCCGTAGTAGCCGTCGCAGCGCGAGTCGGGGAACGCCTGGATCGAGCCCACCTGCAGGGCGTCCGAGGTGGTGCTGGCGTCGTTGCTGGTCAGGCCCCAGCCCGCCACCAGCAGGGGGTTGCCGGCGGCGTAGAGCCCCACTTGCGAGGGCTGGGCGAGCGCCACCGGGGGGGCGCTGGTCGGGGCGGCGAGCGTGAGCACGGCGGCGTCGTGCTGATCGGTATCGGCGTTGTAGCCGGGCTCGACGGCGATGTTGGTCACGGCGACGCGGTCCCCGCCGGCGCCCGACAGCAGCTGGCGACCGGCGACGACGTCGAGCTCGCCGGGGGAGGATCCGTTGACGCAGTGGGCGGCGGTCAGGACCGCGGTGGGGGAGATCACGCTTCCGCCGCAGAAGGTGCTCCGCTCGGCGGGCACGTCGTGCTGGACCAGGGCGACGGCGAAGGGAAACTGGCCGGGAAGGGCCGGGGCGCCGCCGACGACGCGCGGGGTGGCGCTGGCGGCGGCGGTGGAGGCGAGCGCGGCGCCGGCCAGGGCGGTCGCCCAAGCCACCCCTGCCCCCTGAAGGAACCGTCCAACCTTCACACCGACTCCTTTCGGCAATCTCAGCGTCCTGCTTGAGGACCACCCTAGTCGGTGGGGGCCTAAAGACAGGAGCGCAGGCCGACGGGGAATGCTCCGGGGCGCCGCCGCGCCGGTGCCGGTACCTAGCCGAAGTCAAACGGCGGGTAGACGGTGACCATCCAGTCGGCGTAGGCGCTGGCCCGGGTCTGGAGCTGAAGAGCGCCCCGGGTGAGGTTGAAGATGCCCTCCGGGAACTGCTTGGTGAACAGGATCGAGAAGAACGTGAGGATCGAGGCGATGTAGGCGACGAACAAGACCACCTGGGCCACCAGGTTGATCGGGTAGGCGAGGATCCAGGCAAACAGCGGCCGCCAGCGGTCGACGCCGTGCTCCGGGTACTCGATGCTGAGGCGCACCGGGTAGCTCGGGTCGTCCTGGAGCGAGAAGGGGGGGTACTTGTCGGTCATCAGCAGGCCGTAGGCGCTCACCCGCAGGGCCCACCGTTGAAAGCCCACCAGGAAGTTGAACAGGCCCTCGGGGTAGCGGCGAGTGAACAGGACGGCAAACCACGCCAGGATCAGGGCGATGAACGCGCCGATCGCCACGAACCCCAGCACGAGCCAGTGCGGGATCAGCAACAGCCACTTGACCAGCGGCAGCAGGCGGTTGTACTCGGCCTGGGGGGTGATCTGGACGTTGACCGGATAGGGCACCGCGGTCGACGCCGCGAGCGGGGGCGTAGCGGGCGGGGGCGTTCCCGGCGGGGGCGTTCCCGGCGGGGGCGCTCCCGGCGGGGGAGTGGCGGGCGGGGGGGTGCCGGGAGGAGGTTGAGCGTCCACGGAAGATGTCCTCCAGTCTCAGATCGGGCGCGGGGCGTAGGGCCCCTCAGGGACAACCAGAGCGGTATCGCATCAGGGGGACCGGACAGAGGGCCGGACAGAGGGCCCGGCGCCGAACCGGCCGGCGCATGGGCCGGGCCGTTCGGCGGGAGCGGCGCGGGCCGCCGCCCAGGCTTGCCTGTCGTCTCCTAGCCGAGCTCGAACGGCGGGTAGCGGGTCACCAGGAACGTCGCGTAGGCCTGTCCGCGTGCGTACAGGCGCAGGCCGCCGCGGATGAAGTTGAATATGCCCTCGGGATACTTGCCGGTGAAGATGATCGCCAGCTGGATGAAGCCCGGGATGAAGGGGGGCAGGACCAGCAGGAGATAGCCGAGGATGAGGACGACCTCGGCGACGATCGTCACCGGAAGCGCCATGATGCCCGTGAGCAGCGGGATCCCCCGCCAACGTGCCACTCCCTCCTCCGGGTACTGGACGTCGAACCGAAGTGGGTGCGCGTCGGGGTCAAACGAGAACGGCGGATAGGCGTCGCTGAGGATGAACTGCCACGCCGCCACCCGGTGGGACCAGCGTTGCACGCCGACCATGAAGTCCCACATCCCCCGCGGGTAGCGGCCGGTGAACAGGACGGCAAAGCAGGAGATGAGGTAGATGACGATGGCGACCACGCCGAGGACGAGCAGGCAGATCGCGTGCGGCAGGAGCACCAGTGCGTTGATGATGTTCAGGACGAAGGCGTAGGGAGACCTGATGAGCGCCCTGAACTTGTCGTACTCCGGCTGGCGCTCGACCTGCAGGTTGGCCGGATAGGAGACCGCAGGGACGGGCGGTGGAGCCTGGGGCGGAGGCGGCGGCGGGGGGGTGGCGGACGGCGGAGGTTGAGCGTTCACGACTGGACATCCTCCAATCTCGAAGGGGCGGGGACGGACGCCCCCGGCACGACGGGGCAAAGAATCGGCTGTAGCGGGGACCCATTCGACCGGACATCCGTCCATCAAGTCAAGTACCGACTTCTGGGGAAGGTCCGGCGACGAACGCTCCTTGCGGCCACTTGAGCGCCCGGTGGCGCGGCGGGCATAAGATGCTTCGCCCACAAAAACGGAGGAGAGAGCGCGATGGCCGGCGAGTTCAGCGACGCGCAGCGCGAGACCCTGACGGCGGTGTGCGACACGATCGTACCCCGCATCGAGCGCGGCGAGGATCCCTCCGGCTTCTGGGCCCGCACCGCCTCGGACATCGGCGTCGATGAGGGCGTGGCGCAGCTCATCTCCGAGCTGCCCGACGAGACGGTCAGGGCGGGGCTGGCGCAGCTGCTGGACGCGCTCGCCGATTCCGGGCTCCAGACCGCGCCCACCCAGCTTTCCCGCGAGCAGATCCTGCGCAATGTGGCGCTGGCCTCGGCCGACGCGGCGGCGGGGGTCTCGGCGCTGGCGGGGATGACCCTGTTCCTGGCCTACGGAGCCCCCGACCCGGCCAGCGGGCGCAATCCCAACTGGGAGATCCTCGGCTACGCCGGGCCGATCAGCGCCCCGCCCGAGGCGCCCAAGGAGATCGTCCCGCTCGTGCCCCAAGGCGACCCCGCCGAGCTCGAGGCCGACGTGTGCGTGATCGGCTCGGGCGCCGGCGGCGGCGTCGTCGCCGGCACGCTGGCCCAGCAGGGAAAGAAGGTGATCGTGCTCGAGGCGGGCGACTACTTCAACGAGGCCGACTTCGCCCAGCTCGAGCTCAAGGCCTACCAGGAGATGTACTGGCGCGGGGGGCCGACCCCGACCGCCGAGGGCAACGTCGCGCTCTACGCCGGCTACACCCTCGGCGGGGGAACCACGGTCAACTGGACCAACTGCCTGCGCACCAAGCCGTGGGTGCGCGAGCAGTGGGCCCGGGAGCACGGGCTAGAGGGAGTGGACGGCGAGGAGTACGACCGCCATCTGGACTTCGTGCTGGGGCGGATCGGCGCCACCGACGCGCTCTCGGACCTCAACGGGCCCCACCAGCGGATGCGGGAGGCGTGCGAGCGGCTGGACTGGTCGTTTCAAACCATCGTCAGAAACGCCGACCCGGCCACGTACACCCCGGAGAGCGCGGGCTACCTGGGCTTCGGCGATCAATCGGGCTCCAAGCAGAGCACGGTCAAGACGTTCTTGCGCGACGCCGTCGAGCACGGCGCCGACGTCGTCGTGCGCTGCCGGGCCCAGCGGGTGCTGGTGGAGGGCGGACGCGCCGCGGGGGTCGAGGCCGTCTACGGGGGTGCGGAGGGGCCGTTCACGCGCGTGCTGGTGCGCGCCCCCCAGGTGGTCGTGGCCGGCGGCGCGCTGGAGTCCCCGGCGCTGCTCTTGCGCTCGGGCATCGGCGGCCCGGCGGTGGGCGACTACCTGCGCCTGCACCCCTGCGTAGCGGTGTTCGGGATCTACGCCGAGGACCAGCAGGCGTGGTGGGGGGCCCCGCAGACCGGGCTATGCGACGAGTTCGCCGACAACGGCGGCGGCTATGGCTTTCTGATCGAGAGCGCCCAGTACGCCCCCGCGGTCACCGGGTCGGCGATCCCCTGGACCTCGGGGCGCGCCCACAAGGAGCTGATGGCCAACGCGCGCAACGGCGCGAGCTTCATCGCCCTGGCCCGCGACCGCGGCCACGGGCGGGTGTCGATCGACGCCTCCGGCGAGGCCGTTCCCGCCTACTCGATCACCGACGAGCTGGACGTCGCCAACCTGTGCCGCGGCATGGAGGCCATGGCCCGCATGCACGACGCCGCCGGCGCGCGCCAGATCGTCTCGCTCGCCGCCGGCATGCCGACCTGGCACGCGGGCGAGGACCTCGACGCCTTCGTCGCGCGCCTCCAGCGCCTCCCGCTGCGCTTCGGCGGTCACCGCCTGTTCAGCGCCCACCAGATGGGGACCTGCCGGATGGGCACCGACCCCCAGACCTCGGTGGCCGGGCCGTGGGGCCAGCTGCACGACGTCCCCGGCGTGTGGATCGGGGACGGCTCGGCCTTCCCCACCCCGACGGGCACCAACCCGATGGTCTCGATCATGGCCCTCGCCCACCGGACCGCCGAAGCGATGGCGGGGGTCACCGAGCCCCGCGGCGAGGCGGTGGCGACCCCCGCCGGCTGAGACCCCGACCGCGGCGCCCGACCGGGCACGCCGCCGACCAACCCCCATTTTCAAAATGACGAGCAATCACTAGAGGATCCGAGGAGGACCCCCGTGGCCACCGAAACCCAGAGCCAGAGCACCGTCCCCACCCGCCCGCCGGCCGAGCCGATCGTCCGCGACCGCCTGTACATCGGCGGAGAGTGGAGCGAGCCCGCGGGCAAGGGCAAGATCGAGGTGCTCGACTCGACCACCGAGGAGGTCATCGGCTCGGTCCCCGAAGGGACCCCCGAGGACATCGCCCGCGCCGCGCGCGCCGCGCGCGAGGGGTTCGCGCAGTGGTCGCAGACCGCCCCCGCCGAGCGCGCTCAGGCGTGTCAGGCGATCGCCCAGGCGCTGGGCGAGCGCGCCGAGGAGATCGCCACCCTGATTGCCCGCGAGGTCGGCATGCCGCTGGGCCTGGCGCGCGCGATCCAGGCCGGTCTGCCGGCGATGGACTTCGGCTCTATTCCCCAGGTGGTGGAGGAGACCAGGTGGGAGGAGGAGGTCGGCAACTCGCTGATCGTGCGCGAGCCGGTCGGGGTGGTGGGGTGCATCACGCCGTGGAACTACCCCCTGCACCAGATCTCGGCCAAGGTGGCCGCCGCGCTGGCCGCCGGCTGCACGGTGATCGTCAAGCCGTCGGAGGTCACCCCGCTGAACGCCTACGTGCTCGCCGAGATCATCGACGGGCTCGACCTGCCGGCGGGGACGTTCAACCTGGTCACTGGGTTTGGACCGGTGGTGGGAGAGGCGATGGCCGCGAGCCCCGACGTGGACATGGTCTCGTTCACCGGCTCCACCCGGGCGGGGCGTCGCGTGGCTGAGGTCGCGTCGGCGACGGTCAAGCGGGTGGCGCTCGAGCTGGGCGGCAAGTCGGCCAACGTGGTCCTGGACGACGCCGACCTGCAGAAGGCGGTAGCCGACGGGATCAACAAGTGCTATCTGAACTCGGGGCAGACCTGCTCGGCGCTGACCCGGATGCTGGTGCCGCGCTCTCGGCTTGCCGAGGCCGAGCAGATCGCCGCGGCGGTGGTCTCCCAGATCAAGGTCGGCGACCCGTTCGACGGCGAGACCATGCTCGGCCCGCTGGTCTCCGACGCCCAGCGCGAGCGCGTGCAGGGCTACATCAAGCGCGGCCGGGAGGAGGGGGCCAAGCTGGTGGTCGGCGGCGAAGATCCACCCGAGGGGGCAGAGCGGGGCTACTTCGTCTCCCCCACCGTCTTCTCGGAGGTAAAGCCGGACATGACGATCGCCCAGGAGGAGATCTTCGGCCCGGTGCTGTGCGTGATGCCCTACGACGACGAGGACGAGGCGGTGGAGATCGCCAATGGCACCATCTACGGGCTGGCCGGCGGCGTGTGGTCGGGCTCCGAGGAGCACGCCCAGAGCGTGGCCCGGCGCCTGCGCACCGGGCAGGTGGAGATCAACGGCGCCACGTTTAACCCGCTGGCCCCGTTCGGCGGCTACAAGCAGTCGGGCTGCGGGCGCGAGCTGGGCAAGTTCGGCCTGGAGGAGTTCCTGGAGGTCAAGGCGATCCAGCGCTAGCAAGCCCCGTGGCCCGGATCGGAATCCTCACCGGGGGCGGAGACTGCCCCGGTCTGAACGCCGTCATTCGCGCCGTCGTGCGCAGCGGCGTGCGCGAGCACGGCTACTCGCTGGTGGGCTTTCGCAACGGCTGGGCGGGGGTGCTCGAGGGCAACCAGTTCGATCTCACGATCCAGAACACGGCCGGGATCCTGCCCCGGGGGGGCACCATCCTCGGCACGTCGCGGACCAACCCGTTCTCGGGCGAGGTGGCCGACGGCGCCGCCCAGATCCGCGAGAGCCTGGCGGAAACCGGGGTCGACGCGCTTATCGCGATAGGCGGGGAGGACACGCTCGGGGTGGCGCTGCGCCTCAGCCAGGAGGGGATCGGCGTGGTCGGCGTGCCCAAGACGATCGACAACGACCTGGCGCAGACCGACTTCACCTTCGGCTTTCACACCGCGGTGCAGATCGCCACCGACGCCATCGACCGGCTACACACCACCGCCGAGTCGCACCATCGCGTGATCGTGCTCGAGGTCATGGGCCGCCACGCCGGGTGGATCGCGCTGTACAGCGGGATGGCCGGCGGCGCCGACGCGATCCTGGTCCCCGAGCGGCCGTTCGATATCGAGGAGGTCTGCGACCGCCTGCGGCGCCGCCACGCCGGCGGGCGGACGTTCTCGATCGTCGTGGTGGCCGAGGGCGCCCAGCCGGCCGGGGGCGAGCTGGCCGGGCGGCAGGCCACCGACGCGTTCGGGCACGTGCGCCTGGGCGGGATCGCAGTCGAGCTCGAGCGCGAGCTCGAGCAGCGGACCGGCTTTGAGACTCGCATGACCATCCTCGGCCACGTACAGCGGGGCGGCACCCCGACCGCCTATGACCGGGTGCTCGCCACCCGCTTCGGGGTGGCGGCCATGGAGGCGGCGGTCCACGGGCGCTTCGGGCAGATGGTCGCCCTGCAGGGGTCAGAGATCGAGCTGGTCGAGCTCGAGCGGGCGCTGGCCGAGCCCAAGCTGCTCGATCCGGCGCTGTATGAGACGGCCGAGATCTTCTTCGGCTGAGCCCCGATCCGGCTGGGGCGGGCGGGAGGGGAGCGGACGGAATTGGCCCGGCCCGTGGGGCAGGGTCAGCCGACGACCAGCGTGCCCTGCATGCCCGCCTGACGGTGGGCGTCCACCGAGCAGAAGTAGGTGTAGGTCCCGGGCGCGAGGGCGAGGGCGACCTTGGTGGCCGACCCGGTGATGGTCTGGGTCGCGCCCACCGTCTTGCCCGCCGATTCGACGGTCACGTTATGGGGCACGGGGGCCTGGTTGGCGAACGCGACCGTGACCTTGCCCGGGCGCGTCTTGAGCGAGCTCTTGTCGTAGCGCAGCTGGCCGCTCGGGTCGGCGGCCAGGCTCACGGTCGAGGGACGCCCGGCCGGGGTGGGGCGGCCGCCCGGTGGGGCGGGGGCTCCCGGCGGCGGGCTCGCCGCGCTGGCCTCGTTGGGCCGCTCGTGGCGGCTGGCGGTGACCAGGGCCATCGCGATCGCCGTGGCCACCAGCACCGCGCTGACCCCCATCACGGCGCGCGAGGCCCGGCGCGAGCCGGGGAACTCGGCCCGGCGCAGTCCCATGGCGGATACCAGCACCGCCCAGGCGGCGAGCGCCGCGCCGGCTATGTAGAAGGGGGTCTTGCTCTTCTCGCTGACCGCGGCCAGCACCAGTAGCGAGGCGATCTTGGCGACCGGCACCATCGGGGGCCGCGAGCCTAGCGGATGGCCTGGGGCAGGCCGCTGGCCAGGCGGCGCCTTCCCCGGTCGGCCGGGGCGGCGGCGCCGGAGGAGCCCTGGTCGGGCAGCGACATGGACGAATGGTCGTGTTTAGGAGCGCGCCGGACGGTCCGATGATGCATATGTCGGAGCGCATCGGCTCCGACATACGAGGGGAGATCATCCGCTGTGAGCCAGAACGGCCTCGACGAGCAGGTCCACCGCAACAGCTCGGACCATCCGGCCCGCGTCAGCTGCGTGGACTGCCGGTTTCGCTGGTACGGGCTGACCGCCGCCCACGGCCTGTCCATAATCGGACGCTGCCCGCGGTGCGGTGGCGAACTGGCCTTCTCCGAGCGGGTGCCCACCGTCCCGGTCACGCTCGCCGACGCCGAGTTCGAGGTGCCGGTGGTCGACGGGGCCCCGGAGGCATCCGGGTCCCCAGCGCCCGCCCGCCGCGACCGGCCATCGGTGACGGAGCCCTCGCGGGTGCTCGGTGTGCCGCTGACCTGGGGCCGCTGAGGCCCGATCTGGACGCACTGGATGCCGGCCGGTCCCGGCAGATAGGGGGACGGCGGGCCCCTTTTCGGGGCTCTATCCCGCGGTGGCCCCGCCCGCCGTACTCGCCGGCCCGGACGAGCCCGACGGGGTGCTGGACCCCCCGTCGGGTCCCGGGGCGCCCCCGCCGACCGGGCTCTTGGGCGGTGCCGCCGGCGGCGGGTTGGGGGCGGGCCTGGCCGGGGTGTGGGGCGGGATCACGTAGATGCGCTGGCCGCTGAGGGAGTTGCCGGGGTCGGTGGGCGACGCCGGCGGGGGGCGAAAGACGTCGACGTGGCGGCCCCGGATCGCGCCGCCGGTGTCCGAAGCGACGAACCAGCCACTGGCGCCGCCGACGCCGTGGTAGGCCGGGATGTAGATCCGGCTGCCCATGGGGATCAGCGTCGGATCGACGGCGATCGAGCGGTAGTAGGTCAGCGACCGCGACGGCCCGGGGGCGAAGGTCACCCCCCGCAGGGGCACGTACTTGACCCCGGCACCCGCCGACCAGCCGCCCGCCTCGAGCGGGAAGGTGGGCCGGCGCGAGGAATTGAGCCAGTAGGCGCCTGCTCGCCAGTACGGTCCACCGCCGCTCCAGCCGCCCCGCCCCGGCGCGGTGGGATGGCCCGCCGAGTCGATCCATCCTCCGTGGCCCAGGGACTCGATGTGCACCTGGTGGCCGGACAGGTCGATGCCGTCGCCCTCCATCGCTACTCCGTGGGCCGAGAACAGCCAGTCGATGCGGTGGGTGCCCGGCAGCCCGGGCGCGGTGACCCGACGCCCGACGAACCAGCCCTCGGGCACGGGAAAGTACTCGGTGATTCTCACACCGGAAAGCCATGTCGGCCGCCGCAGAAGGTGCGAGCGCTGCGGACGACGATGGTGCCTTTGTCCTGGGCTGGCCAGTCCGGGTGAGCCCAGCAGGGCACATCCGCAGACGATCACGCCGGCCAGCCCCAGGACCCGTCCCAGGGGCGCCATGCAGCAGCAGGATAGCCGGACCTCGCAAAGTGGCCACCTGCGCGGCCTACTTGGGCGCGCGCGCCCGCGGCGCGACGTATGGTGGGTGCGTGGACAGGGACTGTCCATCCTCTGCCCGAGGCGTTCGGCGGGTCGCCGTGGTTGCCCTGCTTGCCCTGGGCCCGTGGGCGGCGCCTACCGCCCCCGCCGCCGCCAGCGAGAGCTCGCTGCACGCGGTCTGGCCGGGGGAGATCACGCTCACCGGCCAGGCGCCCTCCTTCGCCTCGGTGCAGCCGCGCCCGTCCGCCTCCGCTGCCGTCGCCCCGGTCGCGGCGGCGCCCGCCCGGGGCCGTACGCCGGCGTCGCGGGGGCGGGGCCTGGCCACCGGTTGCGACATCCACGGGGCCACCGTGCGCAGCTCGGGCTCGGCCCGCCGGCGCGAGGTGGCCCTGTCCTTCGACGACGGGCCGTGGTCGGACACCCCCCAGTTCCTGGGGGTGCTCGAGCGCGAGCGGGTTCCCGCCACCTTCTTCATGATCGGGCGCCAGGTGCCGGGGCACGAGGACGTGCTCCGGCGCATGCTGCGCGACGGCGACGCGATCGGCAACCACACCTTCGACCACGCCGACCTGCGGCGCCTGTCGGCGGCCGGTGTGCGCCACGAGCTGTCGGCGACCAACGACGCGATCCATCACGCGGTCGGCTACCGACCCTGCCTGTTTCGGCCCCCCTACGGCTCCTATGACCGGACGGTCGTCCGGCTCGCCGTCGGCCGCCACATGACCACCGTCATCTGGGACGTGGACCCGCGCGACTGGTCGCGTCCCGGCACGGGGACGATCGAGCAGCGCGTGCGCGCTCAGACGCGGTCGGGATCGATCGTGCTCATGCACGACGGCGGCGGCCCGCGCGAGCAGACGCTCGCCGCCCTGCCCCACATCATCCACTCCCTGCGTGGCCGGGGAATGCGTTTGGTCACCGTCCCCGACCTGCTCGGCTTCCGGGTGCGCTACCGGTCCCGCTAGCGCGGCTCGCGCCGGGCGACGTCGCGCGTGTCCTGCGGAGCGAAGCCGGGTCAGTCCCCGGCCACGTCGCGGCGCAGGAACACTAGGAACGCCGCGCTCACGCAGACCACGGCATAGATCGCGCACACCCACGCGGCGTGGCCGATCGGCGCCCAGTCGGTGGGCACGCGCAGGAACCCCTGCCAGGCGTTGAACTGCTCGGGCAGCAGGTAGGGCCGCAGACCTCCAAGGCCGGGAAGAATCGTCACCAGCTGCAGCAGCAACGAGAACAACAGCGTGCCCACCACGGCCCCGGCGCTGTTGCGGGTGACGGTCGAGAGCAGGAGCCCGATGGAGGCGATCGCGAGCAACGGCAACATGTACACCAGGGCGCTGGCGCCCATGAGCACGAACGCGCGACCTACGCTCACCCGGGTGCCCGAGAGCGTGGTGAGCGGATGCAGGCCCGACTTCAGCCCCCCGGCCGCGACCGCCACCAGGCCCATCACCACCAGGGCCAGCCCCGCGTAGGTGAACGTCGCCAGCGCCTTGGCCGCGAACACGCGCCCGCGGCCGACCGAGCGAGTGAGGATCGTCTTGAGGGTACCGTTGTGATCCTCGGCCGCCACGATGTCCCCCGCTACCAGCGCGGTGATCAGCGGGAACAGCCAGAACGAGCCGAACACCAGGAGCACGAGGGGGATGGCCAGCCCCGACTGGCGCACGTAGCGTCCAAACGCGACGTCCGGTCCGGCGCCGTGGCGGCGCAGCGTGAGGGCGAGCACGAACAGCAACGGCATGGCGATGGCGAAGGCGAGGCCGAGGTAGGTGCGCTTCTGAGAGACGAGCTTGCGCAGCTCCCAGCGGTAGACGGTCGCGGTCGAGGGCATCAGGCGGCCTCTTCCACGGCGTCGGACGCCGGGATGGGCGCCCGGCCGTCGTCCTCGGTCAACCGGAAGAAGAGGTCCTCGAGCGTGGCGGCGTGGGGGGTGAGCGCGGTTAGCCCTATCCCGGCCTGCACGAGGGCGATCGACAGATCGGCGACCGCCGCCTCCGGGGCGCGGAAGGAGATCCCCGATGCCGTGGCCCGGGCCTCCTCGATCCCCGGCGCCGAGCGGCACACGCGCAGGGCGACGTCGTCGTCGGTGGTGCGCAGCTGCCAGGCGCCCGCGGCGCTGGCGCGCAGGTCGGTGAGCGTGCCCTCGAAAACCATCTTGCCCCGGCGGATGATCCCCACGCGATTGCACAGCTCCTCGACCTCGACGAGCAGGTGGCTGGACAGGACCACGGTCATGCCGCTGTCGGCGAGGTTGCGAATCAGCCCGCGCATGTCTCGCATGCCGGCCGGGTCAAGCCCGGTGGCCGGCTCGTCGAGCAGCATCAGGCGCGGCGCACGCAGCAGTGCGCCCGCGATGCCCAGCCGCTGGCGCATGCCGTGCGAGTAGCCACCGACCTTGTCGCGTGCGCGGTCGCTGAGCTCGACGGTCTCCAGCGCATCGTCGATGCGCCCGGCGGCCTGACCCCCGTCGAGGGCGGCGACCAGCTCGAGGTTCTTGCGGCCTGAGAGATAGGGGTAAAAGGACGGCGCCTCGACGAACCCGGCCACCGACTCGAGCGCCTGGACACCGTGCAGGAGGGGATCGCGGCCGAACAGGGCGACGCTTCCGGCGTGCGGGCGGACGAGTCCGAGGAGTATGCGCAGGGCCGTGGTCTTGCCCGCTCCGTTGGGACCGAGGAAACCGTAGACATCGCCGGGCGCGACGGTCAGGTCGACGCCGTCGACCGCGACCACATCGCCGTAGCGCTTGACCAGCCCCCGGGCGCACAGCGGTGCGTCGAGGTCCTGGGGGGGAACCCTCATCGCTCGCGGGCGCCGGGGTCCGCGACTAGAGCGCTCGCGCCGCGCTCTCGGCGGTGGCTTGCGTGACCGAGCCGACCACCACGTAGTCCACGCCGCCGCGCTGGAAGGTGACCAGCGTGCCCAGCGCCGTGGACAGCTCGTGCCCGCTGGCCCCGTTGATCGAGACCGCGGGCAGCCCGCCGCGGTGCTCACCATCGCCGCCATCCGAGGAGGCGGCCGGCGCCGACGAGCCCGGCTTGGCCGGGGCGGCCGCGCGCTCGATCACGGCGATGCCGCCTAGGCCCTCGCCGTAGCCGACGACCGCGACCGGCTTGTTCCCGATGGTGAACAGCTTGACGTCGTTGCGGGCCTGCCCGGCGACGCTGTCGGGGGCGCTTAGCCTGAACGGCAGCTTGGCCTGGACGGCATCCAGGCCGCTGACCGGGGCGGGGTGGCGCCTGCCGGCGGTGCGGCCGCGGCGTTCGCGCGCCTTGGCGCGGGCGGTGGCGGCGTTGGGCCGCTTGACCTCGACCACCTTGGCGCCGGCGGGCGGCGTCACGGCGAACACCGAGGCGGGGACCCGCCCGAAGCTGATGTCGGTGACCTTGAGCTCGAGCACAGGCTGGTCGCTGCCGCGCGCATAGAGGGCCACCCGCAGCGGTATCCCGCGGACCGCGTCCCAGGCGAGCTGGGCGGGGCCGATCAGGCCCGGGTTGGCACGCGGGCTGACGCTCACCGTGTAGGCCGGCCGCCCGGCGACGTCGCCGGGTTGGGCGCCGCTGACGTTGGCGTGCTTGGACAGCTCGTCGATGTGGCGCTGGATGACAGCGAGGCTCGGCGGGGCGTGGCGCTCCTTGGGCTTGCCGGCTGCGCCGTCGCGGCGGGGCAGGCTGCCCTGGTAGGCCGTGTTCGAGCCCGCGTCGTAGGCCCAGAACGCGCCGTCGTGGACGACCAACTGGGAGTCGCCGCGGCTGGACTGGAGCTCCAGACGCAGCCCATGGCCCGGGGCCAGCCAGAGCCGACCGGTGGCGCCGTTGAGCAGCGGGTTGCCGGGGAGCCCGCGCGTGTCCACCACCCCGGGGTCGATCAGATGGTTGGTGTACTCGATGCGCGCGGTGATGCCCGGCACCGGCCGGGCGTCGATCGCCTGCCTGATAGCGACGGCCAGCGACTCGGCGGCCGGTACCGGCCCACCCGCGGTGAGCGCGGAGGCGATCGCGGTGACGCCGGCCGAGAAGGCCAGCACCGCGGCGCACAGCAGCAGCAGGCGAGGCGTGGGAATCCGGCGCAGCAGGCTCATCTCGCGCCCCGAGTCTAGGTCCTCAACCTAAAGGATCATGAAGATCCGCGGGCCGACGCGAGCCTCGTCCCGCGGCCGAATCCGCTCAGCGCACGCGGAAGAAAAGCCGGCTCGAGCGCAGCGCGCGGCTCTCGAAGTGGCCCTGGGCGTCGTAGGCCCGGGTCAGCGCCTCGTAGCGGCCGTGGGGGAGGCGTCGCCGAAGCGGCAGCGACCACGTCACCGACCCATCCCGGCGCGCCCGCACTCGGGCAGTGAGGTAGACCGGCCGCTGGCAGCTGCGCGGGCGCGTGAGCCGTCCGCCGGTGGTGACGAACTGGCAGCGCCGGTGGCGCAGCAGCCGGGCGACCAGGACCTGCACTCCTCGGACGGCCGAGCGCGAGCACCCCACGTCCACGCTGGTTCCGCGCAGGGTGGGGCGCGCGTGGCGCCCGAGCCGGTGGCTGAGCTTGGACCGCGGTGCCGTGGCTAGGCACGGCGGACCGCTGGCCCCACCCGGCCCGAGGCCACCGAAGGTGGGGCCCGAGGTGCCGCCAGAGCCCGATCCGCTCGCGCCCCCGGGTCCGCTTCCGCCGCCGAGCGGGGTGCTCGTGCCCCGATCGACGACCGCGGGCAGGCCGAGGTTGCCCTGCCCGTCGACCGCGCGCACGGCTACGTAGCGAAGCGTCCCCGTCGGCAACGTGATCGACTCGGCGCTTCCCGCCGCGTGCGGTGCGGGCAGGCTTTGGATGGGTAGGGCCGAGGCAAAGCTCTGGGGGGTGATGGGGGAATCCGAGGTGGCGGCCTGGTAGTGGTCGGCGGTGCCGCACATCAGATCGTTGCCCGGCGCGGTGAACGTCAGCTGCGCCCCGGAGATCGCGGCGTTCATGGGCTTGCCCGGCGGGAACGCGTCGCGCGAGTAGTCGCCCGAGTTGGCCAGGTCGTGGTGATAGCGCGGCCAGGAGCTGGGCGAGCACGCTGAGGCCGGGGTCTTGTAGACGGTCAGGCTGCCGTAGCGGGTGATCGAGACGACGTCCTTTGGTTTGCCCGCCTCGGTGTCCAGTGTGCCGAACGATCCCAGCGTGGGATTGGCCACCGTCCAGTCGCCGGTCAGCTTGGGCCAGTTGGGTCCCGCGGGCGCGCCGGTGGGGCCGAAGGCGGCCAGATCCTGGGAGGCCGAACCCTCGAGCGGAGACTCGTTGAGGCTGGTCTGGTCGATGGCTCCGGTCGACGGCCCGGTGAGGAACTGCAGGTCGTTGACCGGCGTGGGCCAGCCCGGCATGAACTGTCCGCTGCTGGGGTTCCAGGCCGCTAGGAAATCCTGGCCGCCCTGGTATTCGTTGGCGACCACGTCAAGTGCACGGACGAGGCCGGTGGCCGGGGCCATGAACGTGACCTGGCCACCGACATTGCCGAAGGCCGGATCTCCCACGGCGGGGATCGCGGGGGTGTCGTACTTGGTCGTGCCCGCCGCAAAATCGGTTTGCAGCGCGATGTCTCCGCTTCCGTCGTTGCCATAGCAGGAGGTGGCGTCACGGTTGAGGATGTAGCCCGGCCCGGCGTCGGGGATGACCCCGACCTTCGGCGCTGTCTGGCCGACGTCGGGACCCGATGGGCAGGCGACCGGTCCGACCACCGGCGAGCCGGTGACGCCCTCGCCCACGTCCGGCAGGAGGCCGCGGTCGATCAGCCCGACCTTGAACGGCCAGTTGGCCAGGAAGGCGTCGTGGATCTGCGTGACGGTGCTCGGGCTCTCGCCGCTGGGCAAGCCGGTGGGCTTGATCGCGTACAGCCGCGAGTTTCCGAAGTGCAGCCCGATGGACCCGCCGCCGGCGGCGAGCGGCTGAAGGCTTGCGGTGTCGAATGCGCCCGCGTTGAAGCCGTCGTTGCTGCGGTCGTACTCCTCGTTTGACCCAACGACGATCTCGGGCTTGCCGCTGCCGTCGATGTCGGCCACCGCCGGAGTGTCCACCAGCTTGCCCTGATCGGCGGTCAGGCCGTCGTCGAGCCCAGGGTTGAAGGTGACCAGGTGAGTGGTGGGATCGACCGCCGTTACCTTGCTGGGATCCACCACCAGCACGGGAAAGCCGGGCACGGGGGTGCCGTCGGCGTGCCAGGCATATAGGTGGCGGTCGAGTCCCGCCGCCACGATGTCCAGCGGCCCGTGGGGGTTTCCGTCCAGGTGTGCCAGCACGGGCGCCATGGCGAACCCGTGATCGGTCCGGGTCATGTGACCCGTGCGGATGCTTTGGTACTCGTCGTGGCCCGGGACCGTGGTGGGATTGCCCGAATAAGCCGGGTTAGATGTGGTGTGGAACACCTCGTGGCCTGAGCTGTCCCACGCGTAGACGTTGCCCTCGAGATCGTCGGCCAAGATCTCGATGCGTCCGTCGTGGAAGAGGTCTCCCGCCGCCAGCGAGCCGAGGATCGCCCCGTAGCGGGGCGCCGATATCGGGCCACCCGCCGTGGAGTAGGCGACTTCGTTGTGCAGCGAAAGGGCCCGCGTGTGCACCGGCCACCCCGAGACCTCGGAACCGTCGGAGCGGTAGGCATGGACCAGGCCATCGGAGGTAGCGACCACTAGCTCGCTGCGGTTGTCGCCATCGATGTCGGCCAGCACCGGCGACGAAGCGCCGTCGGTGTGCAGGTCCTTGGGCCAGTTTTGGTTGAGGGTGTCGGCGTCGCGGTGCAGGAAGAACTGGCGCCGATCCATGCCGCTCATCGGGTTGGCTCCCGCGGTGCGCACGACGACGCGCACGGTGAAGGCGTAGGGCATGGTGCTGGGACGTCCATTGGAGGTCTGCGCCCCTGCCAGACCGGGCTCGCGCCCATCGAAGTTGCCGGTGTTGGTGGGCGGGAAGTAGCTCTTTAGCGTGGTCACGTCGAGGTGACCGAGCGATCCGCTGTAGGGGTCGGTGTGCGCGGTCGAACCGTCGCAGAAGGAGCTCGAGACCGAATGGAAGTCGCCTCCGCCGGAGGCAGGGGCGTTGTTGGGTTGACCACCGGCGGCTACCTCCAGCGTGCAGGTGTAGCTGCTGCCGCGGGCGTAGACCTGACCCTGGATGTCGATCTGAGACTGGTTGGGATCGATGCGCTCGAACCAGTCGGGCGAGGTGATGCCGGCCTCGGGAGGAATCTTGCCCTGGGCCGCGGCCCACACGGCGTTAAAGGCGTTGAGGCGTCCATAGCCATAGAACTCGTCAAACCCCTTGCGCGCCGGGTAGCGCCGGGTGTCGGGGCCTGCGCTGGTCCCGCCGTTCTGCTCGGAGGAGAAGAGCATGTTGTGGTTGGGATCGGTGCATGTAGGGGTAGGCGCCGCGCAGGAAGGCTCGGGTTGCTGGGCGAAGTTGACGTCGTCGGCCTGCCCATGGTTGGTGTCGCCCGTGCCGGTGTAGGTGTCTCCATCGGTCGGACCGCCACCCTGGTCGGCCGAGGTGGAGCTGTTGATGTTTCCCGAGGCCATCAGCTGACGCACCTCGTTGGCGGTGATGACGCAGCGCTGTCCGTTGACCCGACGGCAGTCGTCGGAGGGCTGCAGCGTCCCGGCATCCCGCGCGTTTAGGGCCGCCGAGTAGATCAGGCCCACGATCCCAGAGCTCTTTCCGGTGGCGTCCGAGGAACAGGAAGAGCTCTCGACCGCGACCGTGATCTTGGTGGAGAAGTTCGTGCACCCGTTGAACTGCAGGTATGACTGCGAGCCGGGGGTGGCGGACAGGTCGTAGTTGGTGACCGAGTTGACCAGCACCGTGTCCGAAAGCACCCCGGGCTGGTTGTGATGTTCGGCGGCCTCGTCGGCTGCTGAGGCCACCACCGTGGTGCCGTGCTGGTAGGCGTACTCGATCGCCTCGCGGGCCAGGTTTGAGTTGTTGAGCGTCCCCAGCGCCTCCTGGACCACGTAGGCGCCCTGGTCGGTGGCGTAGACCGCGGCCTGGGCGAACCGGTTGACGTCGGCTATGAATGACTCCCCCACGCGCAGAGGCATGACCATGCAGTTGGGGCACGTGCCCACCTTGTTGCCGTTGTTGGCCTCGGCGTTTGAGTCCTGGGCCTCGCCGCTGCCGTGGCCGTACTGGACGTCGTCGTAGGGGTTGTTCTTGTTGTCGACGAAGTCCCAGCCCGCGATGTCATTGGCGTAGCCGTTGTGGTCGTTGTCGTAATGGGTGCCCGCGGCGCAGGTTCCGAGGCTGCGATCGCTGTTGATCTGGCAGTTTCCGAAGCGGAGGATCAGGTCCTCCGGCGTCATGGTCGCCGCCGGTCCGTGGCGGTCGGGGTTGGTCAGGGAGATGCGGTTGTCGCAGGCATAGTCGGAGAGGTTCACCACTCCGTCCCCGTTTGCGTCGTAGGCCCCGCTCGTGTAGTTGGCGCAGGTCTGGCCAGTCGGAAGCAGGGTGGCGTCGGTTGGGGTGGGGTCCACCTCGGGGTAGGGCAGCTCGCCCGTGTTGAGGCGCACTTTCTTGCGCAGGTCGTTCATGGCGCCCGTGTCGTTCCACTTGATGCCCGAATCGAGCACGGCGATGGGAACGTCCGGGCGACCGGTCGTCTGCGCCCACCCGGTTCGGACGTTCTTGCCGCCGTAGTCGCCAAAGCACGCGCTCGTCGGGGGAAAGTCGGTGAGCGGGAAGCTCGCGTTGTTGTCGGTTACCGCACCGCCACGCAGCCCGCACAGCTCGCTGAGCTTGCCGTTGTTGTCGGCGATCGACTGAGGGCTGCTCTCGGGCGAGGTGGCAAAGCGAAAGTCGTCGCCGAAGTCGTTGGGCTGCCCGGAGCCCGGGTTCTTGTGGTAGGTGGAGGGTTGACCGGCCGTACCGTCGCCTACGTAGGGGAAGTCCGCCCGCGCGCCGCCGGCGCTCGCCGCCGACAACGCGGTCGCCAGCCCGACCGCGAGCGCCCACCGGCGCGAGCGATCACGCCGCATTCCCTTGCCTCCCGCTCTGCGCCTCCCCAGCACCGCCCCTGCATGGTGGCACGCGTCACGAGCGAGCGCCACCGGTTGCCCGGCGCGGGCGTCACCGCCCTTACCTGGCCGGGCTCGGGCTCAGGCGTCGCCGGTCAGCTCCAGCCAGATCTCGCTTCGCGTCGGGAAGGCCGGCACGGCGTGGGCCAGCGTGGCCAACGGGACCTCGCTCACCACCGCGATGGTGGCGGCCTGAAGCCACTCGGCCACGTCCGGTCCGACGAAGGTGGCGCCGACCAGAACGCCGCGCCGGTCGTCGATGACAAAGCGGGTGCGGCCGGGCGCACCCCGCCCATGGAAGCTTGCGCCCGCCGTGCCCTGGGTGTCCGCGTCCACCAGGCGCACGTCCAGGCCCTCCTCCTCGGCGGTCGCGGCGGTGAGACCGACGGCCGCGACCTGGGGTTCGGTGAACGTCACCCGCGGCGCGCGCCCTCCGTCCAGCCGCGGGCCATCCGGATCGGGTTCGCCGCGGATCGCCCGCGCCGCCAGACGCGCGTGGTATTTGGCCATGTGGGTCAGCGGCACGCGGCCGTTGATGTCACCGATGGCATAGAGCCACGGGCGATCGGGCACCTGCATGGTGTCCGTCACCTCGACCGGCCCCTCGGCGGACAGGCCGACCGTCTCCAGGCCGAGATCGGCGGTGCGGGGCGCGCGGCCCGCGGCCGCCAGCAGGGCGTCGGTCCGCACCGCCTGTCCCGAGTCGAGCTCGAGCACCAGCTCGGCCCCCTCGCGGCGGACCGCCTTGGCCTCCGCGCCGAGCAGAACTTCGACTCCGCCATCGCGCAGCGCCTCGGCGACCAGCTCGCCGGCGAACGGCTCCTCGCGGGCGAGCAGTCGATCGGCGACTTCGATCAGCCACACCTCGCTGCCCAGCGAGCGCCAGGCCTGGGCCAGCTCGACGCCCACCGGTCCTCCGCCCATGATCGCCAGGCGCTCGGGCGCCTCGCCCGCCCCCGTGCCCTCGCGGTTGGTCCACGGCCGGGCCTCGGTCAGCCCGGGGATGGGTGGAATCGTCGCCGTAGACCCGCCCGCGAGCACGACCGCCCGGCGCGCCACCAGGCGCTGGTCGCCGACCCGCACCCGCCGTTCGCCCTCCAGGCGGCCGTGGCCGCGGAAGAGCTCGACCTTTCGCTCGGCCAGCCACGGGAGCTGGCCGCTGTCGTCGAGGTGGTGGATGACCTCGTCGCGGCGCCGCAACGCCGCGGCGACGTCGAGTGACCCGGTGAACGCTTGGGCGGCGCCCGGGACGCGGGCCGCCTCACCCAGCACTTCGGCGGGGCGCAGGAGCGCCTTGGAGGGCATGCAGGCGTAGTAGGAGCACTCGCCGCCGATCAGCTCGGACTCGACCAGGGCCACCCGCAGCGGCGGCTTACCCGCCCCGAGCTCGCCCGCGAGCACCTCACCGCCGGGACCCGCCCCGACCACGACCACGTCGAACTCGCGCTCGGTGCCGCTGGCAGGAGGCGCGTCCTCCATGCTCAGGAGTCCAGCAGGTGGTCGATCGTGTACTGCTCGGGCGGCTGGCGCTCGCGGGGGCCGCCCCGGGCCCAGTGATCGATGACCTCGCGGGCGGTGGCGTGGCGGTAGCTGATGCCCCGTTCGATGGGCTCGATCGCCAGCTGGTCGGCCGGCCCGATCCCCCGGACGTGGGCGTGGAACAGGCGCCCCCGCTTGTTGACCTTCACCACGTCACCGGGATGGATCGCGCGCAGGCGCACCGCGGGATGGTCGTGGGCAACCCGGTCGGAAGCTCAGTAGGGAGAGGGACCGCCGAACATCTCGGTTAGCCGGCCGGCCACCGTCAAATCGCCCTCGATGATCGTGCGGCCCTCGAGCAGCGCCCGCACGGGGGGCAGCTCGCCCGCCGCGACGCGCGCGAAGTCGGCCACTCCCATCCGTATGCGCACCGCGGCGTCGGGCGAGTCGCCCGAGCGCGCGGCGGCTCGTCCCTCGGAGACGGTGATCGTCCAGGTGGCCGGGGTCGCCCCGTTCTCGTCGAGGCCCAGCTCGTAGGTGACGTCGCCCCGAAAGCCAAAAGCGAACCGGGGCTCGAACGAGCTCGCCATCGCGGTGAACATCGCCCTCAGGGCCAGGGGAGAGCCGAAGCGGCGCTCGAGCTGGCGGTCCGAGGCGCCGTCGACCAACCGCTCGAGTAGCGCCTGGCCGCCTCGGCGCAGCTCGCGCCGCGCGCGGTCGCGGGCCAGGGCGGCGAGCTGGCCCGGGCGGGGGGCGCCGCGCGCGCGGGCCCGCTCGAGCTCGGCCCGCTCGTCGATGCGATAGGCGATGGGCGCCTGCCGCGGAGCGGGGCGCCGAGCGAGCGCCGCCTCCATGGAGCCGGCAAGCCGCTCGTGCTTCTCCGCCTCCACCCGCTCGGCCGCCTCGGCGAACGCCGGCAGGACCATCTCGCCGAACAGCTCCAGGCTCTCGCAGATGTGCTCGTGGCGGTTGGGCCCGGCCTGCAGCACGAAGCCGATCTGGTCGACGCCCACCGCCTCATAGCGGCGCACGAGGTCGGCGATCTGGTCCGGCGTACCGATCGCGCCCCGCAGCGATCCCAGGCCCTGCTGGAGCAGCTTGATTCCCAGCGGCGCCCGGTCGGCGGCGACGATCGAGCGGGCAAAGCCCGTCTCGTCGCGGTGCTCGGTGAACTCGTCGAACACGTCGGTGCGCCCGGGCAGGTGGGGGCGGATGCCGAAGTAGTGGGCCAGCGAGTAGCCGAAGAAATGGGCGCCGTCGATCCCCCGCTCGATCGCCTCCTGCTCGTCGCGGTGACACATCATCGGGAGCACGACGGCGAGATTGGGGTTGACGGCAAAGCCGGCGGGCTGGCATTCCGGCGAGGCGATCAGCTCGTAGTAGCGTCGCACCCACTCGCCGGCGTCCTCGGGCTCGACGAAGGAGAACGACAGCGCCCCGATGCCCCGCCGGGCGGCGAACTCGATCGTCTCCCGTCTGCTGCACGCCACCCACAGGGGGGGATGGGGCCTCTGCAGCGGCTTGGGGACGACATTGCGCGGCGGCATGCGCAGGTAGGGGCTGTCCCAACCGGCGAAGGGCTCCTCGACGAACATCCGGGTGATCGCGTCGATCGCGTCCTCCCACATGGCACGCTTGGCCTCCCGGTCCACGCCGAAGCCGCCGAGCTCGGCGGCCGCGCTCGACTCGCCGGTGCCGAACTCGACCCGCCCGTCGGAGATCAGATCCAGGGTGGCCACCCGCTCGGCGACGCGGGCGGGGTGGTTGACCTGCTGGGGCAGCTGGACGATCCCGTGGCCGAGACGGATCCGCCGCGTGCGCATCGCCGCCGCCGCCAGGAACACCTCTGGTGCCGAGGAGTGCGAGTACTCCTCCAGGAAGTGGTGCTCGACCTCCCATACGTAGTCGAAGCCGACGCGGTCGGCGATCTCGATCTGCTCGAGCGCCTCGTGGAGCAGACGGTGCTCGGAGTCCGCATCCCAGGGGCGCGGCAGCTGGTGCTCGTAGAAGAGCCCGAAGCGCATCGGTTGGCCCGACGATACCGCGGGGCTCGCGCCGGGAGCCTTGCCGTCCGGACCCTGGGGTTGGATACTGCACCGGCCCGCCGGGCGTTGGGGATTCCCGTCGCCGCGGGCACCGCCATTGGCATACGCGATTCCCCACCGACAGGGTGACGGCCGCGGCGTCGGGACCGGCGCCGCGAGTCAGGCCAACGGCGCTCGTCCGACAGCGGCGGGCATCGATCTAAGCGGCCTGATGCGGGTTCCCGCCGCGCTGGGGTCGCTGGCGCTCCAGCCGGTCGAGCTCGTGCTGCGCGCCACGGGCGCGGGCGGGTTGATGAAGGCGCTTGTCGACGCCCTGCGCTCGGTGCCCCGCCTGGTGGCAACGCTCGAGCGTCTGGCCGACTCGGCCCAGACGCTCGACCGGCTGGCCGAGGCCACCGACGCACTCGAGCGCCTGGCCGAGAGCGCCGGGGCGATCGAGCAGCTGGCGGCGACCCGACCCACGCTCGAGAAGCTGGTGGCCACCGGCGAGCACCTGGCCACCCTGGCCGAGATGGGTCAGACCATGGAGGCGCTGGCCGCCACCGGTGTGCACCTCGAGGAGCTCGCGGCGATGGGCGAGACCATGCGCGCGCTCGCCCTGGCCAGCGACGCGGTCGGTCGCCTGGCCGACATGCGCGAGGTCATGGAGCAGCTGGCGGGGACGGCCGGCCACCTGGAGGCGCTGGCCGACACCGGCCAGACGCTCGGTGACCTGGCCGCCGCCCGTCCCTTCCTCGAGCAGCTGGCGGCCTCGGCGCCCACGCTCGAGCGCCTGGCGGGGTCGGCTTCCTCGCTCGAGCGCCTGGCGGAGACGACCGGGGCGCTCAACCGGCTGGCCGAGACCACCGACGCGCTCGAAGAGCTCGCGCGCGGATCGGCGGCCCTCCCCGAGCTCGCGCGCGCGTCGCGGGTGCTGCCGGAGATGCCCGAGCAGGTGACCGCCCTGCAGGGACACGTGATCGAGACCAATCGCCGGCTGACGGCGCTGGAGCCCGACGTGCGCGAGCTGGTGGGCACCATGGCCGAGCTCGACGAGTCGATCGCGGTGCTGGCCCAGACGATGGGACCGCTGCAGGGGGCCACCAGCCGTCTGGGACGGATCGTCGACCGCCTGCCCGACCGGCGTCGCCGGCGCCAGCTGCGGGCCGAACAGAAGGCCCTCGAGGAACGGCAGGCCCAGCGGGACGATGAGGCCGGCGCCCCCGCCGAGGGCGAGGGCGAGGCCGAAGAAGGCTGAGGCGCACCGCGCTCCTGGCGGCCGGGCTGTCCGGCCTGGCCCTGGCGGCCCCGGCGGCCCACGCCGGGCCCGGCGGCTTCGGGCGCGGCTTTCTCTGGGGGACGGCTACCTCCGCGTTTCAGGTTGAGATGGGCGGCCGGCCGGCGCACGCCGATCCGAACTCGGACTGGTGGATGTGGGTGCGCGATCCCGCCAACCTGGCCTCGCACCGGGTCAGCGGAGACCTGCCCGAGCGGGGTCCCGGCGAATACGCCCTCTACCGGCGCGACATCGGTCTCGCTCGGCGGGTGCTGGGGGCCAACGCCTTTCGCCTGTCGATCGAGTGGAGTCGCATATTCCCCCGCTCGACGGCGTCGGTGGACGCCAGGCGGGGCTTTACCCCACGCGTGCTGCGCCGCCTGGACGCGCTGGCCGACCACCGCGCGGTCGTGCACTACGGCGCCGAGCTGCGGGCCATCCGTCGCGCCCACATGGTCCCGCTGGTGACCGTCAATCACTTCACCCTGCCCGCCTGGCTGGACGCCGGGGTGCCCGCGCGCGACGCCTTCTCCCGGCTTGCCCCCTCCGACGCGCTGCCCTCGGGGTTCGGCCCCCGCGGCTGGCTCGACGCCGCCACGGTGCGCGAGTTCGCCAAGTACGCCGCCTACCTGGGTTGGCGCTACCGCCGCCTGGTGCGGATGTGGACGCCGATCAACGAGCCGGTGCCGATGGTCGTCGACGGCTACTTCAACGGCGCCGGGGTCGGGAGCAACTTCCCGCCGGGGGCGTTTTCCTATCGGGCCCTGGCCCCGCTGCTGGTCAACCTCCTGCACGCCAACGCCGCCGCCTACGATGCGCTCAAGGCCACCGACCCCGGGGCCAGGGTGGGCCTGGTGCAGAGCCTGGTGGCGTTCACGCCCGCCAACCCCGCCTCGGCGCGGGACCTGGCGGGGGCGGCCCACGCCGACCAGCTCTATAACCGCCTCTTCCTGGACGGGGCGGTCCGGGGGGTGATCGACGCCGACCTGAACGGGCGCGTCGATGCCGGGGAGCGCCATCCGGCGCTGGCGGGCAAGGCCGACTTCGTCGGCGTCAACTACTACTTCCGTGGGCGGGTGACCGGGGTGGGCACGGCGCTGACGCCGCTGGTTCCGCTTCTGGACTTCGTGCCCACCTTCACCTATCGCAGCCCGGTGGCCCCCGGGGCGCCGCCGTGTCCGACCACGTGCAGCGACGCGGGGTCCGAGATCTATCCCCAGGGCCTGCGCGCCGTGCTGGGAGTGGCGGGCGGCTACCACAGGCCGGTCTACATCACCGAGAACGGGATCGCCGACGCTCGCGACCGACTGCGGCCCAGCTACCTGGTGCGCCACCTCGCCGTCCTGCGCCGGGCGATGGCCGACCACGTGGCCAACGTGCGCGGCTACTTTCACTGGTCGCTGATCGACAACCTGGAATGGACGGCGGGCTACCGGCCAAAGTTCGGCCTGTTCTCCTTTGACCCCCGCACCCTGCGGCGCACCGCCCGCCCCAGCGCGCGCATCTTCGCCCGCGTGGCGCGCGCCAACCGCATCCCCACCGCCCTGGCGCGCCGCTACCGCTGAGCGCGGGCCGCGATGGTGGCCGGTCGCCCGAGCCGCGCCGCGCCGGCGCATCGCCCTCATTAGTCTGCCCGGACCGTGCGCTTCGGGCTGGCGATCTTCCTCACCGACGAGACGATCGAGCCGGACAGCGTGGCGCGGATGGCCGAGGAGCGGCACTTCGAGTCGCTCTTCGTCCCCGAGCACACCCATATCCCGGTCAGCCGGCGCACTCCCTACCCCCCGGGCGGCGAGCTGCCGCGCGAGTACACGCGCACGCTGGATCCGTTCGTGGCCCTGACCGCGGCCGCCGCGGCCACCGAGCGCCTGCGCGTCGGAACCGGGATCTGCCTGGTCGCCCAGCGCGACCCGATCGTCACGGCCAAGGCGGTGGCCAGCCTCGACCTGGTCTCCGGCGGACGCGTGCTGTTCGGCGTGGGGGCGGGCTGGAACGAGGAGGAGATGGAAAGCCACGGCGTCGATCCGCCCACCCGCTGGCGGCGCATGCGCGAGCACGTCGAGGCGATCAAGGCGCTGTGGACGCAGGACGAGGCCTCCTACGAAGGCCAGTTCGCCCGCTTCGAGCCCTCCTGGTCCTGGCCCAAGCCCGTCCAGCAACCGCATCCGCCGGTGCTGGTGGCGGGCAACGGACGGCGGGTGCTCGAGCGGGTGCTGGGCTTCGGCGACGAGTGGTACCCCAACCGCATTGGCGACGACGAGCGGATACGGGGTCGCATCGAGCGCCTGCAAAAGCTCGGCCGCGAAGCAGGTCGACAAGGCGTCCCAGTGACGCTGCAGCTGGCGCCGCTCGAGGCCGGCGAGATCGAGCCCTACGAGGCCGCCGGCGTGACGCGGGTGGTGTGGTACTTGCCCAGCGCCGGGGCCGAGAAGGTCGAGCGGGCGCTCGAGCGCTACACGGCGGCGATGGAGGCCTACGGCGGCTCGGTTTAGCCGGCGCTGAGCTTTGGCCGTAGGGTTTCGCGCCGTGCCCGGGGGCACCCATCCGAATCTGCTCGGCGAAGAGGACCTGCGCTCCCGGGTGCAGCGCCTGGCCGAGCTCGACCGCGAGTCCGGCGGCGCGGGCGAACACGCGGCCGCCGAGCTGATCGCGGCCGACCTGCGGGCGTGCGGCGCCAGGGTCGAGCTCGAGCCGGCGCGGGTGCACGGCACCTACTGGTGGCCGATCGGGCTCACCAGCGCCACCGCGCTGCTCGCCGCGCTGGCGCGGCGGCGGTGGGCGGCGCCGATCGCCGCGCTGGCCGCCGGCGCCGCCGTGGACGACATCAACCTCGGTCCGCGGCTGGTGCGCCGGGCCCTGCCCCAGAAGACCACCCACAACGTGGTCGCCGAGTTCGGGGACCCGGCGGCGCCGCGCACGCTCGTGTTCCTGGCCCACTACGACGCGGCCCATTCGGGCCTGGTGTTCGAGCCGCGGTTCCCGCGCGCGCTGATGCGTGCCTTTCCCGTCCTGCAGAGGGCGAAGACGACGCCCCCCACGATGTGGGGCGCGGTCTACGGGCCGCTGCTCGCCGCCGTCGGCCTGCTCTGGCGCCGCCCGTCGCTGCGCAGACTGGGGGCGCTCCTGAGCGGCGGGTATCTGGCCGCGATGATCGATATCGGCCTTCGGCCGGTGGTCCCGGGCGCCAACGACAATGCCACCGGCGTGGTCGCCCTCCTGTCGCTGGCCCGGGCGCTGGCCGCCGAGCCCCCGCCGGGGCTGCGGGTGCTGCTGGTGTTCCCCGGCTCGGAGGAGTCGTTCATGGAGGGGATGGTCGCCTGGGCGCGTCGGCACCTGGGTCGGCTGCATGACGACTCGACCTACTTCGTCTGCCTGGACACCGTCGGCTCCCCGCGCCTGATGCTGCTCGAAGGGGAGGGGATGCTGCGTATCCGCGACTACCCGCGCGAGCTGCTCGAGCTGGTCCACGAGGTGGGAGCCCAGGCGGGCGTAGAGGTCCTCAGGGGCCTGCGCTTTCGCAACGCGACCGATGCCCTGATCCCGCTCAAGGCGGGCTACCCCACGGTCATGCTCGGCTCGGTCGACGAGTACAAGCTCCCCACCGACTACCACTGGCCCACCGACACCGCCGATCGTGCCACCTACTCGAGCGTGGCCGACGCCGCCCGGCTGTCGTGGGGCGTGGTGCGCCGGCTGGCGTCGTTGCCGTCGCCCGCTGGCGACGGCCGGATCACCGGATCGGGAGTCTCCGCTCGCGCTGGCGCCGCCCCGTAGCTCGCGACGCCCGCGGTCGGCTACGGTCGCGCCCTTCGCCCGGAGCTCAGTTCAACGTGTGCGAGTAGCTCACGCGGCAGGGGCCGAACAGATGCCAGCGGTGCCGGGTCTGCCTGGTCATGAACACGGTCACCTGCCCGGACTGGCAGTGGATCGCGCCGTGTCCGAAGTGGGCGTGCACGACATCGCGTCCGCCGCCGCTCCAGATCGAGTCGCGCCCGTGGCCGGCATAGATGAAGTCGTTGCCCGGGCCGCCGAATAGCCGGTCGACCTGCTTGGTGGGCTGGCAGCAGGGCTTGTAGTCAGCCCAGATCACGTCGCCGTGGGGGCCGGCGTGGATGGTGTCGCTGCCGTGGCCGCCGAGCAGCTCGTTGTGGCCGTCGCTCGCCAGCGTGACCCGCGGCGTTGGCGTCGAGGTGGCGCTGCCGCCGGAGGAGCCCGGGGTGATGGCGCCGGAGGGGGCGGTGGGGGCTCCCGGCGTGCCCGCTGGTACGCAGACCGCGTCCGCTCCCAGGCTGGGGGAAGGGAGCGCCCCGGGGAGGTCGGTCCCGTCCGGGGCGTTGAAGCAGGTCCAGCCGCCGCCGGTGAGGATCGGGCCGGCGACCGAGCCGCGATCACCCGAGCCAGAGTCGGTCGAGCCGGGATCACCCGAGCTCGAATCGCTCCCGCTCGAGTCGCCCGGGGCCGGGGTGTCGGGGAGGTTCAGGCACGAGTGGTCGCCGTCGCCCACCACGCCCAGGCAGGCATAGGTGGGGTCGGCGTGGTCGAACGGGTCGAACCCCGGCCGGGCGTCCAGCGGCCGGCTTTGGTCGCGCTTGTTCATCATCAGGACTCCGGTACGCCGCGGCCAGCCTTTGTGGCTGACGTTGGCCGGGGCCGACGAGGCCGCGCCCAGGAGGGCGGCCAGAACCACCGGCGTCACGGCAGCGGAGATCGGGGCGGCGATGCCCTTGTGACGCCGTTTTCGCCCGCGTGTTAGCCGCTGCCTCCGCACGCTGGAGGTATCGGCATGCCCGCCTCGCCGGGTTAGGAGGCTTCAGGCCTTCGGACCGATGAGCCCATCCATACGGGCGACATCGGCCCCGCGTGAGTCGCAGAGTCTCAGTGCGGCTGAGAGGATTCGAACCTCCACGGGGTTGCCCCCACGGACACCTGAAGCCCGCGCGTCTGCCGTTCCGCCACAGCCGCTGGCGCCCTTCGACATTAGCGAAATGGCGGTCGAATCGGCGCTCTCAGCGGCTGTCTGGCCGCGATCCCTCCTCACCGGTGATCAAGCGGGTGCCGCGGCCGCGGGTAAAGAAGCTGAACGCCCAGCGGATGAGGACCAGCAGGCGGTTCTGAAAGCCGATCAGGTACAAGAGGTGGACCACGAGCCAGCCGAGCCAGGCCACCCAGCCGCTGAGGCGGACGAAGTCGAGGTCGGCCACGGCGCTGGCCCGACCGATGGTCGCCAGGTTGCCCTTGTCCCGGTAGCGAAACGGGGGCGTGGGGTGGTCGCGCAGGCGAGCGGCGACGAGTCGGCCGGCGTAGCGGCCCTGCTGCATGGCCACCGGCGCCAGTCCGGGGAGCACGAGCGGCTCCTCGCCATCGCGACGGATGCGCACCATGTCGCCGATGGCCAGCACCTCAGGATGCCCGGGCAGCGAGAGATCCGGCTCGACCGTCACGCGCCCGGCGCGATCGATCTCGGCTCCCGCCAGCCGGCCGAGCGTGCCGGCCAGACCCGAGGCCGTCACGCCGGCGGCCCAGATCGCGGTGCGCGCCGGCACCCGCTCGACCGCCCCCTCCTGGGTGCGGATGCTCACCGACTGCTCGTCGATGTCCACCGCCGTCTCGGCCAGGCGCGGCGTGACCCCGAGGCGCTCGAGCGAGCGGGCGGCCTTGGCCGACAGCGAGGGAGGAAACGTGCCCAGCAGCCGGTCGGCGGTCTCGACGAGCAGGATGCGAGCCTGGCGTGTGTCTGCCGCCCGGAAGTCACGGCGGGTGTCGCGGGCGATCTCCCCGATCTGGCCGGCCATCTCCACCCCGGTCGGGCCGCCGCCCACGATCACGAAGGTCAGCCACGCGGCGCGCCGATCGGGATCGGGCTCCACCTCGGCCGCCTCGAAGGCCCGCAGGATGCGCCGCCGCAGCTCCAGCGCGCCCTCCAGCGTCTTTAGCTCCGGCGCCGCGCCGCGCCAGTCGTCGTGGCCGAAGTAGGAGTAGTGCGAGCCCCCGCTCACGACCAGGCTGTCGTAGGGGATGGACGTAGCGCTCGGCGCACCGATCGCCTGGAGCTCCACGCGACGGCCTTCCAGGTCAAAGCCGGTGGCCTCGGCCATGACCACGCGGACGTTTCGCCGCCGCTTGAAGATCGCGCGCAGCGGATAGCAGATCTCCCCGGGAGAGAGCGCCCCGGTGGCCACCTGGTAGGCCAGCGGCTGGAACAGGTGGAAGTTTCGCCGGTCGACGAGCGTCACCTCGACCGGCGCGCGGCTGAGCTTCAGCGCCGCCTGGAGGCCGCCAAAGCCACCCCCCACGACGACGACGCGATGCCTGCCTTCAGCGGCCGGTCCCATTGCCCGCAGCGTACGGCGATGGCGCCGACCACGGCGGCCCGGGCGCGCGCCCTCTGGAACCATTGCCGGCATGGACCAGTCGCCCCCCGGCCCCCCCAGCATCGACGTCGCCGAGATCCTGCGCACCCGCGCGGGCGAGACCACCGCGCTGCACGAGCGCTATCTCAACCGCCAGATGGTGCGCGTGCTCGGCGCGCTGGGCTTTGACCGGACGTGGGTGGGCGCCGAGGGGGCGCATCTGATCGACGACGCCGGCGAGCGCTACCTGGACCTCCTGGGCGGCTTTGGCGTCTACGGGCTGGGACGCAACCCCCCCGCCGTCCGTGCCCAGCTCGAGCGCGTGCTGGAGGCGGGCACCGCCAGCCTGCCCCAGATCGGGCTGACGCTCCTTCCCGGCGTGCTCGCCGAGGAGCTGATCAGGCGCGCACCCGCGCCCCTGGACGCGGTGCTGCTCACCAACTCGGGCGCCGAGTCGGTCGAAGGGGCGATCAAGCTCGCCCGCGCGGCCACCGGGCGCCCACGCATCGTCTACTGCGAGAGCGCCTTTCACGGGCTCACGCTCGGCGCGCTGTCGGTCAACGGAAACGCCGAGTTTCGCGACCGGTTCGGCCCGCTGTTGCCCGGCTGTGACCAGATCCCGTTCGGCGACCTGGACGCCCTGCGCCGCGAGCTCGCGCGCGACGACGTCGCCGCCTTCCTGGTCGAGCCGGTGCAGGGCAAGGGGGTGCACATTCCCCCGCCCAGCTTCCTACCCGAGGCCCAGGAGCTGTGCCGCCGCCACGGGACGCTGTTCGCCCTGGATGAGGTGCAGACCGGGCTCGGCCGCACCGGCCGGTTCCTGGCGCTCGAGCACTGGGGCCTGGAGCCCGACCTGCTGCTCCTGTCCAAGGCGCTATCCGGCGGGTACGTGCCGGTGGGGGCGATCCTCGCGTCGCGGCGAGTGTTCGACGGCGTGTTCGACACGATGGAGCGCTCGGTCGCCCACGGCTCGACGTTCGGCCAGAACGACCTGGCCGCCGCGGCCGCGCTGGCCGCGCTGTCCGAGCTCGACGACGCCGGCCTCGTCAAGCGCTCGCGCCGGCTGGGCGACCTGCTGCTCGAGCTGACGCGGCCGCTGGTGGTGCGTCACGAGCTCGTCCACGAGGTGCGCGGCATGGGGCTGATGTGGGCGATCGAGCTCGGGCCGCCGGCCGGCGGCGGCCGCCGGACCTGGGAGTTCGTCGAGCGCCGCCAGCCGGGCCTGCTGGCCCAGCTGCTGGTGGTACCGCTGTTCCGGCGCCATCGGATCCTCACCCAGGTGGCCGGACATCACCTCAACGTGATCAAGATCCTGCCCCCGCTGGTGATCTCAGAAGACGATCTGCGCGCCTTCGTCTCGGCGCTGGATCAGAGCCTGCACCGCGCGGCGCCGCTGGGGCGCGCGACCGCCGGGCTCACCCTCGGAATGGCCCGCCGCACCCTGCTGGGGTCCCGGGCTAGGAGCGCAGCGCCGCCCGCAGAGACTGCTTGAGCGAGCGCGTGGTGGCCAGCACCGCCGTCGGCTCGTACCCGCAGTGGGCCATGCAGTTCTCGCAGCGCGGATCGCGCCCGCGCCCGTAGGCCTCCCAATCGGTCGTCTCCACGAGCTCGCGGTAGGTGCTCGCATACCCGTCGGCCATCAGGTAACAGGGGCGCTGCCAGCCGTAGAGCGAGTAGGAGGGGATGCCCCACGCCGTGCACTGGTAGTCGACCTTGCCCTCGAGGAAGTCGAGGTAGAGCGGGGTGTGGTTCAGCCGCCAGCGCCGCCGCCGGCCGTCGGCGAACGCCTCGCGGAACAGCTTGCGGGTCTGCTCCACACCGAGGAAGTGCTCCTGGTCGGGCGCCTTCTCGTAGGCGTAGGCGGGCGAGATCATCATCTGATCCACCCCCAGCTCGTCGTTGAGGAAGTCCAGGACGCGGCGCACGGTGTCGGGCGAGTCGTGGGAGAAGAACGTGGTGTTGGTGGTGACGCGAAAGCCGCGCTGCTTGGCCTCCTGGATGGCGTCGACCGCCTTATCGAATATGCCCTCGCGGCAGACCGACTCGTCGTGGCGCTCTTGCAGGCCGTCGAGGTGCACCGCCCAGGCGAAGTAGGGCGAGGGCTCGAACAGGTCGAGCTTGCGCTCCATCAGGATCGCGTTGGTGCACAGATAGACGAACCGGCGCCGGCGCATGAGCTCGCGCGCGATGACGTCGATCTCGGGGTGAATGAGCGGCTCGCCGCCGGCGATGGAGACCATCGGGGCGCCGCTCTCCTCGATCGCGGCGACCGCCTGCTCGACGGGCATGCGCCGGCGCAGGACGTGCTCGGGGTGCTGGATCTTTCCGCACCCGGCGCACTCCAGGTTGCACTGAAACAGCGGTTCGAGCTCGACCAGGAGCGGAAAGCGCTCGCGGCGGCGCAGCCGCTGGGCGGCCAGGTAGGTGCCCACTCGCAGGCTCTGTCGCAGGGGTACCGGCATCAGCTCACCCCGCCCATCGTACGCGGCTCCCTACCCGCCGTGTCGGGTCCCGACGCCGCGGCCGGCCAATCGTCGGCGCTGGACGCCACCAGCTCGCCCCACCCCCGCAGCGCCGGTCCGACCTGGCCCAGGGCCCGCAGGGCCCGCCGGGCGCGCCACGCGGTGCCCGGGCGCAGCAGCTCGGCGCTCGGCGTGTCGACGATCGCTCGCACCGCCGCCAGCGGCTGCGCGCCCGCGCCCAGGCCGGCGGCCAGCCAGGCGGTCTCCATGTCCACCGCCAGCGCCCCGCTGCGCGCCAGGCGCCGCCGGGCTCCCGCCACGGCCAGCTGGGGATGCGACACGAGCGGTCCCAGCCACACCCCCGCGCCCTCGCCCCCGAGCTCGCGCGCCAGCCAGCCGGCGCGCGGGCAGGAAAACACCTCGCCCCCGGGCGAGCGCACTTCGCTGGCCACCACCAGGTCCCCCGGGGCCGGCCCGTCGGTCAGGGCGCCCGCCAGGCCCACCACCGCGATCGCCGGCGGCTCGGCGGGCAGCCGCGCCGCGGCGCGCCGGGCGCGACGCGGCCCCGGGCCGACGCGCATCACCTGAAGGTCGCCAGCACCGCGACGGACGGCGCGCGCCTCCAGCCCCAGCGGCGCCAGGACGAGCACGCTCACGTCGCGCTTCCCCAGCGACCCAGCGCGCTGAGCGGGAACAGCAGGCGGTAGAGGTGGTAGTTGATGTAGTAGTCGCCGGGAAAGCCGGTGCCCGTGTACCACGGCTCATCCCAGGTCCCGTCCTCGCGCTGGTGCTCGATCAGCCACCGCAGCCCGCGCTCCACCGCCGGCGTGCGCTCGCCCAGCGCGTGCAGGCCGAGCAGCGCCCAGGCCGTCTGCGAGGCGGTGCTCTGGCCTCGTCCCGCCCAGGCACGGTCGTCGTAGGAGCGCGGGTCCTCGCCCCAGCCCCCGTCGGCGTTCTGCACCGATTCGAGCCACCAGCCCGCGCGCCGCAGGCGCGGATCGGTGGCCGGGACTCCGTGGGCGCGCAGCGCGGGCAGCACCGCTCCCGTGCCGTAGACGTAGTTGACCCCCCAGCGGCCAAACCAGGATCCGTCCGGCTCCTGGGCCTCGAGCAGCCAAGCGGCCCCGCGCCGCGCGGGCGGGGTGCCGGCTCGCCCCTCCACCGCCAGCATCTCGAGCATGTGCGCGCACACGTCGGCGCTGGGGTCGTCGATGACCTCGCCGAAGTCACAGAACGGCAGCTCGCGCACCAGCCTCCGAGCGTTGTCGGCGTCAAACGCGCCCCAGCCCCCGTCCGAGCTCTGCATCCCCTGGGCCCAGGCGACCGCCCGGGCGACCGCACCGTGCACCCGCACGGGAGCCGGATGGCGCACCCGCCGCAGGGCGAGCACCACCTCGGCGGTGTCGTCGGTATCGGGATAGTGCTGGTTGGCGAACTCGAACGCCCAGCCGCCGGCCGGCAGCCCGGGCCGGCGCACCGCCCAGTCGCCGCGCACGCGCACCTCCTCGCCCAGGAGCCAGTCGGCGGCGCGCACCAGCGCCGGATGGTCGGGGACCAGGCCGGCGTCGGTCAGGGCGGTAACCGCCAGCGCCGTGTCCCACACCGGGGACTGGCAGGCCTCCAGCCGGCGGCCGAGCTCGTCCTGGATGAGAAAGCCCTCGATCCCCCCCAGGCCCCGGCGCATCACCGGATGCTCCAGGGAGTGGCCGCGCAGCGAAAGCGCGATCAGCGAGTACACCCACGGGGGTTGGATCCCGCCCCAGGAGCCATCCTCCTCCTGGCGCTCGACGATCCAATCCTCCACCCGATCCAGCGCCCGCCGCCGCAGCCAGCCCAGCGGGCGGCGCTCGTAGAGGCGCAGCGCGGCGTCGAGCCAGGCGAGCAGGCGACCTCGCCAGGTGGGTGCCCGCCGCTTGATGGGCGGGCGCCCGCTGCGCAACTCGTCGACCCCCAGGCCCAGTGGGCGAGCGGGGCGAAGCGACCGCACCACGGTCAGCGCGACCACGGTCTGACGCGCCCAGCAGGCGAAGTCGTAGGGATTGAGCGGGAACCACCGGGGCAGGAAGATCATCTCCGGGGGCAGGGCGGGCACCTGCTCCCACGGCCAGAGGCCGAATAGCGCCAGCCAGATGTGGGTGAACACGCGCGCCGACTCGAGTCCGCCGCGCCCGAGGATGAACCCCCGTGCCCGGGCCAGGTGCTCGGCGTCGATGTTGTCGCCGGCGAGGCGCAGGGCGACGTAGGCCTCGATCGTCGTCGACAGGTCGCCCGGCCCGCCATAGAACTTCGTCCAGCTCCCGTCCTCGCGCTGCTGGGAGCGGATCCACCGGGCCGCCAGCTCGGTCGCGCGCTCATCGCGGGCGCCGAGGAACTCGCGCAGGAGCAGATCCTCAGCGTCCATGGTGACGTTGGTCTGAAGCTCGCCCCGCCACCAGCCGTCCTCGCTTTGGAGGCCGAGCAGGTGGTCGCGGGCGCGCGCCCGCGCCCGGTCTAGCTCCTGGGGAGCCACCGGGCGAACGGGTGCCTGGCCGGGGCTCGGCGCCGCGCCGGGCCGAGTGTCGCGCGTCCTTACTGCCATCTTGATCAGCGGTATCTAAGCGGGTGTGCCCGGCGTTCGTCCGGGCCGGGGCGCCAAGCGTGCCCTGCCGCCGGACCCCACCGGCCCCGACCAAGCCGGCGCGGACGGCCCCTGGGATAGGGTTGCGCCGCCGAATGGCCTCGGTTCTCTACCGCTTGGGTGGTTGGGCCTTCGATCGACGGCGCACCGTCGTCGCCATCTGGATCGCCGTCCTACTGGCCTTCGGGGCGCTGGCCGCCGGCCTCGGCGGGCCCGAGAGCGACACGTTCACTGTCCCCGGCACCGAGAGCCAGCGCGCTCTGGACCTGCTCAAGAAGGAGTTTCCCGGCACCGGCGGGGCCGTCGCCCGGATCGTGTTCGCCGCCCCCAGGGGCCACAAGCTCAACGAGCCCCGCTACCGCACGCTGATTGCCCCCACCCTGAAGCTGGCCCAACAGGTGCCCCAATCGGTGGGCGGAGCAAAGGCGTTTGGCCAGAGCGCCCAGCTGTCAAAGGCCGGACGCATTCTGTTCGCCGATCTGCACTTCGTCGTCCCGGTGGCCAAGCTCAAGCAGTCCACCCGGGACGCTTTGGCCCGCGTGGCCGGCCCGGCGCGCCGCGGCGGACTGCAGGTCGAGTTCTCGGGCGGCGTGCTGACCACGTCGGGAAGCGGCGAGGGCGGCGGCGACGTGGTCGGCCTGATCGTGGCCTTCCTCGTCTTGTGGGTGGTCTTCGGCCGGGCGCTGCCCGCCGGGCTGCCGCTGCTCAAGGCGATCATCGGCGTGGCGCTGGGGCTGCTGGGCATCACGTTCGTCGCCGGCCTGATCGAGGTCTCCTCGACCACCCCGACGCTGGCGGTGATGCTCGGCCTGGCGGTGGGGATCGACTACTCCCTGTTCATCCTCTCGCGCCACCGGCAGCATCTGGCCGAGGGCCTGGATCCACGGGAGTCGGCCGCCCGGGCGGTAGCCACCGCCGGCGGCTCGGTTCTGTTCGCCGGGACCACCGTGGTGATCGCCCTGGTCGGTCTGGTCGTGGTGGGCATCCCATTCCTGTCGGTGATGGGAGTGGCGTCGGCCGCCACCATTGCGATTGCGGTGCTGATCGCCCTCACCCTGGGCCCCGCCGTGTTTGGCTTCGCCGGCCCCCGCCTGCATCGAGGGAAGAACATCCCGCCCGACCGCTCGGCGGGACGGCGCTGGGGCCAGTTCGTCGCGCGCCGGCGCTGGCCCGCGGCCCTGGTGGTGATCGTGATCGCTGTGGTGGCCGCGCTGCCCGCGGCGCACATGCGCCTGGGACTGCCCGACGACGGAACCAAGCCGACCAACAGCACCCAGCGCCGCGCCTATGACCTCCTCACCAAGGGCTTCGGCCCCGGCTACAACGGCCCGCTCGAGCTGGTGGTGGTGGACAACGCCCCGGAGCGCAACCTGCCCGCGCTGATCAAGCGGATCGACGCCGCGATCCCGCGCCTGCCCGACGTGGCCGACGTCTCGCCGCCGCTGATCAACCAGCGCGGCAACGTCGCCATCTTCGAGGTGACTCCCCTCACCAGCCCGCAGTCACAGGCGACCAAGAACCTGGTCAAGCTCCTACGCGGCCGGGCCAAGCCGCTGGCGCAGCTGGGCGTGCAAGCGTTGGTCACGGGTACGACGGCGATCAACATCGACACGTCGGACAAGCTGGCTGGCGCGCTGCCCACCTTCCTGCCCTTGATCGTGGGCCTGGCGCTGATCCTGCTGCTGCTGGTGTTCCGCTCGATCCTGGTGCCGGTCAAGGCGGTGGTCGGATTCCTGCTCACCATCGCCGCGTCGTTCGGCGCCGTGGTGTGGATCTTCCAGGACGGGCACCTCAACGGCGTGCTGGGCATACCCGCCACGGCGCCGGTCACCAGCTTTCTCCCCATCATCATGATCGCCATCCTGTTCGGGTTGGCGATGGACTACGAGGTCTTCCTCGTATCGCGGATGCGCGAGAGCTACCTGCGCAGCGGTCGGCCCACCGAGGCGGTGATCGGCGGCTTCTCGGTCAGCGCTCGGGTGGTCACCGCCGCGGCGATCATCATGACCTCGGTGTTCGCCAGCTTCGTCACCGGCGACGACCTAATCATCAAGTCGTTCGGCGTGGCGCTGGCGTTCGGCGTCCTCATCGACGCGTTCCTGGTGCGCATGACGCTGGTGCCGGCGATCCTCGCCCTGGTGGGCAACAGCGCCTGGCACCTTCCCGGCTGGCTGGCGCGCCGCGTGCCCGACCTCGACGTCGAAGGCGAGCAGCTCATCGAGAGGCTCGAGGCCCAGGCGGCCTCTCCGCCGGCCGCGACCCCCAGGCCCGAGCGCTCGGCGGAGGCACCTCCGACTCCCGAGTAGGGAGGCGCCCACCGCCAGGCTCACGCCGGCGCGAGCCGCTCGGCCGGCAGGCGGGGCGCCGCCAGCGACACCTCGTCTAGCGCCCGGCCCCGCGGCTCGATGCGAAACGCGGCGGTCACCACCAGCCCAAGCAGGCATGCGCCCGCCATCGCATAGAGCACGAGCTCGGGCGGCGACGATATCGTCGCCACGCCGTGGCCGGGCTCACGCGGCGAGTCGCCTGAGAGACTGTCCCGGCAAGAGCCCTCGGATGCCAAGAAGGGAGACGAGATGGCCACGACCCAGATGTCCTACGAGCGGGCGTGCGCCGAGCACCGCTGGGAGGTTCCCGCCACCTACAACATCGCCGCCGACGTGTGCGACCGTCACCCCCGCCAGAAGCTGGCCATGATCCACGAGCACTTCTCCGGCGAGACGCGCGAGGTCAGCTGGGGGGAGCTGCAGGACCTCTCACAGCAGGCGGCCAACGTCATCTCGGGCCTCGGCGTCGGGCGCGGCGACCGCGTCGCGGTCGTGCTGCCGGCCACGCCCGAAACCGCCGCGGTGTTCTTTGCCACTTGGAAGCTGGGGGCGCTGCTGCTCTCGATGTCCGTGCTCTACGGCGATGAGGGCATCCGCCACCGCTGCCAGGACGCCCGGCCCACCGTCCTGGTCACCGACCAGGCCAACGCGTCGCGGTTCTCCGCCGATCTGGCCGAGCACATCCTGGTGCTCGACGCCGACACGCTCGCGGGAGCGTCCACCGACTTTCAGGCCGTGCCCACCGCCGCCGACGATCCCGCCCAGCTCTACTACACGTCGGGGACCACCGGGCTGGCCAAGGGCATCGTGCACGCACACCGCTACGTGCTCGCCCACGAGGAGTTCGTCTACTGCCACGACATCCAGGACGGTGAGCGCTTTCACGGCATGGGCGAGTGGGCGTGGGCGGCCGGGATCTGCCCGCTGCTAGGGCCCTGGCGGCTGGGGGCGGTCCAGTGCGTCTACCAGCGCGAGGGAGGATTCGATCCCCACAAGCAGCTGGACTTCCTCTCCCGCCACGGTGTCACCAACGTGTTCGCCACCCCGACGGCGATCCGCTCGATGATGACCATCGACGACGCGCGCACGCGCTACCCCCAGCGGTTTCGGATCGTGTGCTCGGCCGGCGAGCCGCTCAACCCCGAGGCGATCCGCTGGTTCCGCGAGCACTATGACGTGACGGTGCTCGACTACTACGGGTTGACCGAGTCCTATCCCCTGTGCGCGAACTTCCCCTTCATGGAGGTGCGCGAGGGCTCGATGGGTAGACCCATGCCCGGCTGGGAGGTGGCGATCCTCGATGAGGACGAGCGCTCGGTGCCCGCCGGCGAGAAGGGTGAGATCTGCCTGAGGGCCAGATCCAATCCGCACTACCCCCTGGGGTACTGGGGCCTGCCCGAGGCCAGCGAGGAGACCTTCGGGGGCGAGTGGTTTCACACCAAGGACGCGGCGCGCATGGACGAGCACGGCTATGTCTGGTACGAGGGGCGCGCCGACGACGTGATCATCTCGGCCGGCTATCGCATCGGCCCGTTCGAGGTCGAGTCGGCCTGCCTCGAGCATCCCGCGGTGGCCGAGGCGGCGGCGGTGGCCCTTCCCGACGAGCGCCGCGGCCATGTGGTCAAGGCCTTCATCGTGCTGACCGAGGGCCATGCGTCATCCGAGGACCTGGCGCAGGAGATCAAGACGTTCGTGCGCGATCGCCTGTCCGCATACGCCTACCCGCGCCGGATCGAGTTCGTCGCCGACTTGCCCAAGACGCTGACCGGAAAGATCCGCCGCGTCGAGCTCCGCGAGCGCGAGTCCTAGCTCACCCCACCACCCCGAGGAGTCCCCATGAACGCCCACGCCCTCCATCGGCGCGCTGCCTTCGGCGGCGCGCTCGCCGCGACCGCCGCCGCCGCGGTAGTCGCCACCCACACCTGGGATGTGCACGCCAGCGGCCGGCCGCCGACCGTCAGCCGGGTGATGCTGGGCGCCAAGGCCAACCCGGTCGGTGTGCGCGGGCGCACGCTCGGCCTCTACCGGGTGGTGATTCCGCCGCGCGCCCAGCTGGCGCTGCACCGCCACCCGGGGGCCCAGATCGCCTACGTGCAGCAGGGCGTCCTCACCTACACCGTTCGCAACGGGTTCGTCGACGTGATGCGCGGGGCGGCCGACGCCGCCCCGCGCCGCGTCCGGCGCATCGCGGCCGGGCAGACGGGGGAGATTGGCGCCGGCGAATGGATCGTGGAGGTGCCCAGCGACGTCCACCGGGCGGCCAACCGCGCCGATGGGCGCGTGGTGGTGCTGCTGGCCACCCTGTTCAAGACGGGGTCCCCGCCGGCGATCCCGGTCGGGTAGCGCTCGCCCGCTCGCCCGCGCGCCACCCGCGACGGCACAGGGCCCGGCGCGTCAGCTGTGGGCGCCGAACTCCTGGGTGTAGGTCGCGCCGGGCTCGCCGCCCGACATGCTGGGCGGCGCGGCGGCCACCACGCCCATGCCGGTGTCCCGGTAGCTCGAGTCGAGGATGTTCTCCCGGTGTCCCGGGGAGGCCATCCACGCCTTGACGATCTCCCGCGGCGTGCCCAGCTCGGAGGTGCCGAACGCGATGTTCTCCCCGAGCGACCAGGCGCTGCCGGCCGGGATATAGCCCGAGGCGAGCACACGTGCCGCCGGGGTCTGCCCGGTCGGGCTGTTGTGGGCGAAGTAGTCGAGCGCGACCATCTCCTGGGAGTGGGCCTGGGCCACCCCCTGCAGCACGCCATTGGGGCGCAGGGCGGGCAGGCCGGCATCGGCGCGCCGCTGGTTGACCAGGCAGGTCGTCGCCGAGCGCACCTGGTCGATGTCGTCTGGCGTGGGGGCGAGGTCGGCGCCGGCGCAGGTCGCGGGCACAGAAGGCGAGGTCGCCGGCGCTCTGCCTACCGGACGCTTGCCTGCCCCCCGGCGCGCGCGACAACGGACGGGCCTTGCCTTGCGGGTGCGACGCTTGCACCGCCGTGCCGCCGGGCGCTTGGCGTGGCGGGCCGCGCTCGCCGACGCCCGGCCGCTGGCGGCGACCCTCGACGCGGCGGCGGCCGGCGCTGCGCCGGCCAGCAGCATGCACGCCAACACAGGGACCAGGCGAATCAGCAGTGCGCGAATAGTCATCGAATCTGCCTCCATGAGCGGTATCGGCCCCGCCGGGAGCGCGCTTTAGCCCCACTGCGAGCCCGGGCGTCCGAACCTGGGATCGACGACGGAGAAACAGGCATGACGGGTGTCTGCGCTCTGCTGACCGCGGTCCTGATGGTCGGGGTTCCCGCGGCGCGGATCTGCGCGCGAGCGCATCGCCGCTACGTGCGCCTGGAGGTGCTCGCCTACCGCGGCGACGCTCCCACCGACGGCGACCTGCTCGCCATGTACGAGGCCCTGCACAAGGCGCTGCTGGAGCGACCGCTCCGGCGCCTGGTCCTGGGCCAGCCGTCGCTCGCCCTGGAGATCGGGCTCGCCCGCGGCGCGGACGGCGCGCGTATCGCGGTCTGCTGTCCCCGTCACCGCGCGAGCGCGGTGGCCGCCGCCCTGCGCCAGGCCTACCCGAACGCTCGTCTGTCGCCGGCGCGGGCCCCGCTCCGGGCGCCGCCCCACCTGGTTCGGCTGAGAAGGGCATGGGCGCCCGCCGCCCGCGCTTCGGAAGGCGAGCGCGGCGCGCACGACCGGGCGGCCGCGGACGGCCTGCTGATCGCGATGGCCGCCGCCGGGGCCGAGACGCACGTGCAGTTGGCGCTCACGCCCGCCCCCGAGTGGCTCGCCGCGGCCAGGAGGTCGCGGCGTCCCATCCCGCCCGCCGAGCGCGCTCCGGCGGTCTGGGATCTGCCGTCGGACACCGGCCCGCCCCCGCGGGGGCTGTTCTTCGCCGACGTGCGGGTGATGGGCCCGGACCGCCCGCGCTGCGAACAGGTGGCGGCCCATCTGCGCGCGCAGGTGACCGCCATCCGGCTGGTGGCGCGGGGCGCGGCGCTCCGACGCGCCCTCGGGCTCTACCGGCGGCGGGTCGAGCGCGGCGAGGGCAATCCCCTGCCCGCGGTGATGCGCGGACTGCACGCCACCGGCGAGCTGGTCGAGGTGTGGCAGCTGCCCTCGCCGGGCTTCGCCGCGGTTCCCGTGCCGCGCAGCGCGGTGCCGCTGGCACCCGCACCCCCGGAGGTCTGTCGCCCCGCCGGCACCGGTCTGCTGCGCGACGCCTTGGGCCCGATCACCGTGGCGCCCGAGCTGCGCTACCTCAACCTCGCCGCGCCCGGAGCCGTGGGCCAGGGGAAGACCTCCCTGCTCCTATCCAGCGTGGCCGAGGATCTGACCCGAGATCGCTGTGCGATCGTCGTCCTCGACCCCAAGGGCGACGCGGCCGAGGGAGTGCTCGGCGTAGTGCCGGCCACACGTACGTGCACGCTGCTCGACCTCGCCCACCCGACGTGTGGCCTGCAGCCCCTGGCGCTGGACGCGCCCCCCGACGTGATCGCCGACTACGTGGTCGGCGCCCTGCGGCACCTGTTCGCCGAGGGAGACATACGCGCCAGCTCGGAGCGCTATCTGCGCAATGCCGTGCTGGGGGCGTTGGCCTATGACCGCGACGCCAGCTTGTGGGATGCGGCGCGGCTGTTGTCCGTGAGCGGCGAGGGCGAGGCGTTTCGCGAGCGCGTGGTCGCGCGGCTGCGCCGTCTTCCCGAGCTCAAGGAGGTGACCGACTTCTTCTGCACCGAGCTGCCCCTGCAGCTGCAGGGGGCGCGCGGGCCGACCACGGCCAAGCTCGACGCGCCGGCGAACAAGCTAGCCCGGGTGCTCAATTCGCCATCGGTCAAGCGCATTCTGCTCAACGACTCGCTGCGCATCGACCTGCACGGCATCGTGGAGCGCGCCGAAGTGCTCGTCGTCAAGGGGGCGCTCGGGCGCATGGGTCCGGGCAACACGGCGGTGGTCATGCAGCTCGTTCTGGGCATGCTGGACGCGACGCTGGCGGGACAGCAGGACGCGGTGCCGGCGGCGCAGCGCACTACGGTGGCGCTCAAGATCGACGAGGCGCCGTTGGTCATCAATCGAGGCTTCGCCCACACGCTCGCGCTCAAGCGCTCGGCCGGTCTGGAGACGCTCGCGTGCTGGCAGACCGACGCCCAGTGGATCGAGGCCGAGGTCCGCGAGCAGCTCGACGCGCTGTTCGCCCACCGGGTGTACTTCGCCACCGCGTCCGAGCGCGAGGCCGAGGCCGCCGCCCGGTTGCTCGCCGGTCCGCCCGCGACCGGGCGCTCGGCCGACCGGCGCGCTGGTCCCTTCGCCCAAACCGACCTGCGCCTTCACCTGCCCCCGCATCACGCCGCCGTGAGCCTCGTGACCGCGCGCGGTCGCCAGGCGCCGTTCATCGCGCGCACGCACCGCATCCGCCTGGATTCGCGGCTCGCCGAGCACCACCGCGCGGCGCAGGAGCGCCGCGGCGGGCGCTTCCTGGCTGACCTGCATCAGCCTCCGTGGGACGGGTGCGCCGACCGGCCCGGGGCCGGTTCGCCGCTGCTCGAGACGGGCGGAGCCGACCCGGGCGCCGGGGTCAGATCCGGCGAGCTCCCCGGGGCGCGCGGGGCCCGCGCCCGCGCGACTAACGACCGTGCGGCCCTCCCCGACAGCTTGGCCGAGCTCGTCGCTCTCGACGGGGCGCGCCGGGTGCGGGTGCAGCGACCGTCCACGCCGGCCGGGCAACTTCCCGCGGGCCGCGACATCGAGCTGCTCCGGCTCATCGCCCAGCTGGAGTGGGCCCTGGCACCACAGCTTCACCGCCAGCTGTGGCCAGAGGCCGACCCGACGGCCACGCAGCGCCGGCTACGGACGCTGTTTCAAGACGGTTGGGTCGAGCGCTTCCAGACGCACGGGCACGACGGCGGCGCGGCCCCGATGGCCTACCGGCTGAGCCAGTCCGCGGGCGGTGCGCTGCGGGCGGCCGGCGCCTTGCCCCCCTCGCCGGTCGGCACCGGCTCCACACCCACGCCGCCCGAGACCGCCGGCGGTCGGGAGGCGCCCCACGAACTCGTCGGCGCCGCACGACGCACCCTGCACGGCGTGGGCTGGGCGCTCGCGCTCGCGCACGCCGCGGGAGCCCGGACCGCGTCGATCGGTGGGCCGGGACGAGCGCGGCGCACCCCGCCGTCCGGTCCCCGTGGCCGGCTGCTTGGGCCGGGGGACCTGCGGCTCGCCGGGGGACGCGTGCCCGACGGCCTGATGCGCACCACGCCCGGCGCCTCACACAGAGCGCCCGTGCGCGCGTTTCGCGCCCTCAGCCCGACAGCCATCGTCGAGCTCCGACCCTCGGCGGAGCGAGCGATGAGGACCACCCCAGCCCCCTCATTGGACGTGCTCGTCGAGTGGATCGGCGACAGCTCCGAAGCGCGGCAGGCGGCGCTGCTCGAGACCTACGATCACTTCCTCGGTGGATGGGCGGACACCGTGCCGCGCTACCAGGGCGCGGTGGTGCCCGTGGCGGTGTTCGTGTGCCGGCACGCCGACGCCGCCGTAGCCCTGGTGAAGCTCGCCGACCGCCTGCTCACCGCCGCCCACGCCTACGCCGGGCAGCGCCCCGACCGGTGGCGCTACGGCGGGCGAGAGCGCACCCTGTTCGTCGCCGAGGCGTCGCCCCGCCGGCGCACGCAATCGCCCATAGGACGAGGCCAGGCGCGAGGAATTGGGGCCCCGGGGCGGCCTAGCCTCCACGGCTCTCTTCTTCTCCTTCTTCTCCTTCTTCTTCTTCTTCTTCCTCTTCCTCCTCCTCCTCGGCGGCCCCGCCTCTTCCTCTGACTCGTCCCGTCGCCCGCCGTGCGACGGAAGGGGCAGCCGAGGGACGGGATGGCCGCCACGACCGGGATCGGGATCGGGACAGGAGAAGCCCAGGAGCTCGTGCCGGCGCCATCATCTTGCGCGCCCCCCGGCACGGATCTGGACGGGCACGTCCTCGCCCGTTACCTCGACCCCGACCACTGCGCCCGCGAGATCGTCGTCATCCCCGCCCACGCCGGCAGCCGAGTCCTGATCGACCGCCACGCCGACACGGGCGAGGACCCGCGGCTGCTGGCCCATCTCGCGCCCGACGAGCCCGAGACCAACGCCCGCGTGGTGTGTGACGAGTACCTGCGCGATCCCCCGCCCGCGCGCTGTCGGCCGCCCCACGAGGCCGACCTCGTCGCCGTCCCCGTCTGGGCGCGGCCCGAGCTGGGAGCGGAGACGCAAGAGCTCGCGGCGCCGTCGACCGCTCCCTTCGCCCTTGCCCGGGTGTCGATCCCCGGCCGCGAGCTCGCCGAGCTGCGCTGGACGCGGTCGTCGGGCACACCGGCGGAGACGGGAGGACCGGTACTCAGCCTGCGTGCGGTGATCGGTGCGCTCGAGTCCTACGAGCCGGCGCGGACGCTGAGCGTCAGGGCGGCGGCCCGCCACCGGTCAGACCCCCGGCTCTCGGTAGCCACTCTCTCGGCCGAGCTCGAACGGCTCGCCGCCAGCCCGATCGTGCTCAATCGCCTGCTGCGCGACGCCGTCGAAAGGGCCGTCGCCGACGGCATGAGCCTGAGCCTCATCGCGATGCGGTGCGGGAGGGTCAAGCGCGACGCGCGGGGCAACGTCTCGGGCGAGACGAGCTGGCTCGGGCGGCGGCTCGGGCTGCTGCCCGAGGGCGGGGGGAAGCGACCCACGCCTTGGATCCACAGCAACGTGCTCGCCCTGATCGCGCGGCGCGGGCTGGGCGTCAGCCCGCACGAGGTCGAGCTCGGATGACCGCCGCGCTGCTCCTGGTGGAAGCCGATTCCGGCACGCGCGAGTTCCTGTGCGAGCAGCTCGCGGCGGACGGCTACGGGGCACGATTGACCTCCACCGCTCGCGGCGCCGAACGGCTCCTGCGCGACGAGACCCCGGCCGCCATCGTCCTCGGCGATCTTGCTCCCGGCGTGGAGGCGACAGCGCTGCTGCGGACCATTCGGTCGGGCCCAAGCTCCGCCTGCCCGGTGATCGTGCTCAGCCGTCGGCGCCACGAGCTCGACGTACTGCGGGCATTCGAAGCGGGCGCCGACGACTTCGTGCCCAAGCCGTTTTCGTATCCCGAGCTCCGGGCCCGACTGCGCGCGCTGCTGCGCCGGACGCGCGCGAGGCCTTCTGTGGCGTCGCGGGTCCAGCTGGGGGAGCTGGAAATCGACCGGGCGGCCCAGCGGGTCATCCTGGGCGGGCGCCCGGTCGTCCTGCGCAAGCGCGAGTACGAGCTGCTGGTGCACCTCGCGGCCGAGCCCGAGCGCGTGTTCACCAAGTCCGAGCTGTTGCGTGACGTCTGGGGCTTCCAGGCCGGCTCGGATATGACACGCACCGTGGATAGTCACGCCAGCCGCCTGCGGCGAAAGCTCAACGGCGACGGCCACCCCGACGCCCAGGCCGCCGAGCTGGTGGTCAACATCTGGGGCGTGGGCTACTGCCTGCGCCGCCCCGGCCTGCCCGCCTGATCGCACCGAGACCGGCCCGAGGACCGCGGTCCGCCAGAGGACCGGGGTGCGCGCCGTCACCTTCTCGCTCCGCCGCCTGACCGGCCCGGACCCGAGCGGCCGGCCCTGGATCCGTCGGGCCCGGCCCGACCGTGGCCACGGGCCGCGCCCCGGCTCCGGCGGTCGCACCCGCCTGTCCCTACGCGCCCGCACGGCGCGCGGACCGACGACCCCTCTTTCCCTCGCGCAAGACCACTACCGAAAGGAGCAACCATGCGCGATCAATCGCTCGGGACGCCCGAGCAGTTCCTCTCCCAGACCGCCGCCGGCCTGGTTCACCTCGCGCTGATCGGAGGGCTATCGGCGCTCGCCGCGCTGGCCGTGACGCTCTATCTGCGTCGCCGGGGCGAGCGCTGGACCTGGGCTCTGGGCGGGCCGGCTCTCGCCGTTCCCGTTTGGGACATCAGCCACGCCGCGGGGTGGATTTGCGCCGTGGGCGGAGCGCTGGCGACCTGGCTTTCGCTGCGGTGGGATCAGCGCGACCGCGAGGCCGGCGGCGACCTTGCCCTCGCCGCCGCGGCGCGCCGGGGCCCGCTGCAAGTGCTCCGTCGGCGCTGGGCGCGCCGCGAGCTCAATGCCGGACGCTGGTGTGGTCCGCAGGGCCTGGTCGTCGGCCGCGATCAGGGCGGCTTGCCGGTGCGCGTTCCCTTCGGTCGCCGCGAGGGCGCGCACGTGCTCGTGGTCGGCGCCACCGGCTCGGGCAAGACCGTGACCCAGACCTGGATCACCGTCCGCGCGATCGAGCAGGGGCACGGCGCGATCGTGATCGACCCCAAGGGCGACGACGCGCTGCGCGCGGCTCTGGTGTCCCAGTCCGAGCGCAGCGGACGGCCACTGCTGGAGTGGACGCCGGACGGCCCCGCCGTCTACAACCCCTACGGAGACGGGGTCGACACGGAGATTGTCGATCGGGCGCTGGCCGCCGAGCGCTACACCGAGCCGCACTACCTGCGCCAGGCCCAGCGCTACCTCGGCCAGGCGGTGCGGGCGATGCGCCTGGCCAACGCGCCGATCACCCCCGCGCGCCTGGTGCGCTACCTCGAACCCATCCAGCTCGAGGTCCTGGGCCGCTCGCTTCCGGAGTCCGACGCGCGGCGGCTGTGGGCGTACCTGGACTCGCTCACGCCTCACCAGCTGCGCGACCTGGCCGGGACGCGCGACCGCCTGGCCGTGCTGGCCGAGTCCGAAGCCGGGCGCTGGCTCGATCCCGAGGCGTCGCCCAGCGCCGCCTTCACCCTGGGCCAGGCAGTGGCGGAGCGCGCCGTGGTGCTCTTTCGCCTGGAGGCCGACCGTCGCCCGCTGCTCGGCCAGATGCTGGGCGCCGCCATCCTGCAGGACGTTCTGTCCACCGCGGCCCGGCACCAGGCAGCGCCGGTGCCGACGACGGTCATGGTCGATGAGTTCTCGGCACTGGCGGCGCCCCAGGTAGCGCGGCTGTTCGCCCGCACGCGGGCGGCGGGCATCAGTCTCCTGCTCGGGACCCAGGAGCTCTCCGACCTGCGCGCCGCGGGCGGCGACACCCTCCTGCACCAGGTGCTGGGCAACGTCTCGGCGCTGGTCGCCCACCGCCAAGTGGTGCCCGACTCGGCCGAGCTGGTGGCCGGGGTGGCGGGCACCCAGGGGACTTGGGTCAGCCAGCAGCGCACCTCGTTCGGGCTGGCCGGGCCGGCGCCGAGCGGCACCAGCACACGCAGCCGCGGGCGGGAGTACATCGTCCACCCCGACCTCATCAAGAGCCTGGCGCCGGGTGTCGCCGCCGTGGTCAGCGCCAGCGGGCGCGAGCGCCCGCGGGTGGCCCGGGTATTTCGCGCCGCGGCCTAGCGGAGCTCCGAGCCCCGGCCAACCGGCCCGACGTCCGGACCGGTCTGCGCGGGCGGAGCGCAAGCCCCGCCCGTCCCCAATCCCAGAAAGGAGCACCATGTCCTGTCAAGGCGATCTGACGATCGTGCATTGGATCGGGCGCCTGGGGGCGGCCACCGCCGACGACGCGGCGGCGCGCTTTGGCCTCGGCGCTCGGGCGGCGCGCGCCAAGCTGGGCGCGGCCGCGCGGGCGGGGCTGCTGGCGCGTCGGCGAATGCTCGCCGAGCAGCCGGCGCTGTACCTGGCCACCCGCTCGGGCCTGCGGGCCGCGGGCCTTGACCAGCTGGCCACCTGCCGGGTGAGCGCGGCCAGCTTCATGCACGCTCGGGCGTGCGCGCGCGTGGCGGTGGCGCTCGAGCGCGAGCATCCGAGACGGGTGATGAGCGACCGTGAGCTGCGCGCGGCCGAGCGCGGGTGCGGCCGACCGCTGGCGAGCGCCGAGCTGGGTATCGGTCGCGACGGAGAGCCGCGCCGTCATCATCCCGACCTCGTCTTGTGGCCGAGCGAGCAGGACGGCGGGCGGCCGCTGGCGATCGAGGTCGAGCTCACGGTCAAGGCGCCCCGGCGCCTGCAGGCGATCTGCCGGGCGTGGGCGCGCAACCGCCGGGTGTGCGGCGTCCTCTACTACGCCTCCCCGCCGGCGGAGCGCGCGCTGCGGCGCGCGGTCGTCGCGATGTATGCCGAGGAGTTCGTCGACGTCCGGCCACTGCGGGAGATCCTCGATCCCCGCGGGGGCGATCTGGCGACGATCCCGTCCCAAGCGGACCCTACGGTGGCGCTTGGGGAGAGCACCTATCACGAAGGAGGGTTCGCTCTAGATGTCGTCCAACCTCCACCGCGCCCTGATAACCGGGAACCTGACTAGGGATCCCGAGCTGCGGGCGCTGCCCTCGGGCGCGAGCGTGTGCCGCCTGCGCGTCGCCTGCTCGACCCGGCGCAAGAACGCCGACTCGGGAGAGTGGGAGGACAAGCCCAACTACTTCGACGTCAGCGTGTGGGGCGCGCCCGGCGAGAACTGCGCGCGCTTCCTGGCCAAGGGTCGTCCGGTAGCCGTCGACGGACGCCTCGAATGGCGCGAGTGGGAGACCGACGACGGGCAGCGCCGCCAGGCGGTGGAGATCATCGCCGACGCCGTGCAGTTCCTCGGCTCGCCGCCCGCCTCGGCGGGGGCGGGCGATGGGGCGCTGGAGGCCGCCGAGCCCGCGCTGGCGGCGTCGGGCGAGGATGTCCCCTTCTAGCCCTCCGCCTCCCCCGTCCGCCGCGGGGCTCCCCGGGAGGCCGGGGAGCCCGCGGCGCAGGCGGCGGCGATGGGGCCTGGCCTTCGTCGGGTGGCGGTGGGCGCTGGCCCTAATCCGGTGGCGGATGTCGACGCTCGCCCTCGCCTCGGTCGCCGCGGCGGGCGCCGCGGCCGGGCTCGGCTCGTGCTCGGGCTCCGGTACCGGCCCAGGCGCGGGCTCCGGCCCGGGCTCGGGCGGCTCGCCCGCCGGGGCCGGGCGCCCGCTCAGGCCCCCGGCGCGCCACGACGGTTGTGTGACGCGCGGCGCGCTCCCGGACCCGGCGTGCACGCCCGGCGCCGTGCTGACCACCGATCTGACGCGCATCTGTCGGCCCGGCTACACGCCCACCGTCCGCAGCGTCGATCCCGCGCTCAAGCAACGCGTCTATCGCTCCTACGGGATAGGCCGCCACCTGCGCGGCGCCTACGAGATCGACCACCTGGTGGCGCTCGAGCTGGGCGGCGGCAACGACCCCGCCAACCTGTGGCCCGAGGCGGCCAGCCCGACGCCTGGCTACCACGAAAAGGACGCGCTGGAGAACCACCTCCACGATCAGGTCTGCACCGGGCGCCTTCCCCTCGAACGGGCCCAGAGCCAGATCGCTACCGACTGGGTCTCGGCCTGGAAGTCGGCGGGCCAGCCCTCCGGCTACGCCAGCTGACCGCCGTCCCGCCCGGCGCCCAAGAACCCCCGCCAGCTGGCGGACCGCGCCGGCGCAACCTCTCGCTGCCGACCGTTTAGGACCCTACGCCGCGGGAAGCAAAGGGCATGAGGCCCGACAGGAGGACAAGATGGCCCAGGCAACGCAGGTGCGCGACGGTCAGACCTCAAACGCGTCCGTCGCTGAGCTGGTCAAGCAGCTTTCAGAGCAGACGAGCCGGCTGGCCCGCGAGGAGGTCGAGCTGGCCAAGGCGGAGCTCGCCGAGAAGGGCAAGCGCGCGGGCATCGGCGCCGGCATGTTCGGCGGGGCGGGCATGCTCGGCTTCTACGCCCTGGGGGCGCTCACCGCGTGCGCGATCCTCGGCCTGGCGACCGCCGTCGCGGGGTGGCTGGCCGCGCTGATCGTCGGCGCCGTCTACGGGGCGATCGCCGGGGGGCTGGCGCTCGCCGGCAAGGGCAAGGTCCAGCAAGCGACCCCGCCGGTTCCCGAGCAAGCCACCGAGAGCGTGAAGGAGGACGTGCAATGGGCCAAGACCCGGGCGCAGACAGCACGACGGTGACCGAGCCGCGCGGGCCCGAGGAGATCCGCCAGGACATCCAGAGCACCCGCCACGAGCTGGGTGACACCGTCGCCGCGCTGGCATACAAGGCCGACGTCAAGGCGCGGACCAGGGAGAAGGTGTCCGGCGCCAAGCAGTCGGTGGCCCACAAGAAGGACGAGGTGGTGGGCAAGGCCAAGCAGGCTTCGCCCGACGCCGCCGCCGGGGCCGCGGCTCAGGCTTCGGAGAAGGCGCGCCGAAACCCCCTTGCGCTGGCCGCCGCGGGCGCCTTCCTGGCCGGGGTACTCGTCGGACGCTCGAGCAACCGGTAGCGCCCCATCCGCCGATAGCGACTTGAAGGAGGACGAGATGGCTCAGGCGACACGTCGCAAACCGGCATCGAGCGGTTCGGGATCGAGCGGCCCGGACCGGCCGACCAAGCCCAGCCACCTGGGCGGCCGCTCCTGGTGGGGCGTGGGCCGGCGCACGGTCCGCGAGTTCCGGGCGGACAACCTGACCGACTGGGCGGCGGCGCTCACCTACTACGGGATCCTGGCGATCTTCCCGGCGCTCATCGCGCTGGTGGCGATCCTGGGTCTGATCGGCCACTCGGCCACCCAGCCGCTGATCGACAACCTGGGCAAGGTGGCCCCCGGGGTGGCCCCCGGGCCGGCCAAGCAGATCTTCACCAGCGCGATCCAGAACCTGCAGAAGAGCCAGGGGGCGGCGGGTGTCATCTTCGTCACCGGTGTGGCCGGCGCGCTGTGGTCGGCGTCGGGCTACGTCGCCGCGTTCATGCGGGCGTCCAACGCGATCTATGACGTGGAGGAGGGTCGCCCGGCGTGGAAGACGCTGCCCATTCGCGTGGGCGTGACGCTCGTCCTGATCGTGCTCCTGGCGCTGACCGCCGTGGCTGTGACGACCACCGGCGGGCTGGCCAAGCAGGTCGGCAACCTGGTGGGCGTCGGCGGCACCGCCGTCACCGTCTGGGAGATCGCCAAGTGGCCTGTGCTGCTGGTGGTGATCAGCCTGATGTTCGCGCTGCTGTACTGGGCGGCGCCGAACGCCAGGCAGCCCGGCTTTCGCTGGCTGAGCCCCGGCGGCCTGGTCGCCGTGCTGATGTGGATCGCCGCCTCGGCCGGGTTTGCCTTCTACGTGGCCAACTTCGGCTCCTACAACAAGACCTACGGCGCGCTGGGCGGCGTGATCATCTTCCTCGTCTGGCTGTGGATCTCCAACCTCGCCGTCCTGGTGGGCGCCGAGCTCAACGCCGAGCTGGAGCGAGGACGGCGGCTGGAGGCGGGCGAGCCGGCCGAGCGCGAGCCCTTCGTCGAGCCCAGGGACACCCGCAAGCTCGACGGGCGCCGCGCGCCGGGCGGGGGTCGCGCCCAGGGAGCCGCGACCTAGCCGGCCCCAGGTCATACACTGCCCGGCCGCGATGCCGGTCGACACCAAGGCAGTGGGCAAGAGCTTTCCCCCCGCGGTGTATGCGGTGGGGCGCGAGAAGGTGCGCGAGTACGCCCACGCGGTGGGGGAGACCAACCCGATCCACCTCGACCCCGACGCGGCCCGCGCAGCCGGCTTTCGCGACGTGGTCGCGCCCCCGATGTTCGCCGTGGTCTACAGCGCTCCGGCGATGGCGCCGGCGATCTTCGACCCCGAGGTGGGGATGAACTTCGCCCTCATGGTCCACGGCGGCCAGGAGTTTCAGTGGGGCGAGCTGGTGATCGCGGGCGACGAGATCACCACCACGGCCACGGTCAAGGACATCTCCGACAAGGACGGCCGCACCTTCTACGTCTTTGAGACCGTTTCCACCAACCAGGAAGGCGACAACGTCTGCACCGGCACCTGGACCAACATCGTCCGAGGAGGGTGAGCATGGCCGACTTCACAGCCGGAGAGCGCATTCCCGAGCTACGCGTGACCCCGGACAAGTACCTCACCTACCGCTACGCGGGCGCCTCCGGGGACTACAACCCGATCCACATCGACGAGGAGTTCGCCAAGGCGGTCGGCCTGCCCGGGCGCATCCTGCACGGGCTCTACTCGATGGCCCAGGTGGCCCGCGCCCAGACCGAGGCGGCCGGTGGCCCGCAGGGACTCAAGCGATTGGCGGTCCAGTTTCGGGGCATGGGCTTTCCCGAGCAGGAGATCGTGGTCCGCGGCACGGTGCGCGAGCGCCGCGACGGCCGCGCGGTGATCGACACCGTCGCCCAGCAGGGTGACAACCAGATCATCCGCAACGCCGAGGCCGAGGTCGAGGTGCAGTAGGGCTTCGCCCCTGAGGGGGCTTCGCCGGTCTCCCGGCCCCGGCGCACGCCGGAGCCCGTCCCTAGAATCGAGAGCATGCTCACCGCCCGCCAGGAGCTCATCCTGCGCAAGGTGGTCGAGGGCTACCTGCGCGCCGGACAGCCGGTCGCCTCCAAGGCGATCGCCGCCGAGCCGGGCATGGAGTATGGCTCCTCGACCATCCGCAACGAGCTCGCCGTGCTCGAGGAGCACGGGCTGCTCGGCCACCCCCACACCTCGGCCGGACGGGTTCCCACCGAGGCCGGCCAGCGCTACGTGGTCGACCGCCTGCTCGAGTCGGGAGTGCCGGTGCGCGCCTCCGAGCAGCTCGGGCTCTCGCTCATGCAGCGCGAGGTCGACGAGGCCATGCGCGCCACCACCGAGACCCTGGCCGAGGTCACCAACCTGCTGGCGATCGTAACCGCCCCTCCGGTGGAGACGGCGACCATCCGCCACATCGAGGTGCTGGCCCTGCGCGCGGACCTGGTGATGGTGGTGATCATCACCTCGACCGGCGCGGTGTCCAAGCGGATCTTCACCTTTGCCCAGGGGGTCGATGCCGGCCTGGTGGCGTGGGCGGGCGAGTACCTCAACGAGCGGCTCTCGGGCCTCGGTCTGGGGGCGCGGACGCTTCACCAGCGCCTCGCCGAGCCCAGCCTCGGGCCGACCGAGCTCGCCTTCATCCGCCAGCTGACGCCGGCCTTCACCCAGCTGGCCGACACCTCCGAGGAGACCGTCTACTTCGAAGGCGCTTCGCACCTGTTCTCCGAGGAAGGCGTGCAGGAGATCTCCGAGATCAACGAGCTGATGGTGCTTCTCGAGCGCCGGGTGAGCCTCTTGCGGGTGATGCGCGCCGCCCTGTCCGAGCGCGACGTCTACGTGCGCATCGGCTCGGAGAACGAGTCGCCCGCCCTGCGCTCGCTGGCCCTGGTCGCCTCCGGCTATGGCCTCCCCGCCCGCAAGTTGGGGGCGGTGTCGGTGATCGGTCCGGTGCGCATGGACTACGAGCGCGCGATCCTGACCGTGCGCGAGGCGGCGGACAAGCTCTCGCGCTTCACGCTCGACGTCTATGGCCACGGCTAGCCGGCGCGATATGCCCCGCGATCCCTACGAGGTGCTCGGCGTCGCGCGGGCCGCGAGCGAGTCCGAGGTCAAAAAGGCCTTCCGGGGACTGGCGCGCGAGCTGCACCCCGACGTCAACAAGCACGACCACCAGGCCGAGGAGAAGTTCAAGGAGGCCGCCGAGGCCTACGAGATCCTGTCTGACCCCGAGCGGCGGGCCACCTATGACCGCTACGGGCACGAGGGCCTGCGCTCGGGCGGCTTCGCCCCCAACTTCGACGCCTTCGCCTCGGTGGCCGACATCTTTGACGCCTTCTTCGGGGGCGGCGCGTTCGGCGGCGGGGGTTTCGGCGGCCGCTTCGGTGCGCGCTCCGGCCCCGCCCCGGGAGGCGACGTGGCGGTGCGGGCCGACGTCGACCTGGTGGCGGCCGCCCGGGGCGCGTCGGTAGAGGTCAGCTACGACGCCATCGAGCGTTGCGATCGCTGCCAGGGCAACGGCGCCGAGCCGGGCACGCCGATCGAGACCTGCGAGCGCTGCGGCGGGGCCGGGCACCTGCAGGCGGTGACCCGCACGCCGTTCGGACAGGTGGTGCGCACGGTCGAGTGCGACGTGTGCCACGGCGATGGACGCATCGCTCGCCAACCGTGCACGCAGTGCCACGGGCGAGGACGCCGCGTGGTCAAGCGCGAGCTGAAGGTCGACGTACCCGCCGGCATCGCCGATGGCCAGCGGATCCGGATCTCCGGGCGCGGCCACGTGGGCGAACCGGGCGCGCCCCCCGGCGACCTCTACGTGCTCGTGCACGTGCGCGAGGACGAGCGCTTCGTGCGCGACGGCGACGACCTGGTGACCGTGCTCGACGTACCCGCCCCCGCCGCCGCGCTGGGGATCACGCTGACCGTCCCCGGCCTGGACGGCGAGCAGGAGGTCGAGGTGCCGGCCGGCACCCAGCCCGGCGAGGTGATCGTGCTGCGGGGCGAGGGCATGCCCGCCCTGCGTCGCGGCCGCACCGGCGATCTGCGGGTGGTGGTCAATGTGGTCGTGCCGCGGCGGCTGAGCGCCGAGCAGCGCGAGCTGGTCGAGCGTCTGCAGGGGACGATGACGCCCGAGAACCTGCGCGGCGAGGAGTCGGTGTTCCAGCGCCTGCGCCGCGCCCTGCGCACCTCGGCCTGAGCCGCTCGCGCCGAGGCGTGTCCCGGTCGCGCACGCGCGCATCTCGCTCGCGCCTGGGGGCCGGCGCATGATCCGCCTCGCCGTCCGGGTGCGCCGCGATCAGTCCGAGCTGGTCCTGGCCGACCTGCTCGCGCTGGCGCCCACCGGAGTCGAGGAGGTCGACGTCGACGATTGCGTGGTCGAGTACGCGATCTACGGGGCCCCGGGTGAGCTGGCCGACGTGGGGGCGGTGCGCGCCGCGGCGGGCGCCGCGCTGGTCGAGGTCTTCACCCGCGAGGTGGCCGACGACTGGGGCGAGCGCTGGAGACGGTTTCATCGGCCGGTGACCGTCGCCGGACCCGCCGGCCGGCGCCGGGTCCACGTGCGACCGCCGTGGGCCCCGCCGCCGCCCGCTTCCATCCGCGCCGGCGGCGCGAGCCCCGAGGCCGGCCTGGTCGACCTCGTGGTCGACCCCGCCCAGGCGTTTGGGACCGGCGCCCACCCCACGACCCGTCTGTGCCTGGAGCTGCTGCTCGCCCTGGTCGAGGAGGACCAGGCCCGCGGCTCGCTGTGCGACGTCGGCTCCGGCTCGGGCGTGCTGGCGATCGCCGCGGCCAAGCTCGGCTGGGCGCCGGTGGTGGCCATCGACCACGATCCGGCCGCCGTGGCCGCCACCCGCGAGAACGCGGCCGCCAACGGGGTCACGCTCGAGGTGCGCCGCGGCGACCTGCGCGCGATGACCCCGCCCGCCGCCGCGACGATCAGCGCCAACCTGGTGGCGCCCCTGCTGCGCGAGCTCGCCGCTCGCCCGCCCGCGCCGCCTCCGGCGGCCGTGGTGGCGGGCGGGCTGCTGGCAAGCGAGGCACCAGAGGTGGCGCGGGCCCTCGCCCGGGGCTGGGGTTTGCGCGAGCGCCTGCGCCTGAGCGAGGGCGACTGGGCGGCGGTGCTGCTGTCCGGCCCCTAGCCGCTCCTGGGATGCTTACCCGGTGCCAGCCACGAACGACGGCGCCAAAGCCACCGGCGATGGCCGTCCCTCGGTCGTCCTGTCCCTCAACGCGCTGTCCGAAACCGTCGAGGCGGGACGCCTGGCGCAGGCCGTCGGCTTCGCCTCGGTGTGGACGACGGAGTTCACCGACCGCTCGGCGACCGTCCCTCTGGCCGCGCTGGCGGTGGCGACCGAGGAGATCACGTTGGGGAGCGCGATCGCCTATGCGTTCGGGCGCACGCCGCTGGTGCTGGCCGCCGAAGCCCGCGACCTGGACGTGCTCTCGGAGGGACGCCTCATCCTCGGGCTGGGTACCGGCACCCGGCGCATGCAGCAGGACTGGCACGGCCTCGACGGCGAGCATCCCGCCGCCCGGGTGGAGGAGCTGGTGCCGCTGCTGCGCCGCGCGCTGCGGCTGCACGAGGGGCCCATCGATCACCGGGGGCGCTTCTATCGCCTGGTGGTAAACCCCACCGCGCCGGTGGGACCTCCGCTGCGCGCGGACCTGCCGATCTACACCGCGGGGGTCAACGCGCGCATGGTCGAGGCCGCGGGTGCGGTCGCCGACGGGCTGGTGGGCCACCCGCTGTTCACCGCCGACTACGTGCGCGACGTGGTGCGTCCCGCGCTGGCCCGGGGGGCCGAGCGCACGGAGCGGCAGCGGCCGCCGCCCATAGCCGGCTACGTCACCTGCGCGGTAGACGAGGACGCAGACCGCGCCCGGCGCAACGCCCGAGCGGTGATCGCCTTCAACTCGACGGTGAAGACCTACCAGGCCATCCACCGCCACCACGGCTTCGAGCCCGAGGCCGAGGCCATCCGCGACGCCTGGCGAAGCCGCGACTGGGAGGCGATGGCCGACGCCGTCTCCGACCGCATGCTCGACGCGATCGCTCTGGCCGGAACCGCGGCCGAGGTGCGCGCCCAGTACGAGGAGCGGCGCCGGGGCCTGTACGAGTGGACGCTCTTGTGGCCTCCCGCCTTCACCGGGCTGGAGGGCGCCGCCGCGGTGATCGAGGCGTTCAAGGACTGAGCTTCGGCAAACCCCGCGCCGGGCGGCGGCGGAGATGCTCCGGGCGGACGGCCGCCTATCCTTGAGCGCGATGAGCGTCGCCGAGCGGGTGCGCGAGGACATGAACGCGGCCATGAAGTCCGGCGACCGCGAGCGGGCGGCCGCGTTGCGCCTGGTCCTCTCCGAGCTGCAGAAGGCGGCCAAGGAGGGCGACTCCGACGAGATGGCGGTGCTCCGCCGCGAGCGCAAGCGGCGGCTCGACGCCGCCGAGGCGTTTCGCGAGGGCGGGCGCTCAGAGCGCGTGGAGGCCGAGGAGGCCGAGGCCGAGCTGATCTCCGACTACCTGCCTGCCGAGCTCGACGACCAGGAGCTGGGCGAGATCGTCGCCCGGGCCATCTCCGACGCCGGCGCCCAGTCGCCCAAGGACATGGGCAAGGTGATGCCGCTGGCCATGAAGGCGGTGCAGGGCCGCGCCGACGGCCGCCGCGTCTCCGAGCGCGTGCGGGAGGCGCTCGCCTAGGCGCGCCGCGGCCGATGCGTCTGCAGATCGAGGTGCCAAACCAGGTCGCCGCGGAGCTGGCGGGCAGCCAGGACGCGGTCCTGCGCACGCTCGAGGAGCGCCTGGAGTGCCAGGTGTGGCTACGCGGCAACGTGGTCACCCTCGACGGCGACGAGGACGCCATCCAGGCGGGCGAGCGGGTGGTGCACGAGCTCAGCGACCTGTCCGCCCAGGGCCACGAGCTGGGGCCGGGCACCGTGTCCGCGGTGCAGGGCGCGATCGCCGCCGAGCGCGAGCCCGCGCAGGTGCTCGAGGACGTGGTCTGGCGCCACCGCGGGCGCCGGATCGCGCCCCGGACGGTCAACCAGAAGCACTACGTCGACTCGATCCGCGAGCACACGATCACCTTCGGGATCGGCCCGGCGGGCACGGGCAAGACCTTCCTGGCGGTGGCGATGGCCGCGGCGGCGCTCTCGCGCCGCGAGGTCAGCCGCGTGATCCTCACCCGGCCGGCGGTCGAGGCGGGGGAGCGCCTGGGCTTCCTGCCCGGCGATCTGATGGCCAAGATCGACCCCTATCTGCGGCCGCTGTTCGACGCCCTGCACGACATGCTCGACCCCGAGCGGGTCTCGGCCCACCTGGAGCGCGGCGTGATCGAGGTGGCGCCGCTGGCGTTCATGCGGGGCCGCACGATTAATGACTCGTTCGTGATCCTCGACGAGGCCCAGAACACCAGCCCCGAGCAGATGAAGATGTTCCTCACCCGCCTGGGGTTCGGCTCCAAGATGGTGGTCACGGGCGACATCACCCAGATCGACCTGCCGCGCGACCAGCGCTCCGGGCTGGTGGTGGTCGCCGACGTGCTCGAGTCGGTGCAGGAGATCGAGTTCGTGCGCTTCGGCGGGGAGGACGTCGTCCGCCACCAGCTTGTGCAGCGCATCGTCGAGGCCTACGGCGAGCAGGCCCAGCGCGAGGCCCCCGAACTGCACCCCGCCGACCGCGAGGGCGGCGAGCGCCGTCCCGCCGACCGCCGGCGCGCCTAGCCGCCTACGCCCTGAGCGTCCTCCCGCCCGCGAGCTCGTCGCCCCTGCCTCCCGGCCGCGATGTTGCAAGTCGAGATCCTGGGCTCCCACGGCGTCCCCGGCCTGGCCGTCGGCAGGGTCCATCGCCTGTGCGCGCTGGCCGCCGCCTCCGCCGGGGTCCAGGAGGGGCATCTGGCGGTGACGTTCGTGGACGAGCGCGAGATCGCCGAGCTCAACCGCCGCCACCGCGGCCGGCCCGAGCCGACGGACGTGCTGTCGTTCCCCGTGGACGCCGACGCCGATCCCGCCGGCCCGCGCGAGCTGGGAGACGTGGTGATCTGCCCCGGGCACACGGCCGACGTGGGCGAGGCGATCGTCCACGGCGTGCTCCACCTGGTGGGCATGGACCACGAGAGCGACGACGGCGAGATGCTCGCCCTCCAGCGCGAGCTGCTGGCCTGGGAGCGCGAGCGGTGAGCGAGACCCGCAGCGGGTTCGTCGCCCTCGGCGGCCGTCCCAACGTGGGCAAGTCGACGCTGGTCAACGCGATCGTGGGGGGCAAGGTGGCGATCGTCTCCGACAAGCCGCAGACCACCCGGTCGGCGATCCGCGGTGTGGCCACTGGCCCGGACTGGCAGCTGGTGCTGGTCGACCTCCCCGGCGTGCAGCGACCGCGAGACGCGTTGACCCGCCGTATGCAGGCGCGCGTGGAGCGCGAGCTGGCCGACGGCGACGCCGCCCTGCTGATGCTAAGCGCCGAGCAGGGGGTGGGGCCGGGCGACCGCTTCCTGGCCCGGTCGCTCACCCGCTCCCCGGTGCCGGTGGTGGTGGCGGTCAACAAGATCGACCGGGTGGGGCGCCCCGGCGTGGTGCGCGTCCTCCAGGACGCGGCCGCCCTGGAGGTGGGCGATGACATCTTCCCCATCGCGGCCAAGACGGGACAGGGAGTGGACGCGCTGGTCGCCCACCTGGTCTCGCTGCTGGCTCCCGGGCCGTTCCTGTTCGCGCCCGCCCAGCGCACCGACCAGCCCCGCGAGCTGCTCGTCGCCGAGCTGGTGCGCGAGCAGGTGCTGGCCCGCACCTTTCAGGAGGTGCCCCACTCGGTCGGGGTGGTGGTCGAGGATCTCGAGCGCCCGCGCCAGGGCCTGATCCGCCTGCGCGTGGTGGTGTGGGTCGAAGCCGAGTCCCAGAAGGGCATCCTGATCGGGGCCGGCGGGCGTCAGATCAAGGCGATCGGCACCGCCGCCCGCCGGGAGATCGAACGGGAGCTCGGGAGCTCGGTGCACCTGGACGTGGTGGTGCGCGTACGTCGCCACTGGCGCGCCGACGAGGGCCTGCTGGACCGGTTGGGCATCGAGTAGGCCGACCACCGCCCGCCTAGACTCCGGTCATGCAACAGACCGTCTCGACCGGCCCCAGGGACGAGCTCGACCTCGACCAGGTCGCCTTCGACGACCGCGGCCTCATCACGTGCGTGGTGCAGGACTGGGACACCGGCGAGGTGCTCACCGTGGCCCACATGAACGCCGAGGCGCTGGCGCTCACGCGCAGCCGGGGAGAGCTCTATCTGTGGAGCCGCAGCCGCCAGGAGCTGTGGCACAAGGGCGCCACCAGCGGCAACATTCAGCGAGTACGCGCCCTGCGCCTGGACTGCGACGGCGATGCCGTGCTCGCGCTCGTCCAGCCGCACGGTCCCGCCTGCCACACCGGCGAGCGCACCTGCTTTCACCGCGGCGAGCTCGAGCCGCCGGCGCCCCACGAGGCGCTGCCCCAGCTCGCCCGCACGATCGCCGCGCGCGACGCCGAGCGCCCGCCGGGCTCCTACGTGGCGGGGCTCCTGGCCGACCCGGCGCGCGCCGCCGAGAAGGTCTCAGAGGAGGCCGGCGAGGTGGTCCGCGCCGCCGGCGGGGAGTCCGACGAGCGGGTGGACGAGGAGGCCGCCGATCTGGTCTTTCATCTGATGGTGCTGCTGCGCAGCCGCGGACGCGCGCTCACCGACGCGGCGGAGGTGCTCCTTGGCCGTCGTCGGTAGCGCCGAGCCGAGCGTCGAGCCCGATCTCGAGGGCGTCCGCTCGCTGGCCGGCGAGCACAATCTGATCCCCCTGCGCCACACGTTCATCGCCGACTGCGAGACGCCGGTATCGGCGTTCCTCAAGCTCCGCGACACCGGCCCCGCGTTCTTGCTCGAGTCGGCCGAACAGGGCCAGCGGGTGGGGCGCTTCTCGTTCATCGGCTTTCGGCCCCGGGCGGTGCTGCGCTGGTCGCTGGGTGATGGCGGCGACCCCTACGCGCTGGCGGCGGCCGAGGTCGGGCGCTACCGCCAGGCCCACGACCCCGGCCTGCCGCCGTTCGCCGGGGGGGCGGTCGGCTTCTTCGGCTATGACCTGGTGCGCACCGTCGAGCCGCTGGGCGACCCCAACCCCGACCCCCTGGGGCTGCCCGACATGGCGCTGATGCTCACCGACGTGCTGGTGGCCTTCGACCACCTCAAGCACACGGTCACGATCCTGGCCAACGTCTACGCGGGGGAGCCGGGAGCCGACTCCGCGGGCGCCGAACTGGAGACGGCCTATGCCGATGCGCTCGCGGCGATCACCGAGGTGCGCGCCGTGCTGGACGGGCCGGTACCCCATCCACCCGGCCCCGCGCCGGCGCGGGCGCCCGCAGACTTCTCCTCAAATATGAAGCGAGAGCAGTTCGAGGCGATCGTGGGCCGGATCATCGAGTACATCCATGCCGGCGACGCCTTCCAGGTGGTTCCCTCCCAGCGCTGGTCGGCCGGGGTGGCGATTGAGCCGTTCTCCATCTACCGCGGCCTGCGCACGGTCAACCCCAGCCCCTACATGTACTTCCTGGACTTCGGGGACTTCCAGGTCGCCGGCGCCAGCCCCGAGCCGCTGCTGACCGTCACCGGCGATCAGGTCTCCACCCGGCCAATCGCCGGCACCCGCCCGCGCGGCGAGACCCCGGCCGAGGACCAGCGCATCGCCGCCGAGCTGCTCGCGGACGAGAAGGAGCGCGCCGAGCACGTGATGCTGGTGGACCTGGGGCGCAACGACCTCGGCCGGGTGTGTCGCTTCGGCAGCGTGGCGGTGGACATGCTCATGGAGGTGGAGACCTACAGCCACGTCATGCACATCGTCTCGGCGGTGTCCGGGACCCTGCGCGACGACGTGGGGGCGATGGACGCGCTGCGCTCGGTGCTACCCGCCGGCACCCTATCCGGGGCGCCGAAGGTCAGGGCCATGCAGATCATCGACGAGCTCGAGCCGGTCAAGCGCGGGGGCTACGGGGGGGCGATCGGGTACCTGTCCTATGCCGGGGACCTCGATACCTGCATCCACATCCGCACGGTGGTGGTCAAGGACGGTATCGCTCACGTGCAGGCGGGCGGGGGCACGGTGGCCGACGCCAAGCCCGACTACGAGTTCGCCGAGTCCGAGGCCAAGGCGCGCGGGGTGCTGCGCGCGATCGAGCTCGCCGGCTCCCAGCCGGACTGGCCGTGAACGGGTCCGGTGTGCCCCTGCGGGTGCTGGTGATCGACAACTACGACTCGTTCGCCTACAACCTCGTCCAATACCTGGGAGAGCTCGGCGCCGAGCCCACCGCCGTGCGCAACGATCGCGCCTCGGTCTCCGAGCTGCTCGCCTCGGCCCCCGACCGGGTGGTGATCTCCCCCGGCCCGTGCACCCCCGACGACGCCGGCATCTCGCTCGAGGCCGCCCGGCGCTTTCCCGAGGGCGGTGTGCGAACCCTGGGCGTATGCCTGGGCCACCAGTCGCTGGCCCAGGCGTTCGGGGCAAGCGTGGTCCGGGCCGCCCCGGTGCACGGCAAGACCGCGCAGATCAAGCACGATGGTCAGACCGTGTTCGCGGGCCTGGAGAGCCCGCTCACCGTCGGGCGCTACCACTCGCTGGTCGTCGACCCCGACCTTCCCGCCTGCCTGGAGTGCTCGGCGCGGGCCCAGGAGGTGGTCATGGGCATCCGCCATCGCCAGCTGCCCGCCGAGGGGGTTCAGTTTCACCCGGAGTCGATCCTCACCGAGGCGGGCCGAGCGCTGCTGGCCAACTTCCTGCGCGGCCCGGTGGGGGCCGCGGCGACGGTCGGCGCGGCCTAGGCGATGCCCAATCGAGTCCTGACCGAGGCGATCGACGCGCTGGCCGCCGGGCGCGACCTCAGCGCCGAGGGGGCGGGGCGGGTGCTGGGGGAGATCATGGCCGGGGAGGCGTCTGAGACCCAGATCGCCGCCTTTCTCATCGCCCTGCGGACCAAGGGCGAGACGGTCGAGGAGCTCGCCGGCCTGGCCATCACCATGCGCGCCCTGGCCACTCCGGTCAAGACCGCGCGGGAGAACCTCCTCGACACCGCGGGCACCGGCGGGGGGCGCCCGACGTTCAACGTCTCCACCACCGCGGCGCTGATCGCCGCCGGCGCGGGCTGCCCGGTGGCCAAGCACGGCAACCGCTCGGCCACCAGCCTGTCCGGATCGGCCGACCTTCTCGAGGCACTCGGCGCCCGCCTGGACCTCCCCCCCGAGGGTGTGGCACGCTGCATCGAGGAGGTCGGGTTCGGCTTCATGTTCGCCCCCGCCCACCACCAGGCCACCCGCTTCGTGGTCCCGGTGCGCCGGGAGCTCGCGGTGCGCACGATCTTCAACTTCCTCGGCCCGCTCACCAACCCGGCGGGGGCCCGGCGACAGCTGGTCGGGGTCTCGGACGCCGACTTTCAGCCCACGATCGCCGGTGCCCTGGCCCGGCTCGGCGTCGATCGCGCCCTCGTCGTGTGCGCCGAGGACGGACTGGACGAGCTCAGCACTAGCGCGCCCACCCGCGTGCTGGAGGTCAACGGCGAGGAGGTGCGCGGCTACACGCTCTCGCCCGAGGACTTCGGCTTGGAGCTCGCCCCCGCCGACGCTGTCGCCGGGGGGACGCCCGAGCACAACGCCGAGGTCACCCGCGGCATCCTGGCGGGAGAGCCGGGAGCTCCGCGCGACCTGGCTGTGCTGAACGCCGGGGCGGCGATCTACGCCGGCGGCGCGGCCGAGTCGCTGGCGCAGGGGGTCGAGCTCGCGGGCCAGGCGGTGGCCGACGGCCGCGCCCAGGCCGCCCTCGCCCGCTACGTCGAGTTCAGCCGCGAGCTGGTCGCCGCATGAGCGGGGACTGGCGCGTGAGCATCCTCGAGCGCATCGTCGAGGAGACCCGCGAGGAGGTGGCGGCCCGACGCGAGCGGGTGCCGGCGTCGGCGCTCGAATCGGAGCTGGACGCCTCCGCCTCGGGCGCGAGCGGCGGCGAGGGGCGCTTCGAGGCGGCGCTGCGCGCGCCGGGCATGTCGGTGATCGCCGAGCACAAGCGTCGCTCGCCTTCGGCCGGGACGCTGCGCGACGGGGCCGACCTGAGCGAGATCGTCGCTGGCTATGAGCGCGGCGGCGCCGCCGCCCTGTCGGTGCTGACCGAGGAGCGACACTTCGCCGGCTCGCTGGACGACCTGCGCGCGGCGCGTACCGCGACCGGCCTGCCGTTGCTGCGCAAGGACTTCATCGTCGATCCCTACCAGCTGCTCGAGTCGGCGGCGGCGGGTGCCGACGCGGTGCTGCTGATCGTGGCGGCGCTGGACTTCGAGACGCTCGGCGAGCTGCAGGCGCGAGCCCGGGAGCTCGGCCTGGAGGCGCTGGTCGAGGTTCACGACGCGCGCGAGCTCGAGCTCGCCGGGCGGGCGGGGGCGCGCATCATCGGGATCAACAACCGCGACCTGCGGGACTTCACTGTCGACGTCGAGCGCACGCTGGCCCTGCTCGACCAGGTTCCCGCCGGAGCCACCGTGGTCTCGGAGTCGGGGATCGAAGGCGCCCAGCGGATCCGCGAGCTCCGCGACGCCGGGGTCCACGCGGTGCTGATCGGCGAGCGGCTGATGCGCGCGCCCGATCCCGAGGCCGAGCTGCGCTCGCTGCTGGCCTGACGCCCTCTAGGTAGTGAGCCCAGAATCGGGCCGCCGCCCGGTCGGGCGGCGGCCCGAGGAGACCTCGGCTTGAGGGGCGAGGAGCGACCGCGGGTACCGTGCGGCACTAGCCGCGGTGCACCCTGCGCGCCTTGGTCTTGAGAACGCCGTGGTGGGGGGGCCCGGTGGGGGCACCTCCGGACGGCACGACGCGGGCGTTGACGAGCCAGCCGAAGTGCCATTCCCCGTCGGCTCCGCACACGAACAGCCCGAACCGCGTGCCGGCCTTGACGTAGAAGACGTTGCCGTGCTCGTCCTCGACCGGGTAGCCCTTTGAGCTGCCGGTGGGCCCCCCGGCGGGCTGAGCGCTGGCCGGACCGGCGGCGAGGAGCGCCAGCCCGACGGCGGCGATCGCGAGAGCCGCGGTGAGCGGCGCGAGGAGTCCGACGAGTGTGGTGCGGATCTTGGTGATACGGGCACCCCTAGATCTCGGCCACGACCAGCGCATAGCCGAGATCGAGCGCGTCCAGTTCGCGCAGCTCGGCGTGGCGCTCGTACCAGATGCCTTTTTGCAGGTCGTGGGCCAGGCGCTCGAGCCCGCGCTCGACCTCGCTGCGCTCGAGTCGGGCGAACACCGAGATGCCTGTGCGCACGCGCGCCTGCAGGTACGCGGACGGCCGTCGCCAGTAGGCCCCGTAGAAGCCGTCTCGGCAGTCGTGGGGAATGGGAACCGGCTCGATTCTCACCTCGGTGCCCAGCGCCCGCTCGAACTCTGCCCGCCAGGCCCCGGGCCGACGAAGCCGCCGGGGGATCAGCCCCAGGAACCCGGGCAGGTACTCGGTGGTCATCCAGAAACGCTCGGCCTGGGCGGGGTCGGCGTTGAACAGCACGATTCGGCGACGCGTCACCCGGCGCAGCTCGGCCAGGGCCCGGGCCCGGTCAGACCAGTGGTGGTCGGTGAGCACCGCCATCGCCGCGTCGACGCTGTCGTCGGCGAGCGGGAGTGCCTCGGCGGGCGCCCGCACCACGGGGGCGGCGCGGGCCGGACGCTGGGCGATCATGACCTCGGACGGCTCCACCGCCACCACCTCGCGGTCAGGGGGCTCGTACGCCCCCGCCCCGGCCCCCACGTTGAGCACGGTCTCGGCCTCGCCCAACGCGCTCCAGATCGCGGCGGCGATCGTCGGGTCGGTGCGGCGCGTGGCGCTGTAGGCGCGCCCGATCTCGTCGTAGCTGGCCTCAGCGCCCACTGCGCCCGAGCCTCGCGTGCGTGCCTAGGCGCGGCTGCCGGCCGTGGGGATGGTCTCGCGCTTGTGCATCCGACCGTGCGGTGGATGTTCCGCCATCTCAGGCGGAGGCCGAGAACCGCAGTCGCGCGTGCTCGAAGCGCTGCAGCGAAGCGGTGCCGATCGCCGTCGCCGGCGTCAGGCAGCCGGCGCGGGCGGGCGTGAGATCGGGAGCGGCCAACATCAGACCCGCTTCGCCCACCATCCTCGCGGTGGTCAGGTACCCGGGGTGCCCGTCGGCGTCGACGTCGACGCGCGCGGCGTGACCCCCGGCGGTGCGGGCGTCGATCGACATGTGCCAGTGCCAGCCCTCCAGGCGATCCTCGGCCGGACCGAACCCCGACGAGGGCAGGATCCGGACCAGACCCTGGGACAGGCGCCGCCGCACGGTGGGGCGCACGCGGGTCAGCCCGGTCAGGGCGATCTGGGTGCCCGAGAGGGCCCCGGCCACGGCGTAACGCAGCGGCAGGGATCCCGGTGGACCCCCGAGCGCGATCCCCTCGCGGTAGCGGAAGGGCTCGGCCGGGCCGTCGGTCTCGGCGGCGATCAGCGCAGCGGTGCGATGGATCACGGCCGGATTGATGAACGGCGCGGGCGCCATCGGAGCGATCACCGCGCCGCGGGCGTCGCGACGCGGCGCCAGCGGAATGGGGCTGCGGCGGCGCACGCGCTCCGCCAGGGCGACGTCGGAGATCAGCGCCGCGGGGTCGCTGACCGTGCCCGCGTCCTGGTCTCCCACCGCCACGGCCAGGCTTTGCAGCGTGCCGCCCGAGATCATGTCCGATGGCCGGGGCATGCCCGGCGGCGGCTTCGTGCTCACGGCGAGATCGACTTCGCTCAGGCCCTCGCCCCACTCGTCGTAGGCCAACTCGGCCGCCAGGCGCACGGCGAGGTCCGGGGGCAGGGCCTCGAAGCCGCACACCTGGACGATCTTGACCCCGGTGTCGCGCGCGCGCGCGTCGTAGGCCTCGATCATGCGGCGCACGAACGGGATCTCGCCCGTGAGGTCGACGTAGTGGGCGCCGCTCGCCACGCACGCTCCGATCACCGGCTGGGCGTGGATCGTGTACGGGCCCACCAGGTTGAGCACCACCTGCGCGCGCGAGGCCATCGCGGCCAGCGACGCCTGATCGGTCACGTCGGCCACCAGCTTCTCGGCCGACTCTGCGGCCGGGCCGAGCATCCGCTCGAGCTTGCCCGCGTCGCGCGCCGCCACTCCCCACCGCGCTCCGGTCGCCGGCGCCCGTTCGGCCAGGTAGGCGACGACCTGTCGACCGGTGACGCCCGTGGCGCCAAACACCACCACATCGAGGTCTCGAGCCGCCACGGCGGCGAGCATACCCGGCGCCGACAGATTTAGTTTTCATTCAGAACGGACGCACACACTCAGAGCATGAAAGCCAAGGATGCCCTCCGGTTGCCGTTCATCGCCGGCTTGCTCGGAGGGGGCCTGGTGGCGGCCGCACTCCTCCTCACCGGCGTAGGGCGCGGCGGAACCACCACCACCGTCTTCCAGCAGGCTCCGCTGACTTCCTCGGCGGCCCAGCGCAGCACCGGCCTGACCCCGCGCCAGATCTACGAGCGCGACGCCCCCGGCGTGGTGTTCGTTAGTTCCCAGATCGTCCAGCGCGTGCAGTCGCCGTTTGACCTGTTTCCCCAGGTCCAGCGCGGGCAGGCCACCGGCTCGGGCTTAGTGGTCGACCACGACGGACACATCCTCACCAACGCGCACGTCATCGAAGGGGCGGTCAAGGTAACGGTCAAGCTCGCCGACCAGAAGGTCGTCGACGCCAACGTGGTGGGCAAGGACAGCTCGACCGACCTGGCGCTGCTGAAGATCTCGCCCGACGGCCTGAACCTGCATCCCCTCCCGCTGGGCAGCTCGCACGAGGTCCACGTCGGCGATCCCACGATCGCGATCGGCAATCCGTTCGGCCTTGACCGCACCCTGACCACCGGGGTGGTGTCGGCACTGCAGCGCAAGATCCAGGCGCCCAACGGCTTCACCATCAGCAACGTCATCCAGACCGACGCTCCGCTGAACCCGGGCAATTCCGGCGGCCCGCTACTCGACGCCGGCGGGCGCGTGATCGGCATCAACTCGCAGATCGAGACGGCGGACGGGGGCGCGACGGGCGGTCAGGGTGGCTCGATCGGGATCGGCTTTGCCGTGCCCATCGACACCGCCAAGCAGGTCGTCCCCCAGATCGAGCACGGCGGCTCGGTGCAGCACGCGTACCTCGGGCTCAGCAGCGTGACCATCGACGGCTCGCTGGCCAGCCTCAACCTGCCGGCGAAGTCCGGGGCGCTCGTGCAGAGCGTTGAGCACGGCGGCCCGGCCGAGCAGGCGGGCATCCACGGCGGCGACATCACCGCCAACACCTCCTCCGGCCAGATCGAGCTCGGGGGTGACGTCATCACCGCCGTCGACGGCAAGTCGATCTCCAGCTCCGACGATCTCGCCGGCGCGATCGGCGGCAAGCGACCCGGCGAGTCGGTAAAGCTCGACACGATCCGTGATGGCAAACACCAGACCGTGACCGTCACGCTCGGATCGCGCCCCAACCGCCAGGTGCAAGAGCCCACCCCGGGCGGCTGATCGCGCGCGTCACCCAGGGCGGCGCTGGGTGGGCGGCGCTGCCTGGGCGGCGCTGGGGTGACCGCGCTGGCCGGGGCGCGGAGGGACCGGCTACCGTGGCCCTGTGGGCGAAGTTCCGGCGGTCAAGATCTGCGGCATCACGGCGCTCGAAGACGCCGAGCGCGCCGTCGGCCTGGGCGCTTGGGCGCTGGGGATGATCTTCTATCCCCGCTCGCCGCGGCGCTGCCGGCCCGCCGAGGCCGAGCGCATCGCCGCGGCCCTGCGACGCAAGGTCGAGCTGTGCGGGGTGTTCGTCAACGCCAGCCTCGACGACGTCGTGCACATGAGTGAGCGGGTCGGGCTGACCATGCTCCAGCTACACGGCGACGAAGGCCCGTCGTTCTGTGCCGAGGCCGGACGGCGCACCGGGACTCGGGTGATCAAGGCGCGGCCGGTGGCCAGCGCCGGGGACCTACAGGCGCTCGAGCGCTTTCGCACCGACCTGCACCTCGTCGACGGCCGGGCCGCCGGTCTGCGCGGGGGAACGGGCGAGGTCTTCGACTGGGACCTACTGGGCCAGCGCCGCTCGGACATCCCGCTCATCCTCAGCGGGGGGCTGACCCCCGAGAACGTCGCCGAGGCCGTCCGGCGCACCCGTCCCTTCGCGGTCGATAGCGCCAGCGGCACCGAGTCCGAGCCGGGCCGCAAGGACCCCGATAAGCTCGAGCGCTTCTTCGCCCAGGCCCACGCCGCCGGACTGGCCCCGGCCGGAGGCGCGCCGGGCGCGCCATGAGCACCGAGGCGATCGAGCACCGCTTCGGCCCTTACGGGGGCCAGTACGTGCCCGAGACGCTGATGCCGGCGCTCGCCGAGCTGGAGGCGGCGTGGGAGCAGGCGCGCCGCGACCCCCAGTTCACCGACGAGCTCGACCGCCTACTGGGCGACTACGCCGGGCGGCCCACCCCGTTGTACCTGGCCGCGCGTGTCTCGGACGTCGTCGGTCACCCCGTCTACCTCAAGCGCGAAGACCTCATGCACACCGGCTCGCACAAGCTCAACAACGCGCTGGGACAGTGCCTGCTCGCGCGGCGGATGGGCAAGCGCCGGGTGATCGCCGAGACGGGGGCGGGACAGCACGGGGTGGCGGCGGCGACGGCGTGCGCCCTGCTGGACCTCGAGTGCGTGGTGTACATGGGCTCCGAGGACATCCGCCGCCAGGCTCCCAACGTCCAGCGAATGGACCTCCTCGGGGCCACCGTGCACACCGTGGAGACCGGGGCCCGCACGCTCAAGGAGGCGGTGTCGGCGGCGATTCGCGACTGGGTGGCCAACGTGGAGGACAGCCACTACGCGATCGGCTCGGCCGTCGGCCCCGCGCCCTATCCGGCGCTGGTGCGCGACCTGCAGCGCGTCATCGGCGACGAGGCCCGCGCCCAGATCCTCGAGCGCGAGGGTCGCCTGCCCGAGCGGGTGATCGCCTGCGTCGGCGGAGGCTCGAACTCGATCGGGATGTTCCGCGCCTTCTATGAGGATGCCGAGGTGGCATTGGTCGGGGTCGAGGCGGCGGGGGAGGGCCTGGACAGCACCCGTCACGGCGCCCCGCTCACCGCCGGCGGGCGCCCCGGGGTCCTGCACGGATCGCTCTCGGCGGTGTTGCAGGACGAGGACGGCCAGATCCTCGAGGCGCACTCGATCTCCGCCGGACTGGACTACCCGGGCGCCGGGCCCGAGCACGCCTTCCTGCGCGACAGCGGACGCGCTCGCTACGTGGCGGTCACCGACCGCGACGCGCTCGATGCGTTTGCCAGGCTCAGCCGCCTGGAGGGCATCGTCCCTGCGCTGGAGCCTGCCCACGCCTTGCATTGGGCGCTGGCCAACCCGCACGCCGAGCTCGACCTGATCTGCCTGTCGGGCCGTGGCGACAAGGACCTGGCCCAGGTGCGCGAGGCGCGCGGCGACGACGGTCCAGCACCGCGGTGACGGGCATCGAGCAGATCGCGGCCGCCTTTGCCGGGCACGGCAAGCGGGCGGCGCTGATGCCCTACCTGATGGCCGGCTTTCCCGACCTGGACAGCTCGCGCCGGATCGGCCTGGCGGCCGCCGACGCCGGAGCCGATCTGCTGGAGCTGGGCGTTCCCTTCTCGGATCCACTCGCCGACGGCCCGATGATCCACATGGCCGGGACCCGGGCGTTGGAGGCCGGCGTGCACACCGCCGAGGTGCTGGCGCTGGCCCGCGAGCTGGCGCCCGCGGCGCCGCTGGTGCTCATGTGTTACGCCAACCCGATCCTCGCCCGGGGCGTCGAGCGGTTCGCCGACGAGCTCGCGGCGGCCGGCGCCAGTGGGCTGATCGTGCCCGATCTGCCGCTGGAGGAGGCTCCCGCCGTAGCGGGGGCGTGCGAGGACCGCGGGCTGGCGCTCGTCCCCCTGGTGGCCCCGACCACGCCCGACGATCGCCTGGAGGCGATCGGTCGCCGCGCCCGGGGCTTCCTCTACGCGGTGTCGCTGCTCGGCACGACCGGCGAGCGCCACGGCCTGGCCGACTCCTTTGCCTCGGTCGTCGCGCGCGCCGCCGCGCATACGGACGTCCCGGTGGCGGTGGGCTTCGGGATCGCCACCGGCGCTCATGCCGTCGAGGCGGCGCGGGCGGGAGCCGACGGGGTGATCGTGGGAAGCCGCCTGATTCGCGCCGCCGCCGAAGCCCACGATCGCGGCGAGGATCCGGCCCCGAGCGTGGGCGCGGTGGTGGAGGAGCTCGCCGCCGCGCTCGCCACCGAGCCCTCTCGCTGAGCGTCGCGGGCCGGAAGCGGCGCGCCGCGCGCCCGGTAGGATGGCGCGCCGATGGGCCTGGTGCTCACAACGGTTGCGGGACTGGTGGTGTGGATCGTGCTCTGGGCCCTGGGCTCGAAGGGCTTTGATGCGTTCCTGATCACCACGGCGCTGGTGCTGGCGGGGGCGACACTGCGCATGCTGGTGCCGTTCCTGCCCGGCCGCCGCGAGTGAGCGATAGCCGCCCGCCCGCGTCCGTCCTGGTCACCGGCGCCTCCTCGGGCATCGGGCAAGCGTGCGCCCAGGCGCTGGACGCGCGCGGCTGGCGGGTGTTTGCCGGGGTGCGTCGAGAGGGGGCCGGGCAAGCGCTGGCCGAGCGCGCCTCGGAGCGGCTCACGCCGGTCGCGCTCGACGTCAGCGATGGCGGTTCGGTGGCCGCCGCGCTGGCGCAGATCGAGCGCGCCGCCCCCGAAGGCCTCGCCGGGCTGGTCAACAACGCCGGCATCGCGGTCTCCGGTCCGCTGGAGTTCACGCCGCTGGACGAGCTGCGGCGCCAGCTCGAGGTAAACCTGGTGGGCCAGCTGGCGGTCACCCAGGCGGCGCTCGAGCTGCTGCGCCACGCCCGGGGACGGATCGTCAACATCAGCTCGGTGGGCGGACGCACCGCGTTGCCCTTCATCGGGCCCTACGCCGCCTCGAAGTTCGGGCTCGAGGCGCTCAGCGACTCCCTACGCCGCGAGCTGCGTCCGGGCGGAATCGACGTGGTGGTGATCGAGCCGGGCACGATCGCCACGCCGATCTGGGAGAAGGGAGACCGGGAGGCCACAGAGCTGCGGGAACGACTTCCGCCCCGGGGGCGGGAGCTGTACGGTCGCGCGCTCGAGCGTCTCCAGAAGATGGCCCGGGAGCGCGGCGAGCGGGGCCTGCCGCCCGAGCGGGTGGCCGCCGTGGTGCTGCGGGCGCTGACCGCCCGGCGGCCGCGGGCTCGGTACGTGGTGGGCGCCGACGCCCGCGCCCAGATCGCCCTGCTGGGCCTGCTCCCCGATCGGCTCGGCGATCGCGTGGTCGCCCGCATGCTCGACGCCTAGCCGCCGGACGCGATGGCCCGCTCGCGCTCGTCGACATCCCGCCCGCCGATCGGCTCGCCCAGGCGCCGGCGCCGTCGGGGGCCGCGGTCCGCCCCCGTCCTGGGGCTCGCCGCAGCGGCGCTTGCCGCGCTGGCGATCGCCGGGTGCGGCTCCAGCGGCGTGGCCAGCTCGAGCGACACCAGCCGCGTGGTCACGGTGTACTCGAGCCTGCCGCTGCAGACCCCCAGCCCCCAACGCGCGCAGTCGATCGTCAACGGCGAGAAGCTAGCGCTGCACGAGGCCGGCGGCCACGTAGGCCGATTCCGGGTGGCCTACATCTCGCTCGACGACGCCAACCCGGCCACCGGGATCTGGGACCCCGGGCTGACGTCGTCCAACGCACGTACGGCGGCCGAGGACAAGACCACGATCGCCTACCTGGGCGACTGGGATTCCGGTGCCACCGCGGTATCCCTGCCCATCGTCAACGCGGCGAGCATCGCCCAGATCAGCCCGGCGAGCACCTACATGGGGCTGACCGACCCACGATATGCCGGAAAGGGGGAGCCCGATCGCTACTACCCGGCCGGCCGGCGAAACTTCGTGCGCCTCATGCCCGGCGACAGCGTGCAGGCCGTCGCGCAGCTGGCCTACATGCAACGGGCCGGGGCTCACCGGGTCTACGTGCTGCGCGACCGCGACGTCTTCGATGCCGCTCTGGGAGCGATCCTGTCCGCTCAGGCGCGCCGCTCGGGCCTGGGGGTGGTCGCCAGCGAGGACGTCACCGCCAGCGCCGGCGACCCCGTCGCGCTGATCAAGCGGATCGCCGAGGCGGGAGCGGACAGCGTGCTCTACGCCGGGGCGCCGTCGCCCGCCGCGGCCAAGACGCTGGCGCGCGTGCGCGCCGGCGTCCCCGCCCTGAAGCTGTTCCTGCCCTACTTCGACGACCAGCCCGACTTTCTCGGCGCCCTGGGGTCCGCCCAGCGCGGCGTCTACGTCACCGACCCGGCGCTTCCGCTGCGGCTCTACGGAGCACCGGCGCAGCGCTTCAGCTCGGACTACCGTGCCGCGTTCGGGGCGGTTCCGGATCCCTATGCCCTCTACGGCTTCGAAGCCATGCGGCTGGCCCTGGCGGCGATCCGCGGCGCCGGTCGCCGCGGCAACGATCGGCCCACGGTCACGGCTCGGCTGCTGGCGGTGCGCGACCGCTCCTCGCTGCTGGGCCCCTACTCGGTCACCGCCACCGGCGACACCACCCTGCGCCGCTACGCTGGCTATGTGGCGCGCGGTGACACGCTCGCCTTCGATCGGATCCTGCCGACCACGAGCCTCTCGCCCTAGGCGGCCCCCAGGGCGAACCCCGGGCCGGCCCGGTTACGACACCGACTGGAACTGCCCGGTGTCGCCGGAGGCGAAGCCGACCTCGTTGCCAGCGGCGGCCGCGCCGCTCCGGCGGGCCTGCTCGGCGACGGCCGCCGCCACCGCCGGCGCGACGTCGCGGTTGAACACCGAGGGGATGATGTAGTCCTCGCGCAGCTCCGAGTCGCCCACCATGTCTGCGATCGCCCGCGCCGCCGCCATCTTCATCGGCTCGTCGATCGTCCGCGCCCGCACGTCCAGCGTCCCCCGGAAGATCCCGGGGAAGGCGAGCACATTGTTGATCTGGTTGGGGTAGTCCGATCGCCCGGTGGCCATGATCCGCACATGCGGCGCGGCCTCTTCCGGGGGGACCTCGGGGTTGGGGTTGGCCATGGCAAAGACCATCGCGTCGCCGTTCATCTGCGCGAGCGCCTCGGCCGGGATGACCCGCGCCCCCGAGAGCCCGATCAGCAGATCGGCTCCATCGATCAGCTCGGCCGGGGGGCCCTCGCGCAGCTCGGCGTTGGTCACCTCGGCGAACCAGCGCTTCATCGGAGGCATGGTGCCCTCCTTGTAGTCGCTACGGGCGCTGTGGATCGCGCCGCGCGAGTCGGCGCCGACGATCTCCCGGACCCCGGCGGCGAGCAGGATCTTGGTGACCGCGATACCCGCCGCGCCCAGGCCGACGATGACCACCCGGGTGTCCTCCAGGCGCCGGCCGGTGAGCTTGACCGCGTTCAGCAGGGCCGCCATGACCACCACCGCGGTGCCGTGCTGATCGTCGTGGAAGACGGGGATATCGAGCTCGGCCTTGAGCCGCTCCTCGATCTCAAAGCAGCGCGGGGCGGAGATGTCCTCGAGGTTGATTCCGCCGAAGGCGGGGGCGATCCCCCGCACGGCAGCCACGATCTCGTCGGGGTCCCTTGTGTCGAGGCAGATCGGGAACGCGTCGACGCCGGCGAACTCCTTGAACAGCATCGCCTTGCCCTCCATCACCGGCATCGCCGCGCGCGGCCCGATGTCCCCCAGCCCGAGCACGGCGGTGCCATCGGAGACCACGGCCACGGTGTTGCGCTTGATCGTGTACTGAAACGCCCTGGACGGGTCCTCGGCGATGGCCAGGCACACCCGCGCCACCCCCGGCGTATAGGCCATCGAGAGATCGTCGCGGTTCTTGATCGGGTGCTTGTTGTGCTGCTCGATCTTGCCCCCGACGTGCAGCAGGAAGGTGCGATCCGTGGTATCGAGCACGCGCGCATCGGGCACCGCGTCGATCGCCGACAGGATCTGCTCCCAATGCTCCTGGTCGGTGGCGTCGACGGTGATGTCGCGCACGCTGATTTGGCTCTCGACCTCG